>QCBY01000005.1 GCA_003279005.1 Prochlorococcus sp. AG-347-J22 | reverse complement strand
ATTTATGATGAGCTTTTCAAAATTCTTTTTATTATTGGATTAATAATTTTTATAGGAATGACTGTAGCAGTTGTATATAGTTTATTAAAATTTAGGAAAAAGAAAGATCAATACGGAGATGGCATAGCTTTAGAAGGCAATTTAAGCCTTGAAATTGTATGGACAATTATTCCTTCCATTATTGTTTTAATAATAGGTTTATATAGCTATAACATTTACGATCGAATGGGAGGAATGAAAGAATTAAATCATAACCATGAAATGATAACAACAAATACTCCAAAGATTTGGGCTGGAATCAGCCAGGCGTCTAATAATGAGGCTGCAATCAATAATTTATCGGTTGAAGTATCCGCTATGCAATTTGCATTTTTATTTAATTATCCGAAAGGCGAATTTATTTCTGGGGAACTTCATGTTCCGGTTGATCATAAAGTTTCTATGAAGATGGAATCAAAAGATGTGATTCATGCTTTCTGGGTGCCAGAATTTAGAATTAAACAAGATATTATTCCTGGTCAACCTACGATATTAAATTTTACTCCTACTAAAGTTGGGAAATATCCAATAATTTGCGCAGAATTATGTGGTCCTTATCACGGAGGAATGAGAGCATCAATAATAGTTGAGGAAGAATCTGATTACAATGATTGGTTTAACAAAAACACAAAAACTGAGGTTGCCTTATGACAATATCAATTGATTCAAAAGATTCCAATGACAAAAGCCTTCAACCAAAAGGTTGGCTTAGATATTTTAGTTTTAGCCTCGATCACAAAGTAATTGGCATCCAATATCTAGTGTGTGGTTTTCTTTTTTATTTAATTGGGGGAACTTTGGCAAGTGCTATAAGAATCGAATTAGCAAGCCCAATATCAGACTTTATGCCTAGAGATGTATATAACCAAGTTTTAACATTACATGGCACAATAATGATTTTCTTGTGGATAGTGCCTGTAGTTAATGGTGCATTTGGGAATTACTTAATTCCTTTTTATGTCGGTGCTAGAGATATGGCATTCCCAAGATTGAATGCTGTAGCTTTTTGGCTCATACCTCCTTCAGGTCTTATGTTAGTAGCCAGTTATTTTGTTGAAGGAGCAGCTCAGGCAGGATGGACTGCATATCCACCATTGAGCATAACCACTCCACAATCAGGACAAATCATTTGGATAATGAGTGTTTTATTGCTCGGAGGAAGTTCTATCTTTGGAGGGATAAATTTTATTGCTACAATCATCAAATTAAGAAGGCCAGGACTAAAGCTAATGCAATTACCTATGTATTGCTGGGCAATGCTAGGCACAAGTTTATTAGTAGTTTTATCAACTCCAGTTCTTGCAGGAACATTAATATTACTTAGCTTTGATATTGTTGCTCATACTGGTTTCTTTAACCCTGTTTTAGGGGGTAACGTAGTAGTTTATCAACATTTATTTTGGTTTTATTCTCATCCAGCTGTCTACATAATGGTTCTTCCTGCTTTCGGCTTGGTTAGTGAAATTCTTCCAGTGCATTCAAGAAAGCCACTTTTTGGATATACCACGATGGTTTTTTCAATAATGGGAATAGTTGTTCTTGGTCTAGTTGTTTGGGCTCATCATATGTTTACGAGTGGGACCCCTCCTTGGATGAGATTATTCTTTACTATAGCTACAGCATTTATAGCAGTTCCAACTGGTATTAAATTTTTTAATTGGGTTGCGACTCTGTGGGGAGGGAAAATATCTATCAATAGTGCAATTTTATTCTCATGCGGATTTATTGTAAATTTTGTATTTGGAGGCATTACAGGAGTTGCTCTAGCTCAGGTACCTTTTGATATTCATGTACATGATACATATTTCGTTGTTGCTCACTTCCATTACATAGTTTATGGAGGTACTGTTTTTATTATCTTCTCGTCTATATATCATTGGTTCCCAAAAGTGACAGGTAAGTTAATGAGTGAAAAACTTGGGATACTACATTTTGCCATAACTTTTATTGGCTTCAACTTATGCTTCGCCCCTCAACACTGGCTAGGTCTTAATGGAATGCCTAGAAGAGTTGCAGAATATGATCCTCAATTTCAATTTGTTAATCAAATTAGTAGTGTTGGAGCCCTCTTAATGGCTATAAGTACTATCCCATTTTTAGTTAATATATTCTTAAGTATTAAAGAAGGAAAGGATTCTGGGAGCAATCCTTGGAATGCTTTAACACCTGAATGGTTAACTTCATCTCCTCCACCTGTTGAAAATTGGGAAGGGGATCCACCTTTAGTTGAAGAACCTTATGGGTATGGAAAACCAATATTTCAAGAAGATTTATCAAAAAAACCATGACAACTCTAGATAGTTCAAAAGAAATTAATAAAAATGATAGTGATGTAAGTGAACATCATGAAGATTTTAGGATGTTTGGATTAATAACTTTTTTAATTGCAGATGGTATGACTTTTGCTGGTTTCTTTGCCGCCTACCTCACATATAAAGCAGTTAACCCTTTACCAGATGGGGCTATTTATGAATTAGAACTTCCTATACCAACATTAAATACAATTTTATTACTTGTAAGTAGCGCTACTTTTCATAAAGCAGGAAAAGCTCTTCTCAAAAATAAAAATTCTGATACACAGAAATGGTTAATTGTGACTGCTCTCCTCGGAATTACTTTTTTGATATGTCAACTATTTGAATATTTCAATTTGCCATTTGGATTAACAGATAATTTATTTGCAAGTACTTTTTATGCCTTAACAGGCTTTCATGGTTTACATGTAACTTTAGGGACATTAATGATATTAATTATTTCTTGGCAAACAAGACCAAAGGGAGGAAGAATAACTTATCAAAATATGTTCCCATTAGAAGCTGTTGAATTATATTGGCATTTCGTGGATGGGATTTGGGTTATTTTATTTATCATTTTGTACCTTCTTTAAAAGGGGATTTATTTTAAAAATCTATTTTTTATTAACTTGTATTGCCACAATTCTCATTATTGGTAAGAATATATAATAAGAAAAATTCATATAATGCTCGTAGGAAAAGAACTTCTAGAAAAATCTAAATTACTCAGCAAGAAATCTGAGGATGAAATAGCAAGAGGTTGCGGGTATGTTGGGCCAAGTGGAAGAGTCTTAAGAAAAAATTTTTATAGAGCACTTGTTGAAGCAAAGGGTTATAAGTTAAATAATAGTGTCGCTGGTAGGCCTGGGAACAGATCTTCAAGAGGTAGGCAAGCAGAATTCAAAACAAAAGTTCACGGAAATGGCAACTTATTGATAGGTCATGCCTATACAAAGAAATTAGGATTAGAGCCTGGTCAAGAATATAAAATTGATCTCAAAAAAGATTCTAAAATTATCTCCCTTACTCCATTAAATTAAAAAATTTAATTATTCCATCCGTTCTCTTTAAGCCAATTTGAGGATATTTCTTGAGGTAAGTTTTCTGAATCTATATTCTTATCAAATTTAAGTAGTTTTTCTACGTATTTAATTAATGCATCTGCTTCAAGGTTTACACTATCGCCAATTTTTAAATTTTTGAGATTAGTTTTATCCCAAGTATGTGGAATGATTGCTATTCCAAAAATTTCTCCTTGATTCTCAGATGTTGCAACTGTAAGGCTGATTCCGTTAACGCATACACTTCCCTTATCTACAATATATTTGGAAAATTTTTTATTTTTCCATTTAATTGATAAAAGCCAGGATTTTTCAAGTTTTTCTATATTTTCAACTTTTCCTAAACCATCAATATGTCCACTAACTATATGACCCCCAAGACGATCTGAAATACGGAGAGCAGGTTCTAAATTCACTATTTGATTAATATTGGATTTTTCTCCTAAAGTAGTCTTTTCTAAAGTTTCTTCACTTACATCTACTTTAAATTGATTATTCGAAATTTCTTTTACTGTTAAACAAATTCCATCAACTGCGATACTATCACCAATATGAATTTCAAAATTCAAATCAAGAGTTTCAATAATTAAAGAGTTTTTTTCTTTTTTCAGTTTTCCTGTGGACTGAATTATTCCTGTAAACATAACTTTGAATAAATATTTTTTTAAAAAATCTATATTTACTTTAAATCATTTTCTACTATAAATAAATTAAAGACTTATTAAGTAGGTATAAATCATATAAAGATGATTATTAAATCTAAGAGAAGATCATTTGGGAAAGGACGCGATGTAAGTTTGTTTACTTTAGGCACTATGAGAGCAACTGAAAATCTTGACAAGATGTATTCCGTTATAAAGAGTGCTCATCATACGGGCATTAATCATTTAGAAACTGCTGCTGCTTACGGTAACTCTGAAATACTGATCGGAGAGGCATTAGAGAAATTAGAATTTTCTGAAAATATAATTCGGAACGAGTGGATAATTACTACCAAAGTATTACCTAAAGGAGATTTTAATTATCTAAAACGTAATTTCAAAAGTTCACTCAAAAATTTAAAGCTAAAGAAAATAAATAATCTTGCGATCCATGGAATAAACTTAGATGAGCATTTGGAATGGGTTATAGATGGAGAGGGAGGTAAGTTTTTAAAATGGGTAATTAAAAAGGACTTGGTTGATCAAGTTGGCTTCAGTTCACATGGCAGTTATAAACTTATTAAAAATGCAATAGAATGTGGAATATTTAGTTTTTGCAATCTTCATTTACATTTTTTAGATCAATCGAAAATAACTCTTGCCCAACTAGCTTTAAAAAAGAAAATGGGCGTATTAGCTATATCACCTGCTGATAAAGGTGGAAGATTATATGCACCCAGTAAAACTTTATTAAAAGCATCAGCACCTTACCATCCCTTAGAGTTGGCTTATAGATTTTTACTATCAAAAGGAATCACCACTTTATCTTTAGGGGCTACAAAATCTGAAGATTTTAATATTGCTAAAAAACTTATAAACTCGACTCAAAAACTTTCATCCTCTGAAATTAATGCATTAAAAAATATCGAAAAATTTGCAAATGAACAATTAAAGTCTTCAAAATGTGAGCAATGCAGATCTTGCCTCCCATGCCCGAGTGAAATTCCAATTCCTGAAATACTTCGTTTAAGAAATATATCTATTGGGTATGGCCAATTAGAATTTGCAAAAGAAAGATATAATTTAATAGGGAGGGCAGGACACTGGTGGGAAGAAAAAGATGCCTCTTTCTGTTTAGAGTGCAATGAATGCGTTCCAAAATGTCCTAATAAATTAAATATCCCAGATTTATTAAAAGAAACTCACAACTTGTTAGTTGATAAGCCTAAAAAAAGATTATGGAGTTAAAGATTGATTCCACATATTTTCTAAATTTAACTTCTCTTCATTATTTAATGGTGGTAAAGACCAACTATTTTCCCAACATTTTTTAGATGGACCATCATAATTGCTAGCAATTTTGATATTGTATTTACTCTGAGAAAATTGATTTTTAAAAGGCAAATACCAACCTTGATTAGCTAATTTATCGATAGTAGCCCTTTTTTCTAAAGACTTTATCCAATCAACTAATATTCTATTATTCATTTTTGATTTAGTTAGAAGAAAATTCCACATTAAAGGAACACCATTATTTGGGAAAACTACAGAAAGTCTTGAATCAAATCTTAGATATTTTTCACACAATGAAAAGGGAATAATAGCAACTGATGCATGAGAATTTATTAACCAATTTATTGAATTTTTATCCTCAAAAAGCATTGATTGTGCTTTGAGTTTACTAAGTGAATTTTTTTTACTAATTTTTTTTGAAATTGAAACCATTATTCTTGGACTTTGAGGAAATATAATTTTACCTTTCAACTTTTCAGCAAGAAGAAAATCCCAAGACTTTCTAGCATCATAAATTAAGTCTTTATTATTTTTTATAATTACTGCATATGGAACTACTCCTATTGGAAATAATTTATTACGTTGATATTCTTTAAAACTATTCAAAAGATCTATTGATCTATTGTCTAATAGATCATTTGAAAATATATTTTTTATGTTTTGAAAATTTTCAAAATTAATACTATCTAGCCATCCGTCATTAATTAAAATAAAATCTGATTTAGATAATTTAATTTTATTCTTTTCTGATTTATTTTTACTAAAGTTAATATTTTCTTGTTGCAAAATCCTTGGGAACGTATCTTTGAAAGATTTAGGATATAAAGAACTTTGAAAAGAAATTTTAATTTTTTTTAGAGAATTACTACATGAGTTCAGAAGAATGAGAAGCGATAGTTTTCCATAATTAAGGAATTGCCTTCTTGTAGGATATTTTTTAAACATTTAATAATTCTCATCTAAGGAAATTTGACCCAACTCCTTCATTTTTTTTAGATTAATTTGACACCCTGAAACTATTTCTTCAAGACTAAAACCCTTAAGTAAGGCAAGAATCGACATTCCTCCAGCACCAACCCCTTCTTTAACATAACCTATTTCATAATCACTTAATTCTTTATATCTAGATGATTTAAAATTCAAAGGACTTGCCAATCCTAATAACCTAACATTGTGTTTTTCGGTAATTAAATCTAATAAATCACTCAATGAATTATCTTTTACTAACCATCCAGTAGTAGCTATAAAAACGAATTCAACAAATTCCTGTTTATCTTTAGAATCAATAAATTCCAACGCAAGTAAAATTACAGCCAACATTTGGCTCCCTCCTGATAATAAAACAGATTGCTTAGCTAATCTTGCTCCAATCAATAGTCCCATAGAGAATGCTTGAAATGGATCTCCCACTGCTGAAATAACATCTAAAGAATCAAAGTTATTTTTTAGATTCGCTTTTAAAAGACCAACTTTAATTACTTTTTTTTTTAAGGCTCTAGGAGCATTAATCATACTACTTCCTATTAAATAATTAACATTTAACCCAAAAGCTTCCATTACTGCCTGAGCAGTTGTAGTTCCGCCTGGTACAGATTCTGAAATGAATATAGGTTTTTTAATTGACTTTCCGATTTCTAGTCCTTTTTTGTAAAGACTCAAGACTCTTTCTCTACTCATTGAGCTCCCAGTGGTTAAGCATTTAGCAGGCCCTAATAAA
Organism: Prochlorococcus sp. AG-347-J22; assembly: GCA_003279005.1. Taxonomy (GTDB): domain Bacteria; phylum Cyanobacteriota; class Cyanobacteriia; order PCC-6307; family Cyanobiaceae; genus Prochlorococcus_A. Next base: position 76,809 of record QCBY01000005.1, on the reverse strand, counting down.
TGATTTTCAACAATTAAATGTCTAAAGTTAGGTTTTTCTTTTATCCCTATGGGAATAACTATTGGGCTTGCACATATAAGTTTTGAACAAACATAACTTATTAGTGCAGGCGTAACTCCTGCTTTTAAAAAGGGTAATTTATATTTATGATTTACGGAGGGGCCAAAAAGAAGAAACTCAGCATCAGCTAAGGCGGTTTTCCTTCTGGCTTTTGAATTAGTTCCTGCTGCTGAAATTCCCTTAATTTGTGATGTTTCTGTTCCAGCAATCACAAGATAGAAGATAAAATTATTAATTTCTTTTTTAAGAAAATCTAATCTTTCAGAAAATAATTTTTGATTAATTTTGCTTCCAAATAACTTTATTCTTAAATACGATTTCTGCATTATTTAATCTAATATCAAAGACCTAAATGGACTAATCCATTAATAATTTTTGGAGGCTCAGGAATATTTGATTTTAATCTAGGGAAAAGAGAATATGCAAGTACATGTATTGTTAAAACATAAACCATTTCTTGAAAAATAATTAATAATATTGCAACTAATTGGATGATTCTGATCGAAGGTGAAAATGGTAAATTAAATAATTCAATAAATCTATCTAAGAGACCATAACTTGCTCTCGTAACAATCATCCACAGATTATCCCCAACTAAAGTTGATAATGCAAATACCCTTATAAAGAAACCTAGTGTTCCAAGAATAAAGCCCAAACTCCAACTAAGCCACCAATTTTTTTTCTTAAACCAAGACCAGCCGAGCCAAAAAGCTAATATCCCATATGGGAATAAAAATAAAGTTCCCCTAATTGGACCCATCAGTATCAATAACAAAAGAAATTCAATTATGAGACCTTCAAATGCAGTTTTGGTACCTCTTCTCAAATGCAACAAAATAATAGGAAGAGGTAATATTAGTCTCAACAATGCTCCGCCTATGGGTAAATAGTATAAGGCGATCCAAAGTAATGAGGATAGCGAAGCTAAATATGCGGGTTCAATTATTTTAAGTGCCTCATTTTTTTTTGAAAGTTTCATATAGTTTTTGTATAAATATTTAATTGATTTTTATACTTTTATTTTTTGGATCAACATAACGTTCAATCTTTTCTATTTCAAAATTTACATCAGAACTTCTTAAAATAGTTCTTAAATTTTCAGTAGGATCTTTAGGATCTACATCTTTTAAAATAAATATAATTTTGTATGATTTAGGCTGAAATTTACTATCTTTGAAGGAATTATTTTTTTCAGAAATTTTTTTATTGTTTTTTGATTTCTTCTCAGTCCTAATTAAGGCCTTATTTTTTAAATTATTTTTAATATCTTCTTTTATTAGGGGTTCTTCAATATTTTTCTTTTTTTCTGCAATTTCACCAGACTTAACAGCAATCTTACTGTTTAAATTATTTTTAATATCTTCTTTTATTAGGGGTTCTTCAATATTTTTCTTTTTTTCTGCAATTTCACCAGACTTAACAGCAATCTTACTGTTTAAATTATTTTTAATATCTTCTTTTATTAGCGGTTCTTCAATATTTTTGAAACTAGATTCAAGAAAATTTCCAATTCTTCCTCCAGAACAAGATTGCAATAAAATTAAAATAATAAATAAAAAATATTTATTTGCTATAAAAACCATATTTATTTTTTACTTTTTTTATTCTTTGAGGCCTTTTTACTCATTTCTTTTTTTTTGGAACCGAAGCTTTTTTTATCTTTCATTTTCTCCTCCAATAAAACCAAAGCATTATCAAGATTAAATTTTTCTAAATCAGTATCTTTAGGCAAAGAAACATTTGTTTTACCACACTTTATGTAAAGTCCATATCGTCCATTTAAAATCTGTACTTTATCATTCAATTCTTTAGGTTTTCCAAAATCCTTCATAACTTCTTGTCCTCCTCTACCTAATTTTGGCATTGCAAGGATTTCTAATGCGCGCTTAAGATCAACCTTAAAAACATCATCTTCTTTTTTTAAAGATCTATTTTCAGAAATATCTTCATTTTTGATCCATTTGATGTAAGGACCAAATCTTCCTCTATCAGCCTCAACAATTCCACCTTCAGGATGCTCACCTAGTAATTTTGGTAAGCTTAATAGTTCAAGGGCTTGGGTTAATGATAAATCATCTGTTTTTAACTCTTTGGGCAAAGATGCCCTTCTTGGTTTGGCTTTACCTTCTTCACTATTTCCTAACTGAACATAAGGTCCATAAGGTCCGAATCTTAAAAATACTTGCTCACCAGTTTTTGGATCAGTCCCAAGATCTGAGGGACCACTTAGAATTTGATCAACTTTCTGTTTATCTAAATCTCCAGGAGTAATATCCATAGGCAAATTTCCTTTTGCCTGTATTTCATTTCCTAATTCATCAATTTTTACCCCTTCAAGCCATGGTCCATTGGAACCAATTCTAACTACACAAGGTAAATCATCAAAATCAACTTGTCTGTAAGCTTTCCCATCAATATCACCTTCTGTTTTCTGAACTTTTACCTCAAGACCATTTTTACCTTTATAAAAAGTTTCTAAATATGGAAGCCACTCTAGATTACCTGAAGAAATTTCATCTAATGAAGATTCCATTTTTGCCGTAAAAGTAGTATCCACTAAATCAGGGAAGTGCTCCTCTAGTAATGCTGTAACCGCAAAAGCTGTAAATGTTGGAGATAAGGAGTTTGAAGAAATATTTGCATAACCTCTATCAACAATTGTTCCAATAATACTTGCATAAGTAGAGGGTCTTCCTATTCCTTCTTTTTCTAAAACTCTTACTAATGCAGCCTCAGTATATCTTGCTGGAGACTTGGTCTCATGATATGTGATCTCTTTGCTAGAAACTTCTAGAATGGACCCTTGAGTTAAATTTGGAAGAATTACTTCCTGCTGCTCTAATGATGCGCTGGGATCATCACTACCTTCCACATAAGCTCTAAAAAAACCAGGAAAATCTATACTTTTTCCACTTGATTTAAATAATCCTTCTCCAACTTCTATGTCAGCATTAATCATTGTTAGTCTTGCTTCTGCCATTTGACTGGCGACAGTTCTTTTCCAAATTAATTCATATAAAGAAAGATCTCTTCCTGAAAGACCAGTATCATTTGGAGTTTTAAAAACTTCTCCAGCAGGCCTGATAGCTTCATGTGCTTCTTGAGCATTCCTCGCATTTGAATTAAATTGACGAACTGAGCTAGATAAATATTCTTTCCCATATTTAGAATTTACGCATTCTCTCGCTGCTCTAGTCGCTTGTTCGGAAAGATGTACCGAATCAGTTCTCATATATGTAATAAAACCCCTCTCATATAAGCCTTGAGCACATCTCATTGTCTCTCTTGCAGATAATCGAAGTTTTCTATTGGCTTCCTGCTGCAAAGTACTAGTAGTAAATGGTGGGACAGGCTTTCTAATTGTGGGTTTTTTTTCAACTTTAAGAACTTTCCACTTTTCTTCAGATAAAGATTTGAGAAGACTCCTTGCCATGTCCTCGTCAAAAATTAACGTTTTATTACCTTTTTTTAAGGTACCTGTCTTCTCATCAAAATCAGATCCATTAGAGATTTTCCGGCCATTTAGGCTATGCAATTTAGATTCAAAAGAAATATTGTCTTTTAACAAAAAGGCTTTTAATCCCAAATAAGATGCTTTTTTGAATGCTCTCCTTTCTCTTTCCTTTTTAACAAGCAATCTTACTGAAACAGACTGAACACGACCAGCAGATAGTCTGGGAGCAACCTTTTTCCAGAGTAACGGAGAAAGTTCATATCCAAAAAGCCTATCAAGAATTCTTCTAGTCTCCTGAGCCTGGACTAATTCCATATCAATTTCTCTGGTCTCATCTAGTGCCTTATTAATTGCCTTTTTAGTAATTTCATGAAAAACCATTCTCTTAGTTGGAATTTTTGGTTTAAGAATTTGCATTAAGTGCCAACTTATACTCTCCCCTTCCCTATCTTCATCAGTTGCTAATAATAATTGAGTAGCATCTTTTAAAGCATTTTTTAATTCTTTAACAACCTTTTTCTTATCCTTTGGAACAATGTAAAGTGGTTCAAAATCTTCTGTGGTGTTTACACCTATCCTTGACCATTTTTCTTTTTTAACTGATGCAGGGATTTCAGCAGCTCCTTTTGGAAGATCTCTTACATGTCCCATGGAAGCTAGAACTTCATAATTTGGAGGCAAAAACCTTCTTATAGTTTTTGCCTTTGTGGGACTTTCAACAATAACAAGTGTGTGATCCAAGGTCTATTTCGATAAAATTAGTGTTTTTTTAATCTATTAGGACATATTATGATTAATTGAAACTCTTTCAAGCAAAATTGCTATAGATTTTCAAAAATCATACCCACAAATTATAATCAAGTTAAGATTAATTCTTACATCCTTACAATCAAACATTCAATTTAATTAAGTGCCCAACGAAATCTTTACAATTAATTTAAATGCTCAAGCAATTATTCCAGAAGCTTTCATTTTGCTTGGTATTGTTGGCACTCTCCTTGTCGATTTAACTGGCGAAAAGACTGCTTCAAGGTGGGCACCTATTATTTGTTACATTTCATTAGGCAGTTCTCTTATAAGTCTCGCTTTACAGTGGAGTAACCCAGTTAGTAATGCATTCCTAGGCTCTTTTAATTCAGATAACTTAGCTATTGCATTTAGATCAATTATTGCATTATCAACTCTGATTTCCTTGCTCATTAGTTGGCGTTATACAGAGCAGAGTGGAAGTCCAATCGGTGAATTCGCTGCAATAGTTTTATCCGCAACTTTAGGAGCTATGCTTTTGTGTGGATCTACTGACCTTGTTAGTGTATTTATATCTTTAGAGACTTTATCAGTAGCTAGCTATTTACTCTCTGGATATCTCAAAAGAGATCCTAGAAGTTCGGAAGCGGCTTTAAAATATCTCCTTGTAGGATCAGCGGCTGCTGCAGTTTATCTATATGGTTCCTCATTCCTTTATGGTCTAAGTGGATCCACAAACTTATCAACAATTGGGGCAGAGATAATAAATAAACCATCGTTTATTACATCCTTATCACTAGTATTTGTTTTATCAACTGTTGCTTTTAAGATCGCTGCAGTCCCATTTCATCAGTGGACCCCTGATGTTTATGAAGGGTCCCCGACGCCAGTGGTAGCTTTTTTATCTGTAGGATCTAAGACTGCTGGATTTGCTTTTGCAATAAGAATATTAAGCACTACTTTTTCTTCTTTCGATGAACAATGGAAATTATTATTCACTATTTTAGCAATCTTAAGTATGGCATTAGGAAATATTGTTGCATTGGCTCAAACCTCAATGAAAAGGATGTTAGCTTATAGTTCAATTGGTCAAGCTGGATTTGTAATGATTGGCATAGTATCTGGGACTCAAGATGGCCTATCATCAGCAGTCTTATACTTAGCTGCATACTTGTTTATGAATCTGGGAGCTTTTTCATGTGTAATACTTTTTTCTCTCAGAACTGGATCAGATAGGATTACTGATTATTCAGGCCTTTATCAAAAAGATCCATTAATAACTTTGGGTCTAAGCCTATGTCTTCTTTCACTTGGTGGACTTCCACCTATGTTAGGTTTTTTTGGGAAAATATATTTATTTTTCGCAGGGTGGGCAAATCATCAATATTTATTAGTAGTAGTTGGATTAATAACTTCAGTAATTTCAATTTATTACTACATTTCGGTTATAAAAATGATGGTTGTAAAAGAGCCCCAAGAAGCATCTGAGATAGTAAAGTCATATCCAGAAATAAACTGGAATATTGTTGGATTACCTCCTTTAAGAATTGCTTTATATACTTGTATAGCTGTGACAGCATTGGGAGGAATACTCTCTAACCCGCTTTTCAAACTAGCAAATTCAGCAGTATCAGAAACTCCTTTTTTGCACAACATATTAGCCCTTACGAATACTACTTTTTAAAAAAATATTCATAATGGCAAAAAAAGTCGCGACTTTAGAAAAAGTTTCCAAAACCTATGGTAAAGATGATCTAATTGTAAAAGCCCTAGATAACGTAAATTTAGAAATTTGTAAAGGAGACTATTTGGCTGTTATGGGTGCAAGTGGTTCAGGTAAAAGTACTGCAATGAATATTATTGGCTGCCTAGATAGGCCCTCTCAAGGTATCTATAAATTAAATGGGACTCCGGTTGAGAATTTGTCTGATGATGAATTAGCAGAGTTAAGAAACCAAAAGTTAGGATTCGTTTTCCAACAATTCCACCTTCTTTCAGATGCTACAGCACTAGAAAATGTTCTTTTACCAATGATTTATGCTGGGGTAAATCCTTTGGAAAGAGTAGAGAGAGCAAAAAATGCATTAGAAAAAGTTGGGCTTTCTGAGAGAATAAATAATCGTCCCAATCAATTATCAGGAGGCCAACAACAACGTGTAGCAATTGCAAGGGCAATCATAAATAACCCTGCAATTTTGTTGGCCGACGAGCCCACAGGAGCTTTGGATTCAAAGACAACAGAAGATGTATTAGACCTTTTTGATAAACTCCATCAATCTGGCATTACTATAGTTTTAGTTACTCACGAAGATGAAGTTGCGAGCCGAGCAAAAAAAATAGCAAGGTTTAAAGATGGAAAAATTATTGAATTAAAAGTCAAATAAATTTAAAACCTCTTTAAAATCTTTTCTTGCATTTTATTATAAATTCTCAAATTACCATTGTTATCTATATCCTTTATTTTCCAATTTTTGGAGTCATAACCTCTAGGTAAATGTTTTTTTGTTAGGTATTTGTTTGCATTTTCAATAATAAAATCTCTTCTAGCATTACATTGGACTGACTCATGAATAGTTTTGAGAATTTTTGCAGTCCAATAATATTCGCAAATATTTTTTGTTTTAAGTATCTCAGATAAAGAAATTCCCTCTAATGGAGTTTTATTTAAAAAATTCATCCCCAAACCTATCCTGACATAAATAATTTCTTTCCCTCTTGTTATAACTCTGGGTAAAAATCCAATTAACTTTTTTGAATCAAAAAAAATATCATTTGGCCATTTCAAATTTACTTCTATAGATTCCATCTTCAACATTTCACATAACTTAATTGCGAATGAAAGACTCAAGGTCTCACTTGAGAATTCAGAGGAGAATATTGGATAAGCCGCACTTAACCAAATTCCTCCTTTGGGTGAAAACCATGATCTAGAATTTTGACCTATTCCTGAAAATTGCTCTTTAGCTACTATTGCTATTGGTTTATATCTTTTAATTTGAAAATCTTTAAGCCAATTTGTTAATTCATATTCAGTGCTTCTACATTTCAATTGGTATTGAAGTTTCCAATGTGGGCAATAGCCTTGGATTTTTTTATAATAAAATGCTGTTTTAGCAACAGACCCTAAAACTTTCACAAATTGTTAATACTTAAAAAATAAACTCTTTGTAATATTAAGTTATCTTAGGTCTATTAATTTAAATCATACAAATTGAATAAAAAATATTTACCAATATTGAATAAAAGATATCCCCATTCAATGCAAAATTGCCTTAATGATTTCAAAAAAACTTGGGAAGACTTAGATAAATTAATACAGTTGAATGAAAACTGGGAAAAGTTGATTGGTTTAGAATTATGTAAGGCATGTAAACCATTAAAAATTGAACAAAACACACTTACTATTGCTGTAAATCATCCTCAGTGGCGACAGGCATTGATTTATAACAAACACAGATTAAAAGAGACTATATGCAAATTGGGAATAAATTTAAATGAAATCAAAATAATACAAAATTATGAAGTTAAAACTTTAGATAAAAAAGAGAACAATACAAAAAAAGTGTGGGAAGATCATCCAAGTAGAATTAAAAATAATAATATGGTTATTTGTAAAATATGTAATAGCCCTGCACCAAATGGCGAAATAACAAGGTGGGGAAAATGTACTTTTTGTTGGAGAAAAAATGTTTAAAAAATTTTTTTATTTTTCCAAAATTAATATTCCCATTTGATTACAAAATATTGTCCTATATGCCACTTTCCTAAACCCTACACCCTTTGCAATAAGAATTAGTTTATTTCCTTCCGGGAAATTTTTTATACTTTTTTCTATATAAGAATATTCTTTATTTAATTTAAAAATCTTTGAAATCGGGACCACAACCAATCTTAAATATATTTTTTGAAATATGTCAGATAAAGAATTCAATTTAGAATGATTAAAGTCTAGAAAGCCAGCTCGGCCCTGATCACTTAAGAGATTAAAAACTTTTTTTAGTCCTTCTTCAACATTTACTAAATTTCTTAAACCATAAGACATACAAATTCCATCATACATTTTCAAATTCTCATCTATATCAAAAATATCTTGCATCTCCCAATAAATGCCTTTTTTTTTAATCGATTCAGACCTTTTCCTTGCAATATTTAAAATTTCTTTTGCACTATCTATCCCTGTAACAGTCCCATTTGGCCTAATTTTTTTAAAAATTAAAAATGATAAGTCCCCAGTTCCACAACATAAATCAGCCCAATTTTCCCCATCAATTGGTTTTAATATATCAACTAATTTATTTTTCCAAGATTTGTGTAATCCTAAACTTAGTAGAGTATTTAGAAAATCATACTTACAAGAAACTTTATTAAAAATAGTTTTTACTTCATTGTTTTTTTTATATTGCATAATTAAATATTCTTAATATTTTAAGTAAATGATAAATTATAATTTTTTTTCATTAGGTCTTATTGGTAGTTTCTTCTCAATGAGAAAAGATTTAATTTCTTCTATAGTTATTATTTTGTCATGAAGTAAGGATGCTAAAAGAGCAGCCGAGGCTTTACCTTTATTAAAAACATCATAAATATCTTCTACAGAGCCGGCTCCTCCAGAAGCGATTACAGGAATATTAACAGCATCAGAAACAGTTCGCGTTAAATTCAAATCGTATCCATTTTGCGTCCCATCACCATCCATTGAAGTTAATAGAATTTCACCAGCACCTAATGCCTCTACTTTTTTAGCCCAACTTATTACATCTAATCTAGTATTCTCTCTCCCTCCTTTAATATAAACTTCCCATTCATTAGATTTATTAAGTTTTTTTCTAGCATCAATAGCGATCACGATACATTGTGTTCCAAATATTTGAGAGCTTTGAGAAATTATATTTGGATTCTCAACTGCAGAAGAATTCAAACTTACTTTATCTGCACCTGCTCTTAAAAGATCATTAATTGAAATAATTGAATTTATTCCACCCCCAACAGTAAAAGGAATTTTTACTGACTTTGCAGTTCTAGAGACAAGATCAATTAATGTTTTTCTATTTTCCAGACTAGCTCTTATATCTAAAAATACTAATTCATCAGCTCCTGCATCTGAGTATCTGCATGCTAATTCAACAGGATCGCCGGAGTCTCTAAGGTTTACAAAGTTAACACCTTTAACTACCCTACCATTGGCTACATCTAAACAAGGAATTAAACGAAGAGCTACCATTTTAAAAAAAACTGTCCAAAGGCTGTTAATCTTGGATAATAGCTTTCATTTTACCTCCTATGGCTGAAACTAAATTATTACCCAAAATTGGTAGTAAAGTAAAAATTAACATTAATAAAGTTCAAGATAGACTACCTGTTAAGCTAATTGATCAAATATCATCAAACCCAAGAGTTGTAACAACTGGATATAAAATGACTGATGGTAGGGGTATTGGTATCACTGTTAGATTGCAAAATGGAGAAGAAAATTGGTTTTTCCCTGAAGAAATTGAGAAAGGTTAAATATTTAAAGTGAATGATCCAAAACAATTATTAGGAATTAAAGGAGCTTCAGAGACTTCTAGCATTTGGAAACTACGTTTACAACTAATGAAGCCAATCACATGGATCCCTTTGATATGGGGGGTAATCTGTGGAGCTGCTGCAAGCGGAAACTTTGAGTGGACAATAAGTAATGTTTTAGCCTCATTAGCATGCATGCTTATGAGCGGACCACTTCTGGCAGGTTATACCCAAACTATTAATGATTTTTTTGATAGAGAAATTGATGCGATTAATGAACCTAATAGACCAATCCCCTCTGGGAAAATTTCAATTAAGGAAGTTAAAACGCAGATTTGGGTATTACTTGTTTCTGGATTACTCGTTTCTTTTTTATTAGATTTATATGCTAAACATAGTTTTCCGTCCTTATTTCTTCTGGCTCTAGGTGGTTCTTTTGTAAGTTATATTTATTCTGCTCCTCCTTTAAAATTGAAGCAAAATGGCTGGCTAGGAAATTATGCTTTAGGAGCATCATATATAGCTCTTCCATGGTGGGCCGGACAAGCTTTATTTGGAAAATTGACAATTGTTACTTCATTATTAACTCTTGCATATAGTCTTTCTGGTCTTGGTATCGCAGTTATAAATGATTTCAAAAGTGTTGAAGGAGATTCAAAGCTAGGATTGAATTCATTGCCTGTAATATTTGGGATTAAAAATGCTAGTCGAATAAGTGCGGGTCTCATCGATATTTTTCAATTAGCAATGGTAGTCGTATTAATTGTTATCGGTCAACATTTAGCATCAGTAATTTTAGTTTTACTTGTAATTCCCCAAATTACATTTCAAGATATGTGGTTACTAAGGGATCCATTAAAATTTGATGTGAAATACCAAGCAAGTGCACAACCATTCCTAATAACAGGGATGTTAGTAACTGCTTTAGCAATAGGGCATAGTTTTTTAGTAGCTTAAAGTGAATGGGATAATATATAAATATTTTATTTTTGCTCCTTCGATAGTAATTTTATTTGGTATATTTTTTCCGATACTTAATTTAATTAGGACAAGTTTAAATTTTGACCCTCTTAAAGTTAATAATACAAAATCAAGAAACTATTCTTATGAAATATTGTCTTCTGATGAAAAAATATTAAGCAAATTAAGTCGAAAATTTGATGTATTTGATAATACAAATTCAATACCATTTTTCCTAAAGTATTCTTTTATATCTGGGGAGGACAAAAGATTTTTCGTTCATAATGGAATTGACTTAATTGGCTTATCAAGAGCCTTTTTAAATAACCTTCAAAGTGGTTACTTTAAAGAGGGGGGAAGCACTATCACTCAGCAAGTAGCAAGATTAATTTTTCTAAATAATGAATTAAGTTTTCAAAGGAAAATTAAGGAAATAATAATATCCTTATCGCTTGATTTTAAATACAGTAAAAACCAAATTTTAAAATTATATTTAAATAATATTTACTTAGGTTCAGGAGCTCATGGAGTAAATGAAGCCTCCCAAGTTTATTTTGGGAAACTTATAAATGAATTAACATTATCTGAAATTGCTTTAATTGCTGGATTAGCACCTGCACCGTCAATTTATTCTCCTTATGAAAATATGGATTTAGCTATAAAACAAAGAAATAAAATTCTGGAATCTATGTATTTTGATGGCTATATATCCCATACTGAAAAAGATAAAGCTCTCAAGGAAAAAGTTAACCTAAATTATAAAAAAAATGATAAAGATTTAAAAGATAAATTATTAGTAAATTTCATCCTAGAAGAGGCAGAAAAAAAAATAAAAAATCAAAAAAAATATAAGTTTTTAAGAATAAAATCAAGTATCAACAAAAATTGGCAAAAAATAGGGCAAAAACTTTCAAAGTCAATAGGTCCAAAAAATATTGAAATAGCTTTGGTATCAATTGAATCCGAAACAGGTTTAATTAGAACAATGATCACCAGTAAAGATCCATCAATAAACGAATTCAACAGAGTCACCTCAGCAATAAGGCCTTTGGGCTCAACTTTTAAAATTATTCCTTATGCCGCGGCATTAATAGAGGGTATAAAGTTAAGTAATAAATTCGAAGATTTACCTACTTGTTGGAAAGATTATTGTCCAAAAAATTTTTCTGAAATCTACTTAGGTAATATATCTTTAATTGAATCTTTTAAAAGTTCTTCTAATATAGTGCCCCTAAAAATTGCTAGTGATATAGGCCTTAAAAAAATTATAAATTTAGCAAATTTGTTCGGCTTAGGATATGAACAAAAACTCGAAGAATTTTTACCATTAGCTATTGGATCTTATGCAGATAGTCTCTTAAATATTACGAACGCTTATACAGCTTTGAATAGCAATGGGAGTCTACATAAGCCAAACATCATTGAAAAAATTCACTCAAATAGTAATGAATTAATTTGGAAAAATAATATTGTTTATAAGAAAATATTAGATACTAAAGTAAACAATAGTTTAAATAATTTACTTGAGAAATCAGTCTCGGAAGGAACTTCGATAGCAGCATCAATTAAAGGTGAAAAAATATTTGGCAAAACAGGAACTTCAGATGGGAATAGAGATCTTTGGTTTATTGGTTCAATTAAAAATCTTACAACTGGAGTTTGGATAGGTTTTGATGAAAACAAAAGATCTAGCCTATCAAGTGGAAATGCAGCTTATTTTTGGAAAAGATTTGTGAGTGAAATATTTGATTTAAAAAATGAATAATAAAGATATTTTTTTATTTATAAGAAATTTTTGCTGCATAAAATCCATCGCCAGGACTATCAAACCTGGGCAGAATTTGTCTTTCACTTTCTAATTTTAATTCCTTATTTTTTGACAAAAATTTTTTAATTAGTAAGTTATTCTCTTCAGGACAGATGGTACATGTTGAATAAACTAAGATTCCATTTCTTTTTAAAAGAGGGAAAATACTTTCTAATAATTTTTCCTGTAAAATGATTAATTGATCTATTTTATCCTTACTTAAAGACCATCTCATGTCAGGATTTCTTGCAAAGGTTCCAATTCCTGAACAAGGAGCATCGATTAAAATTTTATCAAAATAAGAGATAAGATTTGGCCTTAAATCAATCAAACTTGTAGCATCCGCTTTAAAAGTTTTAACACTTTTTATATTTAATCTTTCTAAATTTGACTGTAGAATTTTCAATCTTTTTTCAGATCTATCTACAGCAAGGATTTCAGCATCATCATTCGCCAAGGCTGCCAAATGAGTTGTTTTACTACCAGGGGCAGAGCAAGCATCCAATATCTTTTCTCCTTTCATTGGATTCAAAAGGGGGGCGATCCATTGAGAAGATCTATCCTGAACTACCCACATACCATCTTTGTAACCTGGAAGGCTTTTTATAGATCTTGGATTCGAATTTAAAGCAACCCCATCATTTAATTGATTGATAGGTTCTGCATTAATATTACAGTCATTAAGTTCTTTCAAAAATTTATTTAAATCAGTTTTCAGAGAATTGATTCGTAAATCAATTGAAGGTTTTTTATTAAATGCCTTAACCACATTTTTAGCTTCTTCTATTCCTAACCAATTAACAATTTCATTTACCAGCCATAAAGGCAATGACTCAAGATATGACAAACGCTCCATTTCATTGGATGATATTTTTGGAAAGTTTTCTTTTTTTATATTTCTAATAGTATTTCTTAATATTGCGTTTACAGTTCCCGCTAAACCTTTTAATTCAGTTCTCTTTGCTACCTCTACTGTGGAGGATATAGCTGCAGAAAAAGGAATTTTATCCATTTTTAATAATTGATATAAACCAATATGTAAAAGCCATCTAAGTTTTGGAGGTTGCTTCTGGTGGGAAATTCTGGATATATGGTCTATCCAAAGGTCAAGGAGATTTCTATACCTTATACATCCAAAAGATAATTCAGTTATGAAGGCTATATCTAATGAATTAAAATTATAGTATTTTACAACCTTTTCTAATGCATGATCTGAATAAATTCCAGAACTGACCTTTAAAAGAATTTCCCAAGATGCTTTCCTTTGAAGGTATCCTTTAGCCAAAGTATCAAAATGTTGTTTAGGTATACAAGCTAAATATACTCTTTTATAAGAATATTTAACTTAACTATTAATTGAAGTGTTGAACCAAATAAAAGCAAGAACTGTCACTAGTGTTAGATTAAATCCCAAAAATAAAAAGATATTTAAAGAGTGAAGTTTTTCACCAGAAAAAATCTTATCGTTATTATCTTTGTTGTATTGCATTAATTATGTAAATAAAAAGTTTTAAGATTTTTCAAACCTTTAATATAGTATAAATTAACACATTCTTTTGATATTTCGTAACTATATAAGGTTCTCTTAAGTTTTTAAATTTGTTAATTTAAATCTTATATTTAATAAAGTTTACTAATAAATTCCTCAGCTATTCTTAAATGGCAATTTAACTTTTCCTCACTCATCTTATCTAAATTCCTTGTTAACATTGCTAGCCTGTATTGTTTTCTAAAGTATGTTTCATTATCTTTAATAAATTTCCAAAATAAGCCATCCCAGATTGAACACCAAGGACCACTTTTATAATCAGACATTTTTTTAACATAATTTGAGCTAGAAATATAAGGTTTTGTAGAAAAGATACCTCCATCACTAAACTGGCTCATTCCGTAAACATTTGGAACCATAACCCAATCGTAAGAATCAATAAACATTTCCATAAACCATTTGTAAACTTGATCAGGATGTATGCGACATAAAAGCATAAAGTTACCAATAATCATTAGTCTTTCAATATGATGGCAATATCCATATTTAATAATATTTTTTATAACATTATCTACTGGCTCTATGCCTGTGGTTCCATCATAAAAAGAATCAGGCATCGGCTTGTTATCAAAATTCCAAAAATTGGTAGTACGCATTTTTGTTCCATATTTTTCATAAACCAGGCAAATAAATTCTCTCCATCCAATAACTTGACGAATGAAACCTTCCAAAGAATTAAGAGGAACTTTATTTTTTTCGCCATAAACTAATGCTTTATTAATAATTTCTTTTGGGGTTAATAGACCACTATTTAAAAGAGGAGAAAGCAAACTATGCCACAAAAAAACTTTTTCCTTACTAATTGCATCTTCATAATCTCCAAATAAAAAAAATCTAGTTTTAAAAAAATCATTAAGCCATTTATCTGCTTCTTCAAAAGAAGTTGGATATATAAAATAATTACTTTCACCAATACACTCTATATTTAAATTAGAAACTATCTTTTCAGCAAGATTTACAAACTCATTTTTTGGTAATTTTGGGATCTCAGGAATATCTATATTCTTGGGTAATTTCTTTCTATTTAATTCATCAAAACTCCATTTACCGCCTTGAGGCGAGTTATCAGGTTTCATTAAAATATTTAGACTTCTTCTTTGATTCTCATAAAATCTGCCCATTAATGGTTTTTTTGGATTGGATCTAAAAGACTCTCTTAAATCTTCATTAGTAAGAAACATGGGGGAACTAAAAACTTGTAATTTAAGATTATTGACCTCAACAAATCTATTTATTCTCTTCATAATTAAAAAATCATGCGGGTTTATAATATTTAACTTTTGATACTTTTTATCTAAATATTTTGATAGATAATCAAATGTTGAAAGATTATTTTTGTTCTCAATATAAAAAACTTTATGACCTAAAATTTCTAGATATTTTTTATATGAGAGCATTGAGGCTTTATGAAAAATCAATTTATTTTTATGATTAGTTAACTTAAAATATTTATCATTCCCAAAATATAATGAATCTTCTATCATCACAATTTCGCAATTTAATTTTAAGATTGGACTTTCTCTGAAAATTTGATTTGGCAATATTATTGATATTTGATTCATATCGATGCTTTCCTATTTCTGCATCTATTTGAACAATATTTAACTTCATCCCAACAATCTTTCCATTTTTTTCGCCAATCAAATGGCCTTTTACAAACAGGACAAATTTTACTTGGTAAATACTTCAAAATTTATAATTTTCTTTTATGTGTTGATTTAAATCTATTCGAATCTTTTAATTCCATATGTTTTGTTTTTCTCCCTGAAACTCTTTTCCTCCAAACTTTAAATGATTTTGGCTTAAGGTTATTTCTCATGATTTTTATGGCTTCATCTTCTGTTAGACCAAATTGATATTCAATCGCATCAAAAGGGGTTCTATCCTCCCAACACATCTCAATTATTCTATCTATGTCAATAATTTCCATAATTATTGCTTACATTCAGATTTACAGAGTTTTTGAATATTTGATCTACCAGTAATTTTAAGTCTATATTTTGCCCAATATTTGTAAATTAATCTTAAAAGTGGAGCTAGAAATTCAATTTTTAAAGGATAGTAAACCCAACCAAGACCTATTAATTCATATGAATATGCGAGTACTTCTAGACCTTTGATGATTTCTCCATTTTCTAAAATCCCATGAAGATTTGACATTGCTTCTTGATAAGAAATGTCCTGATAGAGTGAAGGATTATAACTATCATTATTGATATCAATGAATTTAATTTTGTTTAAAAAGTCTTTCTTTTTTAAGAACTTAGTTTCTCTAAGACAAAGTGGACAACCACCATCAAACAAAAAAATAAATTTATTCTGCATTTAAACTTTTACTATAAATATAAAATTTAAATAACATTTCTGTGGGCAAAATAAAATTAAAAGCTTTCTAAAAAAAATTTTTATGAATCTTATCCTTAGATTTTTAAAAATAAGCTTTATAAAACCTTAATAATCTCTCTCTCTAATTCAATCAAAATTCCCTTATCTTGGTAGTTAATAACCATTGATAAAGGGATACATCAATGGTTTAAAAATTAATTTCAAAAGTTTCAATCGTCGAAGAGATGAACACCTTCTCCAACATCTGGTGAAAATTTACAGTATTTTTCAAAAACAATTCCTACCCCTCTCATCGTTTCCCCAAGCTCATCATTGAACTGATCCCATTCTTTTGTACCACGATCAGGTAATGTCCATCCTTGAGACTCAACCATACTCGTTATAACTGTATAATCCCATTCAAAGTAAGCCATTTAGTCACTTCCACTCTTTTATCTATTATAAACTATCTAACCATCAAAATATTCACTAAATTTAATTTGAATTATCTTTTATTGGAATGCATATAATTGTATTAATTATTTAAGCATTTTTAAAATGTCAATTTTGCCAAGAAGGTTTGAGCGCATAAAAAATGTATTAAATTGCCGCATGAAAAACTTAACAGTTCTAGTAGAAGCAGTAAATAAGCCTCACAACTTATCTGCAATATTAAGAACATGTGATGCAGCAGGGGTTTTTGAAGCAAATTTCATTTGTGAAAGAGATGAAGTTAAAACATTTAACAGTACAGCTCAAGGTAGTCAAAAATGGATAAAGTTAAATAATCATGAGTCAATAATTTCTGCAGTATCTGAACTAAAGAAAAGAGGTTTTAAATTATATGGAACTACACTCAGTGAAAGCTCGTCTGATTTCAAAAATTTTGACTATTCAGAAAATACTTGTTTTGTGCTAGGAGCGGAAAAGTGGGGATTGAGTGATGAACTCATTTCAAAAGTTGATGAATCAATATTTATCCCTATGACAGGAATGGTCCAATCTTTAAATGTTTCCGTAGCAGCATCTATTTTACTTTTTGAAGCTATTCGCCAAAGACAAAGTAAGGGCCTGCTTCCTGTTAATGGAGAAGGTTTAAGTCCTAATGAATACCGAAAGACATTATTTGAATGGAGTTACCCAGAGTTAGCTTCAATTTACAGAAATTCTGGTACTAAATATCCAAAACTTAATAAGTTTGGAGAAATAGACGAAGTTATTAATAACTAAAAAATATAATATTAACTATCATTTCTCAAAAATATTTTCAATTTCTTCCCCAATAAAAGAAAGGCCTAAGACTAAGAAAAACATTGCTAATCCAGGGAATAACGCAGTCCACCATATTCCAGTAGGTAGTGCTGCTAGAGCAAGATTAAGGTCACTACCCCATTCTGGGACATCTGCGGGTACTCCTAAACCTAGAAAGCCTAAACTTCCCAATACTAAAACTGCATCAGCAGCATTTAACGTTAGGAGGATGGGCAAAGGAGTTATTACATTTGGAAGGATATATTTAAAAACTATAGTTTTAACATCAGCACCCGAAACTCTTGCGGCTTCAACATATGTCTCTGATTTTATTAATATTGTTTGATTTCTAATTAACCTAAAATATTGAGGAGAATAAACTATGCATAATGCTATGGAAGCATTGATAATCCCTTTGCCCAATACAAAAGCTACAACTACTGAAAGTAAAATAACCGGTATTGAAAAAATAGTGTCCATTACAAGTGACAAGCATTTATCAAGTATCCCACCCCAATATCCGCTCAATAAACCTAATGGTAAACCTAAAATTAACGCAAAGAAAATGGCGAGGAACACAACTTCTACAGCTATAGAAGATCCTTGTAAAGTTCTTAAACAAACATCCCTTCCTAATCTATCGGTTCCACATAAATGTTTCAGGGAAGGTGGTGCAAAAATATCGCTACTAAATGAAGATAAAGAATAACCAAAAAAGTTGTTAGCCTCTAATACTTTCATAATTAACACTATTAAAAGGTATGAAAATACAATTAAAAATCCAACTCTCCTAATATTCTGAGCAACTTGATTTGAGGAGTTAACGTTCACAACTTTATTATTACTCTAATCAACTAAAATATAGCCCTTGTAAAAAGATAAGATAGCTTTTGGTTTTTAATTTGAAATTAATTACTGATTTAATTTCAGGACTGCCATAAAAGCTTCTTGAGGTACATCAACTTTACCCATCGCCTTCATCCTCTTTTTCCCTTTAGCTTGCTTTTTTAAAAGTTTCTTTTTTCTAGAAATATCACCCCCATAGCACTTGGAAAGAACATCTTTTCTTAGTGCACTTATACTTTCACTCGCAATAACACGGCTACCTATTGAAGCCTGAATAGGTATTTTAAATTGTTGTTTCGGTATTAAATCCTTTAATTTTTCAACTAATCCTCTGCCTATGCCATAAGCCTTATCTCTATGAACAATTGAAGTTAAAGGATCAGCTCTTTCAGAATTTATAAGCACATCTAATCTAACTAGATCATTTTTTCTGTAGCCAATCAAATGATATTCCATTGATGCATATCCTTGAGTTCTACTTTTCATTTGATCAAAAAAGTCTGTAACAACTTCTGCTAAAGGTATTTCATAAATCAAAGTCACTCTTTCAGTTGTTATGTATTTCATATCAATAAAAACTCCTCTTCTTTCTTGGCATAAACCCATTAGTGTTCCGTTAAATTCGTTAGGAGAATAAATTTCCATTTTCACATAGGGTTCTTCTATTGATTCTCTTGATTGTGGATCTGGAATTGTCGAGGGATTATCAATAAAGATTTGTTCATTATCATTTAAATTAATTTTATAGATTACTGAAGGTGCAGTTACAATCAGATCTAAATCATATTCTCTCTCCAATCTTTCCTGAACAATTTCCATGTGCAGTAATCCTAAAAATCCACACCTAAATCCAAATCCCATAGCACTGCTAGTCTCAGGTTCATACTTAAGTGCCGCATCAGATAATTGAAGTTTTTCTAATGACTCTCTTAAATCTGGATACTGATCTGCATCGGTTGGAAATAATCCACAAAAAACCATTGGATTTGCTGTTTTATATCCAGGAAGTGGATCTTCAGCGGGGGAATTTAATAGTGTAATCGTATCTCCTACTCTTGCATCAGCGACTGACTTAATAGAGGCGGCTAGATAACCAACTTCTCCTGCATGAAGTTCATTAACTTGTTTCTCATCAGGAGCCATTATTCCGATTTCATCTAATTCATATTGTTTCTTACTAGCCATAAGTAAGATTTTATCTTTTCTATTAATTGATCCAGATATTACTCTGAAGTATACAATTACACCTCTATAAGGATCATAATAAGAATCAAAAATAAGTGCCTTAGTAGGAGATTTTATCTCATCTTGAGGAGGGGGGATTCTACCAACAACAGCTTCCAATATATCTTTAATGCCTTCTCCCGTTTTAGCAGAGCAATTTATAGCATTAGATGTATCTAGTCCAATTATCTCTTCAATTTCTTGCTTTATTTTTTCCGCATCTGCACCAGGCAAATCAACCTTATTTAAAACAGGAATAATTTCTAAATTATTTTCAAGTGCAAGATATACATTAGCTAAAGTTTGAGCTTCTACACCTTGACTCGCATCAACGACTAATAAAGCACCTTCACAAGCCTGCAAAGATCTACTTACTTCATAAGAAAAATCAACATGTCCTGGTGTATCAATTAAATTTAAAATATATTCTTGAGAATCTTCTGCTTCATATTTCATCCTAGCTGCTTGTAGTTTAATTGTTATGCCCCTTTCTCTTTCAAGATCCATATTATCCAAAAACTGGTCCTGCATATCCCTTGGTTTCACAGTACCTGTGTCTTGAAGTAACCTATCTGCGAGAGTAGATTTACCATGATCAATATGAGCTATAATGCAAAAATTCCTTATTTTTGAAACTGAGATATTAGTCATATAAAATTAAAACAACCTTTGTGTTATTCTCTTTGCAAATTTTAGCTAATTAAGATTATGGATGGAAACCTAAAATAGAATTATTTCTTTTTTTAATCTTTACTAAAAAATTAGTATCACTTTCATTCTTTAATTCTGATTCATAAAGTAAATGACTTATTTTCTTCTCAAGATGTATTTTATCAGATTTAAAAATGCAAGATTTTTTTAAAACCTGAATCATTATAGTAACTGCTGTACTTGCTCCCGGAGAAGCCCCTAACAAAGCAGAAAGTGAGCCATCTTTCGAATTAACAATTTCTGTCCCAAACCGGAGAGAACCTCCATCTTCAGTTTTTTTAATTATTTGAACTCTTTGTCCAGCATTCTCTAAATACCAATTCGAAGGATCAGCTGAGGGCATCATATGCCTTAAGTTTTCAACTCTGGAATTATGGTTCTTGAGAGATTGTGAAAAAAGATAATTAATTAAGTCTTTATTTTTTATCCCAACATCAAGCATAGAAAATAAATTATTTTTTTTTATAGAACTAAATAAATCAAAATAAGATCCTTTTTTTAAGAATTTAGTCGTGAAACCAGCAAAAGGACCATAGAGAAGAAATTTTTTGCCTTCAATCCATCTTGTATCTAAATGAGGTACTGACATTGGAGGTGATCCTATATTTGCTTTCCCATAAACTTTTGCATTATGTTTTTCCGTTAAAGACTTTTCCTCACAAATAAGCCATTTTCCACTAACAGGAAAACCACCATACATTTTAGCTTCTGGAATTTTAGATTTTTGCAAAAAGTTTATCGTTTTGCCACCAGCCCCTAGGAAAACGTATGAAGTGCTAAGAGAAACTACCCTACCTAGTGAACGAACTTTTAATTCCCATTTTTTTTTATCTGTTTTCTTTAAATCTATTAATTCTGTGTTGTAACTAATTTCTACATTTTTATTCTTAGAAATATAGGTTAGATATTCTCTTGTTAAAGCCTCAAAATTGATATCTGTTCCTCTTTTTATTCGAGTAGCTGCAATTTTATCTAATGGATTTCTACTACTGGTAATAAGGGGTGCCCATGATTTTATTTGATTAAAAGATGATGAAAATTCCATATCTGCAAACTCTGGATATTCAGACATTGCTTTGAATCTTTTTTTTAAAAAAGAAATATTTTCCTTACCGGTGACAAAACTTATGTGAGGAATAAATTTAAAGAATTTTTTAATATCTATCTTCCCAGTTGCATATAATGAGGCCCATAAAGACATTGAATTTTCAAAGGAACGATTTATGGAAAGGGCTTTATCTATTTGTAAATCTCCATTTTCATTTAAGGGTGTGTAATTTAATTCGCAATTTGCAGCGTGACCAGTTCCTGCATTATTAAATGCACCAGTACTTTCACTACCTGGTTTATTTAATTTTTCTATAATTAATATTTTTATTGAAGGTAAAATCTCTGTAATTAATAACGCAAGTGTTCCGCTCATTATTCCTGCCCCTACCAATATCGCATCATAACTATTATTTTTATTTAAGAAGTTTTTAGAAGTCACAACAGAAAAATTATTTTTTTTTGCAATTAGTCACATTTTTTTCTAGGCTTATTATATAGTTAATTTAAAATTATGAGTACTGAAACATTACCACTTACAAATGAAAATGTAGAAACGGTTTTAGATGAACTGAGACCTTTCTTGATATCAGATGGAGGTAATGTAGAAATAGTAGAAATTGATGGTCCCATTGTAAAAGTAAGACTTCAGGGAGCATGTGGAAGCTGCCCAAGTAGTACCATGACATTAAAAATGGGAATAGAAAGAAAGCTAAAAGAAATGATCCCTGAAATAAGCGAAGTAGTCCAAGTTTTGTGAGCTGTTTTTAAAATATTTTTACGACTCTTTGCTTAATTCTTTAGTTAATGATGATTTAAAATCTAGGCAATTTATGGGAAGGCCTTGACCTATAGCTATTAAGAGTGGAGCTAAAATTCCAATCGTAAATACTAAATTTGATTGGTTAACTTCATTTTTACTTAATGTAAAAGTTATCAAATAAATGATAATAAAATAAGTATGTAAAGAAAAAAATTCTTTTGGTTTTAAAGCGGGCCACCTTAAAGTATTACCCAAAAAATATAAAAATCCTGTCATAAAATCAAATTAATTAAAAAGCCGAAATCAACTATAAACCTAATACCTTTTAGCTATAAATCATAATAAAATTAACTTAAGATAATAATTAAAAAAAAATTAAAAAATTGTATCTTTCTGTGAAACCTGGACAGTAAGGCAAAAATACGTTTATAATAAAATTGTAGCAACAGCTACATTTTCGTTCACCCTCATTGAGGGCGCAGTTCGAGTCATACCAGGGAACGGGGGATGGCCGTTTTGTTACATCGAAACATGACTACTTTAACTTACAGAGGTAAAAACTACGTTCAAAATAAAAAAGTTGCTCAAAAGCAACTTGTTGAACTTACCTACAGAAGAAACGTATACACCAATAGAATGGATGACGCTTCTTCAAGTAATGAAAAGGCAGAATTAAATTACAGAGGTGCTAAATACACTAAATAATTTAATTCCAAAAGAGAAAGCCCCTTCTTAGGGGTTTTTTTTTGGCTATATTTATAAAAAATTAGAATTATTTTAATGTCTAGTAATTGCTGCGAAACTAATGAGTCAAATAAAAATTTGAAAGGTCTTGATCATAAAGATGCTATTCAAGAAAGGTATGGTTCTGCTGCACTAGAAAAAGAGAGTTGTCTTTGCACACCTGTTGGTTTTAATCCTATTTTACTCGAAGCAATACCTGAAGATGTTATTGAAAGGGATTATGGATGTGGTGATCCAACTAAGTACGTACGGAAGAATGATATTGTTTTAGATCTTGGTAGTGGTAGCGGTAAAAATGCCTTTATTTGTTCTCAAATTGTTGGGAAAAAGGGTAAGGTTATTGGGGTTGATCAAAATCCTGATATGCTTGCATTATCAAGATCTGCTTCCAAAAAATTTTCAGAAAAGATAGGTTTTATCAATACAGAATTTCTTAGAGGATCAATTGAAAATCTCGATGAATTAGATAAAGATTTAAATCCGTTAATTGCAGACAAATCAGTTGATATTATTTTAAGTAATTGTGTTTTAAATTTAGTAAATCCTGAATCTAGAAATAATCTTTTAAGAAATATAAAAAGAGTACTTAAAGATAACGGAAGAATAGCCATAAGCGATATTGTCTCAAGTAAAAAAGTTCCTATAAGATTGCAAAATGATCATGATTTATGGACAGGATGTATTAGTGGAGCTTGGTATGAGCCAGAATTCCTAAATGATTTTCAAGATCTAGGGTTTAAAAACTTAGAATTCTCGGAGAGAAGTAATGAACCTTGGAAAGTTATTGAAGATATTGAATTTAGAACAGTGACTTTAGTAGGGAATATTTAGCCCTTCTGAAGAAATTAAATTTTAAAATTTGAATGAAAATTAATTTAAGAGATCAAATACCTGCATTAAAAAACAAATATTACTTCAATTATGGAGGGCAAGGACCATTACCAAAATCTTCTCTAGAAGCAATAGTTAAAACTTGGGAAATCATTCAAGATTTAGGCCCATTTACAAATGATATGTGGCCTTTTATTTATAAAGAAATATTGACTACAAAAAGAATTATTGCGAAAAAATTAGGCATTAATTCAAAAAATATAGCTTTAACCGAGAATATCTCTTCTGGAATGATTTTGCCTTTTTGGGGTATAAAAGTAGAAGAGGGAGAAGAATTGTTAATAAGTGACTGTGAACATCCTGGAGTAGTAGCTGCAAGTAGAGAATTTTGCAGAAGAAATAAGTTAAAATTCAAAATTTTTCCAATCCAAAAAATTAAAAATCTAAACGACGAAAATATAATTTTAGAGATTTCAAAAAATCTAAATAGTAAGACTAAGATCCTGATTATTTCTCATATTTTGTGGAACTTTGGATATAAAATTCCTTTAAAACAAATTTCTATCGAATTAAAAAATAATCGAGAAAATTCTTATCTACTTGTTGATGGTGCTCAAACCTTTGGTCATATAAAAATCGAAGAAGAAGTTTTTTATTCTGATTTATATTCCATAACTTCTCATAAATGGGCATGTGGGCCTGAAGGACTAGGAGCTATTTATGTCTCAGATAGATTTATTCATGAAACAGATCCAACAATAATTGGTTGGAAATCATTAAAAAAAGAAAAAGGAATTTATGAGCCTTCAGATAATCTTTTTCATGAAGATGCAAGAAAGTTTGAAGTAGCTACCTCTTGTATTCCATTACTTGCAGGTCTTCGTAATTCTCTAGATCTTTTGGATAAAGACTGCCCTGAGAAAGAAAAAAGCAAAAATATCAAAAGATTAAGTGAAAAACTTTGGGATAATTTAAATCAATTTAACGAAATAGAGTTAGTTTTAGAAAAAAAATACTTAAATGGGATAGTTAGTTTTGATATCAAAAATATTGAAGATAAGGACAATTTTGTTAAAAGACTTGGAGAAAAGAAAATTTGGATTAGAGTTTTAGAAGACCCAAAATGGTTTAGAGCATGCGTGCATCAGATGACAACAGACGAAGAAATTGATTTACTTTCTGAAGAAATTAAAAAAATTACCAGGGGATTTCTGAACTATCCCATGCAATAAATTTTCCGGTAGATGCTGGTGATTGATTTTTAATAATATTGATCAAGAATTGAGATGATTTTTCTTTACTAAATAATTTATGTTCTGGAACAAACTTGTGAAAAGGTCTAGACAAGTCAGTATCAACTGTACCTGGATGAAGCAATGTAACAGTAGCTTTGGGGAAACGTCTAGCCCACTCAATACTTAAGGACTTAAAAAACTGATTTTGCGCAGATTTTGAAGCTCTATATGAATACCAACCTCCAGTTTGATTATCTCCAATACTACCAACTCTCGCACTTATAGTCGCAAAATTAAAATCACTATCTTTTGGGATGAATTCTTCAATTGCTTTAGCTAATAAAATAGGAGAAAAGGCATTTATTGAAAAACTTTCCATCATATTTTCTTTATCAAGATGTTGTAGTCTTTTTTCTGGTTTAAGAGTTTCACTATGAAGTCTTCCAGTAGCGTTAACAACTAATCTTAATTTCGAAGAATGATTCGAAATTTTACTTTTAAACTGCAAAAGTGATTGAGAATCCTCTATATCTAATTCCCAAAAAGAATTAAATTTACTTTTTCTTCCACACAAAACAACATCCAATCCTTTTTCACTTTTGCTCAGATCTGTAGCTAGTTGGGTACCAATTCCACCAGAGCCAACAACCAAAGCTAAACCTTTCATTTTTGAAGAGTAAATATTTATTATATTAAGAAACTTTTCTTTTAATTTGCGCAAATATCTCTCTTATTTATTTAAGAAATTTTATTTGGATTTAGTTTTCTCTTGTAAAAATTTATAAGCAATTTTTCTATCGTCAAAATCAATTATCCTATCATTAAGAATTTGATAATCTTCATGTCCTTTACCCGCAATTAAAACAATATCTTCTTTTTTTGCAAATTCAATAGATTCTTTTATTGCTATAAATCTGTCAATTTCAATTTTTATTTGATCTCTTTTTTCAATACCCTTTAAAATTTCACTTACTATTTTTTCGGGGTCTTCTGATCTTGGATTATCTGATGTTATAAAAACGTAATCAGAAAACTCTTCAGCTATTGATCCCATTAAAGGCCTTTTAATAGAATCTCGATCTCCACCACATCCAAAAACAGTTATAAGTTTTCCTTCACAAAGTTTTTTAATTGATTTCAAAACTTTCTCTAATCCATCAGGTGTATGAGCATAATCAACAATTACAGTTGGTAGTAATGCTGAAAAATCGTTATTATCAATACCAATTTTCTCCATTCTCCCTGGAGTACCTGGAAAGGATTTTAGTGATCTTGATAAATCTTTTAAAGAGAAATTAAGTTTATACAAAATTGTTATTGCTTGAATTACATTCATTAAATTAAACTCTCCAATTAGTGGAACAGAAAGGTTAATTTTTTCTTTAGGGGTATGAAAGATACATGAGGAACCATTTCCAGTAAATTTTTTATCTGTTACATAAAATAATTCTTCATTTTTAAACTCGCTCTTAACCTTTTTTGTAGAAACTAAAGACGATCTTTTTTTTAAATGAGTTGGCAAGTTTGAGATCCAAATGTCATCGCAATTTAAAACAGCTATCCCATTTTTTTCTGATAAGTAAGGCGGGAAAAATAATCTTCGTTTTGTCTGAAAATATGATTCCATATCTGAGTGATAATCAAGATGATCTTGAGATAAATTTGTAAAAATAGCTGCATTAAATTCACAACCTGATATCCTATTTTGAGCAATAGCATGAGAACTTACTTCTAATATTGCAAACTCAGAGTCGGCTTTAACTGCAGCATTTAATTTCTTTTGAAGTTTATCCGCAAAATCAGTTGTATGTGAAGAGACCTCTGAATATCCTGGCCATCTATTAAATAATGTTCCAAATAAAGCTGTCTTTTTTCCTAATTTATTAAGAATATATTCTAATAAAAAAGTTATTGTTGTTTTCCCATTAGTACCTGTCACACCAATAAGTTTAAGTTTACTTGAAGGTCTATTCCAAAACTCAGATACTATTTGACCACAAAAAAGATCCCCTAAAGTCTCGTCGATAACAAGAACTCTTTCACAATCAATAGTTTCAGTTAATTCTTTGGCTTTGGAACCAATAATGGCTGCCTCTGCACCATTTTCAATAGCTTCTCTCCAATATTTCCCTCCATCGACATTTAATCCTGGTAACCCCAAAAATAAAGTTCCTTTTTCCACTTCTTTGGAATTAAAAGATATATTAGTTATCTCTGGATTTATTAACCCAGATGTTGGAACAATTTCTACTAAAGATAGAAGTTTATGTAATTTTATTGATCTCATCTTCTAATCAATTCTTATACAAAGCAATGTTTATATTTTTTTCTAGCCATTTTTTTAATTGATCATCCTTCAATCTTGGAGAGATCCTAGGTAACTCAATAATTTTTTGAGACTTACTTTCTTTAATAGCGACAACAGGAACTTCATTATCAAATTTTTTATATTTATCCTGGTACAAATCAAACCTATCTATGTCAATTTCATTGATTTCTAATTTAGGGTTTAATTCTTTAAGGTTTATTTTTGTTAGTTTATTTTTTAATGTCTCGCAAAGGCAACAACCTTTCCTAACAAAAATGAATATTTTCATTCACTTAATCAGGAACAGGATCACAACCGCACGGAGTTAACGGATGACATTTGCTTAATCTTCTAAGGGTCAACCATCCACCTCTCCAAGGACCGTGCCTTGAAATGGCCTCGTATCCATAAGTACTACAACTTGGAATAAATCTACATCTTGGTCCAAAAAAAGGCGAAAACCACTTTTGATAGAATGAGATCATCAAAAGAAGTATAGATGTAAGTAGTTTGTTGATGCTTTTAATCACTTTAATGATGTAAAATAACTTTTCAGTAGTATTTAGTTTAATTGAATCTAATCAATTAACCAATTTATTGCAAATCTCAATTTTAATTTAAACTTATGTCAAGATACCGCGGCCCAAGATTAAGGGTTACGCGTCGCTTGGGAGAACTACCAGGTCTCACTAGGAAATCTTCAAAGAAGTCTAATCCTCCAGGTCAGCACGGCCAAGCCCGTCGCAAGCGATCAGAATACGCAATTCGTCTAGAAGAAAAGCAGAAACTTAGATTCAACTATGGAGTTTCTGAAAGACAACTTGTTCGTTACGTTAAAAAAGCTAGAGCCCAAGAAGGCTCTACAGGAACCAACCTCCTTAGACTTTTAGAAAACAGATTAGATAATGTTTGTTTTAGATTAGGTTTTGGTGGAACAATCCCAGGCTCAAGACAATTAGTAAATCATGGGCATGTAACTGTTAACGGCAAAGTTCTTGATATTGCTGGTTACCAATGTAAATCAGGAGATTTAATCAGCATTAAGGAAAACAAAGCAAGTAAAAAACTTGTTGAAGGAAATATTGAATTCCCTGGTTTAGCAAATGTCCCTCCACATATAGAGTTAGATAAATCTAAATTAACAGGTAAAATAAACGGCAAGTGTGATAGAGAGTGGGTTGCTCTTGAAATAAACGAGCTGCTGGTTGTTGAATACTATTCAAGAAAAGTTTAAAAAATTTTTCTTTGGATTATTAAATCTCTCCTCGATAAGATGAGAGATTTTATTTAATTCTTATTTTGAAAACAATGGGAAATGAGGAAAATAATATCAAAAAGCCTGGCGTTAAAACCTTGTCCATTCATCATGGAAAAACATTTTCCGAAGAGACTGGTTGTATTATGCCTCCAATTTTCTCAACATCAACTTTTAAATATGGCAATAAACAAAATTTTGATTACACCAGGTCAGGTAATCCAAATTTTAAAATTCTAGAAAATATACTGAAATCAATAGAAAATTCTGAATACTGTACAGTTTTTGGATCTGGAATAAGTGCTGTAACTGCAATAACATCCACATTAAAATCAGGCGATAAGATACTTTGCGAGTCTAATCTCTATGGTTGTACGGTAAGAATGTTTGAAAAAATTTTCAAAAAATTTGGGGTAGAAGCTCAATACACAGACTTTACAGATAAAGAAAGTATCAAAAAAATCAAAGACTTCCATCCAACTTTAATATGGCTAGAAAGTCCAACAAATCCGCTGCTAAAAATACTTGATATTAAATCGATCTGTGACGAAGCTAATAAATACAAAATACCTGTGGTTCTAGATAATACCTTTACTACAGCTCTCATTCAAAAACCTTTAGAACTTGGAGCAACACTATCTCTAATAAGTACAACCAAATTTATAAATGGACATAGTGATGCGCTTGGTGGAGCAGTACTAACTAATAATGAGGAATGGAATAGTAAGATGCTTTTCTCTCAAAAAGCTTTAGGACTTCAACCCTCGCCCTTTGATTCATGGCTAATTACAAGAGGAGTTAAAACTCTCCCTCTAAGAATCGAGCAACAAACAAAAAGTGCAGAAATAATTTCTAAGGAATTTGAAAATCATAGGATCATTAGTAAGGCTATTTATCCTTTTAATCAAAAACATCCACAATTTGATTTAGCAAAATTACAAATGAAATCTGGTGGTTCCATGATCACCCTTAAATTGAACTTAAACAAAGCCGACACTTTAAAATTTTGTAAATCTCTCAAATATTTCTCATTAGCAGAGAGTCTCGGTGGAGTTGAAAGTTTAATTTGCCACCCCGCAACAATGACTCATGCATCTATTGATGATAAAACTAAAAATCTCCTAGGAATTGATGATTCTCTTGTACGATTGTCGATTGGTTGTGAAGATACAAATGATTTAATCTCAGATATCTTATTAGCCTTAAATAAATTTTGAAAATTGAGAGATTTACTTAAAAATCCAATATGGAAAAACTTAGAGTTGGGATTTTCGATTCCCGATAGTAAGCATGCTGTATCTGTAGCTTTACCAACTTGGAATGATGTAATTAACTATGAGGAAAAAAATCCAAAATGCATAGAAGCATTAAGGTCAATATATCCTCGTTTTGGACTCAATCCTTTAGTAAAAAGATTATGTGAAAAGACAAAAAAAGAAAGTAAATTCAATAATCAAAGTATCTGGCCTTATCCAGATGAAAGAATAGCTTTAAAAGCAAAAAAATACTGTGATAAGAATACTTTTGAAAGATATTCTTATATAGAAAGAAGACATAATTTTACATTATTAATTACTAAAGAATCAGCAAGCATATATGCAAGATCCTTTTGGCAACATACTGGTCTTGGTCTATCTTCAAGAGCGGCAGCAATTGAATTAGGCCTTGAAGATTACCCTTCAAAATCTTTAGTCTATGAAAGTAATCAGAGAATAAAAAATAGAATTTCTAAATTTACAAAAACAAACTCTAATGATATACACCTAACTTCATCTGGCATGTCTGCGTTATACACTTCATTAGAAATTATATATAAATTATTTCCCGAAAGACCTACACTTCAAATTGGTTTCCCATATGTTGATGTACTTAAATTGCCAATGCATATTTTTCATGGAGCCAAGCTAATAACAGAAGAAAATTGCAAGGATATTGAGTTAGAAATAATAAGAATAAATCCAGCAGCCTTGATTATTGAATTACCAAGTAATCCAATGCTTAAATGTGTAAATATAAAAAAAGTTTCAAAAATAGCAAATAAATTTAATATCCCCGTGATAGTAGACGATACTATTGGTTCAAATTTGAATATAAATTCCCTAGAGCATGCAGATATTGTTTTTACTTCACTTACAAAAATCTTTTCAGGTAGCGGAGATATTCTTGCTGGCTCATTAATACTAAATCCAAAAAGCAGATGGATTGATCAGTTTAGAAATGTATTAAAGGAAATTAATCTTCCAATTCTTTCAGATGGAGATGTAGTCTCTCTAGAACAAGTTAGTAGAGACGTAAATCAAAGAGTTTTTGAGCAAAATAAAGCCTGTTTGGAATTAAAAAAAAGATTAGAAAACCACAAAGAGATAAAAAATATTTTTCATCCAGAAAATTGCCCGAATTTCAATTCTATACTTACTTCAGAGGGGGGATATGGTTGCTTATTATCGTTCGAATTAAAAGGAGGAATAGAGAAAGCTAAAAAGTTTTATGATTCTCTACAAATATCCAAAGGACCTAGTTTAGGTACAAATTTCACACTTGTATGTCCTTATGTTTTATTAGCTCATTATGAAGAATTGGAGTGGGCTGAAAGTTTTGGTATACCTTCGCACCTTTTAAGAGTATCAGTGGGACTAGAAGATAAAGATCACTTATGGAGCATCTTTTCTGAAGCATTAAATAATTTTTAAATCCCTAGTATTTACCGTATAGAAACTTATATACTCTTTTTTCTGAAAAATAGTTAGTATTAATGTATATTCTAAATAAATAAATGGCAAAAATTTATGAGGACAACAGTTTTGCTATCGGAAACACTCCATTAGTAAAGTTAAAGTCAGTTACCAAAAATGCTAAAGCCACTGTTTTAGCAAAAATTGAAGGAAGAAATCCTGCTTATAGTGTTAAATGCAGAATTGGTGCAAACATGATATGGGACGCTGAGAAAAGTGGGAAACTCACAAAGGACAAAACAATAGTTGAGCCTACATCTGGGAATACTGGAATTGCTCTTGCTTTTACTGCGTCAGCAAGAGGTTATAAATTAATCCTTACGATGCCAGAATCTATGTCAATAGAGAGGAGAAGAGTGATGGCAGTATTAGGGGCCGAAATTGTTTTAACAGAGGCTTCTAAAGGTATGCCAGGAGCAATTGCTAAAGCTAAAGAGATTGCAGATAGCAACCCCTCTCAATATTTTATGCCAGGTCAGTTTGATAATCCAGCAAACCCAGAAATTCATTTCAAAACAACAGGTCCTGAAATTTGGGATGATTGTGATGGTGCGATTGATGTTTTAGTTGCCGGAGTAGGAACAGGTGGAACAATAACAGGAGTCTCAAGATACATTAAACAAGAAAAGGGTAAAAATATTACTTCTGTAGCCGTTGAACCATCACATAGCCCTGTTATTACTCAAACACTTAATGGAGAGGAAGTGAAATCAGGACCACATAAAATTCAAGGAATCGGGGCAGGGTTTATCCCGAAAAATCTTGATTTATCAATTGTTGACAAAGTTGAACAAGTTACTAACGATGAATCTATAGACATGGCTTTAAGATTAGCTAAAGAGGAAGGCTTGCTCGTTGGTATATCTTGTGGAGCTGCTGCTGCTGCTGCTGTTAAATTAGCTGAACAAGATGAATATGCAGGCAAGACCATTGTTGTTGTTCTTCCTGATTTAGCGGAAAGATATTTATCATCAATAATGTTTACTGAAGTCCCAAGTGGCATAATTGAGGAACCAGTTAAAGCTTAAAATTTTTATTTATCCAGAAATGAATCTGGTGAAATATACATAGCATCGCCATAAGAGAAAAATCTAAATTTTTCTTTTATGGCTTTTTTATATAGATCTAATAACCTTTCTCTACCAATCATTGCGCTTACTAGAAGTAATAATGAACTCTTTGGGAGATGAAAATTGGTTAATAATCCATCAACTACCTTGAATTTATAACCTGGCTTAATTACTAAATCAACATACTTAGCTATAGGAACAAAGTCTTCCATTTTATCTGAATAAGAACTTTCAAGTGCTCTTACGCTAGTAGTTCCTATTGCTATTACTCTTCTGTCTGACTTTTTTATTTTTTTTATTTCTTCTACTACTTTCCTACTAACGCTAACCCACTCTTTATGAAGTTTTAAATTAGACAAATCTTCTTGATCAATTGGCTTGAATGTCCCATAACCTACATGCAAAGTAATAGGCATGACCAAAATACCTTTTTTTTTTAAATTTGAAATAAGACTTTTACTTAAATGTAATCCTGCTGTTGGGGCGGCGACTGCTCCAGGATTACATGCATACTCAGTTTGATAACTATTTTCATGAAAAGATTTTTCTTCGGCACTTTTTATATAGGGAGGGAGGGGTATTTCTCCATAGATATCAAGAAAGGTATTCATTGAAATGAGATCATTGATATTTTCTGGAAACTTAATAAATCTTCCTCCAGTTTCTTTATCAATCCCAGAAACATTCAACTTTATATCTTTTGCCAAGGGTGATTTTAAATTTAATTTTTTATTTATTTTTAATTTTTTCGCAGGCTTTGCCAAACATAGCCAAGTAGATTCGTCTGATTTCTCCAATACCAATAATTCGACTAATCTTCCATTTTCCAATTCAACCTTTAACCTTGCTTTCATCACCTTCGTATCATTTATAACTACCAGATCCCCTTCTCTAAGTTCATCTAAGAGATCCTTAGTATTTTTATTTGTTGAAAAGTTTTCTTCTAATGCATTATCTCTAACTATCATTAGTCGAGATTCATGCCTAACTTTAGAAGGTTTATCTGCAATTAATGACTCATCAAGAAAATAATCATAAGCTTCAAGTTTATGATCTATTTCTTGATTATGAATTTCAAAATTCAATTGAAATTATGATATTAGATTCTCTGGCTCGTTTTCAATGAGATAAGACAAGTCTTTTAAGAATGAAGCACCATCAGCACCATAAATAACTCTATGGTCAGCAGTTAAATTTACCTGCATTATTTTTTTAACAGATATTGAGCCATCATCATTAGCAACAACTGTTGGCTTCGATGATGCTATAGCTAAAATAGCACCCGTACCTGGCGGAAGTATTGCATCAAATCTGTCAACACCAAACATTCCTAAATTAGACAACGTAAATGTTCCTGTTGAGTATTCATCTGGTTCTAATTGTTTTGCTCTAGATCTTTTCACAAGATCTTTCCACTCTCTAGATAATTCAAATAAATCTGTATTACAAGGTTCTTTTAATACTGGAGTTATCAATCCCCCGTCTTCCATAGCAACAGCTACAGCAATATTTATGTTTTCAGGATAAGAAATTCCTTTTTCTGAAAAGCTTGAATTAACTTGGGGATGTTTTTTAAGTGTCTTTGCAACTGCTTTAACTAATAATGCAGTCATAGTAACTCCATTTCGCTTTACTTTCTTATAAAAATTATCCAATTTATCAGTATCAATTGAATAACCCACTCTAAAACAAGGGACATTTAAACTAGATTCCATATTCTTATTGACAGCATTCTGAAGAGTATTAAATTGAACAGTTTCTCCAGGTTTACCAAAACATGTCCCTAATGTCTCTGACTTAATTTCAACTTGAACATGGGAACTGGAATTGGCAATTTTTGCATGAGAGGTCCCCTCTCCTATCCATGGAATAGAAACAGGTTGGCCATTTGCCTTCAACACATCATCGGCCTGAATCCTCCCATGAGGTCCTGATCCATTTACTTTTGCCAAGTCAATCCCCATTGTAGAAGCAAGTTTTTTTGCCTTTGGAGATGCTATTACTCTTGAAGAATTATTACTTGTCGATGCATTAAATTGAATTTCATTAGAGGGAGTAAGCACTTTTTCCCTTTTAAATTCGACTTCTCGCTCCTTAATTTGTGGAAAATCTTTTTGTTTATCTTCTTTTATTTCAGATTTTTTATTTGGTAATTCAAGTTGATCAGAACTAAATCCTTCATTATGTTTCCCTTTACTTTGTTCTTGTACAGGTGCTATTTCATCCTCGTTCTCTACAATTAGTCCAATTGTTTCCCCAACTGGGGCTGTACTACCAGCTGGCATTAATACTGCTGCAAGATATCCATCTTGGAAAGATTCAACATCCATATCGGCTTTATCTGATTCAACAACTAAAACAGATTCTCCTCTTTCAACTTTATCTCCAGGATTCTTTAACCATTCAACAATTTTTCCTTCAGTCATAGTAGAACTAAGAGCTGGCATAAATATTTCGTGAGACATCAGATAGATTTTTAGTGATTTAATAGCTTTAAGAACTTGGAAAATTCTTAAAGGTTGTTATGTAAGTATTTTACAAAAAAATAGCTCCAAAGAAACTATGATTTACATTCAAAAAGGAATTAAAATCTTAAATTTATTTAATTATTCTATTTATTATTATTTATAGATTGAATTATCCCATCTTTTACTGTTATTGAAACTTGCATCTTATCAATAAGATTATCTCCAACGGAGACATCACAAAAACTATCAACTTGACCTTGCTCAACAATCTCATCCATTTTTAAATCACGAACTTGGCTTTGTTGTTGCAAAAGATTTCTTTTTTGCTCTTCTAGTTCGTTCCTCTTTGCAGCAACTTGTTGCTGAACTTGGCCAACTTGCTCTTGAACTCTGGGATCT
Organism: Prochlorococcus sp. AG-347-J22; assembly: GCA_003279005.1. Taxonomy (GTDB): domain Bacteria; phylum Cyanobacteriota; class Cyanobacteriia; order PCC-6307; family Cyanobiaceae; genus Prochlorococcus_A. The sequence goes on along the minus strand of QCBY01000005.1, from coordinate 41,518 downwards.
AATGGATTTAATGACTGGGATCTTATATTACTCACTATTTGTTGACCTTCTTGTTCAAGTTGTGACAATTGTTGATCCACTGTCGAAATCGCATTACTTAGCTCCTTCTCAGCATCTTCTTTCCAAGTAGGGGTAACAATAGCTTTTATGGCTATTGAGCGTTTGATAGATATAGAGGTTTTTGTTTCCATAAAAAATTAAATTACCCTTTTAATATAAAGATATGAAAAAGAATTTTCCTTTTCTAATTTATTTTTTATACATTTCTTCTATTTGTGTTGAATACAAATCCACAATTTCTCTTCTTTTCTGTTTAAGAGTTTGTGTCAACAAACCATTTTCTAAAGTAAAAGCCTCAACAAAATAGCAATCTAATATCTGTTCCTCAAATCTTGCTCCTGTTCTATTTTTTAGCAAATTGTTTATCTGAGATTTAAAAAATAAACGAATATTTTTATTCGAATTTAATTTGGAAACATCATTCACAAAGAATTTAGTTTCTACTAATTCTATATTTGGACAAACAAGCGCAGTTAAACATTTTTTATCTTGACCAACTAATTGAACTTGATTAATAAATTCAGAACTAAGAATTTCAGTTTCTAAGGGATTAGGCTCAATATTCTCTCCACTAGAAAGTACTATTGTATCTTTTGCTCTCCCTGTTATGACTAAAGATCCATTTGGGATAAGAAAACCTAAATCTCCAGTATCAAACCAACCATCTTTTGATAAAACAGCCTTTGTAGCTGAAACATTATTCAAATAACCCTTCATCACTTGCGGTCCTTTAACAAAAATCTTACCTATCTCCCTAAATCTCAAAATCTTATCTTTTCCCTCATTCATAATTTTAATTTCAGTAAATGCCAAAGGCTGCCCCGAAGATCCCCTCACATTTAGTTCTCTTCTCCTACAAGTAAGTACTGGACTAGTTTCTGTTAATCCGTAACCTACCAAAACATCTATACCTAAAGATTCAAAAAACAAATCAACATGTTCAGGTAAAGCACCTCCCCCATTAATAGGAAATTTAAGTTTTTCTCCACATAATTGCTTCAAGATACTTGGCCACAAAAAAGTAGAAGATAACTTATGTAAAAACAATCTACTCATGACAGATATTGTCAAAGGAATTTTGGCTAAGAAACTGACTTGATTAATTTCTAGATTTCTGATCTTTCTAAGATTTCTTTTAAAAATAGAACTGTTTTTTATCAAAAACTTTATGATTCCTTGTTTTTTAGGCGGCATTTTTTTTAAAGCTAAGAAGAAACCATCATGAATAGCCTCCCATAACCTAGGAACAGTTGCCATGACAACTGGCTTGACTTTTTTAATATCATCTTTCAAGAACTTTGGATTTGTATAAAATTGAGTACATCCACATGAAAAAAAGAAATATTCGGCACTTCTTTCATATGAATGCCAGATAGGTAATACGCTCAAGACAGAAGTGCCGGGTTTTGGATCGGCAATTCTCGCAAGATTTATAATTTGATGTAAAAAATTTCCATGTGTTAGGGGAACGCCTTTTGGCTTGCCTGTTGTTCCTGAGGTGTAGAGAATGCTTGCTATATCATTAATCTGATTATTATCTTTTTTAGAACTATTATTTTTAAAATAATCTTGATCTCCTGCTTTGATAAATTCAGGCCAATTTATTAAATCTTCAAATTGCTCATCCTCTAGATTAATTAAAAACTTTAATCTTTTTTTTAATTCATCTTTTTTATTTAATTTCAACCAAACTTTCTTGGATTGAACTATAAGTCCAACAGAATTAGAATGTTCAATTATATAGTCTAATTCTACCGCAGGTGAATTAATTCCTCTTACAGCATTAATAGCACCTAATCTCATCAATCCTTGATCAGCAATTAACCATCTTGGTGAGTTTTCAGATATTAATGAAACAACATCTCCTTTAACTAATCCATAATTTTTAAAAGAAATTGAGGCTTTAGTGATTAAATTAGCTAACTCAGAGTAGGAATATTTTTCTTTATTTTTTCCTCTCAAATCATTAATAGCTAAAGTATTTCCGCATTTAGATTTTAAGTATTCCCATATTTGATCAACATGTTCAAGGTTATTTATATGCTTTTCTAATATGGTAAATTTTTCATTTTTTATAAGAGATTTAGTCGCGGGCCAATATGCTTGATCATTCATTTTTAAAATTTTCAACAAGCCTTTTATTTCTATTCTGATACCAATTTAAAATTAAATTCTTCCTGAATTATTTTTTTAACAATTTTCTTAACTTCTTTGATATCTAAATTTTTAGAGTAATCATTCATATTTGCCATTTGGCAGCCATCAATACCGCAAGGAATAATTCTATCAAAATTTTCTAATTTACAGTTAACGTTTATTGAGAAGCCGTGAATTGTTACCCATCTTTTGCATCCAATCCCAATCGAAGCAATCTTCCTTTCTCCAATCCAGACCCCAGTAAATCCCTTTTTAGTTGAGCAATTAATATTAAAACTACTAAGAACTTTAATGATTATTTCTTCAATTTTTCTTAAGTACCAATTTAAATCTTTGTTAAAACTATTCAGATCTAAAACCAAATAAGTGACTAACTGTCCTGGCATATGGCATGTTACCTCTCCACCTCTATCAATTTTAAATACATCTTGTTCATCTAATGCGAAAAGCAAGTTACCGGTATTTGATCCTCTTCCCAAGGTATAACAAAGTTGATGTTCTCCTAACCAAATAAGATTCTTTTTTGATTTTCCTGAAATTAATTCTTCTTGATACTTTTTTTGTAATTTATATACATCATTAAAATATGAAATTTTATCAGGTTGTTTAATTATTGATGTTCTATTAATCATATTTAAGTAGATTTAGGAAGTAAGAAAATATTTTTTAGAGTTATTATGAAAATTTTAATTCATGGAAAGAATCTTGAACTCACAGTTGCATTGAAAGAATATACTGAAGCAAAGATAAAAAAAGCGATACATCATTATAAGGATATCGTTAAAGAAGCAGATATACATCTTTCAGTCGAAAAGAATCCAAGAGTTTCATTCCAAACAGCTGAAGTCACAATTTTTGCAAATGGGACTATTATCAGGGCTGAAGAAAAAACAGAGAATCTGTATTCGAGTATTGATTTGGTTTCAAATAAACTTTGCAGAAAATTACGTAAATATAAAGAAAGGAATCAAAAGACATTTCATAATAACTTTGTAAAAAATAAAAATTCATTTTTAGATGAAACTGAACAAACAGTTTCTTTAGGAAGAGATATCTTCAATCAAGAGAGCAAGGCTAGATTACCCGAACCATCTATTAAAAATAAATATTTTGAAATGGCTCCTATTTCTTTAGAAGAGGCCAGAAAACAATTAGATTTAATTGATCACGATTTTTATTTTTTTAGAAGTAAAAAAAATAATAAACTTAAAGTTATTTATAAAAGAAACCATGGTGGATATGGATTAATCCAGTCTAAATAATTTTAAAATGTTAAACATTGATTATGAATTAAACGAAAAGATACATGCAACGATTATTAACCCTTATTTATCCTGGGAAAAATTAAATGCAAACTGCGACATAGTTAAAAAATATAATATTAAAAATGTTTCTACATCTCTTAATTTTTTAAGTCATATAAAAAATACATTAAGTAATCACGAAATAAATATAAATACTCTCATTTCTTATCCATTAGCTGATGTACCATTTGATTTTATTGATGAATTTGTTTGCTATGCAAAAGATGCTGGTGCAAGTGGAATAGACTATATGCCTAATTTTCTCAATCTATCTAAAAATAATTTAAACACTTTCGGCACTGAAATTGAAAGTATTAATTCCTCAGAATTGCCAATAACTATTATTATTAACAAATCAAAGCTAGAAAAAAAACTTTTTGAAAAAGCCATAAAAATTTCCCTTGAGTTAGGAATAAGAAATTTTCAATTTGGAGATGGTTTTGGAACTCCGGTTTCTAATGTTGATATAGTTGAGATATTAAAATTTCTAGGTAATCAAAATTCTATAAAAATTGTTGGAGGCATAAAAAAACTATCCCAAGTTATTGATTTATTTGACACAGGTATAGATTGTATTGGGACTTCGAATTTTAATGAGATATTTAAAGAAATCAGACTAATCTAAATGTCAGGTGAAGCCAAAGTTGAAGGTCTCTGTATTAAAGCTAGTCCACTAGGCGAAAGTGGAAGATTAATTACTGTTTTAACAGATGAACAAGGTATTATTAGGCTTGCTGTTCCTGGAGCTAGACGTCCAAAAAGTAGTCTTGCGGCAGCAACTCCTTTAACATATTTAAGTTTTCAGATCTTTGGAAAAAGAAGTCTTAGGTCTGTTCGCCAGATTAAAATACTCAAAAGCTATAATGGATTAGGTAAAAATATAGAGTGTCTTGCAGCAGCCCAAGCAATAACTGAATTAACTTTTTTATTAGTAGGGAACAATGATAAGCAGCAAAATTATTTATCTAGTGTCCTTATTCACTTGGATAGACTTTATGCCTATAAAAATAAAAGTGAAGATGACTTCAAAATGCTTTCAATGAGCATTCAATCTTTAATACACTTATTAGCCATTGGAGGGGTAAATATCCCTGTAAATTTTTGCTGCAAATCTGGAGAACCTATAATTCCGCCATTAGGTGACTGGGATTGGCAATGTCACTTCCTACCAAATGAAGGATTTTCTACAATAGAAGATTCAGAAAGTATCTTAAAAGTTAATGCATCTGAAATAGCCCTTTTACAAAGACTTCTTTTCCCAGATTTACCAATTAAATCAAATGGAGAACTATTAGGACCTAAGAAAGTTTGGCTTAGAATTTTATCAATTCTTGAAAGTTGGATCTCTGCCCAATTACAAAAAGAGTTATCATCACTAAAAATGTTAAAAGACTTTTACCATAATTAGCAATAAAAATGTTACTAAATTAAAACATCTAGTAGTTTTTAACTTTGACTGTTAACTTTATAAATAGTTAAGAAATTTCATGTGGTTCATATTGCCTGGTTAGGTAAAAAATCTCCTTTTTGTGGAAATGTAAGTTATGGAAATTTAACTACCGAAAAATTAAAAGATAAAGGACATAAAGTTAGTTTTATACATTTTGACAATCCATCCAACTCAAATGAATCTAAACCCTTATTTTTAGCCAATGATCCTGAAGTAAGTCTTCCATACTTAATTAAATCTCAAGTTTATACAATCCCTTCTCCAAGAGCAGAAAAAGAATTAAGACGCTCTTTAGAGAGGTTAAAGCCAGACATAGTACATGCAAGCTTGACATTATCTCCTTTAGACTTTAGATTGCCGGAACTTTGTAAACAAATCAACCTTCCCCTAGTAGGAACATTTCATCCGGCATACGATAAAAATAATAGAAACTTAACTGCAAGTACTCAACAACTAACTTATCAACTTTATGCTCCCTCACTTGCTAAATTTCACAGAATTATTGTTTTTTCAGAAACTCAAAAAATACTTCTAGAAAAACTAGGAGTTAGTAAACAAAAGCAGATAATCATACCAAATGGAGTTGATGAAAATATTTGGCAACCTAATCCACTAAAAAGTAAAAAATATAATTCAGTTAAAAGTAAGCTAGGAGAGGGAAGAATCTTTTTATATATGGGAAGAATTGCCAACGAAAAAAATATTGAAGCACTTTTAAAATCATGGCGTCAAACAAAAACTCATAACTGCAAACTTGTAATTGTTGGAGACGGACCAATGAAGCCAACACTGGAAAATAGTTTTTCTAACATAGGAAAAGATAAATTAATTTGGTGGGGATCTGAAATGGATTTAGAAACCAGAGTAGCAATAATGCAAATTGCAGAGGTATTTTTTTTGCCAAGTTTAGTAGAGGGACTATCTTTATCACTTTTAGAGGCGATGTCTACTGGCACAGCATGTGTTGCAACTGATGCTGGAGCTGATGGTGAAGTTTTAGATAACGGAGCAGGAATTGTAATATCTACTGAAAATGTTGCAACTCAATTAAAAACTATAATTCCAATTATGGTAGATCATCCTTCTTTCACAAAAGCTTTAGGAGAAAAAGGACGAGCGAGAATAATTGAAAGATATACAATAAAAAAAAATATCGAAGCTCTTGAAAAACTTTATTTAGATTCTATAAGAACATTAAAAAATTAACTAAATTCTTTACTGCGGTTAGTCGCAGAAACTATTGCTTCAATTAAAGCAGATCTTAGGCTTTTGTTTTCTAGAACCCTAAGTGCCGATATTGTCGTGCCCCCTGGGGAAGTTACCAAATTCTTAAGTTCAGCAGTTGATACATTAGTATCTTTTATTAAACTAACAGTACCCAAAATCATCTCTATTACAAGTTCTTCAGAAAGCTGTTTTTGCAATCCGCCACTTAAACCGCCGTCACTTAAAGCTTCAATAATTAAAGCAATTATTGCAGGTCCTGAGGATGTTAATGCTAAAAAAATATCGAGTAAATATTCAGGAAATTCATAAATTTTACTAGAGTTTTCAAACAATCTTTTTATAAATAACTTTTGAACTCTAGTGATTTCCTCCCCCCATGCAATTCCAGTTAAACCTTTACCTATTGTTATTGGAATATTAGTCACAACCCTCACGCATTTATGATTTGGAAATTTTTTAATAAGATTTTCTAAAGAAACACCAGCTAAAATTGAGACTAATAAATTTCTTTGATTTTTTTTATTTATTTCAATTATATTTTTAAGTTGCTGAGGCTTAACAGAAAGAAGTTTAACTTGGCAATCCCAGACAATTTCAGAATCTTTAGAGTTTGCCTGTAAAATATTAATGTTATATTTATAGTTTTTTTTAATATTTTCTAAGCTTTTTTTTGTATTTACTAAACAGTAAACATCCTTTGGGTTTAGTAACTTTTTTTCAAATAGAGGAGTGATTATAGCTTTCGCAATATTTCCAAAACCAATAACTGCGATTTTTGTTGTCACAGATTAATTAAGAAAATGCCGATAATTTAGATTCTCCCCAAGCCGGTTCTGGAGTTGTATTAGTTTCATGATTATGTAGAGATGTCTTTTTGCTTGAAACATTTGAAGGAGATGCCTCTTCAGGGAAAGAACTTGTTACATTTACACAACTAGGCGCAAAAAGGAAAATACTTTCCCCAACTCTTTCTTGGTGACCATCTATTGCAAATGTACCTCCTGCAACAAAATCTACAGCTCTCTGTGCTTGATCAGGATCCATCATAGTCAGATTTAGTATGACAGTCTTCCTTTCTCTTAATGCCTGAATGGCTTGAGGCATTTCATCAAAACTTCTTGGTTCCATAAGGCTGACTTCAGAAGATGAATTTGATATACCAGGCATACCTACCACATTTGATGATCTATTATTCATAAATTCAAATGGATTTGAATTTGAAAGTGCATTTGATTTTCTTTGATTTTGCTTGAAATCATTTGTACTGTTCAATTCATCTTCTGATGCATAATCCAACTCATCAAAATCATCATCCAAATAATCATCACCTGCAACAACCGCCTTTAATCGAGAAATAAGTGACACCTTTTAAGTCCTCTTGAGATTTACAACTAAGGCATAAAACCTTAAATAATAGATTCATCTTTTATAGATGAATAAACTACCTATACTTAAATAACGTTAGTTATAGTTTACCGCAAGTTTAAAAACAAGATTTTTATAAAATATAATCAATTACTAACTAAATAGATCTATTCCCAAAGATTATCGATCCTAATCTTAACCAAGTAGAACCTGCGTCAACCGCTTCTTCCCAGTCCTCGGACATTCCCATTGAACAATCATCAAGTTCGAGTGAATCTGCAAGTTTGCGGCATTCTTTAAATAATTTAAAATTTTCTTTTGAACTCAAACCTTTTGGATTGATGGTCATTAGGCCCTTAATAGTTATACTTTTAAATTGCTTAATCTGATCCCATTTTTCTTCAAGTACTTTGGGATTAAATCCTCCCTTACTAGGATCATCACTTAATTTGACTTGCAACATTATTAATGGATTTTTATTACTTTCACATGATATCTTAGAAATTTTTATTAACTTTTCATATGAGTCTACAGAATGTATATATTCAAAATTTTGAACTATTTTTCGTATTTTGTTGCTCTGAAGTCTTCCAATAAAGTGCCATTTTATATTTTTAAAATCTTTTAGTAAGTTCTGCTTCTCAAAAGCTTCTTGAAATCTACTTTCACCAAAATCATTTTGCCCTTTATTGTGAATATATTTGATTTCTTGACTGCTAAAGCCCTTACTAACGGCAAGTAATCTTACATTAAGTGGTAATTTCTTTTTTATTTGCAGATAATTTGAAATTTCCAAATTTTATAAAAAAGTTTGTCTAAATAAATTATCCCATTTTGGAAAATCTTCCGAACCTTGTCTTCTAGCTTTTTGCAAGTTTAACTCAGACTGATTTCGAGCATCTAGATAGGGAATAACTTCAAAAAAGACTTCTCTTTGTTTAATTTCGACTAAAAAAAACATTTTTTGTGCGTATAAAGTCGCATAAATATCTTTTCCCTCAATTCCTGGAGAGACTTGATAAAGCATTCCAAAAGTTGGATGATTTAAATAACGCTCTGAACTCAAACTTAAATATTATGTTATTTACAATGCACCATACTGTTTTCTAAGAAAAATTGCTATGAAAATAAAACATATCGATAATGAATTAAAAATAAAAGTTTGATAATTTCTTTTATCAAGAGTTTTTAATCTATCTGTTTGTATGAGAATATTTTTTTTAGAAAGTAAAGAATCAGCACCTTGATCGATTCTTAAGAAAATATTTAAAAATAATCTTTCAACCATAGTTAATAAAACATTAATAGATTTCTTAAATCCTAAAGTTCTAAGATTTATTGATCTTACTGAGACAGATTTAAGTATATTCTGGAATTCTTCTTGAACCAAAGGAATAAATCGCAAAGCTAAAAGTAATTGAAAAAGCCATTTATCAATAGGTAATCCAACTTTTCTCAAAGGATTCATAAACCAACTTAATGCCCAGACTAGATCCTCCTGTGATGTTGTTAAGAGCATTAAATTCACACTGTGAACCACAGTAAAAATTAAAGTTGAAGTTTTTAGACCTAATTCAAAAGCTTTTCTTGATAAGTTATAGGGACCAAGAGTTAGAAAGCCAATTTTCTTAGCTGGAAGTTCTAAAATATTCCATTGTGCCTGACTTTCTAAAATCAAATTCAATTCATTTGGATCTCTAAAAGAGCTATCAAAAGATTGAATATCAGAAGAGGCCATTAATGATAGAAATCCAATTAACAATGACAATCCTAAAAGAAAGACTAGCGATCGCCACCACACTCTTGAGGGTAACAAACTTATAAAAGTAAGGATTATTAAACAAATAACTAAACTTACTCTCCATAATGGACCTGCCCATATTGGAGTGATTAAAAAAATTAATACTACAATTATCTTTAATCTACTGTCTACGATTCTTAACCAACTTCTATTACCATCAACATATTGGCCAATAGAAAATTTAGTAAGGATATTCATTAATCTTTTTGAATAATATTAATATTTTTTTTTGATTTCTCCTTTTCTAGTTCTCTTTGCTGCTTTCCTCTCCAAAGTAGAATTATTGGTGAACCTTCAAACCCAAGATTTAATCTAATTTGTTTTTCAATATATCTTCTATATGTCATTCCAAATAATTTGGGGTCATTTACAAACAGAGTAAAGGTTGGAGGCTGATTTTTCACTTGTGTACCATAGTAAATTCTCCCTTGTTTCCCACTTCTCTTAGTGGGTGGACTCTTCCATCCAAGAGCCTCTTTAAGAACTTCATTAACAACTGATGTTGTAACTCTCATTCGATGTTGGGTTACAGCATTAAGAGCATGCTCAAAAATATTTTCAACCCTTTGACCAGTTAAAGCTGATATGAAAATCATTTTTGACCAATGCAAAAAATATAATTTTGATCTAAGCTCTTTTTCTGATTGATAGATAGTAGAACTATCTTTCTCTACAAGATCCCATTTATTGACAACAATTACGCACGCTCTACCTTGTTCTTCAATTCGCCCTGCTAATTTTTGATCTTGATCAGTCACCCCATCTATAGCATCTATTACTAAAACACAAACATCACTTCTATCAATAGATTTAAAAGCTCTATTAATTCCAAAAAATTCAGTTCCATATTTTACATTTTTTCTTCTTCTAATTCCAGCCGTATCTACTATTTTCCATAAATGTGAATCTTTTTCAATAAGCGTATCTATTGAATCAGTTGTAGTTCCACTTATATCACTAACAATTGCTCTTTTTTCTCCACATATAGCATTCAGCAAACTAGATTTACCAACATTTGGTCTTCCTACAATAGACATCATTATTTTATCTTGTTGATCTTCAAGATCTAAATCTACAGGAAGTTCATCAACAACACGATCTAAAAGATCTCCGGTTCCAGAACCATGAATAGCCGAGACAGGATAAGGTTCCCCTAATCCCAGTTTCCAGAATTCAGAGGCTAAAGAAATCCCTAAGGATGTAGATTCACATTTATTTACTGCAACAATTGTTTTACAAGTTGAATTCCTTAACCATTTTGCAATTGATATATCTCCAACAGTTACGCCTTGATTTCCATCAACTATAAATAAAGCAAGAGAAGCCTCTTCTAATGCTAAAAAAACTTGAGTTCGAATCTCAGGAAGGAATTCACTATCATCTTCAAAAACTAGTCCTCCAGTATCAACAACTTGGAATTCCTTGCCACCCCAAGAAGCATTTTGATAAGTTCTATCTCTGGTAACTCCTGGTTTATCAAATACAATTGCATCATTACTTTGGCATAACCTATTAACCAGGGTAGACTTCCCAACGTTAGGTCTTCCTATAATTGCTATTGTAGGGAGTATCAATTCTTCTCTCCAAAAAATTAGTATCCATTACAACTATACCTTTATTAGATTAATTTACCTTACTCAAAAAAATTTATTTGATTTCAGGATCACCAAAATGTCCTTTTAAAGGATTACCAGGTGGTGAACTAAGACTTGGAATAACATCATTACCATTTGAAAAACAATCATTTTCAAGAGCCCAATAAATCAACCAATTCACTGCTGTCGCTCTTCTAGTTCTTCGTGGATAGAGTTCGTTAATCTTGTAACCTTCAAAGTTAAGTAAATTTTTCAATCCCTGTTTATATTCCTTTGGGATTGATCGAGTCAAATGTATTGAGGCTTTTCGCTCTGAAATGATTTGAGGAGCCTTTACAAATTTTTCTGACCAATAAGTAGGAGTTAATGCACTAGAAACCCAATTGTTCGTAATTCCTTCTCTATTATAAAAAAGTCTTTCCCAAACCAACTCGCAAACAAAAACATCACTAACCTTATCTTGAAGAACGAGAAATAATAGTTCCTTACTTATTGACCATGTAAATTGATTTTTTTCGAAATTTTCCTTTTTATTCATAAAACGAATCTTATCAAAATTAAAGAAAAATAAGGCATGGTATCATCCTTATATTGGGATGCGTATTGAATTATTTGATCGGGCATACCTACATTTAGGGCGATTAATGATGTATCGATAATACTCTCTTTTTTTAAAGTTTCTCTGGCTAACTTCCATCTTTTCCCAACTTTCATAATGGCCAAGACCGTTTTATTTCCTCTACTTTCCTGAATTAGGCATTTTAATTCTGAATTTGAAGAAGGGCATTCTTTGATTATCAAGGTCTCACCTTTTTTAACTAAATCAAAATCATTCAAAGCTGCTGCTGCTGAAATAGAGGAAATACCAGGTATGGTTTTGGTAATAATTTCAGAATGATTTTTCTTTATTAACCTCAAAATATTAGAAGAGCTTGCAAATAGTGAAGTATCTCCTAGGCAAAGTAAAACAACTGATTCTCCATTTTGTATAAATTTCACAATTTTCTCTACAGCTTTAGACCATATTTCATCAGGATCAAAATCCTTCCTAGCCATCGGAAAGATAATAGGTATATTTTTTTTAAATTTGATATATTTCTTGACTATTTCTGCAGCAAAACTCTTTTTGTTATCATCCGATATTGGGAAAACTATAATGTTTGCTTTTTTAATTGCATCTACAGCAGCAATTGTTAAAAGCGATGGATCTCCAGGGCCAACCCCAACTATCGTTAATGATGTTGACTTACTTTTATAACCTGTAAATGCTCTTAAAAATTTTTTTATTATCATTCTTATTTAATATAATTATTTTAGCTATGGATCCTTGGCATAAAAAAAGTCTCAGCCAGAATTTCTGACTCAACTTTAGACAATTCTTCTAACCTTTTGAGTGTTTGATTTTTAGAGAATTTAGTTTGTGCAAGTTTCCAATAAATCCCAAAGTGTCTTGCCTCACTCTCAAGCAAAGACTTATAAAGGTTTTTAAAAGATTCTTCTTCAGAATTCAGCGCAAGCAAGCTTAGTCTTTCATGACTTCTTGCTTCAATCAACCCTGCGATTAAGAAACTATCGAGCATTCTATTAGGTTCTTCCTTTCTAATATTCTTAGCCAATTCAGCACCATATGGAGGCGGTTTTAAAGTCTTAAGAGAATGTCCTATATCCTTTAAAAAGTAAATTATTCTCTCAAAATGTTCCAACTCTTCTCTTGCTATTGGGCTCAAAACTTCTGCCAAATTCGGTTCTGATGGATATCTGAACATAAATTGAATAGCCACTCCTGCAGCCTTTCTCTCGCAATGAGCATGATCAATCAAAAGATCTATTGGATTAGATAATGCGAGTTTGATCCAATCGTCTGAAGTTAATGAAAATAAATATTTAATGTGAGAAGAAGGCCTTTTAAAATCAACTAACATTTAATCTATTTTACTTAAATATCCAATTATTCCTTCTAGAGCAAGGGTATAACTGGATATACCGAATCCACTAATTATCCCTATAGCTTTATCTGTAAGAAAAGATTCTTTACGAAATTCTTCCCTACTAAAAATATTTGAAATATGTAACTCTACAAATGGAATTTTTGATCCAATTAAAGCATCTCGAATGGAAATAGAAGTATGTGTAAAACCTCCAGCATTTATAAGTATTCCTTTGATACCTTTAACCGATTCTTGGATCTTATCAACTATTTCACCTTCATGGTTACTTTGAAAGCATTCAAGGTTAACATTTTTTTCTTGAGCAACTTTAGTTAAGTCTTTTTCAATATCATTCAAGGTTTTATTTCCATATATTTCAGGCTCTCTCGTACCCAACAGATTAAGGTTAGGCCCATTTATCAATAAAATATTCATCAGCAATTAAGTCTTTTCATTTAAATGCTATCTAGAAAGAAACAAAAAAACCAAAACATTTTCACACAAAGTGACCATTAACTGATAAGTTCAAATAGTGGGGGTCGGTGCCCGAGTGGTTAAAGGGGGCGGACTGTAAATCCGCTGGCTCTGCCTACGTTGGTTCAAATCCAACCCGGCCCACTTTTATTTGAGCCCTTGTAGCTCAGCGGTAGAGCACTCCCTTGGTAAGGGAGAGGTCTCGGGTTCAAGTCCCGACGAGGGCATGGCCAAAAACAATGCTATTAGTTAATTTATATGAGCAAAGGTAATATTGAACAACAACTGCATTTATCTAAATAATTATTGAATCTAAATTTTTAATTAGATCAAAATCTATATTTAAAACGCCTCCAGTAAGCCATAAAGGTTGTGGATCAAGTTTCAAATCTGAAAAATCTGGTTTGAAAAATTTTATCGATTTAGTTGTCTTTTCAAAGTCATACAAATCATTATTAAAATCAGCATTTCTTGCATAATACAAAATTATGCTGAATAAATTTTGATATCCAATTTCATGTTCTGAAAGCTCTGATAACAACAATTTACAGATTTCATTACATGATTTGCCATTAACATCATCTTTACTAACAAGTAAAGAAGCTAATTCGGCATCTTTATTGTCTTTAAAAAATTGAATTTGATTAATACTTAATTTATGTTCCCTTGCATCAATATTTAAAGTCGATTTAATCTCTATGAAAGGATTTTCTGGTGAAGATTTTATATCGAAAGTAGTTTTTCTAGTACCTATCCAATGATCAGCAATTTTAGGAAATTTCTTTTTCAGAAATAAGACGGTACAAACTTCAGCAAAAAAACCAGAACTATTAAATTTTGAACTTGCTCTAAATCTTATATTCTCAAGAATATTTAAAAAATTATTTATTTGATTTCCATAATCCTCTAATAAAAGTAAATCATCTATATGGTTTAAAAGTTGAAACTGTTCATCAAGGTCATCAGAATAATAAGTTAGTGGGCAGCCAAAAATTTTAAAGGATTTATCAAGTACAGAGTTATATTCCATTGGACTTTTTAATATACAAACATTATCAATACCTACATTTGATTGATATATTTCTTGAGGCAGAATAATAACTAAATTTTTAAAACGATTAAAGCCAAAGACGCAACTATTATTTAATTTAAAATCCTCAAACAACAAAATAGAATTATCATTATCAAAGTTGTGTGAAAGAGTCCTCTCGAAAAAAATCTTGTAATCTTCAATATTAATCATTATTGGCTAAAGAACCTCCAATTTTTTAAATCAGGAAATTTGACATGAATTATGAATGTTGGACTATGAGATTTTTCAAAGTAACTATTAAGTTTTCTATCGGCTTCAATACTATGATCATAGTCTCTTAAATTTTTTAAAGAAAACCTTACTAAATTTAAATGTAAAGTAATACCTTTTTCATTTACCATCTTTTTATCATCTATCCATTCCATGGGTCCTTTTTTTATTGGTGGATAATAGCCCCTATCCATGTTATTGATTCTTGGCATAGAATAGCTTCTTAGTCTTTCACCTGTTTTTGGATTTTTAGGAAATCTTATACCAGCATTATATGGTTCATCAATATAACCATTGAGTTTTAGAGTTTTGGTGTTCTTTAATAAAGGTACTCTTAAGCAAGTAAGAATTTCTTGTTCATCTTCAAATTGGGTAAGATTATTTCTTAAAGCTGACGTCAACATGTTTGCATGATTTTTGTCATCATCATGAAAAACATACTCTTTCAAAAGTTCCTTTAAGTCTCCAATTGTCAGAGAATTGGTGGATGTACATCTCCATTGTTTATGCGCTTGAGATTCAAAATTAAATTTTTTTATAATTTCATTACACAAATATTTATTTTTTTCTCTTTCATCTGCAGACAAATATTGACTAGATCTTGGATAAAACCATCCGAATATTCCATCTGTATTTAAAACATCATGAATATTGGTTCTGGTAGGTCTAAATGGCTTTTTGACAATCATCGCGAATCCACCTTTAAAATATGGTTTTTCATAATTGATATGAGGTTCTAATCCATGCCTTATGGAGTTTTCTGTAACTATTGAAGACCTAAAAAAGTCTAAATTCTCACTATCTAACCAAAGCCTGCTTAATTTTAGTAATCTTTTTTCTGGATCTTTTGGATCTTTATATCCACAAAATCTAGCTCTTTGCTGAATATTATCAGCATTTCTTCCAGGACTCCTAGATAAATATGTAACCATTAATCCTTCTACGGTAAATCCCCTTTCAATTGACATAGCCCCAACAATTACATGAACATTGGATTGAGACCAGAAAGTTTTAAGATCACTGACTTTGTGATCATCATTTATTATTGAAATAATTGGTGCATTATCAATTACTTTTATTAATTGATTCTGAATATCACTCCATTCAATAAGTTTTGGAAATCCTGTACTATCTAAAATTTCTTCAATAATTTCTTTGAAACCAATTGTCGCAATTAATTGAGCTTCATCCTTATAAAGTAAATCGTTTAAATCATCAAAATGATATTGGATCCAATCTCGATATCTTTTATGTTCCAATTTTGAGCTATCAGGATGACACAAAAAGGTGTAGGGTGTTTTTAACTTATAAAATTTTGCAATACATACTGCAACAATAAAATAATTCAGTGCGTTTATCAGTGCATCAGGCGGTTTACTATCATTTTCTCCTGCCTCTGGGATATCATCTTCAGAAATATCCTTAACAAAAAAGTTTATTTTTTCTTCATCCCCAAAGTAAGTATGTAAACCAATATATTTTTCAGATCTTTCAGATAAGGACACATAAAGAGGAGATAAGGGATCATCTGCAGGGATGCAAAAAAGTGCGCTCGCAGTAGCCGTCACTTGGACAAATGTAGTACTAATTGAATGGGTATTAATGAGAGAATTTATATAACTGTAAGTTGGACTCTTTTGTCCTTCTCTTCTAAGCATTGTATTAAGACTTGCTTGATCTGCTTCATCATCAAGAATTAATGAACCAAAGCTTCTTTCATTAATTTTTAGTTTTTCGAATTGTTCTATCAATACCTCTATGTTATCTTTTTGTTTGAGAATTATCGATACAATCATCTTATTTGGAACCCCTGACTTAGGTTTTCTTTTTAACTTCTCAACTTGCGTTTCCAATTGAGATTGATCACCCTTATTAAAATAGAATTTATCTTTATCTTGATCAATTTTCTGGAGAATCGATTCGATTCTCGACTCATTTTGGTCTTTGAGTATTGTTTTGGTACCAGATAAAACAGTTGTCACAAGGAATCCATTGTCATGGGCTAGAGCTATAGCAGCTGTCATTGTCAAAGTTTTACCACTTTGAACATCTCCAATATGAAGATTTGTTCTTGCAACACTTTTGTCATTTGAAGTTGGATTAATACATCTTTCTAAAATTTTTTTTGCATTAGCTTTTATGATATCGATATCTTTCTGTTGTAAGCCTTCAACTTGCTCACAGTAATTATAAAATTGCTTAAATGTATCTCCTTGAGAAGGGGACCAGAATTTAGTTGAATCAATAGGGGTAACTTCATTCATTATGTGTAACTTTTCAGAATTATTTCATTAATTGATTGTCTCATCAAACCTACAAATTTGTGACCTTGAGCACTCACAGTTATTTCTGAGATAGCGAGAGCTAATATAATTGATTGAGTTGGTTTAATTGCTTCAAGCGAACCACTACAATTATCAATAATTAAGGGATGGCCAGTATTAATAACAACGTTAATATTTTTAACTTTGCTATCTTTATCTTCAGACTCTTTATCACCGTAAATAAATGAGTAAAGTTCATTGTTATTGAACTGATCAGAATTATTGAAGTCTTGCATCTCTACTGAGATTGTCCATGAAATACCACCGACTTTGTAATTTAAAAATTTTTCTTTTTGAAGTATATTTTTAATTTTATTTTGTTCACTATAGTTTGATACCTGACTCGGCTTTATTTCTGAAAGTGGATTATTATTAAATGTTGCTGAAAACTGTTTTATAAAATTATTTTGTTTGGAGGGATCTATTATTTGAGATTTTATTTCATCACTATTTTTGCTTATAGATTGAGTGGTTTGATGGACTGACTGAACAAGATTAATTTCAGATTGTTCGGTAATTTGATTTACTCTATATTCTCTTGCTTGCTTTAGTAATTTTAAAGGTTCTTCATTGATTAAATCTTTCAATTTTTCATATATTTCTTCTTCATAATCAAGAAAATTGAAACTGTCTTTTGTATGCGATACGTCAAATCCATTCATATGTATTTCTCCAAAAAGTCTTTGATAAATATATGTATTTGGTTTACCAAATATTTCAGTAGGTCTTTTTTTTTCATCATCTGAACCTTCTATTAATCTTTTTCTTCTAAATAAACTAAATCCAGCCTGGCTTGTAGATGCTTTCTCTCTTATTGCTACAAAACCAGTTATCAATGCACCATTATTTAATTTAACTGATACAGATTTTTTCCACTCAATATTTTTTGAGTTCTTATCCCAAGCTGGAGGTTGGTTTAAAATTTTTGGATCTTCATATTCTAAAGATTCACCATTAAATTTAATCTCAAGCAAATTTGCTCTTATAAAGCACCTATAAATTGATGCAAGGTGATCTTTTATTTTTTTTAAAGTTTTTCCTTGCAACTTTGAATGCAGATTTCTTAGTTCAATTTTTGTATAACCTGATTTTGCCTTCTTATCTTCAACTAAAGGTGATAAATTCCCGTCATTACTATTTTTTAAATCTTCTTCTACTAAGTTGTATGTAAATAGCTTTGAAGAGTCAATTGGTTGAGTAATAACGCTCCAATCTGGAGAGAACCATAATCCCGCAGATTTCATACCTATTCCAAATTCCGACAACCCAGACCTATCAGAAGGGGGGACTCCTGCAGTAAATGCCCTCTCATGCTCACTCTCAGCAATTCCATATGCATTATCTTCAATTGAAAGGAACAAATTATTTGGGTCATATATGATGTTTATCAGACATTTTTCTCTTGTAATATAGAAACCATTTTTTGTATCAAAACTCTGGATAGCGTTATCTATAAATTCAGCTATTGCAAACCATGGCTTGTAGTTAATATGCTTAAAATATCCATAAACCCCCATCCCGGGAGTAATATTTACTTGCTTGGAATTAGTCATGCAGAGATTTTTTGTTCTCTTGAGTAATCATCATTGATGACTTTCAAGTTACCATAATTTAAAAGATTTTTTGCAATCAATTTTACAACATCCTTATGTACAGCGTTACCTAAAGCCTTTGTATCAAGATTATGATTGCCAAAAAGTTTTAAAGAACTGGGAAAACCAAAAACTCTAGCAATTTCTCTTGCAGTCAAATGCCTTTTCAATGGGCCATAAATTGGTCTTTGAGATGAATTTAAAGAAACAATAGTTGGAACATAAATAGGATTACTAACTCTTATACCACTCGGTCTTAATTGAATTGTATGATCCCAAATATCACTTGAATTTGAATTCTTAAAATTCCATTCTAATTTTCTATATGTATAGTCCATTTTTCTTATTTGATCCACAATTGATTTATCAATTGAATTTTTAAAATCTCGAAACCATTTCCTATTGTCATCGATAAATTTAATTTTCCAAAGGGGAAATTGTGAAGCTTTTTCTCTAGCATAAGGAGGTAATTTTTCTAATTCCTCATTTATCTTTTCATCATTAAATCCCTTATCAAGAAGAAATTGATATGGTGTTTGAGTTGCGTAGGGAAAGTCAGAATAATATTCTTCAAGCCATAAAGGGAAAGCCGAAGGTAGATCTTTATGTTTATTTGGTAAGCAATCAATAAATTTATTCCATAAATTTATTGATTCTTCTGCTTGCTTATTTATTTGACAATCATCTAAATCAATCAATGAATCTTTTCTTTTTTTTAAATCTTTTTTACTTAGAAGAATCTTTTTAAGTGATGGTTTTATCTCATTTGGAATTGGGAAAGGATTTGTTGGCAAATAAGCCAAAGAACCGACAGCAAAGAATCTCTCTCTTTTTTGAGGATAGCCAAATTGATGAGGAGAAAGATTTATATTGCATTTATCTAGTCTTTGATTGAAATCTGCAGAAGATCTTACGTAATATCCTAATTTTTTTATTAAATTTTTTATTTCTTCCCATGTTCGGCCATCATTATGTTTAGCAAAATTACTTACATTTTCAAAAATAAAATATTTTGGCTTTAATCTTTCGAGGATATCAATTACATAAAAGATGCAATTACCTCTACTAGTATCTTCAAAACCAAGTTGTTTGCCGCTTTTAGAGAAAGGTTGGCATGGGAAACCAGCCACTAAAACATCATGAGGAGGAACTTGATCAACTGATTTAGATATATCACCATACATTAGAGATTTCTTATGCTTATGGTTACGAATATAAAGTTCTCGAAGTTTTGTATCTATTTCACTTGCGAAAACACATTCTCCCCCTAATTCTTTTAAGGCATAGTGAAATCCGCCAAGACCTGCAAATAAATCTACAAACTTAAATTTTTCCATCTTCAATTATCATCAATATTAATTTAAGTCTTAGATTTTATTAATCAAGAAGATTTGCTAATTATTTCTTAAATGTCTCTATCACCACACAGAATTCAGAAAATCTATCTTGCAGCGACAATGAACTATGGTCTTGGTTCTGAAGATCTAGAAGAATTGGCCTACTACGAGAAAATCAGAAAAGAGATGGCTGAGATGAAAAAAGAACCAGTTAAAAAAGGGATACCCCTAAATTGGGATAACCCAGAAGGAATGGATAAATGAATCTGAATACTTTTTTATTAATTGATGGAAGTCTAATGCTTATTGGTCTACCTTTAATTATGATTTTTAGAGGCAAAAAGAAGACTCCTTAAGTTATCACTTAACTGCAAAAGTTACTCCCATAACGGCAGTGATATCTTTTTTGATAGTGGTTGTGTCATATGATCCCCAGCTACTTACTCTCGTGGAATTAGGAACTGTTATCTGAAAAACACCAGTATTTACTTTCTTCAAACCACCCACCTCAGATCCTGCCTGAAAGGCAATAGCCTCAGCCCTGATTCTTGCATCTTTTGCAGCCTTGGCGAGCATATCTACTCTTTTATCAGCAAGCTTTGAATAGGTAAATTCTGGGGAACTTGGTCTCACTAAAACACCATCACCAAGAAGTTCAGTTATCCTGCTGTGGGTATTTTGAATTCGATGAACATCATTGCTCTGGATTTCAATACTCTGATAGGTAATCCATTCAGTTCTTATGATTTCATTTGTCTTGGGATGCTTTGTCTCATATTCTTTTATGCTGGCAGGTCCAAGATAAACTTCCTGTTTGATACCATCCTCAATTCCATTGGCTTTAAGGAAATTCATAGTTTTTTTCATTGACTCTTTATGCTTTTTGAATGAGTCGATTTGAGTCTTTGCTGTAGCCCTCACCTGAACGGACCATTTTGCAATATCACTCTCAAAACTTTCGGTACTTGCACCAGTAACAGTGATGGAATTCTCAACCATTCTGAACCCCCTCACAAGGACCGTGGAAGCCCCTATAAAACCTCCAAGAGATAAGACAGCCATTGCGAAAACTAGCGGAGGAGTACGGCGTATAACACTCAAAGAATCGCTAGGTAGCGACCTGAGTCTCTTAATAATGTTCATTTTTTTTCAGTATGTGTGTAAGAGCTTTTTAACAGCTGAACCGAAGTAAAACATTTAAAAATCCCTGACTTTATACCTTCAGTTCTATTTGGCCATTAAGGGAAACATCCAAGTTAGATGTGCCAATTTTGAAGTCGGTTACTAATAATGCCAAATAAAATATCAACTTACAAGAAGTAATTTTGTATTATTCCACTACTCATTAATTTTATTTTTAATTATCGAGAAAATATATATGAGTTAGAAACAAATTTTATCCAACAATAACAAAATTGATTATTTTTCTCTTTCAATTCTATCTATAATTTCATCAATTTTTCCAAACACATGGGATCCTACATTCTTTGCTGGTTTCAATCCAGTTACCCATCCCCTTCCTAATTGAGAGAAAACAAAAGAAATATTTTGCATTCTATATTCAAAGGATTTTTTAGATCTCTCAAACTTTTTAGATAAATCTCTATAGTAATCAACTTTTGAAAACTTAATTCCTTTTAATTCTTTATCCTTCATCTCCAAATAGGATCTAACTGAAGCTTCAAGTTCTTCATCACTCCAATTTTTAGCCATTAATGAAAAATTTTTTAATAATAACTAGACTATTAAAAATCATAATAATATTCCTTAAAAAAGATTGCCTTGAATCTCTTTATTATCTTTTTCAGGTTTACAAACCAACTTTGCATATTGCTCGGAATATGCACAATTTTTACAGGATAGATTTGGTTCCGGGATCTGGTCATTATTCATCAAAGAAACCATTGAATCTATTTCTTCCTCAATCCAATCAATATTCCAATCATAAGGAACTAAATATTCGTCAAAATTCATTCTTTTATTAAATTCTTCTTTATCTCTTTTTGCATTGCAAACTAAAAAATAGGATGTTTTATGAACATCAAATCCCATCCCCTTCAGAAGATAGGCATAGAAATCCATTTGGATTTTATAGCCTACGTGATATGGATCATCAAGATAATCTTGTTTATCTACTCTCCCAAGTTTTGCCTGGGACTTGTAATCAACTACAATTAATTGCTTTGTAATTTTATGCTGCCAAATATCATCAACACCTCCAGTCAAGATTATGTTTGTATCCTTATGACGAAGCATCAATCCTTTATGGAGTGAATTACGCCAGTCATCTATCTCAGGATGATCAAAAGGAACTAGATGACTTAAATCATTATCTATGAACAATCTATGAGGAATTTGTCTTTCTCGACAATAATCAAATTCTTTTTTTAAAAGTAAATCTGTGGTTTCGTTTAATGTCCACCCAGGTGTACCTGGTGGATCAAGGCCTTTTACTCTGTCTAAATAAAAACATCTTTTGCAGGTTAAAAAATTGGAAAATCTTCCTCTACTTATTTTGAAATCATCTTTCTGATTAGGAGAGTAAGAAGATGATCTTCTCGCTCTTAATCCAGTAGCTTTTATGGGTTCCTTTTTACCATTTCTTTTAAGATCTATCATGACTTTTAAATTTAGAAAGAATCTTTCTTATTAATAGAATATCTAGATAAAAAATTATTATCAAAATTTCAAATAAGAATTAAATAAATTACCAAGTGAATTAAAGATTATTATTTGTACAGTTCATTTAAGAAAGCCAGAGAGAAATAATCATTATATATCCAGATATAGTCCCAATATATGCAATGCACTCTAATTTCTGCTCTAATAATGGTAATTTAGATTATTTGGAATGGATAAAAGTGACAGGATTTCTTGGAAAAGGTTACTCAACCCAAAAAAAATTATCAATAAATTAATTTGTAAGCTCAAAAGAAAATTTGCGCAATTTTCTGATAAGCGTTTACTAAAAACACAACCCGTTTTGAATAAGGAAAGTAAACTTCTTTTTGAAATTTATGATTACGGGGAAATTTGTAGATACAGGGCATCCAGTTTTTTATACAAAGAGCCAGAGACTATAAAATGGATAGACAAATTTAATTCAAAAGACTATTTTCTTGATATAGGAGCAAATATTGGGATATATAGCTTATATGCAGCCAAGAAAGGAATAAGAACAACATGTGTGGAACCTGATGCCCTTAATTTTGCACTTTTAAATATGAATATCATGAAAAATAATATTGGACAATTAGTAAGAGCTTATTTAATTGCATTACATAATAAAAAAGGATTCTCTAAATTAAATCTTCAAAAAATGCAATGGGGAGGGGCTTTATCTAGTTTTGACAATCAAAAGGATCAGTTCGAAAAATCATTCGAAACTGATTATTCCCAAGGCTGCTATGGGGATAAATTAGATAATTGTATTTTTTCATTATCACCAAAAGTTAATCACATAAAAATTGATGTTGACGGCAATGAGAATCTTATCCTGCAAGGTAGTAGCAAAACATTGAGAATGGAATCATTACAGTCTTTGCTTATAGAATTAGACGAAAAGAGATCAGATTACAAATCTTCAATATCAATAATTGAAAAAAGTGGTCTTAAACTTATTCAAAAAAGCCGCTCTTCAATATTTGACAACTCTAAATATTCAACTACATACAATCATATTTTTATAAAGTAGATTGCTATCATATTTTTCACTTACTTCCTTCAATATCTTCAAACTCTCCTGATAAAAACAAAAGCTATTTTGCAACATTATTTAATCCTGCTAATAATTTGAAAGAATTAAGAAAGTCGGTTTACTAAAATTCAAACACTAATTTTTACTAATTACTGCTTATATTGTTAGGGCTATGCAGATTATTTTTCGCTGTCCTAATGTGATTAGAGATAAAGAACTTACAAATTTCTTTGATATTATTAAGAATATTGATTTTTTATGGCATTATCTTCATATCGAATGCACAGAAAATAATATATTTTGCTTCGACAATGAAATATGGACTCGATTCTAATGATTCCCTTGAATTAGCCTACTACAACAAATTAGGGAAGAAAGAATGATATGAAAGAAAATAACTTTAAAAAAAGTATTCCACTTAAATAGAAAACCCCAGATGAAATTAAAAAATGAGTTAATATCCTTTTTATTGATAGATAGGGATCTAATATGACCATAGGTTTGCCTTTATTGATTATTCTTAAGTAGGAAATCTCTTATAAAAAGATTCACAAGTCCCAATAGATCGACTGTCAATAATTGAAGTGTTAGTTTGGGTTAATAGCCCTACAACAAAATTAATAAGGGGTTGAAGAATATGATTAACTTTCATTTAATTGTAGAGGGTTTATTATTTCCTTTACTAGGATTTGGTCTTTTTGTTATTTATAAGAAAACAAAAAGAAAAAAGAGAAAATTTCATGCACCACCTACACACCAACTGCCCAGTTAATTGAAAAATAAAGGTTTTAATTTAACTCAAGGAATGGTTTTACTACTCTTAAAGCCCTTAGACTTGCCTGCAAACTTTGCCTTAAATTTGATTATTCACATAACAAACCCTAAAAACAATATAGATAACTGATAAAAAATTAATTAATAAAATTTCCAATGTTAAAATTTGATTAAACAATTAAACTAACATCCATTAAAAATGTTATGTAGATTGTAATAATACTTCTCAACATTCCAAAAAATCATTTTTATTTTAACAATTTTGAAAATTAATTGTTGATCCTATATCCGTATACTGGAGTACCTCAAACCGAACATCTTAGATAATCGAAAGACTCGTTTAGTTAGTTAGAACATACTTGTAGTAGTAATAAACTAATGTCTACCACATCCACAAAAAAAGAAGTTTTTAATTCTGATATAAAAGAAAGATCAGAGGAAGAACTAATTGAGGAAGAAATCAGGAATCAGCAAACTATTGATACTTTTATAGAATCACATAAAAACTGGTGCTGATCAAAAATTTTCATAAAGGAGTTATTAATGAATCTAAAAACATCACCATTTTCTATTCTTAATAAGGAGAGAAGGGAACTGGAATATATCAAAAGTGTTTATAAGAAAAGAGTTCAAGCTGAAATTGATTCTTATAAAGATCCTGATGATGAAAATAAATCAGATACGATCCAATCACAAGATGTATTGATGATTGATAGGATTTCTATCTAATTATTTAACTTTAGTCATTTTAAGCAATTGAGTATTTTCTACTTATTGATTATGACTAATTCTATAAATACAATAAATAAAATCTAGAAAGGGGGAAATCCATGAGCGGAGATTACGAGACACTTGATATTAATCAACCAAAAATTTCATATTTCAAGGAAGAATCAGAAAAGAATACAGAATGGTTAGATGAATTAATTAATAAAATCGAAGATATGAAGAACAATATATCAAAAGATTCTTAGTCATCAAAATTAGTTTACTTTTTTTGATTCAATTATTTTTATTCTTGCTATAAATTAAAAAGAGACTTCTTTATTAAATGCCATTAGACGTTTTTCTTATTAATATGTGTGTCGTAGTTATAATATTGTTGGTTAGAAGAGATATCAAACTTAGGAGAGTTAGATAGTTATACAATGTACAACTCATAATGAAGACACAAGTTTTTAAGAGCAGTACATTCCAAATGTCCCTACTATTACTAATGGTGCTTATATGTCTGTGGTTGCCTTTAACACTCCGTTTCTTATTATTTTTGTAAAACCTTTAGTCAAACAAATTAGTTAACACTTTTCCCTTTAACCATATTGTAATCTAATTGTATTTTAAAGGTTCTAAAGGGTAATCCAACTCCTTCATCGCTACAATTACTTATCCTTAACAGTTCCATAAATTTAAATAAATATAGTTTAGTTGCATAGTTTAGTACAAGCTTCAATAGTAGTGCCTTAAGGTGGATTAAATAAATTAACAAGAAAGGTATTATCATTCTTAAAAGCCTCTCATCATAGAAAACTTAGTGGATTTTCAAAATCTTGATCTAATGCATAATGGAGCATTACCGGCTCAGATACCTCGCCAGATTTATCTGTTTTATCTGCAATTTCTAAATATTAAGAAACTTTATCTTCCTTGACTTTTTTTTTTAAAACAAGCATGAATGGTATATCTGAACGAAAAATAGACATAAAAAAGACTCTTGCGAGCCTTGGTGATGGGGATTTCTATCGTGGCAAATAAAAAGGAAACATACAACCCCACCTTAAGTAATAAATATTACATGCAAACACCATATATAGTGCTATAGTTTAAAAAAAGCTGGGTGATGGGGATGATCTAGCTTTTAAATGGGCGTAGCTAACGCCCTTTTTTTATGTATATAAGTTATTAATGGCTTCTTATTGTATATTGACCATAAATTATTAAGAAAAAACTGATGGATAAGGTGTTTGTCCATTCATTAAAGATGTATCAATTGGTTTACAGATATTCATCAGTGCATCTTGTCCGAAACCTGGACCAGAAGATCCATCTATAAACTCCTGAAATTCCTCAGCAGAAATACCTTCTTTTACTTCCCAAAAACAATATACAGGACCAGTTTTAGTTATGGCATTTGCAGAATGGTTATAAAATCCTTTTTCTTTATTGGCTGCTACTGCGTCATCCCAACCGCCGCCTGGTGACATTGCTGCATAAGCTGTTTCCCACCATTTTTCAGCTTTCCCTGCCTTAAATTCATGATGAACAATGTAAAACGTTGAAGACATAATAAAATATGTAAGCTAATAATTAACCTACCTCAAATAAGAAAAGGGCGATTAATTTATCTTGAATTACTAAATAAAAAAAAAATTAATATGTTAAATCCAGATTTCATGACGAATATATACCATCACTCTCTATTCTCTCTTTAGCTAAAACAATTTCACCTAATAAATATCTAATCATATATGCACTTTTCATCCCTTAACATTTTTAGTTAGATATTTTTTTTACTGCAATTTTATTTAATTCAATAGCTTCTCAAGAGTCACATTTAATATCAATTTTCTCACCTCGATAAATATCCATAGCTCTTAAAAAAATCCATAGCTTTAGACCTATATTTTCCCCAAAAATACAAATCACACCGTTCTAAAAATCCTTATCAAAAGTATTCACTAATCCTTTAACCTCATTTACCATGAACAAAATTGCGTCTTCTCTTGGAGCCTGCTTCTTTCCAATTGTTTTAAGAGTCCTGATTCATTAAAATTAAATCATTAAATGTATTTGATTCATTACAAAAGTTCCTTCAAAGCTTTAGTTGGTCTTAAAGAAGGTTTTTTATTTTTTAGCATTTCAAAATCCAAGAATTCAAAACCAGGGCCTACACAACAACTAGCCAGAGTATAGGCTCCACTAGTTGTAGCAGCCTGCCAATATCCAGATGGAATCATTTCAATAGGATTATTGGAATCTAACCTTAGTTTCTTTAACTCCTTATTATCATCATCAAGACACCATAAATTAAGAGGTGCACCTTTGAGATAAATCCATATTTCATCAGCGTAATTAACTCTATGCCATGTACTTTTTTCATTTTTACGGAGCATATAGTATATACCAGTTATGTTATTTCTTTTTTCACCATCTTTTCTTTTCACATAACTTTGACTACGCAATATTTCTCTAAACCACCCTCCTTCAGGATGCGCCTTTAAATTAAATTGTTTAATAATTTCAGAACTTTTTTTATCCAAATTTTCTTTTTATTAGATCTTTTATTTAAATAGCCCTAATTGATATGTAAAGCCATCGGCGGAATTAAACTTTCCTATAAGCAACCCTATGTCAAGAGCCAAAAAATAAAAAAAGATGTTCTTCATTTTTTTGAAGTTTTAACTATTTTCTTGTAAAGTTCTTCTGAAATTGGTTTCATAATTTAAGTAACATTTTATAAATTAGTTATTTTTAGGCATATTTTTTGTCATTAGCTATACGAATAAATACTTAAATAAATAGTTAATTCAAATAACTTTCATAAGCTTTACTAATATAAAAAAGGAAGTCTTATGGAGAATCCCAAAAATTAATTCTTAGAAGCTAAATTAGGCACATAAAACAGATAAATCAACAAAATTCTTACTTTCATCCGCCAATTCTTTCATAATTCTATTCAGCCATTCAGAAGTACTTTCACAATAACCTATATTAATAATAGTTTTTGTGGTGGATTTTTCTTCGTTTCGCATAAAAATTTAGATATTTTATTTTTTAAACTAACTCGAAATATATTTTATGAGAATAAGTCTTAATTACTATCAACTTTAAATAGTCGTATTTAATACCATTTAGATTTTCTTAAATATCAAAATTGGAAAATTTCATTGACATTAACAACTATCCAAGTTTCTCTAGATAAAAAATTATTTACTAAATTTATGAATAACATCAAAATCGAAGAGTTAATGAAAGTGAGATTTGATGGGATTGCAAACAGATTAGGTCATTTAACAAAAGGAGAAAGCGAGTCTTTATTATTAGAGCATCTTGAGTGGCTAGAAGGTGGATGGGAAACAGAGGAAATTTTATTTTTAAAAAAGCCACACAGAAAATGGTGGTTTTAAAAACATGTTTAAAACTATTAAAGTAAATTAATCTTCCTTTTTTTTAAAATTTTTATCTAAAAAAATTTTCTTATTGTGATTGGTAATGTCCAAGAGGTCCAGGACCAGATCCAATTTTATATGATTTTTTTAAAGATCTCTCAATAAATACTTTTGCCCTTTTAATTGACTCAATCAAATCAAACCCCAAGGCTTGATAACCACAAATTCCAGCACTTAAAGTACATCCACTTCCATGAGTATTTTTAGTATTTACAAATTTATTGGTAAACCATTTTCTTTTTCCGGTGCTATCAAAATAAAAATCTATACCTTGCATATCTTTTAATCCAGCACCTTTTATTAAAACTGCTTTAGCTCCAAGTCCAACAATATGCCGTGCAGAGAGCTCTATATCTTCCTTATTTTTGATATCAAAGTTTGATAAAAGTTTTGCTTCAAAAATATTCGGAGTTACTATGTCAGCAATTGGTAAAAGTAATTTCTTATACGCAGAAATTGCAGAATCCTCAAGTAACTTAGACCCAGTTCTAGTTACCATTACTGGGTCAATAATTTTAGGGATAGAATAAGATTCTAATTTTAGAGCAGTATCATTGATAATACGCTCATTTAGCAGCATTCCAGTTTTTAATGCATTAATATTAAAATCCGAGAATAAAGTATCTATCTGGCTTATTAAAGTATTCTTCTTAACGGCTTCAACGCAATTTACCTCCAAACTATTTTGAGCCGTTATACACGTAATTGCAGAGCATCCATGAACATTAAGTGCCATAAAAGTTCTTAAATCAGCTTGGATACCAGCCCCTCCTCCAGAGTCACTACCACCAATAGAAAGAGCAATTTTTGAATACATAATTATTTTAAAAATTTAGAAATTCACTTTTTTATCAGTAATTCGAATAAGCGTTAAAAAATTCTAATTCCAATTCCATTGCTCTCTTATATAAGTAATTTGCTTGATTAATATTATATATCTCTTTAGAAAAATCAATAAGATTTTCAAGAGATTTAGCTAGATTATCAAAACTATCATCAGAGTAAGTTATTATCCATTCTTTATATGGATTATTTAAAACGTTGGTTGATAATGACTTACCTATCCATGAATATAAACGCATACAAGGAGTCATTGCAAACATTATCTCAACAGCACTTTGTGTTTTAGAAACTTCCTCTAAAAAGTCAGTATAATTTCGAGTAGCAGGTTGTATGTAATTACTTGTTAGATCAATATTCCATTTTTTTGCATATGTCTCATGAAGTATTAATTCCTCTGATACGCCATCTAAAAGTTGACTTAAAACCTTTATTGAATTTTTATCTCTAGATTTAGAAATTGCTAAATCATATGCTCTAGAAAAACTTTCTAAAAAGAAAAAATCTTGGGCTACATATTCTTGAAATATAAATTTTGGAAGGTTTCCATTTTTTAGACCCTGAACAAATTTTGATTTTAAGCTTAATATGGCAAGCTCATAATTAGCTTCCCATAAAGTATTTGAAATTAGCATTAATTTTTTATTATTAAATATACAAATTGTTATTTTGTTTATTATTTTAATTGAAAAAAAATTAAATCAAAACTCATAGGAAATAAAAAGTTCTTTTATAATAAAAAAAAAATTTATTATGAAAGAAATAAATATTTTATGGTTTAAAAAAGATTTAAGGATTGACGATAACGAAGCTCTTGTAGAATCTTTAAAAGATAGAGATATAATTCCCCTTTATATAATTGAGAAAGAAATATGGATGCAAAAAACTCATTCAGATAGACAATGGCAATTCTGCAAAGAATGTCTTATTGATCTTCGAAATGCACTTCAAGAAATTGGACAACCTTTAATAGTTAGAACAGGAAAAGTAATTGAAATTTTCGAAAAAATATCACATAAATTTAATATAAAAGGAATTTATAGTCATCAAGAAACTGGAGACTATTTTACTTATAAGAGAGATCAAGAAGTTAGAAAATGGGCTTCAAATAAAAAAATAATTTGGAAAGAGTATTTACAATTTTCTGTATTCAGAGGAAATCTAAATAGAAATAATTGGTCTAAAAAGTGGCAACAAAATATGGAGAGGGAATTATTTATAAAACCATCTAAAATTAATAGTATAGAAATTGATATAGGCGAAATACCTCCAGATGATTACTTTTGCTTTAAGGAAGACTTATGTAAAGGTCGCCTAAAGGGTGGCAGAAAAAATGGCCTCAAAAGAAAGACTTACTTTTTCAATTACAAATTAAATTATTACTCAAAAGATATTTCAAGCCCAGATAAATCATTCGATAGCTGTTCAAGACTATCTCCTTATTTAAGTTGGGGCTGTATTTCTTTAAAAGAAATTTTTTATAAAGCAAATTTAATTCAGAATAATAATTCCAAAATGCTTAAGAGTAGATTAACCTGGCATTGTCACTTTATTCAAAAACTTGAGAGTGAACCTGAATTAGAATTTAAAGAATTTCATCCATATTTCCAAAAAATCAGAAAAAAAGATAATAATTTACTTCAATTATGGAGTAAAGGAATAACGGGTTATCCTTTTTTAGATGCTTGTATGAGATCTTTAAATTTTAATGGATGGCTTAATTTCAGAATGCGTGCTATGTTAATGTCTTTTGCAAGCTATAATTTATGGATACCCTGGCAAGAATCTGGTTCAGAGTTAGCCAGGAAATTTATTGATTATGAGCCTGGAATTCACTGGAATCAATGCCAAATGCAATCAGGGACAACCTCTATAAATATAAATAGAATTTATAATCCTATAAAACAAGGGAAAGATCATGATCCAAAAGGGGATTTTATTAGAAAATGGGTTCCTGAGTTAAAACATTATCCAGATAATTTTATTCATGAACCTTGGTTGATGGAAAAATTCAATTCAAGTGAGTTTTCAAAGTTTGATTATATAAAACCTATAATCGACCTACAGAAAACCACTAAAATTGCAAGAAAAAAGATGCAAGAAATAACTCAAAAAGATGGTTATTGGGATATTTCAAAAGAAGTTTATTTAAAACACGGATCCAGGAAAAGGCCATTAATTAAAAGAAAAAATAATCCAAAAAAAATTAACTTAAAAGAAAAAAGAGATTTTCAATATGAATTAAATCTTGGTTTATAAATTTAATTAATTTTAGAATAATAAAAAATTTTGAAAGTTCTTAAAAACTAAGTTTTTGAAAAACTCTTTTTTCAAAAGAATTCAAGTTAAATAAGTTACAACTAGTAATCCACGATCGTTAGTAGCAAGCTTTAATGTATGAGTGTAAATCATTACAAACATGAAGAAACCAACAATTGAGCTTAAATCAACAGAATTTACTGAAATTATTGAACTTGAAAGAACGGTTACTCCTGATAAGGAAAAAAGAGTCGATCACGTTTTTGTTAAAAGAATGAAAATTTGTAAGCTTCATCCTGAAGGATTTGCAACTGAAGAGTATGCAAGATTTGATATTGAATGGCCAGAAGAAGTAAAAGAAGAAATAAAAGAAAATACGAATATGGAAGAAGAAATTAAAGTTAATTCTTAGTAGTAATGGCTGAAAGATTTGAATGGGACGATACTAATAGTTCTGGTATCTGGTGGAGTACTAATGTGAGTATTAGAGATGAGTGCATTTTGCTTAAAGAAGACACAGAATGTGATGACTCAGATATTGTTGAATTACTAAGAAGTATTGCCCAAAATATTGAAGATAATGGACTTTAAATCTTAATAAAATTATTTTCAATTAAATTTACCTATAAACTTTCTAATTTTTCAACTGAATCTAGTAATTTTATTGTGATACCTTTTTCACTCATAGAATGACCAGCATCATCAACGATAATCAACTCTGAATTTATTAATTTTTTACTAAGATCCCAAGCACTCCTAACAGGACAAACTATATCGTATCTTCCTTGAATAATTTTTGTTGGAATTGACTCAATAGTTTTTATATTTTTCAAAATGAAATTGTCCTCTAAGAAGATATTGTTAATAAAATAATGACACTCTATTCTTGCAAAAGCATCTGAGAATGAATTAGTTTTACTTTTACTAACATTAATATCTTTCTTAATAAGATGACTTGTAGATAGCTCCCAATTTGTCCATGCTGCAGCAGCTTTTGATCTTAGTTGAATATCATTAGATGTTAGGTATTTATAAAAAGATGCTATTAAATTGTCCCTTTCGTTATTAGGTATTACAGAAATATATTTTTCGAACTCATCAGGGAATATCTCACTTGCACCATATTGATAAAACCAGAGTAGTTCGAATTTTCGACATAAAAATATTCCTCTTAGGGTCAAGCTTATAACTCTTGATGGATTTTTTATTGCATAAATTAAGGCAAGTGTAGATCCCCATGAGCCCCCAAACAAATGCCAAGAATCTACTTTTAAACTTACTCTTAATTTTTCAATATCATCTACTAAATCATCTGTTGTATTTTCTATTAATTCTGAAAAAGGTCTTGAAAAACCACAACCTCTTTGATCAAATTGAATAATATCAAATTTTTCTGGATTAAAATATCGTCTATATCTTGGCTGACTTCCCCCTCCAGGACCACCATGAATTACTAATATCTTTTTACCATTTGGATTACCAGATCTTTCCCAATAGATAGTATGAATTTTACTAACTTGTAAAAAACCTTTTTTTAATGGTTCTATTGGGGGGAACAAATTTTTTTCTTTCATCTTTTAAATATAATTTATTTCCCCTAGAAAATTAAAGTAATCAAATAATTTAATTAGTAAATAAATAAATCAAAAGAAAAGAGGGCTAAAATAAAGCCCTCTTTAAAAATTATTATTTCCTACTTACAGGATTTTATAAAACATATTTAAAGTTTATTTATTCATAAGCTTAAAATATGTGAGGCATGGGATTATTTTCGTTAAGTTTATTCCTTTTTGTCGCTGGTAATTATAGAGCGAAGTCTTATCAGACTAATTGATGAACTTTACTTTTCGATTAATCCCTTGGTCAGGAATACGCTTCCTATATTTGTAAATTTACTAAATTTCAGGCGGACTATCAATCATTTAGATTGCCTCCTAACTCAACATATATAAATTACTACTTTTGAGATTTTTAGTAAATCGGTAAATATGCTGATTTACTTTCTGATCGATCCATACGAGAATTTTAATGATTTGTTTTTTTAAGAAATTTTAAAGTTTAAAAATACTTCTAATAATTAAAAACATGAAAAATTAAATTTATAAGAGTCTTAAATTTTTTCAGTTTCATAAATAAGAATTTTCTCAAATATCATCCAATCACTATTTATTAAATTATAATTATCAGATTTCCATTCTACAAATTTTAAACAATCATCTAGAGTAGGGTCCTCATTTCTACATTTCCGCCACTCCTTTATCCAGTTTGCTAGGACATAAGTTATTTTTGTTGTAAGCATTCTCTATCAAAATTGATAAAATTAAATGTTGCTCAATTTAAAGACTTTCTCCATAAGTAGAAAACTGTGAAATATTTAATTTAAAAGGGATAGATACAAATCACACAAATATACCAAAAAGTTTCTATTACAAAGGGTAAAGAGACGAAGAAACTATTTAATAATCTAGCAAATAAATATGATATTAAATTTACAAAGATTAAGCATAATTTAAATTTATTTATGGCAAATAATTCTATACGTGTAATAAGTGTATGGAGTACAAAAGTTAGTAATATGGATCAATCAATTCATTCAAATATATGGGGTCTTGGAGATTTAATTAGAGGCACATTTCAGCTTTATCAGATCTGTAGAAAACATAACATATCATTCGAATTAGATTTTAGAAATCATCCAATATCACAGATTATGGTAAAAAAGTCTGAATTGAAAAATAAAAATTCTTCGACAATAAATTTTCATATTTTTTTGAATACGCTTGAAATGGAAAATTTTATTCTTAAAGCTGCCAAAAATGAAAAGAAAGATTTATTTATAATGACAAATGGTTGCTTACCTTTATCAAATATTTACGCAAGAAATTTTCAAAAATTTATTAATGAAAATTTTCAACTTAAGAGTAAATATAGAAAATTATTAGAGAATTCTTTACCTTCGCCCAAAAGCTATGAGGTCTTGCACTTACGTCTTGGAGATGATTATCTTATTGAAAATAAAAATAAAATAACTAAAAATATATTAATGATTCTTAAGTCTAATATCAATAAGAATACTATTTTAATCTCTGATTCAAATTATTTAAAATATTATGCAAAACGTAATTTTTCTGCACGAATATTACCTACTCAACCTACTCATTTCGGATTAAAAATAAATGCAAAGCAAACTTTTGATAATTTTTTAGAATTCAATATTTTAAAAGGTGCAAATAATATAAAAACTTTTAGTAATTATTCTTGGATTTCTGGATTTGTTTATATCCCTAGCATTATTTATGAAATTCCTCTTACAAATCTTAAAGAAAAATTTGTAATGAAAATGATTATTAATTTTTTAAAGATTTTTAGATACAAAATAATGAATTTTATTAAAAATTTTAGAAGAATCTTTACTACAAATCAATGAAAAAGAGTTTTTATTAATAACTAAATAATAATCTTGTTTATTTCATAGGAAAAGATTATCAAAAGAATTAATTAATATTTTAGGAGCATATTTTCTTTAATAAGCTAAGATTTATTCTAGATTTTTTGTGTGCTATCCTCAATTTATAGTAAAAATATTAGAAGTATTTTGTCAAAAACTATTGCTTTAGTAACAGGCTCAAGAGCAGAATTTGGTCTTTTAAGAATTTTAATAAATGAGATTAATTTATCTTTTGAGTTAAATCTCAAACTATTGGTTACTGGAACACATTTATCTAAAAAACATGGTGAAACTATAAGTGAAATTTATGAGAGTGGTTTTAAAGTTGATGAAAAAGTATTTCTTGATTTGGATTCTGATAATACCGAAAACATCTCAAAAGCATCTGGATTAGGAATAAACAGATTTTCTGAAATTTACAAAAAAATTAAACCCGATTTATTAGTAGTATTAGGTGATAGATATGAAATTTTATCAGCTGTAATTCCAGCATGTTTTCAGCGTATTCCAATAGCTCATATTCATGGCGGAGAGGTTACAGAAGGTGCGATTGACGAAGCTATTAGACATTCAATTACGAAGTTTTCACACTTACACTTTGTTGCTAATGAAAAATATAGGAAAAGAGTTATTCAATTGGGAGAGAATCCATCAAGAGTTTTTAATTTCGGAGGAATGAGTATTGATGCAATTCAATCAATTACTTTTCTGAACAAAAAAGAAATTGAAGAAGAATTGAAAATATCTTTTTTAGATAATTCATTACTAATTACATTCCATCCAGAAACCTTAGATATTGATAAATCATCAATTCAATTAAGAAATCTTCTGAGAGCCTTAACAGAGTTATCCAAAACGACTCTTATATTTACTATGCCAAATGCTGATCCTGGAAGTAATGCTTTTATGGAACTTATTAATAAATTTGTTTCTGTAACTCCTAATGCATATGTATTTAAGTCTTTAGGTCAAAAAAAGTACTTTAGTTTAGTGCAATATGTTGACGGTGTAATTGGCAATTCTTCAAGTGGGATTACTCAAATCCCCTATTTTAAAAAAGCCACAATTAATATTGGAGATCGACAAAAAGGAAGAATGCGTGCTGATAGCATTATTGATTGTAATGGTAGTAAAAGTTCTATATCTCTGGCAATTCAAAAGATTTATACACGAGAATTTCAATTAAAGGTGAAAAATACTGTAAGCCCATATGGCAATGCAGGATGTTCAAAAAAAATTGTTGAAATTATTAAATTAACAGATTTATCCAAATTAATTAAGAAATCTTTTTATGATTTAAATTAGATATCATTATTGGTTGAATAATTCTTACACTACCATGAAATTAAATCATCAACTTCATAAAACCTTTTTGAAGGTGTGTTTATTATAGAGTCCCAATGCATAGGAGAAATTCCATCCCCAGGTCTTTTTACTGTAATGTTGTCTACACTAAATATCTCTCCTTCTTTTATTGATTTTTTGGCAACTATAGATCGACGAACTATAGGAATATTATTTTGTTCTTTTGTTACCGCTTTTTTTACTCCATCCCCCATTGATATTTCAATATTTCTTATAGCCCTAACCATTGAACTAAATTCCTTTGGTTCAAGACTTGCTCGGTGATCAGGTCCTGGTAAAGAATTATCTAAAGTTAAATGTTTTTCAATAATTGATGCTCCTAACGACACTGCAGCTATTGAAACTTCTATACCAAGAGTGTGATCAGAATAACCTATTGGTGTATTAAAAGCAGTTGATAAACTTTTCATAGCATTTAAATTTACATCCTCAAAGGCAGTTGGGTATTCAGTTGTACAATGCAAAATAGTAATTTTTTCTCGAGTTAACCCTCCTGCAATTAGGATTTCTAAGGCTGCTTCTACTTCGCCTAAATTTGCCATTCCAGTTGACATAATGACTGGCTTACCAAAACTTGCTATTTCTCTTAAATATGGCAAGTTTGTAATTTCTCCAGAAGGTATTTTCCAAAAAGGCATGTTTAAATTACTTAAATATCTTGTTGCACTTTCACCAAAACTTGTTGCTAAAAAAGTTATTTCTTTCTTTTTACAATAATTATTTATTTTCTCAAAATCCTCTAAATCAAGATTTATTTTCTTTATCATTTCTAGTTGACTTTCACGTTTCCCAATATTTTTAATTTGATAAGGAGCCATTATCCCATTTTTTGTAACTACTTCACTAGATATTGAAGCTTGAAACTTAACAACATCTGCGCCGGCTTCTTTAGCAGCATCTACTAATCTAAATGCTAAATTTAAATCTTTATTATGATTTTTTCCGGCTTCCGCAATGATAATTACACTCATCTTTTTTGGATTTAATTAATCAGCATTATCATACTAAAAATAATTTATTAAATTTATAATCTTAATCTTTGATTTTACTTATCTATAATTCAATATTTAAAGTAGAGCTCAATATTCTTATATTGGAGTTCCCTTATTAAAATGATCTTATACTAATTCTGAAGAGATATCGGACTACCATTTCTTCTTATTTAAAATATTTTTTGTACAATACTTTCGGCAATTTTAAAAAATAAACCATTACTAGAAAATAAATCTTTAAGAGGTAGCTGTAATCTTATTTTTTCTTTAATGACTTTATTTCTAAATATATATATTAGATAAATTCTTAAGATATTATTTAGCAAATGAAAAAAGAATTAAACAAACTTTAAATTTTTATTATTTAAGATTACTATCACTTGCTAGTATTAGTATTAAATTCAACAATATTAATTAATTGAATTTTAAACTTATAAAAAATATTTTTTAATGGAAATAAAAAGTGATATTAAAGATTCCTTAGAGCTTAAATTTAGTAAATTAGCTAGTACATATAATAGACAAGGTAAAAATATTATTTCTTTAGGTTTAGGAGAGCCATATTTTCCTACGCCTAAACCAATAATTGAAGAAGCAATTAACGCAATAAAAGCAGGCTATACAAGATATTCTAATCCAATGGGATTGATAGAACTTAGAGAGGCAATTGTTGAGAAGCTAATGAATGAAAATAATATTTATGTCAATTCTGATCAAATAATTATTACACCTGGTTCTAAAATGGCTTTATCTCTTGTTTTATCAGCCATACTCGAACCTGGAGATGAAATTATTAATATACTTCCCTGCTATCCAAGTTATATCCCTCAAATAAAATTAGCTGAACCAAACTGTAGGATAAATAATATCGATTTAACTGAAGACTATACAATAGACTTCAAAAAGTTAAGTTCACTAATCAATAATAATACTAAGATAATTATTTTAAATAGTCCGCATAATCCAACAGGGAAAATGATTTCCTATGAAGAGTTGATTGAGATAGAGAGAATTACTAGAGACTATGAAGTTTTTATTATTTCAGATGAAATCTATGAATTATTGAATTTTTCCAAAGAAAAACATTTCTCTACTGCTTCTATTGATGGATTATCTCAGAAAACAATAACAATTAATGGATTCTCTAAAGCATTCAGTATGACTGGATGGAGGATTGGTTATCTTGTGGCACCTTCAATATTGATTCCAACTATATGCAAAATACAGCAGCATATAAATACTAATGTTGCCCCTTTTACGCAAAGGGCGGCATTAAAAGCTTTATCGATTCCTAAAGATTATCTTTTTAAATATAATAATCAGCTTTTATACAACCATGAAACCTTACAAAAAGAGATTAAGAATAATCAATTCTTATCAACAAGTTTAAGTAAAGGAGGACTTTTTAGTTTTATAAATATATCTAACACTGGTTTAAACTCAGATGAATTTGCAACATCTTTATTAGAAAAATCTTTGGTGGCATGCACACCTGGAGTCAATTTTGGGGAAAATTGGGATAATTATGTAAGGGTTTCACTCGCAATACCTAATGAAAAATTTAAAAAAGGAATTAGTCATCTGTGTAATTACGCTAAGTTTGAATAAATTCTTTTTTTAATATGACCTTGATATTAAAAATCCAATTTTGTTCAATTTGATTTTTAGAAAATTAAATATGATAATTCAATGAATAAATTAAAATTACTTTTTCTAAGACCATTTAATGAGAGAAGCAAAAATCAACTATTTAAAGCCTTAGAGAATTTTTACGAAATAATTTATCCAAATGTTTTTGATGATAATGAATTTTTAAAATATGCATCAACGGCTGATGTAGTTTTAGGTAATAACGTTTCTGATGAATTTCTTTATTCGACGAATAATTTAAAGTTGTTTCAAACCCCCAGTAGTGGAGTTGATGAATTAAACATTAAGTTACTTACTGAGTTGGGCGTAGAGATTGGTAATTCCAACACACATTCTGATTTTGTTGCTGAACATGCTATTTCTCTCGCATTAGGTATGCTTAAAAAAACTAAAATTCATAGTGAACAACTTTTAGAGAGAAATAGAAACAATAAAGATTTTATTAATATAAGATTTGAAACAGACACTTTAATAGGTAAATCTGTTGGATTTGTAGGTTTTGGGAATATAAATAATGCAATTTATAAATTTTTAAAACCTTTTAAAAACAAAGTTTATATTTTTTCTAGAAAGAAGAAAATTGGGAAATGTAATATCGGTATTTTAGAACTATTTAAAAAAAGTGATTTAATTTTTATCGCTTTACCACTTAATAAATCTACGAAGAATATTATTAATAGTGAACACCTAAAAATTAAAAGTCCATGTCCATATCTGATTAATGTTGGAAGGGCAGAAGTTATTAATCAAGTTGATTTATTAAATGTGCTTAAAACAAATTCAATTAAGGGATTTGCCAGCGATGTTCCATATGGCGGGAAAAATAACTTAAGTGGCCATGATGAATTTTTAAATTTCAAAAATGCATTTTTATCTCCACATGTTGGCTCAAGTGTTAAAGACATTACTCCCTATCTTAAAGGTGTGATTGAAAATTTAATAGAGTATGCTTCTAGCAAAAAGTTGATTTCTAGACCGAATCTTTAAAGTTATGAATATTCTTTTTACTAATGTAGGACGAAGAACCTATTTTATTAAATTTCTACAAGATATTATTGAAAAAGAGAAAGAATTAAATATTCATTTATCCGATTGTGTTAGAGAGACATCTTCGTTTTGGGTAGATGAAAGATTCAATTTTCACATAACCTGTCCTGTAAATCTAGATAAAAAAAAATACATTGACCAAATTATCAAATTAATTTATAGATATAAAATTAATCTAGTTATTCCTTTATCAGACTTCGATATTATCCCTTTATCTAAAAATAAAGATATTTTTAGAAAAGCAGGAGCTTCAATTCTTCTTCCCTCAGAAAATATAGTTGAGACGTGCATGAATAAACTTAAGTTTGAGAATTTTTGCTTTTCTAACTCTTTAAATACGCCAATTGTATATTCTAATATTCATGATAAAAATTTAACTTTCCCAATAATTAGAAAACCTATATATGGAAGTGGCTCTAACCAAATTAAAATAATCAATTCAAAAAGCGATTTGATGCAATTAGAGCAAAGTAAGGACTTTTTCCTACAAGAATTTATAAAAGGAAATGAATATGGAATTGATATTTTGAATGATTTTAATGGTAATTATATAACTTCTTGTGTGAGAAAAAAAATTTACATGCGTGGAGGGGAAACAGATAAAGCAAAAGTTATTATTAATTCTTCTTTGACCTCAATCGCTTGTAAAATTTCTAATTCCCTCAGACATATTGGTAATCTTGATTGTGATATATTAGAAGATGAAAATGGAAAATTTTACTGTATTGATTTCAACCCACGTTTTGGTGGAGGATATCCATGGACTCATTTAAGCGGTTTAAACTTTATAAAAATAATAATAGATTTATACAAGAATAAAACTATTTCATCTTTACCAATACCTAAGGAAATTACAGCTATGAAAGGTATCTCAATTTTTAAGGAAAATAATTAATTTAATTAATAAAAATAAAATATAAATATAAAATATTTGTTAAAACTTCGTAGACATTTTGAAAATTATTTATAAATAATTTTATAAAAATAAAAATCAAAAAACATGCTACTAAATGTAATTCTATAAAGTGGTTTTTCCTTCGAAATATTAAAATCAATTCAAATACATGTCTTTTTAGGTTGAAAAAAAAGTTTAT
Source organism: Prochlorococcus sp. AG-347-J22 (assembly GCA_003279005.1). Classification (GTDB taxonomy): domain Bacteria; phylum Cyanobacteriota; class Cyanobacteriia; order PCC-6307; family Cyanobiaceae; genus Prochlorococcus_A. The sequence goes on along the minus strand of QCBY01000005.1, from coordinate 269 downwards.
TGCAATTATTCCTGCTAGAGGAGGTTCTAAAGGCCTTAAAAGAAAAAATATACTACCACTATACGGAAAACCGCTAATAGCCTGGTCTATAGAGTTTATAAAAAAGTCTGGCTTATTTGACAGATGTATTACCTCCACAGATGATAAGGAAATTGCAAATATTTCTACACAGTATGGATCTGAAGTTCCTTTTCTCCGTTCAAAAGAATTATCTTCTGATGAAGCAAGTTCATCAGCTGTTATTTTAGATGTAATTGAAAGATGCAAAT
>QCBY01000004.1 GCA_003279005.1 Prochlorococcus sp. AG-347-J22 | reverse complement strand
AGGAATGGAGAAATAAACGAATCTGATATCAACCAAGCAATTGAATTGATAAAACAATCTTCAAAACCTTTATTATATGTTGGTGGTGGTGCGATATCTTCAGGTGCTCATAAGGGAGTTGAAACATTAGCTAAGAATTATCATATTCCAGTCACTACCACTTTAATGGGAAAGGGGGCATTTGATGAAAGGGATTCTTTGTCAGTTGGAATGTTAGGGATGCATGGAACTGCATATGCAAACTTTGCAGTAACAGAATGTGATCTTTTGATTGCTGTAGGAGCTAGATTTGATGATAGGGTCACTGGAAAGTTAGATACGTTTGCTCCATTTGCAAAAGTAATTCATATTGATATTGATCCAGCAGAGGTTAATAAAAATAGACGTGTTGATGTTGCAATTGTCTCTGATGTTGCTTTGGCTCTCTCAAAAATTAACGAAAAATTCTTAGAAAATAAGTCATCTTATGTTTGTAATACGAAAAATTGGTTAGAAAAAATTAATTGTTGGAAAAATAAGCACCCTTTATTTGTTCCTCCAAAAGAAGGTGATATATATCCTCAAGAAGTTATTTTGAAAATTAGGGATTTTTATCCGGAAGCCTATATAACAACAGACGTGGGCCAACATCAAATGTGGGCTGCTCAGTATTTAAGAAATGCTCCAAGAAGATGGATTAGTAGTGCTGGTTTAGGAACTATGGGATTTGGATTACCAGCTGCTATGGGAGTTAAGACCGCCATGCCTAATGCAGAAGTTATCTGTATAGCTGGAGATGCAAGTGTTTTGATGAATATACAAGAATTGGGTACTTTATCTCAATATGGTTTAAAAATTAAAATCATTATTATAAACAATCGCTGGCAAGGGATGGTAAGACAATGGCAAGAAAGTTTTTATGATGAAAGATACTCTTCCTCGGATATGAGTTGTGGAGAACCTGATTTTGTTAAACTCGCAGAATCATTTGGAGTAAAAGGGGTTTTAATTTCAGACAGAAAACAATTACAAGATGAGTTTAAATCTGCTTTAGATTTTGATGGTCCTGCCTTGATTAATGTTCTAGTAAGAAGAGGAGAAAATTGCTATCCAATGGTTCCTCCTGGAAAAAGCAACGCTCAAATGGTGGGTTACGTTAATATTGAAAACTAATTTTGTAAATTAGTAAAAATTTAAAATTAATTATCATATTAATTTAAACTATTGTTCCCTTTAAAATTGAAAAAATTTTTATCATTTTTAATTATTATTTTTCTAATTGTTGCAAATCCAATTAGAACTAATTCTGCCGAAATACTTCAGATAAAAAATTTTAATAGCATCCTAGTTGGAGATCAAAATAGAGATCTTTTAATTAAATTGTTTTGTGTGGATTCAAATAATGTAGAGGATGAAGAATTAGCATTTAATTTACTTAAGAGGGAATTTCCAAGAGGAAGTAAAGTCAAAATAAAACCAATGGGTTCTAAAGAAAATATATTAGTTGCTAGAGTTTTTAACATAAATGAGACTAAGGAAATGTCAGAGTTATTAAATTCAAAAAACTTAACTAAAGAAACTTGTAGGAATTAATAATCAATTATGGACTTATAAAATTCCATTGCCGATAAGGTGTCTTAGATCTTCTCCAAGAATAAAAGTTATTATCTGATTCATATGTACATATATTAGATATATCAATATTTAAATTGGGTATATTTTCATTTAAAAGTTGAATATGAGCATATTTTTTTAGATTTAAAGGATTTGAATTTTTGGGTTTCAATTTTAATGTAATCCTTTCATCTTCTGAACTTGAGACTTCTTCTTTTTGAGCAATTTGATTATGAAAATTTTGTAGAGTTTTATTATCTATGAGATAATTTATTTTCGATATTGATGGTCCTATCGCAACAAGTATATCAGCCTTTGAACAACCTTTATTATTAAAGATTTTGATAAGATTTTTTATTATTTTATTTTCTAAACCTTTTCTCCCGCAATGTATCGCAGCAACGCATCTTTTTTTTTTATCAGCAAAGAGAATTGGCATACAGTCTGCTGTGTAAATCCATAAATTTTGATTATGTTTATCATTAATCAAGCCATCCGCATCGACTCTTTCATTCACTTGAGTATTTGATCCAAAAACTATCTTATTACTATGAATTTGATTTAAAACACAATTAATATAGTTTTTGTTAAAGTGTTTCGACAAAGGTGAAAGTTTGATTTTAGAACTTGTTTTTGTAAAAAAAGCATGTTTAAAATTATTTTTAACAAGGATAGGCGATAAAAAATATTTTAAAATTTTATCTTTTATGACTAACTCATTTTCTTGAAAATTTTGTTGGGCACTAATCATAGAATTTGTTTTATGAAATCAACTCTACATCTCTTAAAATCCAGAATCCTGCGAATTCCTCAATAAAAGGAGTTGATTGTATGGAAATAAACTGATAACCAAAAGAATCATTTTTAGTTTGAGAAAATTTAAAATTTACCGTCTTAGCATCTTTTTCTGACAAATCTGTTATTAACCATTTATTATCTCCGGAAGCTTCAAGTATGAGTTGGTTTTTTTCAATTTGTAGCTTGACTGGTTCTAAACTGCTAAACCAAGCCGCGAGAGCCAGTGATCTTTCTTTACTAAAAAGTCTAAGACCAGGTACTGGTTTATCATCCTTTAAGGATTCATGAATTGGAAAAATATCTCCAAATTCAATAGGCCAATTTTGAGCAGATTTTAATTCTTCTATAGATATTTCCGAGATTGTTAAAGCGTCACCTCTCACAGCCTCTGGCAAAGGTGTAGCATCATTTTCAATTTTAGATGTAAATGTTGGAGCTAAAACTCCTCTAACATATCCCTTCTCAAAAGGGTAAACCTCTCTCTCGAGAAATTCGATTCTGTCAAATAATTCATAAGTTCTTCTGCTGATTAGAGGCTCAATCCCAAGATTTTCTATGGATTTCTTAATTATGGATTTCATTGATGCTCTCCAAAATCTAATTTTTGATGGTTTTGCCCAACCTTTTTTTTCTGCATCATCAAGAGCTTCACTTAATGATTTGGTAAGCCATATGGAATTCACTTCGTTTGCTGGACATATTTTATTCCAAAGAAAAATGTCCTCTGTTTTGAAATTTTTTGAAGATGAAATAATTAATTCCCATCTTTTTTTACCATTTTTTTCAATAATGGGTCTTGAATAAAAGTCAAGTTCCCAATCTGATATTTTTAAGTTTTGATCTGGAGAAATTGTTTTATTAAGAGTCATTTTTTGAATCTTTTTTATCGAAAAGTGTATTAGTTTTTAGAGCTCTTTCAGATGCCTCAATCATAACTTTTTCCTTGTCAACTATTAACTCTCCAGGAGAGTTTTCTAATAATGCAGTGTTCAAACCAATTCTCCCTCTCTCCAGATCAATTTCAGTGATAAGGGCCTTAATACGTTCACCCTCCACAAATATTTCTCTTAAATTACGAATTGATCCATTTGTTATGGAAGATTGATGAAGAAGCCCACTCGCTCCTCCTAAATCAACAAAGAAGCCATATGGTTTTATTGCTAAAACTTCACCCTCTATTAATTGTCCTAATTTTAGATCTGTAAATATTGAAACTAAGAGGGCTTTTTTTTCTGATAAAACAAGTTTTCGAGACTCTGGATTAACTTCTAAAAATGCAACTTTAATAGTTTTGCTTACTAAGGATTGATAATCTTGACCATCTTCAAGTTGAGATCTCGGAATAAAGCCTCTTAATCCGTCCACATCGCAGGTAAGTCCTCCTCTATTAAATCCGTTGATTGTGACCTTAATTAATTCTCCGTTTTTTGCAGAACTAGAAACTCTTTCCCAACTTTGTCTAAGAATTAATGCTCTGGAACTAACAGTAACCATCCCATCTGCATTTTGTTCTTTGATAACTAAAACCTCTATTTCAAGACCAACAGGAAATTTTTCTTTAAAATTCGTTATCACTCCTAAACTAGATTCTTTTTTCGGCATAAAACCTGGGGCTTTACCACCAATATCTATATATAATCCATCACTCTCTAATGCTATTACTTTCCCTTTGATTGTTTCTCCTGTTGCCCCAATAGGTTCATTTTCATTTAAGGCTTCTAAAAAAGCACTTTCATCAAAATCAAATTCATCAACCTTCCGTTCTAATACAAAATCTTGATCTTCATCTTTATAATTTATGGGCTTTGATAGCTCTTGATAACTTTGATTTTCAAACTTAATGTTTGTGGAAAAATTTTCTTTTTCTTGTTTTACATGAACAGCAATACTTTGAGGCTCTATAGATTTTTTTTCTGCATATTTCTCTTCCGAAAGACTTTGATTCTCAACTAAAGGTTCTTCCTTAACACTGTTAGTATCTTTTTTACTTATGTGAAGAACTTGAATAGGTTTCTTCACAATGTTTTTGTTGCCCTTGATTTCTTTATCATTTTGGGCATCGTTATCACTTACTACCTTCATTGGTAAAATTAAAGTAATTTATTATTAACATATCCTAAATCTTAGTACTCACAATTAAAAATAATGAACTTTAAATCAATACCAAGTGAATTTGAAAATTTATCTTGGCCAGAGGTTAAAAATATTTCAAAAGATATCCGATCTACAATTATTTGGCCGTTTGGAGCGGTAGAGCAACATGGTCCCCATTTACCCTTAGCTACGGATAGTATTTTTGTTGATGAGATCATTTGTGAAGTTTTAAAATTGATCCCCTCAAACAAACCTATAAAAAAACTTCCAACGCAATATTTGGGTTTTTCTCCAGAACATAAGGGATTTGATGGAACTATTTCTTTATCCTCGAAACTAATAACTTTAATGATAAAGGAAGTTGGAATTCAATTAGCTGATATGGGGTTTAAAAGATTGATACTGATTAATGCACATGGAGGGCAAATTTCCTTATTAAATACAGCAGCAAGGGAATTAAGAAGTGTTGCTCCAAATCTTTCAGTTTTTCCATGTTTTTTATGGAGTGGTGTTGATGGATTAAGTGAATTATTAACAAAAAAAGAAATAGAGAATGGATTGCATGCCTCTTTAGCTGAAACGAGTTTGATGATGGCTTTAAAATCTGAACTTGTTGGAGAAGAAAGACCATGTGAAGGAATTCAAAGTCAAATTCCTGAGGGTTGGAGCCTTGAAGGTAATGCTCCAATGGCCTGGCTTACAGAAGATCTAAGTAAGTCTGGAGTTATAGGAGATAGCAAAGGTTCGACCATAGAGCTTGGCAGAAGTTTAAAAACTTTGTTAGTTGATCATTGGTATAAATTAATCTTAAATCTGATGAACTCAGATTGGCCTAATTAAAAATTAAATAAAGACTTCCTAGTTAAAATATGGTTTAACAATTGAAACTATTTTCATCATATTTGAATAATCTCACTATAATTGTGTAAAACTTATGTTTAATAAGCTAAAGATTACTGACATGCAAACACTCGAATCTAATAAAAACACAAGCTTAGGAAATGTTATTGATGACAATTCTTTTGATTTGCCTGACTTTACTACTGAATCTTACAAGGATGCTTACAGCAGAATTAATGCAATAGTTATTGAAGGAGAACAAGAGGCTCATGATAATTACATTTCTTTAGCAACGCTTATTCCTGACGAGATAGAGGAATTAACCAAACTGGCAAAGATGGAGCTTAAACATAAAAGAGGTTTTACTGCATGTGGAAGAAATCTTGGTGTTAAAGCAGATATGATTTTTGCTAAAGAATTTTTTTCCAAATTACATGGCAATTTTCAAGTCGCTTTAAAGAATGGTAAGACAACTACATGTTTATTAATACAAGCAATTTTGATTGAGGCTTTTGCTATTTCTGCATACCACGTTTATATAAGAGTTGCTGATCCTTTTGCGAAAAAAATTACTCAGGGCGTTGTTAAAGATGAATATCTTCATCTAAATTATGGCCAAGAATGGTTAAAAGAAAATTTAGCTACTTGTAAACAAGAGTTAATGGAAGCTAATAAGGTGAATCTTCCATTGATAAAGAAGATGTTAGATCAAGTCGCTGAAGATGCTTCAGTATTAGCTATGGATAGAGAAGAGTTAATGGAAGAATTCATGATTGCTTATCAGGATACACTTCTTGAAATAGGTTTAGATAATAGAGAAATCGCAAGAATGGCAATGGCAGCAATTGTTTGATTTATTTACAAATTTATTTAGCCGAATCAATAATAATTTTTATCAATTTACTTCAAAGCTCTGTGCTATTGTTCATATCAATATATAGATTTCATCAAATAAGTTAATCAATGTTTGGGCTCATAGGTCATTCAACTAGTTTTGAAGATGCAAAAAGAAAGGCTTCAATATTGGGCTTCGATCATATTGCCGATGGTGATTTAGATGTTTGGTGTACAGCCCCTCCTCAACTAGTTGAAAGTGTAGAGGTTCAAAGTGCTACAGGAATATCAATTGAGGGTGCTTACATTGATTCATGTTTTGTTCCTGAAATGCTTTCAAGATTTAAAACGGCAAGAAGAAAAGTATTGAATGCTATGGAATTAGCTCAAAAAAAAGGTATTAATATAACAGCTTTAGGTGGCTTCACCTCTATAATTTTCGAGAATTTCAATCTCCTTCAACATAAACAAATTAGAAATACTTCCTTAGAGTGGGAAAGATTCACAACTGGTAATACGCATACTGCATGGGTTATTTGTAGACAATTAGAAATGAATGCTCCAAAAATAGGAATTGATCTTAAAAGTGCAACTGTTGCAGTAGTAGGAGCCACAGGAGATATAGGTAGCGCTGTTTGTCGATGGCTAATTAATAAAACTGGTATTAGGGAACTTCTTCTGGTCGCCAGGCAACCAGAACCTTTAGCATCTTTGCAAAAAGAGTTAGATGGAGGAATTATCAAAAATTTAGATGAAGCATTGCCTGAAGCAGATATCGTTGTATGGGTGGCAAGTATGCCAAAAACTATGGAAATTAATACAAATAATCTTAAAAAACCATGTTTAATGATTGATGGAGGATATCCAAAGAATTTGGATGAAAAATTCAAAGGTAATGATATTCACGTTTTAAAAGGAGGTATAGTAAAGTTTTTCAATGATATCGGTTGGAATATGATGGAACTAGCGGAAATGCAAAATCCTCAGAGAGAAATGTTTGCATGTTTTGCAGAAGCGATGATCTTAGAATTTGAAAAATGTCATACAAACTTTAGCTGGGGAAGAAACAATATTTCGCTTGAGAAAATGGAGTTTATTGGTGCCGCTTCAATGAAACATGGATTCTCCGCTATCGGCCTAGATAAGCAACCAAAAGTACTAGCTGTTTGATCATGGCAAGACGTTATCTTCTCGATTTTGAAAAACCTCTTGTAGAGCTTGAGAAGCAAATCGAACAAATCAGAGAATTAGCTAGAGATTCTGAAGTAGATGTTAGTCAACAGTTATTACAATTAGAGACACTTGCCACAAGAAGAAGAGTTGAAATTTTTAGATCCTTAACACCTGCTCAAAAAATACAAGTAGCAAGACATCCGCAAAGACCAAGTACTTTGGATTTTATCCAAATGTTTTGTGATGATTGGATTGAATTACATGGTGATAGAAACGGAGGAGACGATATGGCACTTATTGGAGGTATAGGTTCGATAAATAAAAAATCTGTGCTTTTATTAGGTCATCAGAAAGGCAGAGATACGAAAGAAAATGTAGTTAGAAACTTTGGCATGGCAAAACCTGGGGGTTATAGAAAAGCTTTAAGGTTAATGCAGCATGCTAATAGATTCAGGTTGCCTATTTTATCTTTTATTGATACTCCAGGAGCATATGCAGGGCTCTCTGCCGAAGAACAAGGACAAGGAGAAGCGATAGCAAGAAATTTGAGAGAAATGTTTGGTTTTGAAGTTCCAATTATTGCTACTATTATTGGCGAAGGTGGTTCAGGAGGTGCTCTTGGGATTGGAGTAGCTGATAGATTATTGATGTTTGAACATAGTGTTTATACTGTTGCCAGTCCCGAAGCTTGTGCATCAATTCTTTGGAGAGATGCTTCAAAAGCATCTGAAGCTGCAACAGCATTAAAAATAACTGGCAAAGATCTTCTTGATTTAGGTGTGATAGATGAAGTTTTATCAGAACCTGCGGGAGGGAATAACTGGGCGCCATTAGAGGCTGGCAACACTCTAAAAGCATCAATAGAGAAACATCTAAATCAATTATTAGAATTGAGTAAAGAGGAACTTTTAGAAAAAAGATATGAAAAATTCAGGGTATTGGGAAAATTTATTGAATCGAAAAATACTGAAAAAATTCAAGAAGAAATACCCCAAACGACTGATTAAATTGAAATTAGCTTTTATTACAGGAGCCACTAAAGGCATTGGTAGATCCACCGCTATTACTTTTGCAAATGCTGGTTGGGATTTAATTTTACTCTCAAGAGATTTAGAGATGATGGAGACTCTAAGAGATGATCTATTAGAAACGCGGTCAAAAATTAATCTTTTAAAGTGTGATTTATCTAATGAAAATGAAATAGAAAAGTGTGTAAAAGAATCAATTAAAAAATATGGTTGCCCTTCTGTTTTAATAAATAACGCAGGTATTGCTTTCAATAGCAGTTTAGTAGAAATGCCACTAAAAAATTGGAATGAAATAATCCAAATCAATCTTACAAGTGTTTTTCAAATATGTAGTTTAATTGTGCCCCCAATGCGAAAAAATGGCGGTTTGATTATTAATATAAGCAGTCATGCTTCTAATAATGTATTTCCTGAATGGGGTGCGTATTGTGTCTCAAAGTCTGCTCTTGCAATGTACACTAGGTGTCTTAGAGAAGAAGAGAGATCTAATTCGATTAGAGCTTGCACAATTACTTTAGGTTCAGTTAGTACATCTCTTTGGGATTCTGAATCAATCAAATCAGATTTTGATAGATCAGCTATGCTTTCTTCAACTAAGGTCTCAAATACAATCCTTTACATCGCTGAACAACCAGATAATCAAATAATAGAGGATCTAACTCTAATGCCTTCTGGAGGGGCTTTTTGATCTTATGCCATAAACTTGCAATATAGAAAAAGTGATTTTTTTAGCTATTAATGAACCCGATTGAACATAAGAATGTGATATAATATGTTAGCAAATTGGTCCAAGATAGATACAGTAAATTAAGTTTGCATATTATTTTTTCTGATCAGAAATTTATGACTTCAACATTACCCAACGATAATATTAGGAGTTTTGATGAACAAATTACTAATAAACTAATCTCTGAAATAATAAGAGATCGTATTAAAAGTAAAGGTACAAGATTTAGTGCAAATGACAATATTGCCGATTTTATAAATCCAGGCGAGTTAGAAATTTTAGAAAAAGAAGTTGCATCTAGAATCAAAGATCTTCTTAAATCTCTAGTTATAGATGTTGATAATGACCACAATACTCAAGAGACTGCAGAAAGAGTATCAAAGATGTACATAAACGAAGTTTTTAAAGGTAGATATCATGAAAAACCAAAAGTTACTAGCTTCCCAAACGATAAAAAGCTTGATGAAATTTATACTGTCGGACCAATAACAGTGAGGTCAGCCTGCTCACATCATTTAGTACCAATTTTAGGAGAATGTTGGATAGGAATAAAGCCTGGTAAAAAAGTAATAGGGCTTTCAAAGTTTGCCAGAGTAGCAGATTGGGTTTTTTCTAGACCACATATTCAAGAAGAAGCTGTAATGATTCTTGCTGATGAAATTGAAAAATTGTGTGAGCCAAAAGGGCTAGGCATAATAGTAAAAGCGCAACATTATTGTATGAAGTGGAGAGGAGTTAAAGAACCAAACACTAGCATGATAAATTCAGTGGTAAGAGGTGATTTTCGACATGATATAAGTCTTAAGCAAGAATTTTTTGAACTAGTTAAACAACAATCTTCTAGTAATAATTATTAAAATCTAATATTTCTTAACTTCGTCTATTATAAATTTAATCTCATTAATATCTTTTATCCCTGGAGAAATTTCAACACTACTAGAAATATCTACACCATTTGGGTTGATTTTTCTAACTATCTCATATACCCATTCTTTAGAAACACCTCCTGCAAGCCACCAAGGTTTGCTAAAACTTAAATCTTCTAAATATTTCTGTTCTATTTTCTTCCCGGAGCCTCCATATGTTTCGTTGTTCCATGAATCCAAAAGTATCGCATCTACAAAATTTTCATAGATTTTGATCTTTTCAAGATCGGCTTTGTTTTTTATTCTAAAAGCTTTCCATAATCTAATACTTGGAATTTTCTGTTTTAATTTTTGACAGTAATCGATATCCTCATCTCCATGAAGTTGAATTACAGTCTCGTTTGGTTCTCCTAAAAAATTTTTAATAATTGATTCAATAGAGGAATTTTTTACGACTGAAACCCTTTCAATATTTGGATATAAATCTTTTAAAGTTTTGAAGATTTCTTTTTTCTTTTCTGGGGAAATATATCTAGGAGATTCTTTAACAGAAATTATACCTATAGCATTAGTCCCTAATTCTGCTACTTGAACAGCTTGTTTAATAGATGTAATCCCACAAATTTTAATTAAAGTTTTTCTCTTATCCATATCTTTATCCTACAGCTATGATTAATATTATTTGTAAATATATTGGAGATTATTTTTGAGAAGTCTGCAAATTTTTAAAATATGGGGAATTCCTTTTAACATTCATCCTTATTGGTTTGCAATACTTTTTTTATTCTCTTGGAGTATCTCTAATCAAGTTAATTTAGTTCCTGGACAAACTTATAATATCAAAGAAGCTTGGTTAATTGGCTTCTTAACATCTTTTTTCTTATTGAGCACGATTATATTTCATGAGGTCCTCCATACTTTTGTGTCAATAAATCAAGGAGTAAAAATAAAAAAAATTACTTTTTACTTCTTAGGGGCAATTTTACAAATAGATAAAGAGTGTCAAACAGCTTTGGGTAATATAAAAATTGCTATCGTAAGGCCTTTATTATCTTTCTTTACAGCATTAATCTTGCTTCTGGTAATTTATCTGAGTGGCTCTTACGAACAAATAATTATTGATATCATTAAAAGATTAGCCACCTTAAATCTTTTTCTGACCTTTCTAAACTTATTACCTATAGGATCTTTAGATGGAGGTAATTTATTAAAAAGTATTATTTGGTATTTTTCAGGGAGTAAAAATAAAGGAAGAAATTTTTTAAATAAATTTACTCTTACGTTATCAATTTTAGTTTTTTTATTTGGAATTATATGTTTATTTACTATCAATCTTTACTACGGTTTATTACTATCTTTTCTAGGTTTATTTGGTTTTAATTCATCAAAATCTGAAAATCAATTTTTTAAAATTGAGAATATTCTTAAATTAAGTAAAGTTTCTGATCTTAAATTAAAGCCATTAAGAAGAATCGAATTCAATTCGACTTTTGTGGAGTTAAATAATGTAGTCAAAAATAAAAAAGGTAACCAAGATAAATATTTGTTTTTGACTAATAGTGGAAGATGGGAAGGCTTTATTGAGGAGAAGATTTTAAAGTCTGTTTCAGTAAAAAAATGGGATAGAACTCTTGTTGGGGAATTTAAAACACCCATTAACAACTTTACTAGTGTAAAAACAAGTACTATATTATGGAGAGCTATAGAAAAAATAGAGAATACAAATGAAGGCCTCATACTAGTAATCAATGATGCTGAGATACCTTTAGGAATTGTTGATAGGAATAAAATTGGTTATTTTGTATTTGATAAATTAGGCCTAAATTTACCCTCGAATCTTGTGAGTAAATTCAATAATAAGAATCAATATCCTTTAGGAATTGATTTACCAAGAATTATAAAATTAATGAAAAAGAAAGGAGATATTTAATAAATTTTTAGTCATAATAATTTTTTAATATCTCCTTTTTTATAGCTGATATTTTCAATCTTTAAATTTGATTTGGTTTCTAAAAATGAATTCATCAAATATTTAATAATTTCTTGATCAGAAAGATTTAAATTAATCTTTAGAGGAGGTTCTTCTTCAAATAACTTATTCCATAATTCTCTTGGAGGGTTAAGTTGAATTTCACCATGCTGAAGAAATGCTCCTTTTTTTCTATATTGGGCGCTTCCTATCCTTTTAAACCCATATTGATCAACTAAATCAGAAGCATAGGATGTTCCAAAACAGTTTTCATTTATTTTTGATTTTCCTGAATTTCCTCTTTCTAAACTTAAACCTAGTTCTTTAAAACTTTCAATTAGCCAATTATTTACGAGGTCATAACTGAAGTTCTTATAAGAGGACTTTTTAAATGTTAAAGCATATGTTATGCCTCCAGAATGAAGTACTGCGCCTCCCCCTGAGGGTCTTCTTACTATTTGAATAATGCTATCCTGTGCAAGTTTTTCCCAATGAGGCGGAATTGATTTTTGATGAAAACCAAGAGAAATCCAATCTCCTTCCCAATGATAAAATCTTAATGTAAAAAGAATTTCATCATCAGAATTAGTCTTATCTAAAAAATGTAAATCTAAAGCCATTTGTTCAACCCCAGATAATTTTAATGTGGAAATTATTAAGGCCTGATTATCTGTTCTCAAAATTTTTTTGATTTAATTACGTAACATCATTTTGTAATAGTGTATCAATTTTTCACTTTTGGGTAGAGAATATAGAAAATAAATTTATTTATTATGGAGCCAACTCAATCAATTAATCTTATTGTACTAAGTCTTATTGTAGTTATGCATGCAGGAGTGTTGGCTTTAAGGCTTGGAATAAGTTTAGGTAGAACGTAATATACTATTTTTAATTTCAAAAAAATTATGGTAATAATTAAATAAGACTTTAAATATTAGTCTTTAAAAATATCAAAAAAAAATGTGCCAAAATTTTTATATTACATTAGGGTTAAGGATAAAAAATCTCTAGCTTCTTTTTTACAATTAAATCCTAATGAGAAAGAAGATTTTTTAAGTTCTGTTTATCTTGGTTTTAAAGTTTGTTTTTCTCTGTTAGCAGTAGTGAGTTTAGTAAAAATTGGTTATAGTTCGAAAGTTAGATTAACTAGGTTGAAGGAAATTAAAGATTCTTATTTATATGAAAAATCAAGGTTTAATAATCTAAGTCGCAGATTTGATGATTTAATTTCTTTTGAGGGCGAGCAAAGATTTATGAAGGATCAAGATCAAATGATTACTAAAGACATAATCAGAGTAATATGGCATAGATAATTATGATTAGACAGTCATTTTATTATTAAGTTTTTAAATTAATTTTTTTTAGCTAGTGGGAAAAAACATTAAAGGTTTAGTTCTCATAACTGGAACAACCTCAGGAGTAGGATTAAATACCCTTAAACCATTATTAAGATTTGGTTGGGAGGTTTTAGCAGTTAATCGATCGAACAAAAGGGCAGTAGAGGTGGCTCATCAATTTTTGACGGTTTCCGAAATGAAAAATATTCATTTTATTGAAATTGATTTATCTGATTTGGATGATGTTAGGAACGGTTGTAGTGAAATAATGAAAAAATTTAAAAATCGAATTAACTCAATAATTTGTAATGCAGCAGTTTATAAACCAAGATTACGAAAGCCTGAAAGATCCCCTCAAGGATTTGAAAACTCAATGGCAGTTAATCATTTTGGTCATTTTCTTTTGATAAACCTTCTTCTAGAAAATATTTTTTCATCTGAGAAAGAAATTTATTTAAATGGTGAAACTACCAAATTCAAGCCAAGAATAACTGTACTTGGAACTGTGACTGCAAATTATTCAGAGCTTGGTGGAAGAATCCCAATACCTGCTCCTGCTGATCTTGGTAATTTATCCGGCTTTAAAAATGGATTTTTATCTCCAATCAGTATGGCAAATGGAAAGAAATTTAAACCTGGTAAAGCATATAAAGATAGCAAATTATGCAATATGATTACAGTACAAGAATTATCAAAAAGATATTCTAAAGAAAGAATAATTATTAATTCTTTGTATCCTGGATGTGTCGCTGATACAAAGCTTTTTAGGAATACCCCCTGGCTGTTTAGATTTTTATTTCCAATCTTTCAAAAATTCATTACAAAAGGATATGTATCACAGAGGTTAGCAGGAGAGAGAGTCGCTCAAGTTGCCAGTTTTAAAGAATATGCCATACCAGCAGTTCATTGGAGTTGGGGAAATCGCCAAAAGTTTGGTAGAAAAGCTTTTTCTCAAAAATTATCACAGAGAATTATTGACTCCGAGATCTCAAGACAAACTTTTGAATTAACTAGAAAATTGGTTGGCTTAGATTAGGGAAGTTAATCAAATCCCAATAAATCAAAGATTTCTCTATCTTTAAGTGGAGTCCCCTCAAGTGGCTCTACATTATCTAACATATTTTTTGCAAGTGATAAATATTCATTTTGGACCTCAATTACATCCTCAGTTGGTTCCATCTCAAAAATAGTGCATTTTTTAAGCCTTGATCTTCTAATGGCATCTACATCTTTAAAGTGAGCCATGGTTTTTAAACCAGTTTTATCATTAAACTTATCAATTTGATCTGTATCTTTAGATCTATTGGCAACTACTCCACCTAATCTGACTTTGTAATTCTTTGCTTTGGCTTTAATAGCAGAAACAATTCTATTCATTGCAAATATTGAATCAAAGTCATTAGCAGTAACTATTAGACAGTAATTAGCGTGTTGTAAGGGGGCTGCAAAACCTCCGCAAACGACATCACCTAAAACATCAAAAATAACTACATCTGTGTCTTCTAGTAAATGATGTTCTTTCAACAACTTCACTGTTTGTCCTGTTACGTATCCTCCGCAACCTGTACCAGCTGGAGGTCCACCACTCTCAACGCACATTACTCCATTATATCCTTCAAACATAAAGTCATTTGGTCTTAATTCCTCACTATGAAAATCTACTTCCTCAAGAATATCAATTACAGTTGGAACCATTTTGTGAGTAAGAGTAAAAGTACTATCATGCTTTGGATCACAACCTATTTGTAATACCTTCTTTCCTAATTTTGAGAATGCTGCAGAAAGGTTTGAAGATGTTGTTGACTTGCCAATACCACCTTTTCCGTAAACAGCTATTACTAATGCACCTTCTTCAATGTTTACTTTTGGATCTTGCTTGACTTGAACGCTGCCTTCACCATCAAGAGGTTTATTTATTGTACTTGTCATTTAAAGCTGAAATTAACACGTTAATATTTATATTCTTGCAGGTATAAGCTCCATGAAATATATTTCTCAACAAATAGTTATTTATTAAGATTAAAGATACAAGATATATGTTTATAGCTAGATATTCTATGTTTATTGGTTTAAATCATGAGTGGAAATACTCATGCCTAAATAACGATTTGTTTGTATTAACTATCCAAAAAATGCTTTTGCATCGTATAGGGTCTCCTCACTTATTTCAGGGAGACCTTTTGAAATAGCATATTTCTCAGTATTTGATTTAACTTTACCTCTTACAAAAAATGGAACTTTTGTTAGTTCTGCTTTGCCAGATTCTGTCCAGATAACTCCTCCCTCCTTTTGAATATTAAAATTGCTTCGCTCATCTTCTTCTTCTTTAAAATCAGGAGCTTTTTTAGCAGTATGGCCTAGATGACTTTGATGACCATCAACGAATTCAAAGTCATGTTTGAACATATCAATTAGATGTTCTTCAAGACCCATCATTAGAGGATGAACCCAATCATCAAAAATTACATTTGCTCCTTCCCATCCCATTTGAGGACTATATCTTGCAGGAACATCCTGAACATGCATTGGAGTACTTATTACTGCGCATGGGATACCGAGTCTTTTTGCGCTGTGCCTTTCCATTTGAGTTCCTAAAACTAATTCAGGGGACGCTTTCTTAATAGCATCTTCTACTTCTAAGTAACTATTAGTTATTAGTGCTTTTATATTTAAATCTTTAGCTGTAGCTCTTACTTGCCTTGCCATTTCTCTACTGTAAGTTCCTAGACCAACGACCTCAAAGCCTAATTCATCTTTAGCAATTTTAGCAGCTGCTATAGCATGAGTCCCGTCACCAAATATAAAAACCCTCTTGCCTGTCAAGTAATTTGAATCAACAGATTTTGAATACCATGGAAGTTTTGATTTATGTTCTAAGTCCTCTTTGTTCATTAAAGGGAGGTCTAGTTTTTCATGAATTTCATTAATAAAGTTAATTGTGTTTTTTATACCAATTGGAATGTTAATGGTATATTCCATTCCGAAATTACGCTTAAGCCACTCACAAGTAGTTTCTGCAATTTCGTGATATAGACAAACATTGATATCAGCATCAGTTAATCTTGAAATGTCATCTGGACTTGAACCCAGAGGAGCAACAACATTTGTATCTATCCCCTGCTCTGAAAGTATACGTTGAATCTCAATAACATCATCTCTGCATCTAAATCCTAGTAATGTAGGACCTAATATATTTACTTTAGGTCTCCTCCCAAAAGATTTCCATCTTTGTGGATTAATGGTATCTATTTCACTTGTCTTATCTTTCAAAAGAGTTCTAATTATTTGATAAAAGGTTTCTGAGGCACCCCAATTTTCTTTTTTGCTATAAGCAGGTAGTTCAAGATTAACTATTGGTATATCAAAACCCATACCCTTGGCAAGAGCTCCTGGCTGATCTTGTATAAGTTCTGCAGTACAACTTTCACCTACTAAAAGAGTTTTTGGTTTAAATCTTTCAACGGCCTCATTAATATTTCTTTTAACTAATTCCGCTGTATCTCCTCCTAAGTCTCTAGCCTGGAACGTTGTATAAGTTACAGGAGGTCTCTGACCTCTTCTCTCAATCATTGTGAAAAGGAGATCTGCATAAGTATCCCCTTGAGGAGCATGGAGTACATAATGAATTTCTTTCATTGATGAAGCCACTCTCATTGCGCCTACATGAGGAGGTCCTTCATATGTCCAAAGAGTTAATTCCATAATTTAATGGGTTGCTAATGTTTTAGATGTAAGTATTTGATTCCTTTTTAAAGGCCTTGAGAAAAGCCCCGCCAAGTCAGCGGCTTGATCAATTCCATGAATTGGACTAAATACCATTTCGATAGACCATTTAGTACTGATCCCCTCTGCTTCCAGTGGGTTGGCTAAACCCATCCCACAAACTACTAAGTCTGGATTAGAGGCCCTCACACGATCAAGTTGTTTCTCTATATGCTGCCCTTCAACTATTTTTGTATCATCTGGTAATAGATTAAGCTCTGCCTCCATCAAATCTTTATTTAAGTAAGGGGTACCAATTTCAATTAGCTCCATTTCACATTCGTTATGTAAAAATCTCGCTAATGAAATTTCAAGCTGTGATTCAGGCAAAAGGAATAATTTTTTCCCTCTTAATATTTTGGTATGTTTTTCTAGTGCCTGCCTAGCTCTATTTGCAAAAGGCACAATTACTTCATGAACTTTTAATTCATTAATTTTAAAGGCTTTTGCAGCGGCTAAAAACCATTTAATACTTCCCTCTACACCTAGAGGAAATGGAGCATAAATTATCTCACAACCACGATGCTTAAGGTCTCTGACCGTATCACTTAAGTATGGTTGCGTTAACAAAACCTTTGTGTTCTTGCCAATCATTGGTAATTCAGTTGATTGTCTTGGTGGAAAACTTTCAACATTAGTTATCCCAATATTATTAAAAATCTTTTTGAATCTATCTTCGACATTATTAGCTAATGTCCCAACTAATAATAATTTCTCATCTTCTGTAGATTCCATTAATGGGATAAGAGCTTTTAAAGCGCCATCTTCACCTTGTGTGAAGGTGGTTTCGATCCCACTTCCTGAGTAGTTCACAAACCTCACTTGACCTAAAAAACGTTTGTTTAATTTTTCGGCAACAGTTGCAAGATCAAGCTTAATAACTTCGCTTGGACAAGAACCAACCAGGAAAAGAGTCTTTATTTCAGGTCTTCTAGAAACAAGATCATTTACTACTCTATCAAGCTCTTCATGGGCATCGGCAAGACCAGCAAGATCTTTCTCTTCAAGAATAGCAGTCCCAAATCTTGGTTCAGCAAAAATCATAACTCCTGCGGCACTTTGGATTAAATGTGCACATGTTCTTGATCCAACAACTAGAAAAAATGCATCAGGCATTCTTCTATGTAGCCAGACTATTGAAGTTAGACCACAAAAAACTTCTCTTGGTCCTGATTCTTTATTAAGTTCTACTTTACTCATTAAAAATATTTAGAGCTTGTCTTTCAAGCTTGCATAAATTTTTAGATTTAAGAAAGTAATTAATAAGTTCTCTTACAAAATTTACACATTTAAAAAACTTATATGAATGTTTAAAAACTTAAATGAGAATTTTAAAATTAATTTTTAAAATTTATTTTTAATTCCTGTAGAAGGAATTTCCCTGACTAGTTTTTGATAACTTCCATACATTTCTAGCAATTTTTGTGGCTAATAAGCCACCTCTCTCAAGTTTCGATTTGCCTGGCTTTGCTCCAATTAAGATTGTGATTTCTGAGGTAGTTAAAGGAGCTCCAGTATTAAGAGCTAATTGAGTTAACTCTAGTCTATCTCTAAGATTTTTAAGATTTGCTTTATCTGATTTTTCATCTTCTAACCAGCTGAAAGAGGGGTCTTTTTGAGATAATTTTTGCATTAAACTTAGGCTCACTAATCCAAGAGTCTGATCAGGGCTTAATTCATTTTCAGTACAAGAAGAATCTAGCCCTTTTTTTTGAGAAGTTCCCATAAATTTTCATATCTTTTATTTGAAGTTATCGTTTTGTGGGTAGCATGCAAGTAAATTTAATAGAAAAAAAGAACCTTTATCCGTTATAGTCGCGTCAATGGAACCAACTTCTAGCTTAAATAGGGGAATACAAAAAAAGGGTAGTTCTCTCGTTACCGGATCTGAGGTGCAATCTCAGGCCAGTGGAGCTAGCTGTTTTATTACGACTGACTCAGAAAAATCACTAGTTTCCAGACAAGCAAGTCAAGTAGAACAAATTGAACTAAGGACTTATGTTTTTTTAGATTCTCTACAACCTCAATTGGCAGCTTACATGGGAACCGTAAGTAGAGGTTTTTTACCAATCCCTGGCGATTCATGTTTGTGGATGGAAGTTTCCCCAGGAATGGCTGTGCACAGAGTTACTGATATTGCTTTAAAAGCAAGCAACGTGAGATTAGGCCAAATGATAGTTGAGAGAGCATTCGGCTCTTTAGCTTTATACCATAAAGATCAAAGTACTGTTTTACATTCTGGAGATGTTGTCTTAGATGCAATAGGAAGTGAGGTAAGAAAAAGAACAAAACCATCGACAAGTTGGACAGAAGTTATCCGTGCTATAACTCCTGATCATGCAGTCTTGATAAATCGACAAAATAGGAGTGGATCTATGATTCAATCTGGAATGAGTATGTTTATTCTTGAAACAGAACCAGCTGGTTATGTATTAAAAGCGGCAAATGAAGCAGAGAAGGCATCTAACATAACAGTTGTAGATGTTAAAGCAGTTGGAGCTTTTGGCAGATTAACTCTCGCAGGGAAAGAAGGGGATGTAGAGGAAGCTGCTGCAGCAGCAATTAGAGCAATTGAACAAATATCTAATTATTAAAAATTTTTATTGTAAACCAATTTCTTTTTTTAAAAAAGGAGCGATATTCTTGGCAGCTTTCCCCCTACTTCCCAATTTACTTAATTGTGATTGTTTGAGTTCTCCATAAACGCAATTAGCTTCTTTAACCCAAAAAATAGATTCAAACTCTCCATTCGGATATTTTGGTTCTCTAAGGATTTCTCCCCAGCAGATACCAGTTGAATCTTTTATGAGATTACCTTCAGGATCACACAAAACCATACAACTAATAAATTTTGCACTTCTATAGGGTGTATCACTAAGTTCTTTAATTAATTTTTTAAGTTTCTCAACATTAGTTTTTGCATATCTAGCAGAATAAATGCCTGGTCGCCCATCTAAAAAATCCACCTCTAAACCAGAATCATCAGCTAATGCCCAGGTTTTCGTTGCTAAGGAAGCTGCTTTAGCTTTTAATAAAGCATTATCAAAATAAGTTAAGCCTGTCTCTTCTACATTCAAAGAACTTGGCTGTTTTTTGACTTTTAATGATAAAACGTCCAGCATCTCAGAAATTTCAGATACCTTTTTCTGATTTCCACTCGCAATAGTAAGGGTGGGAATGTTCAAAATATATTTAAGTTAGTAGATTTATAATCTTACTTTAAAGCGTGATACGGAGACAGGAAAGGTTGAACATTCCACACCTGAATAGACAGGGCCTGTCTCGTACGCAAATAACATAATGTAAATTTTTTCTTAACACAAGAGTATGTTTTGATGCTCTAACTGATTTTCATAAGTATTGACATATCAATAGTAGCAAGGGTCATAAGTTTAACTTATCAATGATACAAAAAACATTAATAGACTTTTTCGTGTAAAACGCTTGACTTATCAGTACTAAATGGACCATTCTTCCAATTGAACATTCCACATTTAGTAATTAGTAGGCAATGGCTACAGAAACAATGGGTATCGCTCTCGGCATGATCGAGACACGCGGACTTGTACCTGCAATCGAAGCAGCAGACGCAATGACCAAGGCAGCAGAAGTTCGTCTTATTGGTCGTGAATTCGTTGGTGGCGGTTATGTCACAGTTTTAGTTAGAGGAGAAACTGGTGCTGTTAACGCAGCAGTAAGAGCTGGAGCTGATGCTTGTGAGAGAGTTGGCGACGGTCTTGTTGCGGCTCACATCATTGCTCGTCCTCATAGAGAAGTTGAACCTGCTCTTGGTAATGGCGATTTCCTTGGTCAAAAGGACTAATTAGCTAGTGCAAAATACTTTGATTTTTGCAGAGTAATTAATTTCCCTACACAGACCTAAATTTATCGTTATGAGTAAGAAGTATGACGCTGGGGTAAAGGAGTACAGGGATACCTACTGGACTCCTGAATATGTACCCTTAGACACTGATTTATTAGCCTGTTTCAAATGTACAGGTCAAGAAGGTGTCCCCCGAGAAGAAGTTGCAGCAGCTGTTGCAGCTGAATCCTCAACAGGAACTTGGTCTACAGTATGGTCCGAGCTTCTAACAGACCTTGAATTTTACAAGGGACGTTGTTATCGGATAGAAGACGTTCCTGGTGATCCTGAAGCTTTTTATGCATTTATTGCATATCCTCTAGATCTATTCGAAGAAGGTTCAATTACAAACGTATTGACATCTTTAGTAGGAAATGTTTTTGGATTTAAAGCTTTAAGACATCTTCGTCTTGAGGATATTAGGTTTCCTATCGCTTTCATTAAAACCTGCGGTGGTCCTCCTAATGGAATAGTTGTTGAAAGAGATCGACTTAATAAGTATGGAAGACCGCTTCTTGGATGTACCATTAAACCTAAATTAGGTTTATCTGGTAAGAACTACGGAAGGGTTGTATACGAATGCCTTAGAGGAGGTCTTGACCTGACTAAAGATGATGAGAATATCAATTCTCAGCCATTCCAACGTTGGAGAGAAAGATTCGAGTTCGTGGCCGAGGCAGTTAAGCTGGCTCAGCAAGAGACAGGAGAAGTAAAAGGTCATTACTTAAATTGCACCGCTAATACTCCTGAAGAACTATACGAACGAGCAGAATTTGCTAAAGAGTTGGATATGCCGATCATCATGCATGATTACATAACTGGCGGATTTACAGCAAATACTGGATTGGCAAACTGGTGTCGTAAAAATGGCATGCTTTTGCATATTCATAGAGCTATGCATGCAGTAATAGATAGACATCCGAAACATGGTATTCACTTCAGAGTCTTAGCGAAATGTTTGAGGCTTTCTGGAGGAGATCAACTGCATACTGGAACAGTTGTTGGAAAACTTGAAGGTGACAGGCAGACTACTCTTGGTTATATAGATAACCTAAGAGAATCATTTGTTCCTGAAGATAGATCAAGAGGTAACTTCTTTGATCAAGATTGGGGATCTATGCCTGGAGTCTTTGCTGTTGCTTCTGGTGGTATTCATGTTTGGCATATGCCAGCATTACTTGCAATATTTGGAGACGATTCTTGTCTTCAATTCGGTGGAGGAACTCATGGTCATCCCTGGGGCTCTGCTGCTGGAGCTGCTGCTAACCGTGTTGCATTAGAAGCATGTGTGAAAGCACGTAATGCAGGTCGCGAAATCGAAAAAGAGAGTAGAGACATCCTAATGGAAGCTGCAAAACACAGTCCTGAGTTAGCTATTGCGCTTGAAACTTGGAAAGAAATCAAGTTTGAGTTTGATACTGTCGATAAGCTCGACGTTCAAGGCTAACTTGGAATACAAACTAGAGGAGAAAAATAGTTTCTCCTCAATTATAAAAAACTCGTTTTTACGAGATTATCATTCACAAATCATTTAATTATGCCTTTCCAGAGCACAGTTGGTGACTATCAAACAGTTGCCACCCTGGAAACATTCGGTTTTTTACCACCGATGACCCAGGAAGAAATATACGATCAAATTGCCTACATTATTGCTCAAGGATGGAGTCCTGTTATTGAGCATGTACATCCAACTGGAAGTATGCAATCCTATTGGTCTTATTGGAAGCTCCCTTTCTTTGGGGAGAAAGATCTTAACTTAATTGTTAGTGAATTAGAGGCTTGCCATAGAGCATATCCTGATCATCACGTAAGAATTATTGGTTACGATGCTTACACACAAAGCCAAGGTACAGCTT
Organism: Prochlorococcus sp. AG-347-J22; assembly: GCA_003279005.1. GTDB lineage: Bacteria > Cyanobacteriota > Cyanobacteriia > PCC-6307 > Cyanobiaceae > Prochlorococcus_A. The sequence goes on along the minus strand of QCBY01000004.1, from coordinate 92,871 downwards.
TTGTAGTTTTTCAGGGACACTAGACCCTTATTTAGTTCAAAAAATCTTTCTCCTCTCAAAATTAAGTTTTTATTGGAGAAAGTTTTACAAAGAATTTTTTTCATTTGAAGATTATGTCAACAAAAACTAGTAGAGAGATCGCCTTAGATAGGAGAAAAGCCATGAGCGATGGTGGTAAAAAAGCTGCATTAAATTCTTCTTCAACTCAAGACAGAGTCCGATCATCTCAAGATATAAAAACTTTGGTGACTAAATCTTCTGGTGTAGGAAATATGAACAAATCAATTAAAAAACAAATACCAGTTATGTCTACCTCTTCAAAACTATCGAGTAAAGAGTTGGTCATTGAGAGAAGAAAAGCAATGTCAACTCATGGAAAATCTGCTATTAATTCCTCTGATAGGACTCGAACTGAAATTAATAATTCATCAAAAGTAATCCCAGTTATAGAAATTAAAAAGGGAGATATTTCTAACAAAGAAGATATTCTAATTGCAGAAAATCATAATGCTCATAAAAATATTAAAAGAAGAGTAAGTCAAAAAAGAAAACCAATCACAAATACAAGTAGGGATATTGTTTTGGCTCGAAGAGAAGCACAATCTAAACATGGGAAATCTGCTTCTAAACAAAATAATAGTGCTGCTTCATTAGCGAGAAGAGGAGATCCAGATTTGTCTAGTAGAGAAATTTCTCAGAGAGTAAGAGAACTTAGAAGCAAAATTGGTGATAAATCTAAAAAGGGAAATGGTAAATGTAGACCATGTGGCCCTAATAAAAATGGAGCTAAAATAAATATTGCTGATGCGAGTTGGAAAGTTGGTAAAAGCGAAACTAATTCAGGACAGGTTGTTACAGGAACACAAGCCAATAGATCGTTAAAAACTACTGGTAATGAAGCAAGTACATGTAGAAATGTTACTGGGACGCAATACTTAGGTGTAGAGATTACAAACGAATTCTGCGAAAATAAATCTGAATACAAGCAACCCGTTAGAGCTTCTGTTACATCAACATCTTCTGGCAATAAAGTTACAGGAAATGAGGTTGGTAGATCTGAAAAGGTTACTGGAGATGAACCAGGTACTTGCAAAAATGTAACTGGTACTGAATATAATTCTGCAAATCAATCGAGTAAATATTGTGGAGAAATACTTAAAAAACCATCGAAGGTAAAGCAAAGTATGACTATTGATGGATTAAAAGTTTCAGGTTCCTTACCGGGTAGATCATCATTAGTGACTGGTGATGAGTCGGGATCTGGACATAAATTAACTGGTGATCAATATCTTGGTTCAGAATCAAATCCTACAGGGAGATCTGCTGAGAAAGTTGGCTCTTATAATACATTAAATGGGAATGCCTTAACTGGCACTGGTGTTGGTAGATCTGAATTTGTTACTGGGAATGAACCCGGAAGTTGTAAGAATGTTACTGGTGATGAATATATTGGCTCGCAACAATATGAGACCTTTTGTAAGTCTAAACCAAAACCTGAAGCTATGAAGGTTGGAATGAGTCTTTCAAATAATGCTAATGAGATTAGCGGTACGCTCACCGGAAGGTCTAATCAAGTTACTGGTGATGAGCCTGGTACTTGCAAAAATGTAACCGGTACTCCATACGCAGGATTAGAAGATATTGTAAATAATTGCGATTCTAACCTGGTCAATGAAACCAAAGGTAGAGGCAAGGTATATTTGGGAGGAAGTTCAAATGCTCGTCTTACTGGACTCCAGCCTGGTATTGGAGGTCATTTGACTGGAGCTACTAAAGGTGCTTGTTTAAATCCGACTGGTACTCCTTATGTTGGAGGAGATCAACTAGGAGATAATTGCTCTAATCATTCTTCTGAAAATAATTACGCCAATAACGAAAGAAAAAATTTGAAAACATGGGATGATTTTTCCGTAAATTCCCCTTCAAGAGATAGATACTCAGATAAAAACAGAGAGGGAGTTACTGGTAATGAATATGAGAATGGTTCTAAAATTACTGGTCCATTTGATATGGCTGTAGATAAAGTAACTGGAACTGAACAATTCAGGTTTGATAAAAACAAAAATCACCTTTTAACTCCAAAAAAAGATTCAAAAAAGTTTGATTCAGCGAAAGATAGAGCGCAATCAAGAATTACAGGTGAAGGTCAATCTGCTGGGTTAAATATTACAGGAGATGATTGGGATAGAGGAGATAGAGTAACAGGTACTGAAGGGGCTTCTGCAAGAAAAAGAAATCCTACAAGACCTGGAAAGACAAGCGCAATGCCCGTAATGGATACCAAGAGAAATGAAGAAATGAAAGAGCCTGATTTTCTTATCACTGGATCTAGTGGGAATACTCGAGAAGGGCAACTTGTAACCTTCTCAGGTGGTGCAAGAGGTTAATTAAGTAAATGCCTTTGAGAGGACTGGCTAAAAGAAAGAACTTTACATTGGGTCCTACGGCTCCGATGAAAACTTTTACAGAAAATGTTCATAAGCAAACTAATAATTTTAATAATCTGGTAAATACCCAAAAGACTCATAAATTAACAAATGTTTTACAGAACGAAAAACTATATCAATATGAAAGTCAGATAAAAAATAATTTTGATAACATCGTTCCAACCTTAAAAGAAATCGCTCGTATTCAACACCATGATAATTTTATAAATACAGCTCAAAGCATCGCAAAAAATAATTTGAGTATAGACTTACCTCTTCATATATTGGAAAAATCTTGGGTCAAACCCTTGGATATGAGAGCTTTATATGCTTGGTGTTCTTTTAAACAGCATGAAAAATTAAGTGATGATTTTTTTGAAAAAGACCCTTTAGATGGTGCTAGTGGGGGAAAGAGCGCAAAAGAATTTGAAAAATTTATGTTGGATTGTGGTATTCATTTACTCGACATCACTCCTTGCTCCGATGGCAGATTAGCTCATTCAGTTGCATATGTTATGAGAATTCCATTTAGCGCTGTTAGAAGAAGATCTCATGCAGGAGCGCTTTTTGATATTGAAAATACTGTAAACAGATGGGTTAAGACAGAGCACAAAAGGTATAGAGAGGGCAGCCCTAATGAAGCACATGCAGATACAAGATATTTAAAAGTAGTTACTTATCATTTTAGTTCTGTTGATCCTCTGCATCAGGGATGTGCTGCACATGGAAGTGATGATCAATTGGCTGCTAAGGAAGGGAGCAAAAAGTTACTTGCTTTTAGAGAGGCTGTTGAAAATAGTTTCTGTTGTGGTGCTTCAGTTGACCTTATGTTAATTGGCCTCGATACTGATACGGACTCATTAAAGATTCATTTGTCTACCAGCGACGGTAACATAGATTTAGAAAAAACTATTTCAACTTTAGAAATATATAATTCGACAATTAATTTTTCAAAAGAAGAAGCTGAAAAAGAAATTTGTCAAATTATCGATAGAAAATCTTCTAAGGATCAGCTAAGAGGAATAAATAAATTTATTTTTAAATTAATAGTTAATAATATTTCCCAAATTGACTACGTAAGAAAATTTTATAAAGGTTCTTATAAAGATATTGGTCATGCTGAGAAATTTATTGGAGTTGGGATAGGCTTCAAAGAGGTACATTTAAGGAATTTAACTTATTTTGCCCATTTAGATACTGTTGAAGAGGGAGCTCCAGATTTAGATGTTGGAGTGAAAATTTTTAAGGGGTTGAATGTCTCAAAGGATCTTCCAATACCAGTAGTAATAAGATTTGATTACTCTGGCAAAGTGCCAGGAGCAAAAGAAAGAGCAATAAATGATTGTAAGAGAGTAAATAATGCGATATCAATTAGATATAAAAATTTAGTTGATCAAGGTTTGTTGCATACTTGTCTTACTATTAGAGATAGAGACAATATACATTCCGCTCATATTATTGGAATGTCTTTTGATAAAAAATTAGAGGAGGCTCACTAGTTATGCTTATTTGTAAGGTGGTTAAACCACTTGTATCAACCAATAGAATTCCTGGATTTGAACATAGACATTTACAAGTAGTTTTAGATGGATCATCACAAAAAGTCGCAGTTGACTCTGTTGGTTGTAAACCAGGTGATTGGGTCATTTGTGTTGGTAGTTCCGCTGCAAGAGAGGCTGCAGGTAGTAAATCCTATCCAAGTGATTTAACAATTGTTGGGATAATTGATCATTGGGATCCTGAAAGTGAACTTTAATTGGAGGTGTAATTAATTTTGGAAATAATGAAGGTCTGTGGAAGAATGGTGTGTACTCAGAGAGTTGCAGGCTTGGGATATATGAATTTGAGGATTCTGGAGAATAATAGAGGTAAAAAAGTTGTTGCAGTTGATCCAGTTGGAGCTAGAGAAGGTAACTTCGTTTTTACTGCAAGCGGTTCGGCAGCAAGGTTTGCTTGTCCTAATCCAGAAGTTCAAACTGATTTAACAATTGGCGGAATTATTGATAATTGGGAATCTAATTAAAATATTAATGTGGAATAAAAGAGAATCACCTCCAAGAGTTGAAAAAAGATTTGAGTTTGAGGAATATTCAAAAATTAGTAAATTCATGAAAATGATTGATGAATTATGTAAAGAGAAAAATATATTTCCAAATATTAGTTTTGGTAATACTTTTGTAAGTATCACAATTTTTTTAAATTCAGAAAAGCTAACATCATCAGAAAAGGATTTTTCTAATCAAATAGATAGTTTTTACTCAAAAATAAAGATTAATTAAAATTATTAGGTTTATCTATATCTCTTTTGATTAAAGCCATTAGGTAAGTAGGAGCTTTATACCTTCCAGGCAGACATCTATTTAATGTTTCAAGATGACCCCAACAAACCGTCTTCTTAATATCATTAAGTGAATTGCCTTTTAAAATTAACAATCTTAGAGCCTTACAAAATAAAGGGTATCCTGCTTCTAGTTCGTCTATATTTAGCTTTGCTGCTGTCATAGATCAAAGAAGAATTATTAACTAATAATCTATATAATAATGATGCATTATTGACTCTTATTTCAAATTTCTAAATAATTAGAAATTAATCTAGAAATGCAACACAATCTATTTCAATTGAAACGCCTTTTGGTAAAGAAGAAACCTCAACACATGCTCTTGCGGGAGGTTTATCTACCATAAAGAAGTCATTGTAGATTGCATTAACAGTTTGAAAATTTTTTAAATCAGTTAAAAAAATAGTTGTTTTTATAACATCTTTTGCTTTCGCACCTCCTGCATCAAGAACAGCAAAAAGATTTTTTAAAACTTGAGTAGTTTCCTCTTTGATATTACCTAGGCAATTTATTTTATTTGAAACTGGATCAATAGCTATTTGTCCAGAACAATAGATGAACCCTCCTGCTTTTATTGCTTGATTGTATGGTCCAACTGGTTCTGGTGCATTTGAAGTCTTAATTACTTTTATTGAAGACATTTTAATAAATTGTATTTATTTAAATTTAAACCCATGAATCTTTATTCGCTCTTAAAAAAGAAAATCTTTTTAAATTATCTGCCCTTAAGAAAAGATTAATTTTCATCTCTTCTTTAAGTAGGGATGGAATTGTAAGTTCTTCTAAAGATATTTTCTTTTCAACTTCAATGAGTTTCTTTTTTAAATTTTTATTTTCTGGTTCAATATCTAATGCCCATAAAAGATTTGACTTTGTATATTCGTGTGCACAATAAATAAGGGTGTTTTTTGGTAGTGACTTTATTTTTTTTAGAGAATTATACATTTGGTTATAAGTTCCTTCAAAGACTCTTCCACATCCAGCCGAAAATAATGTATCTCCAATAAAAAGAACGGGAACTTCACTATTTAAGTGGAAAGCTATATGGGATATTGTATGTCCTATTACCTCGATTACTTGAACTTCTTTATTTAATAATCGTAACTTGTCTCCATCGCTGACAGATAAATTTTGAAAAGGTATCCGATTTTTTTCCTTTACTGAGGCTATTACTTTTACATTCGGCCATTCTTTAATAAGCTCTCTAGTTCCTCCAATATGATCTGAGTGATGATGTGTCTGTAAAATAGCCTCTAAATCGAGATTGTTTGCTTTTAGGTATTCTATTACTGGTTGAGAAAGGGCAGGATCAACTACAACTGCTGAGTTATCGTTTTTCCATACCCAAATGACATTATCCTTTAAAACTCTAATCCCAATTATTTTTTGGTCTTTATTAAATCCCATCATTACCTTAGAATTAACAGATTGTGTAAAAATTGATCTATGATTACTATAGCTTTACCTAAAGGGGCTCTGTTAAAAGATTCAATTTTAATTTTTAAAAAAGCAGGATTAGACTTCTCTGATGCACTAATAGAAAACAATAGATCACTAACTATTGAATCAAAATGTAAAAAGGCAAAAGCCTTATTGGTAAGGAATGGAGACGTACCAGTTTATGTAAGTTACGGTCAAGCTGATTTAGGAATTGTAGGATATGACGTATTACAGGAATCTGAATTAAAAGTAGCTAAGTTACTTGATTTAGATTTTGGGGGATGCTATATGTCCCTTGCAGTAAAAAATACTAGTAATTATCTAAAACCTACCGATCTCCCAGCCAACTGTAAAGTGGCAAGTAAATTTACAAAAACGGCAAGAGCCTATTTTGATGAATTAAATATACCAGTGGAGATTGTGCATTTAACGGGTTCAGTTGAGCTTGGCCCTATTACGGGTATGGCTGAAGCCATTGTTGATTTGGTCGCAACAGGTAAGACTCTTAAAGAAAACGGTTTAAATAAAATTGACGATCTTTTTTATTCAACTGCAAGGTTAATTGCTAATCCTCTATCTATTAGATTAGATAGCAATCCTCTCCGAGATGTAATTTTATCAATAGAATCTTCTAAAACAACTAAGCAAATTTAAATAAATGTTTGTGAATGATTTTAATAGAATCAAAAAGTTAGGTAGATATTTAACTAATGATAAAAAAACTATTTTTCTTATTCTAATAGTTTTGATACCAGTTTCATTCGCAGGAGCAATTCAACCATTATTGGTTGGTCAAGCTATAACAATCCTAAAAAATGAGAGTACAAATGTCTGGCTAAGCAAAACCATCTTTGGTCAGTCTATAAATCTAATTACTATTACCTTATTCATAACTGTTCTATTTAGATTAGTTTTGCAAGGTTATCAATCATATAATATCCAATCCGTTGGACAAAGATTAACAGCAAGGATTAGAAGGGAGCTTTTCGATCATTCCATTTCTCTTTCTCTGAAGTTTCACGATAAAATGCCTGTTGGTAAATTGTTGACAAGACTTACCAATGATGTAGATGCTTTGGCTGAGGTTTTTGGCAGTGGGGCAGTTGGAGTTATTGCTGATTTTGTAAGTCTTATTGTTATTTCGTTGACGATGCTTTCGATAGATAAAGGTTTGGCAGTTTTGCTTCTTTTTACTCAAATCCCAGTTTCCTATTTTATTATTTGGCTTCAAAAACGTTATAGAAAAGCAAATTATCAAGTAAGGGAGGAGTTGTCACAACTCAATTCTGACTTCCAAGAGAACCTTCAAGGTTTAGAGGTAGTTCAGATGTTTAGGAGAGAATTTTTTAACAGTAAGAAATTTTCTAATACAGGTATCGCATATCAGAAAGCAGTTAATGGGACCATTTTTTACGATAGTAGTATATCTGCTTTTATAGAATGGATATCTCTTGCAGCAGTGTCTTTGGTATTGGCTGTGGGAGGGTATCTTGTAACTTCGGGTAATATTGGTTTAGGAACATTAACAACTTTTATTCTTTATTCCCAAAGACTCTTCGAGCCTTTAAGGCAGTTAGCAGAGAGATTTACACAGATTCAAGGAGGACTTACTGCTGTAGAGAGGATCAATGAATTGTTAGATGAAGAAATTGAGATTAAAGACTCTTTTTCTACTCAACAAATGTATAAAGGCATCTTAAATAAGAATTATAAATTTAAAGGTAAGATTGAATTTCGTAATGTCAATTTTTTCTATAGAGAGGGTGAACATGTAATAAAAGATTTGTCATTTTTAGTTAATCCAGGAGAACACGTAGCTTTTGTTGGTCCAACTGGTTCTGGTAAAACAACAATTATAAGGTTACTTTGCAGACTATATGAGCCTCAAAATGGTCAAATTTTAATAGATGATGTAGACATCAAAGATATACCAATTTCAAGACTTAGAAATATGCTTGGTGTAGTCTTACAAGATACTTTCATTTTTAGTGGGAATGTTGCCAACAACTTAAAATTAAATACAGATATTAATAATCAAGATTTAGAAAATATTTGTAAAGAATTGGGTCTGGATACTTTATTAAAAAAGTTGCCTAATGGTTTAAATACTTATCTGAGGGAAAGAGGAGGTAATCTCTCATCCGGAGAAAGGCAACTTCTCTCAGTAGCTAGAGTTGCTATAAGAAATCCAATTATTTTAATAATGGATGAAGCTACTGCATTTATGGATCCATCAACAGAGGCGACTTTGCAAAAAGATCTTGAAAGAATTTTGAATAAAAGAACGGCATTAGTAATTGCACATAGATTAGCTACTATTGAAAAATCTGATAAGATATTAGTCTTAAAAGATGGAGCCTTGATTGAAGAAGGAAATCATAGAGAGCTTAGGCTTAAAAGGGGTTTATATTTCCAACTCTCTGAGCTTCAAGAAAAAGGATTTGCTAGTTTTTAATGATTTTTAGAAACAAGGGATCATCAACTAAGAAAACAAATACTCTCTCACAAGATGAGCTCATTAAATATTATGGTTTGAATGCTTTCGAATTCACCCTTAAAGATAAAAAAGAGATTTTTGTTTGTAGTAAACATAAGGAGTTTGATCTTATAGAGTTAGATCAACTTTTACAGACTGTTGGATGGAGTAGAAGGCCAATAAGGAGAGTAAAAAGAGCTTTAGAATTTAGTATTTTAGTAGTAGGTTTATGGCGTCATGATGAAAAATTTCCTAGGCTTGTAGGTTTCGCAAGATGTACAGGGGACGGCATTATTGAAGCAACTATATGGGATGTTGCTGTTAATCCTGTATATCAAGGACTTGGTTTAGGTAAAGAATTGATGAATTATATCTTGAAAGAATTAAAAAAAATTGGGATATCAAAAGTTACTCTTTTTGCTGATGCCGAAGTAGTCTCTTTTTATAAAAAACAAGGTTGGGTCCTGGAACCAAGGGGTTCAAAATGTGCTTTTTGGTATGCAAATTAGTTTAATTTTTATAGTAATCAAAATATAAAGATTTTATAGATTCTCCTCTTAACCACCTTCTCCTTAAATTCCAATTTTTGAATGCTTGAAAAATAAAATTATTTTTTTCCCACTTCCTGCTACTGGTAAAAAGTGGAGTAGTTAACAATTTTAGCTGTGAATTTTTCTTTAATCTTTTCGTAAAATCTAAATCTTCCATTAAAGGAATTTTTCTATACCCTTTATTTTTAAAATAAGTTTTCCTATGAATTATGAGTCCTTGATCTCCATATGGATTTTTGAAAAATAGGGCTCTAAGATTTACCGCCAGTTCAAGAAATCTGTATATAATCTTTTTATTGTTAATTTTGAATTCAAAAAAATAAACAAAATTTTTCTGTTTGCTAATTATCGACTTCACTTTTTTTAACCAATCTTGACTAAGCCTAGAATCTGCATGTATAAAAATTAACCATTCCCCTTTCGCTTTTTTAGCTCCAATATTTAATTGCAACCCTCTATTCTTTTCTGGGGATTTTTGTAAATTTGTTCCATAAATATTTGCTATATCCCTAGTTTTGTCATTACTATTACAATCTACAATTATAATTTCAATTCCCTCATTGAATATTGATAAATCTGAAAGAAGTAATGGTAAATGATTCGATTCATTATATGTAGGAATAATAATTGAGATTTTAGGCAACTTAATTATTTTCTTTTATCGATATCTTCTATTGTATCAATATCGATTTTTCTTTGAAGAAATTCATATTCTAATTCGATTGAACTAAAGTTATTTATAGTTTGTTCAAGTACGTCTTTGCTACCCCATTTAATATTTATAAAAGGTAAATATAAATTAGTTGTTAATAATTTTTCTGAAAATGCAATTAGCCAATATCCACCATCATTTGATGGGCCTAAAATAAGATCATTTTTTTTAAGTTTTGTAAGGGTATTTAATATATCCAAATGACAGAAATCTGGAAGATCAGTCCCTATTAAAATAATATTTCTTGTCTTTTTTAGTTTTGATTTTTGATTTATGAGAATTTGTCTCCTCATCCTTTCTCCTAAACATCCTTTACCTTGTAAGTTAAAGTTTTTAACCCCTAATTCATTAGACCATCTTTCACTCTTTTTTAATCCAAGACCAGTTATAGCTAAGGAAATATCAATTAAACCTTTTTTTTCAATAGATTTAGCAACTGAAACTGTATGTTCAGTCATTTTTTTTTGTATTTTTGCAGAACAAATCTTTCCTATATCTCTTGCTAATCTGGTTTTACAACGACCATATGCATGCCACTTAGCCATAAGTATGAGCAGTGCCTTTTCCAAAAAAAAACTAAAAAAGTATGAACTATTATAAGGCTTAGAAAATGAATTATTTTTTTTTTTTTTTAAATTTATAAAGTGCATTGTTAATAAATTTTAAATTTATCGTGATCTTATGATTTGAGAATGACCAATCTTTAAATCCCTACTAGATTAAATATCTATTGAATAAATTTAGTGCAAGCAACTAATCCTATTTGGGCAGAAGTTCAACAATTACTTCAAAAGAATTTAAGTAAGCCTTCCTTTGAAACTTGGATAAGGCCAGCTAAATTTAATTGTTTTGAAAATGGCTTATTAACTTTGATTACTCCAAATAACTTTACAAGTGATTGGCTTAGAAAAAATTATAGTCAAACAATTGAAAAAGCTGCAAAAGAAATTTGTGGACATAATGTAAAAGTAATTTTTAAGTCTGAAAATAATATCAATAACAATAATTCAAATATTCCTAATCAAGTAAGCCAAAAAAGTATTAATTCTCAGACAAAATCTTTTTCTACTAGCCAGAGTAATAATTTAGCTAATAGATCAAAAAAATCTCATTCTTTAAATACACGTTATGTATTTAAAAGATTTGTTGTAGGCCCTAATAGTAGAATGGCACATGCCGCAGCTTTAGCAGTAGCAGAGTCTCCAGGGAGAGAATTTAATCCATTATTTATTTGTGGTGGTGTTGGCCTTGGTAAAACTCATTTAATGCAAGCAATTGGTCATTATCGTGTAGAAATTGATCCAGAAGCTAAAGTTTTATATGTTTCAACTGAAACTTTTAGTAGTGATTTAATTCAATCTATAAGAAAAGATGGAATGCATGCTTTTAAAAATAAATATAGATCGGTAGATCTATTATTAATTGATGATATTCAATTCTTGGAAGGTAAGGAATATACGCAAGAAGAATTTTTTAATACTTTTAATGCTTTATATGAAGCAGGCAAACAAATCGTCATAGCTAGTGATAGGCCTCCAAGTCAAATACCTAAATTGCAAGAAAGGCTAATCTCCAGATTTTCTATGGGATTAATAGCCGATATCCAACCTCCTGATATAGAAACTAGAATGGCAATCCTTCAGAAAAAGGCTGAACAAGAAAGGATGAATCTACCAAGAGACTTGATTCAATTTATCGCAGGGAGATTTTCCTCAAATATTCGAGAGTTAGAGGGTGCTTTTACAAGAGCAGTGGCATTTGCGTCAATTACTGGATTACCTATGACTGTTCAATCAATTGCTCCAATGCTTGATCCAAATAGTGTTGGAGTAGTAGTTACACCTAAGCAGGTAATAAAAAAAGTCTCAGATTTCTTTGAAGTCTCAGCCGAAGAATTAGTTAGTTCAAGCAGAAGAAAGCCAGTAAGTCAGGCAAGGCAAATAGGTATGTATCTCATGAGGCAAGGAACTGATCTAAGCCTTCCAAAAATAGGAGATGAATTTGGTGGTAAGGACCATACCACAGTTATGTATGCTATTGAACAAGTTGAAAAAAAATTGTCAAGTGATCCCAACGTTGCAAGTCAAGTACAAAAAATAAAGGATCTACTTCAAATTGATTCAAGAAAAAATTTATAATCTTTATTTAATATGAATTTCGAAGGATCTTGATCATATCGATGCTTTACAGGGATTATATCTTCTTCGTTATTTTTACAAAGTGATTCTATTTTATTTAAAGATTGCCTAAATAATCTTGCAGAAATAACTGGCATATCTCTTGGAACAGATATTCTATTTTTTAAATATTTTAAAGATCTACTTCCTATAGTTTCAGGGACTCTCACCTCCCCTATAATCATATGTGTAAGGGCTGACCTTAATGATTCATCAAAGATTTTTTTATCGTATGGGTTAGCATGAATTAAATTTTCTTTATGCTTAATTACCCTTCTTAAAGCAATTTTAGCGTAATATTTTAAATCATAATTTATATTAAGTTCAAAATTACCAAGACCCTCCCCAGAATCTATTAATTTCGAGAGGGCGATCTGTTCTTCATTACTTTCTTTGTAACATCCACCCATTTGCGGTGGTAAATCATGAGAATGAGTATGAAAATCTCCTTGAGTTCCTCTATAAGTGCTTTCCTTCTCAAAAAGACTAAGCCATTTATCTACATATCGGTAATTAGATCTTAAATTAAATCCTTTGTAATAAATTAAAGATGCATTCATTCTTTCCATATAAGGAATAAAAATTATATCTCCAAGACCAGGTTTTATTTTAAATGAATTAGATATTGATGGATCAATAAAACCTGATTTTGATTTGCTCAAGATTTCATTAAATTTAGAAATAGATTCTTTAAATCTTTTTTTTCTATAAGAGTTATCAATAAAATTAAAGCTTTTTTGGCAAAGCCAATTACACCAAGATCTAAAAATTTCTCTTTCTAATTCTCTTATTTCTTTAAAATTACTTGATGTTATTGAAGATCCTATTGGCCCGAATTGATTTTCTAAGAAAGCTATGATGTTATCGCTTTCAGTTATAACTTGCTCTTTAAACTCAATGGCAGGTAATTTGCCTGAACTGACTTTATTAAGAAACCAACTTTCTTTTTGGCCGTAGCAAAACATATTTATTTTTTTGACTCTGTATGGAATTTTTTTAAATTCAAGCCATAACCATATTTTCTGACAATAAGGACACCATGAATGTCTATCCCTATATAAGGTAACCATGACATCTTTTTCAGAATAACTAAATAATCTTAAATTTGAGTAGGAATTATTTATACCATTAACTCTATCGAGATCTTCAATTTGGAATTTTCTTAAATCTTGCCATGTCAAAATCTCATTCATTCTTTGAATTTAAGTTATAAACTTACAATATAATAATTGATTAAAAAAAGTCTTGGAATTTCAATTTGATTTAATTGTTGTTGGCGCTGGATCAGGGGGACTGGCGGCGGCTAAACGTGCTGCAAGTTATGGAGCAAAAGTTGCAATTATTGAAGTAAATAAAGTAGGGGGAACTTGTGTAATAAGGGGATGTGTCCCTAAAAAATTGATGGTTTATGCAGCTAGAAATAAAAAAGATATAACTTCTTCTGAAGGATATGGATTAAAAAGTGAGCGCATTAGTTTTGAATCAAATATTTTGCTGAAGAATATTAGAGAAGAGGTATCAAGATTAAGTAATTTACATAAAAATTCTTTAGATAAATTGAATATCAAAGTTTTTGTGGGGTTGGGAAAATTTATATCCCCAAATGAATTAGAAATAATTTGTCCAAAGACCAAAAAAATCCTAAAAAAAATAAGTTCAAAAAAAATTCTTATTTCAGTTGGGGGGAAACCAAAGAAATTAAATATTCCAGGAATAGATTTAGCATGGACAAGCGATGATATTTTTGAATTGGATAGCTTTCCTGAATCATTATTAATAGTAGGAGGGGGATATATTGCTTGCGAATTTGCTTCAATTTTCAAAAATTTAGGTACTGATGTAACTCAATTAATTAGAGGGGAACGTTTACTTAATGGTTTTGATGAAGATTTATCTTCATGCTTAGAAGAAGCTACAGTTCTTGCTGGAATAAATATAATGACCAAAACCCAATTAAAGTCTATAGAAAGTAGTAATGGATATTTGCAGTCCACCTTGGACTCAGGGAATAAGATGCAAACTAGAAACATACTTATTGCTACAGGTCGAGAACCAAATCTTCTGCCTTTAAATTTAGAATTTTTAAATCTAAAGATGGATGGCGCCTATTTAGATGTAGATCAACTTAATCAAACAAGCAATGCTAATATTTTTGCAGTGGGTGATATAGTCAATAAACCTAACTTAACGCCAGTAGCAATAGAGCAAGGAAGAGTGTTTTCAGATAATCTTTTTAATAACAAAAATAGAAAAGTTAATTATGAATATATCCCTAAGGCAGTTTTTACTATTCCTGAAATTGCAACCGTTGGCTTAAGTGAGAGAAGAGCGAAAGAGATTTACTCTGAAAAAAATATAAAAATTTTCAAATGTAAATTTACACCAATGTCAAATACTTTTAAAAAGAATAAATCAAAATGCATGTTAAAAATTGTAGTGAATAAACTTACTGACAAAGTACTAGGATGTCATATGTTTGGAGAAACATCTTCTGAGATTATTCAAATGGTATCCATTTCATTAAATGCAGGTATAACAAAAAGAGACTTTGATATTACTATGGCTTTGCATCCAACTATTTCAGAAGAATTTGTGACAATGTATGGCTAATCAATTATCATTTAGAAAATTTGAATTTTTCTTGAGCAAAGAGATACGTTATTAGTAATAAAAAATACATAAATAAAAAAATTCTTAATTCAAAAAGATAATTAAATCCATTTAAAAAAAGTATCTTATCGAGTATGTAAAAAATATAGAGATTCAGCAAAATAAATCCCTCAATTCTTGAGATTTTTCCTTTGCTCCAAAAAATTGGCAAGCAAGCGAATGTAGTTAAAAGCATAAATGGTAGATCAACTTTTATTAGGCTTTGCTCAATTGTTAAACCCTTAAATCCTGAAAATATACTACAACTACCTAAGATTAGCAGTTGATTGAGCAAATTGCTTCCTATTACATTTCCTATCGCAAGATCTGTTTTACCTTTAAATGCGGCAATTATTGAAGTTACTAATTCTGGCAAAGATGTTCCAGTAGCAACAATAGTTAAACCGATGACGATTTCATTCACCCCAAAAAGAGTTGCTAGAGTTCTGGAACCATTTACTAAAATATTAGATCCAAAGCTTAAAAGAAATATACCCAATATCAACTTTAGTAAAATGTTTAGCTTCCCTTTATTTTTATCATTAAATTCTTCTATCTCTGGCTCAGCATTTTTTGTATCCTCCTCTTTTTCATTTATGGTATTAATTTCCCATATTGAATTTAAGACTAGACAAAATATTAGAAAGATCCCAGCTTGTAATGTTAATAACCCAGTTGATGACATTGCCCAAACGGCACAAGAAATGGCCATTAAAAGGGGAACATCTCTTCTAACTATTCTGCTTTTCACCTTAAGTGGTGTTATAAGTGAGCTTATACCTAAAACTACAAGTACATTAAAGATATTGCTCCCTATTACATTACTAACAGCAAGCGAATCACTACCTTTAAAAATTGAATTTAAACTTACTAATAATTCGGGAGAGCTTGTGCCTAGTGAAACAATTGTTAGTCCAATAACTATTTGAGGTATTCCTAAAATTAAAGATAGATTTATAGCTCCTTGAACAAAGAATTCTCCTCCTCCAAAAAGTAAAATTACTCCTATTAATATTTCTATTATTGGAAATATAAAATCGCTCATATTTAAGTCTTTGTTTGGATAATTAAATGTTTAATAATTCATCAATATCTATCCTGGAATATCAATAATTTATTGTCAAATTTTATTTGCTGTTAAAATTAATTAAATAATTAAAATTTTGAAGACATTAACCATATTAAAACCTGATGATTGGCATTTACATTTGAGAGAAGGTCTTGTATTAAAAAATATTATTCATTTCACATCTGAGTATTTCGGGAGGGCTATTGTTATGCCAAATACGAAAAATCCCATTACATCAATTGATAAAGCCATTGCTTATAAAAAATTAATTACTGAAGCGTTACCTAAAAGTTCTAATTTTCAACCTTTAATGACAATCTACCTAACTGATGAGACTGATAAAGAGGAACTAATAAATGGTTTTAAAAATAATGTCATTTTTGCTGCAAAATTATACCCTGCCAATGCCACAACAAATTCCAGTCATGGAGTTAAGAAAATTGCGAATCTATATGAGGTTTTTGAATCAATGCAAGAGTCAGGAATGCCTCTTTTAATCCATGGAGAAGTGACTGATTCTGAAGTAGATGTATTTGATAGAGAAGAAGTTTTTATTGATAGAGAACTTCAACCTATAATTAAAACTTTTCCAAAATTAAAAATTGTCTTAGAACATATAACCACCTCATATGCGGTTGATTTCGTTCAAGAAAAAAATATTGGAGCCACTATTACTCCTCATCATTTGCATATTAATAGAAATGCAATGTTCTTTGGAGGCTTAAATAGCGACTTTTACTGCTTGCCAGTCGCTAAAAGGGAGAACAACAGACTAGCCTTAAGGAAAGCGGCAACAAGTGGGAAAGAATGTTTTTTTCTAGGAACTGATTCTGCTCCACATCTTAGAAAGTGGAAGGCTTTTTGCGGTTGTGCAGGAATTTTTAATTCACCAGTGGCATTAGAAAGTTATTTAACAGTATTTGAAGAGGAAAATGCTCTCGATAATTTTGAAAAGTTTGCAAGTTTGAATGGCCCTAATTTTTATAATTTGTCCCCAAATAAAGAGAAATTAAAATTAGTATCTAAATCAAATAAAATAGTAGAATTTATTGATGTTATTGAAGAAAAAGATATTGTTGAACAAATAAAACCATTTCACGCAGGTGAAACTTTAAACTGGCAAGTTGAAGGGATTGTAAATTAATAATTAAATCCAATCTAACCATTTAAGAAAAGTATAAATATTACAATCTTTCTTGGTTAAATGGGGTAATTTCGGCTACGCTTAGAAAGCGCAAATATCAGTTGGGAGTGTGGCGGAATTGGTAGACGCGCCGGACTTAAAATCCGTCGAGCGCTTTAGCTCGTGGGGGTTCAAGTCCCCCCACTCCCACTTTTAAACTATTCATTTTTAGTTCTTACGATAACTTTTTGTAATTGTTATCTTCTAACTAAGTAATCATAAATTTTAATGGAAAGTATTCTTAACAACTCACTTGCTACTTTAGTTGTCTACGTTGCTATTATTTCTATTTACTTATTTCTTGTCCCATTAATACTTTTTTACTGGATGAATAATAGATGGAATGTTATGGGTAAATTAGAGCGATTGGGAGTTTATGGTTTAGTTTTTCTTTTCTTTCCAGGTTTAATTTTATTTTCTCCTTTTTTAAATCTTAGATTAAGAGGAAATAGCAAAGGGTAAATAATTGACTAAAGGGAAAGTTTTACAAATAGGTTTATTAATCTTCTTTTTAGGAATATTAAGTTACAAATTATTGCCTCAATTTGGGTTTGATAATTTTACAGCCAGCACTATTTCAAATTTTATATTGATTTTGGTTGTAATAACATGGGTATCTACTTACGTTTTTAGAGTTGTTAATGGGAAAATGACTTTTATGGAGCAAAGAAAGCGTTATAGAAAAAAATACGAAAAAACTTTAAATGATAAACTAGAAATTAAATTCAATTCATTGTCAAAAGAAGAACAGGAAAAATTAATGAAAGAATTAGAATAAATTTATTTACTTCTTCATAACCATCAAGTAAAAAATCTCAACAAATCATGAAAGAAAAGCAGAAACTGCAAATCTCCAAGGAGGAGCCTTTATCAAAAATAAATGAGAAATTTTTGGAATTAAAAAAAAGCAAAAAACTAGCTTTGATGCCTTTTATAATGGCAGGTGATCCAAATATTGAAAAGACCTCTGAGATTTTATTAAAGTTGCAAGAAAAAGGTGCCGATCTTATCGAATTAGGAATCCCCTATAGCGATCCTCTTGCGGATGGACCCATTATTCAATTTTCAGCATCTAAAGCTTTAAAGTCAGGAACTACTGCAATAAAGGTTATTAAGTTATTGGAGTCTCTTAAAAAAAAGTTGCATATTCCTATAATACTATTTACCTATTTTAATCCTATATTAAATTTTGGGCTTGAAAATTTTTGTGAGTTAGCATTTAAAGCAGGTGTAGCAGGATTAATAATTCCTGATCTCCCTCTGGAAGAGGCATCTAAATTTTCGAAGATTATTAGTTCTTATTTTATAGACTTAATATTATTAGTTGCACCTACTACTCCTTTTGAAAGAATGAAAATGATATCTTATAAAACAAAAGGGTTTACTTATCTAGTAAGCGTTACAGGAGTAACAGGAGAGAGAAACAAAATGGAAAATAGAGTAGAAAGTCTTATTACAAAATTAAAAGAAATAAGCATTAATCCAGTCGCAGTTGGGTTTGGAATATCTTCACCTGAACATGTTAATAGAGTTCGTGGATGGGGTGCAGATGGAGTGATTATTGGAAGCGCATTTGTTAAAAGAATTTCTAATAGTAATGAAGTAGAAGTTGTAAATAGAGTTGGAAAATTTTGCGAAGAAATGCGGATAGCGGCTGATAAATAAATATAAATTAAAAAACTAAAGTTTTTGATTATATACTCAAAGATTGAAAAGAGTTTTTATTTTTTTATATTTAAACAACTATTTATTAGGGTTATTCAGAGGGTAATAATCTGATTTGTTTTCTGCCCAACTTTATTTCAAACTCATCTCCTGCCTTTAAGTCTAAGAGTGCTGTATATGCTTTACCAATTAAAAGATTTCCATTACCTTGGACTGTTGCGATGTAACTTAATTTCCTGCCACCTTTCCCAATTCCTGCCACTCCAGAATCACCAAGGTTTATACCTTTTGCTTCAAGAAGTGCTTCATAAAACGCGGTAAAGTTTAGACGTTCTGCTCCGTTTTTTTTTGTGGAAACATATCCACATGCACGAACAAGATCTGATTTGCTAACATCACCAAGTTCTTTAACTTTTGCTAGAAGATCGCTACCTGTGAGCATAATAGATTAATACAAAGTTATTCCTAATAAACATAGCAATTAGTGTGTAATTTGTGCAATTATTAATTATGTATTTATTTAATTAGTTATCTTTTTAAAATGGAAAAATTTATAGTTTTTGGTAAGTATTGCGAGGATGCAATTAACAAAAGGGAACCATTTCGCAAACAACATCTTAATAGACTTAGAAATTTAAAAGATAGAAATATTTTAGTTACTTTAGGACCTACTAAATGTACAAAGTATTTATTTGGTATTTTTAATGCTAACAACAAAAATGAATTAAGAGAATTAATAGAGAATGATATATACTGGCAGGAGGGTATATGGATTTCTATTGATATTTATCCTTGGATACAAGCATTTTAATTTATGTTATTTAATAAAAAATAAAATAATATTTAACTCCTTGTATGTTTAGAAAAAACTTATATAAGATTTTTATTTATAAAAATAATTTTTAATTTTATGGAAAGATATAATATAAAGTACCGTTAATTAATTAAAAATTATTCAAAATATTATTAATGAAGCAGATAAAAAAGTTTAAAGAAATTATAAGCTTATTATAAATAATTAATTATGACTATCTTTTTTTATTTGGTTAACTAAAGAGTCAATATCTAATTGATTATATGAGTGAGTTTCTTTTCCTTTCTCAGAATTAAGTTGAGTATTGTTAAGCCAATTTTGTTCAATCTTGATAAGATTTTTTGCAATATTGAAAATTCCTCCTTTTCTATAAAATTCTTGGACTTTTTTAGTGATTTCAGACGTACGACTTGATTTAATATTTAATTCATTAGCTAGATCTTTTTGAGTATATCCATGATCTTTTAACCAAACTTTAATAAAATCTAGCAGTTGTTTTTCCTCTTGCTGCGATAGTCTACTCATTAAATGAAAGGGAACAATTTATTAAGTTTCCTTTCTGCTCTTGCTCTTATTGAAGGAGTCATATATTTACTCCAAATACTTAAAACTGCTGTAAGCGCAACGAAGTCATCACTAAAACCTACTAAAGGCATAAAGTCAGGGAATAAATCAAAAGGCATTATTAAATAAGCTAATGCAGCCATTAAGGAAACTCTTACTTGGGTTGGAGTAAAAGGGTCAAGGGCCATTTCTAAAACTTCCAAAGCTGGTTTTGCAATTGTCCTACCAGCCTTTATCAGGATTTTTATAATGATATTTTCATCCAAAGATGAGCTTTCTAGAACCTCTGCATCATAAATTTTTTCCTTTTTTTTTGTATTAGTCTCGTTCATACTTTTTAAATGAGTTAATTAACAACTTTCAGCTAATACTATCTACAAGTCCATTTTGAATTCCTGCTTTTCTAAGCTTTCTTAGAGCTCTTTGTACAACTTGTCGACAATATTCTCTGCTACAACTCATATGCCTTGCAACTTCCGCTAAAGTTCTCCATTCATTAGAGCCATCTAAACCAAATCTTAAACTTACAATCTTTCTCTCTTTTTCAGTAAGATTAGCTTTATCTAAAAGTGTCCAAGCAGAGTCTGTTCTCTCTGCAAGTTCTGCTAATTCCATTGGAGGGGTTTGATCACTTGGAAGAATATCCACAAGTTCAGAAGGATCAGCCTTTGATTTTACAGTGCCTTGAAGACTAACTGTTATGCTTCGCAATTCACAAGAAAGTAGTTCATCAATTTCCTCTTTAGTAATTTTCATTTCATCTGCTAATTCAATACTGGTAGGAGGGATACCTTTAAGTTGCATTAGTTTTGATTTTGCTGCTCTTAATTTAGTTAGCTTTTCATTTATGTTTACAGGTATTCTTATGGTTCTACTTTGCGTTGAAAGTGCTCTATTTAAACCCTGCCTTATCCACCAGTAAGCATAAGTGGAAAATCTATGTCCTCTTGAAGGATCGTATTTTTCTACAGCCCGAGTAAGACCTAGAGTACCTTCTTGAATCAAGTCTAATAGTTCTAACCCCTTTCCTTGATACCTTTTTGCAAGATTGACGACTAACCTAAGGTTTGCTGTAATCATTTCATTCTTAGCCTTCTCACCAATTTTGATTTTCTTTTTTTCGACATCAGAATATTCACAAGCAGATCCTTTACCTCCTGCAGTTTGGCATCTATTAATTAGTACAACCATTTCCTGGACTTTTCTTCCCATAGTGAGTTCCATCTCAGGTGTCAAAAGTTTATGACGACCTATTTCTCCAAGAAAATCGCTCAATGAACTCACGATTTATACCTTTAGTTAATATATTTAACTTATAGTTAATTTCTTAATAAGCTATACATGTAATAATTAATTAATAATTAATTAATAATTAATTAATAATTATTAATTACTTTTTTAGTAGATTTTAATATTATTTTTTAATTTCAAATTATCTAATTTAGAAAATTTTTTTATTTATTTTTTCTTCTTGATGCGAGAATGTTAAGTACATCTTTCCACTCAACCCCTTTGTGCAGCAGGGCAACTTGAAGATGATAAATTATATCAGCAGCTTCATTTGAGATTGAAATTTTATCATTATCTTTGCAAGCCATAATAAATTCAGCTGTTTCTTCACCCATTTTTTTTAAGATGGTATTACTGCCTTTTGTTAATAAATGATTTGTATAACTTTTTTCTAAAGGTTTAATAGATCTTTCGTTAATAGTATTAAATAATTCGGAACAAATATTTGAAAAGGGAGTCGTCTTTTTCTCTTTTTTATTTCTTTCAGTGTTATTTATTTCATTGAAGAAACAACTTCTTTCTCCAGTATGACAAGCCCCTGAGCCATTTTGTTCAATTAAGAGAACTATTGCATCATTATCACAATCAAATCTTATTTCTTTTAATAATTGGGTATTTCCACTTGTTGCTCCTTTTCTCCAAATCTCAGATCTTGATCTGCTCCAGTAATGAACTTGTTTAGTTTCAAGAGTCATTGTCAACGATTCTCTATTCATCCAAGCAAGCATAAGGATTGATCCGTCTAACCAATCTTGTGCTATTGCAGGGATTAATCCATAATTATCAAAGTGTAGATCTTCTATAGAAAAATTTGTTGAATAAGTCATTATGTTTTGTGCGTTAAACCCTATTCAATGCATAATATTTAAATTTATCTTAACAGTTAATTGATGCATAATCCTCTCCTAAAATTTACCTGCAGCAAAAGTTATGCTGATTTCCCATGCTCTCATAGACAATGGCGCCATAAAGGTCACTGTAGTTTTGTTCATGGATATTCAAGATCATTTACTTTTTGGTTTACTGCTAAGGAATTAGATGAAAACGGTTTTGTAGTAGATTTTTCAAGTCTCAAGACACTAGAAAACAGATTAAAGCAACAATTTGACCATACTTTTTTGATAAATAAAGATGACCCTTTGTTAAATTACTGGGAAAATTTGCATAATTTAAAGGCCCTCGATTTGAGAATTATGGATAATGTAGGAATGGAATCCACTTCAGAACTGATTTGGAAATGGGCTAATGAATACTTGCAAGACAAAGATAAGGGCAGAACATGTTGTTGGAGAACAGAATCAAAAGAAAATAAATCTAATAAAGCTTGTTATGAAAAATTTCCTGAATGGTTCAAATTCTAGATATTTAAATTTAATTTAAGATAATTTAATAATTTTTGAATAAGATTATCAATCAATAAATATTTCTCCATCAGAAATACTGATAGAAACCTCTTTTTTGTTTTTATAGTAGTTATTGAGTATATTGTTTGCAATTTTCGTTTCTATTTCTTTTTGAATAATTCTTTTTAAAGGTCTAGCACCATATACATTATCGAAACTATTTTTTACTAAATGGTCTATAGCATCGTTAGTTATTTTTAATTCAAGATTTTTTTTGTGGAGTCTATTTTCTAAATTTTTAAGCTGTATTTTTGCAATTTCTCTTAAGTTATTTAATTCTAATTGATTAAAAATAACTATTTCATCAAGACGATTTATAAACTCCGGCTTGAAAAAATTTTTCAGTTCAGAATCAACGACTTTTTTTATTTCACTTCTATCTTCATTCCTAATGGATAAATCATTTATGGCTTGGCTTCCCAAATTGCTTGTAAGAACAATTATTGAGTTTTTAAAGCTAATTGTGCGACCCTGACCATCCGTAATTATTCCATCGTCAAGAACTTGTAAGAGAATATCTAAGATATCTTTGTGTGCTTTTTCAATTTCATCCAAAAGAATTAATGAGTAAGGATTTTTACGTATCGCTTCAGTTAGTTGTCCTCCTGATTCAAAACCTAAATATCCAGGAGGAGCACCTATGATTTTGCTAACAGAATGCTTCTCCATATACTCAGACATGTCTAGTCTTGTAATCGAAGTAGTTGAGTCAAAAATAATTTTTGCAGTTACTTTACTTAGTTCTGTTTTTCCTACCCCAGTCGGTCCTAAGAACAGGAAACTAGCAAGTGGCTTGTTAGGATCATTTAGTCCAGTCCTTGATCTCTTTATAGAATCAGCAACTGAACTTATTGCATTATCCTGACCAATAATTTTTTCCTTCAGGATTGATTCTAGGCTTAAAAGCTTTTCTTTCTCCGATTGATTTAAATTTTGAACTGGAATAGAGGTCCACTTCGATACAACCTCAGCAATATCATCAAAAGTAACTTCTTGTCTTAAAAGACTTGTCTCACCTTTTTTATAGGAATTAACTAGGGAATCGTTTTTTTTAGCTAAATTTTTTTGTAGGGTAATCAAAGTTCCAAATTCTAATTCTGCAGCTTTATTGAGATCAAAACTCCTTTTGGCTTGATCTATTTGCAACTGAATTGACTCAATGTCTTCCTTAATAGAACTAATTTCATCAATTTCATCTTTTTCTTTTTTCCATTGAGCACTTAATTCTGCTTGTTTGTCCTTAAGAGATGAAAGTTCATTTTTAATTTTTTTTAATCTCTGTGAAGAAAAATCATCTGTTTCTCTTTTTAAAGATAAATTTTCCATTTCAAGTTGTAAAACCTTACGATCAATTTCATCAATTTCCTCGGGTTTGGAAGTTATAACCATATTTAATCTTGAAGCCGCTTCATCTATTAGATCTATTGCCTTGTCAGGAAGAAATCTATCGTTAATGTATCTTTCACTCAAAGTTGCTGCTGCCACTAAAGCATTATCAGAAATTCTTACGCTATGGTGAACTTCATATCTTTCTTTCAATCCCCTTAATATTGAGACTGTATCATCAACTGAAGGGGCTTCTATTTTTATTTTCTGGAATCTTCGTTCTAGAGCAGGATCCTTTTCTATATTTTGTTTATGTTCATTAATCGTTGTAGCCCCAATACATCTGAGTTCTCCTCTTGCGAGCATAGGTTTTAATAGATTACTTGCATCCAAAGAACCTCCACTCGCACCTGCTCCGACTACTGTATGAATTTCATCAATAAAAAGAATGATTCTACCTTCGGATTCTTTAACTTTTTTTAAAACATTTTTTATTCTTTCTTCAAATTCACCTCTATATTTTGCTCCCGCTATTAGTGAACCCATATCTAATGAAATTAGTTGCCTTTTTTGTAATGAAGAAGGCACATCTCCATTGATAATTCTTTGTGCTAAACCCTCAACTATTGCTGTTTTACCAACCCCTGGTTCTCCAATAAGAACTGGATTATTTTTTGTTCTTCTACTTAAAATTTGTATTGTTCTTCTAATTTCTTCATCTCTACCAATCACTGGATCTAAAATTCCATCACTAGCTGATTGAGTTAGATCAATACCAAATTTATCTAAAGACTCATTAGAGTTATCAAAATCATTTTTAACTGTTGGATCTGATTTCATTTTATTTATAGTTTCTAAAAATTCTGGAACACTTTTTTGATTGAGAATTTGAAAGCCGTATAATTCATCATAAGTTAAAGCGTAAATCAAGTGTTCTGTTGATATCACTACATCATCTTGAATATTTTTCAATTCATTCGCTTTAATAAAGATTTTCTGAAGGGTATCACCTATATATAAATTATCTTGTTTAGTTCTCATTTTTGCTTTGGAGTTTAGTGCAAAATTGATTTCTTTTTCTAATACTTTAATATTCACATTATTTTTTTCTAATATCTTTTTTGTGAAATTATCGCGTTTTATAAGTGAGAATAATAAATTATCAGAATCTACATTTTGCTGAAAATTTTGATGAGCTGTTTTTTTTGCAAATAAAAAAATGTCCCAAGCAGAATTTGAAAATTCTTTTGGGACTATTTTCATCAATAAAGGTTTAAAAAATAACTAAGAGAATTTCTGTAATCCAATTAGTCTTCAAAAAAGAAAGGTTTTTATTCTACTACTACTTTTCCTACCATTCCTGCACCTCTATGAGGTTCGCAATAGTAATCATAAGTTCCTGCAGTATCAAATGTTTCTTCCCAAGATTCTCCTGGGGCGAAAGCCAAATCAGCATGACTTAATTCATCATGTCCATCAAAAACTGCATTATGAGGAGCTAGTTTGTTGTTGACGAACTTTACAGTATCACCTGCACTGATGGTTACTGTACTTGGTTCGAATGCAAGCATTCCCGCATCAGTGCCTAGTTTAACTTCAACGGTTTTTGCAGAAACCGATGAAATACCGAGGCCTAAAGTTAAAACTATTGCGAATAAGCCTGTAAAGATTGAACGTAACATAATTTAAATTTACTATATATATATATTACAAGGTTTTGTGAGCCTAACTGCGAGATTTTTAATTGATATTACAGCTTGGTAACTTTGATAGTCTTAAAATATCATTTAATGATTTGGCATGACTTTTAAGTTTAAATGTCTCTGGATTCGTTATGGGAACATGGTTAAAGTCATATTTTTTTATGCTGAAGCTATCCCATGGAGTCGTTTGAATAGGAAGAATTCTTAATAATATTTTCAGAATTTTTTTTGTTAGAGGTATAGAAAAATATCTCTTCATTTTATTTCTCTTTAAAAGTATATTTATTGCATCATTAATTGAAATAAATGGTTGACCTAACACAAACTTTCTAAATCCTCGATATTTCTCTTTTTTGTGATTTTTTATTAGAAAACCGCAAATTTGAGCGATATCATTTGCATGTATAAAGTGGAACTTAGAATCAAGTTTTAAGAATCTCGCTAACCAAAGCCATCTCCCAATTTCTCTTAATCCACCGGTTAAATAACTCACAGGATATCTACTTTTCCGCCCAAGAGTTCCTCCAAAAACCAAAGTTGGGAAAATGACAAATGTCTTTTCGGCAAAAGAACTTTCTTTTAGTCTTTCATAACATTCGTATTTTGTTTTGATATATTCCGTTCCATAAATTAATGACTCTCTCATTAAATTTGTATTTTCATCCAGAATGCTAGCCGTTGAAAAATAAATTATTTTTTCTAATTTTTTAATATCTAGCATTTCAACTAATTCTTCAAAAGCTTTGATATTTACATCATAGGTTCTTCTGGGATCTCCCCAAGCTGTTGCAGTATGAATTAAATAATTAACTCTACTAATTTCTTTTTTATATTTATGTGATTCTCTGATGTCAGATATTATTAAATTAACTCTTGAATTTGTTTGAACAGAAAGAGGTAATTTACTTTTATCTCTTACCATAAGGTAAAGCTGAAATTTAGTGTTCTTTAAAAACCAATTTATTAAATATTGGCCAACACATCCATTTGAACCTGTTATTAATAAGTTTTTATTTGCCAAGATTCAAACTAAGTAAGTGAGTTCCTTTCCATGCTCGAAGAAAGTCTGAGCATTTTCTTCAGGTGTCCCAGGTAAAATACCATGTCCTAAATTGAGAATATATTTTCTATCTTTTATTTTATTGAAAGTATTATCAATCCTATCTTTTATTGATTCTTTACTTCCAAATAATATGCCAGGATCAATATTACCTTGAATCCCAATTCCATCAGGGATTCTCTTGCATGCCTCCTCGATATCTACTGTCCAGTCTAATGAAATAATATCTACTCCAGTTTTAGCCATTCTTTCTATTACACCAGCACTTCCTGATATGTACAAAATAATAGGAGTGTTAGGATATTTTTCTCTAACGATATCAACAACTTGTTTTTGATATGGTCCCGCAAATACATCATAATCTTGTGGACTTAGTTGTCCTGCCCATGAGTCAAATATTTGTACAACTTGAGCACCAGATTTAATTTGATATTTTAAATATTCGCCTATTGATTTCGCAAAATGAGAAAGAAGTTTATGAAGTAAATCTGGTTCTTTAAATGCCATTGACTTTATTAAAGAATAATTTTTACTGCTTTTACCTTCAACAACATATGCAGCAAGAGTCCAAGGTGCGCCAACGAAACCTAAAACTGTTGCCTCATTATTCACATCTTTTTTTAGTGAAGTAAGGACTTGACCTACAAAGCTTAAACTCTCACTTGGATTTAATTCTTTTAAATTTTCTATCTGGCTAAGAGTTCTTATTGGTTCCTCAATTATTGGACCTTTACTTTCTATTATTTCAAAATTTATACCCATTCCTGGAAGGGGTGTCAGTATATCTGAAAAAAGTATCACACCATCTGGTTTGAAAGCATGAAAGGGTTGCATTGAAATTTCATATGATAGTTCTGGATTTTCAGACCTTTCTCTAAAACTTGGGTAACGCTCCCTTAAATCTCTATAGATTTTCATATATCTTCCTGCTTGCCTCATCATCCATACTGGAGGCCTATTTACTTTTCTACCTAATGCTGCAGAAAGTAGTAGCGGTAAATTTTCACCCATTTTTCAATTTGATATGTTTTTTTTAAATTTAAAATTCCAACTTAAAAATCCTACAACGCAAAGCATATCAAAAGCGTTATATGAACATTTATATGAAGTACTAAGTTAAATAAGCCTTATTATTTTTTTGATTGATGTTTGAAGATACTAACGCTTAATGGAGGTAAAGCAAGTTCAAGGGCATTTTGATAATCATGAATATTGTAATTTAAAGTTTCTTTACCGCCCATATTTCCTTTATTACTGCCTCCGTATCTTGATCCATCTGAATTGAATATCTCCTTGTAGAAACCTTCTACAGGAACACCTACTTTGTATGACCCATGAGTATTAGGTGTAAAGTTAGCAACTATAACAAGCCACTCATTGGTATCATTTTCTCTTCTCATAAAACTTATTACCGAATTAGATTTGTCATTACAATCAATCCACTGGAATCCATAAGGATCAAAGTCATTTTTCCATAACGCCGGTTCATTTTTATAAAGCCCATTTAGGTCATCTATCAAGTTTCTGATACCTTTATGAGGTTCAAATTCTAAAAGTTCCCATTGAAGATCATCCCAAACATTCCATTCTTGCCTTTGCCCAAATTCCATCCCCATAAAAATTGTTTTTTTACCAGGATGTGTCCACATATAGGTTAATAAAGCCCTTGTATTAGCAAATTTTTTCCAGTCATCTCCTGGCATCTTATGTAAAAGATGACTTTTTCCATGAACAACCTCATCATGGCTTAGGGCAAGCATAAAATTTTCTGTGTAGTTATAAGTTATTGAAAAGGTCACGCTATTTTGATGGAATTGTCTGAACCAAGGATCTATCTCAAAATAATCGAGCATATCGTGCATCCAGCCCATATTCCATTTTAAATTAAACCCTAATCCTCCCATATCTGTTGGTTTAGTTACCATTGGCCAAGTTGTTGATTCTTCAGCAATAGAGAGTGCACCAGGGTAATGTTGGAAGAGTACATGATTTGCCTGTTGAAGAAATTTAACGGCTTCTATATTTTCATTCCCACCATTCTCATTAGGTATCCATTCTCCATCTGGACGTAAATAATCTCTGTATAGCATTGAAGCTACTGCATCTACTCGTATGCCATCAATATGAAATTCTTCAAACCAATAAACGAGGTTGGCTACAAGGAAATTTCTTACTTCATTTCTGCTGTAATTAAATATTAAAGTTCCCCATTCTTTGTGTTCACCTATGCGCGAATCCCCATGTTCATAAAGATGACAACCATCAAAAAATGCTAAACCATGCTTGTCTTTTGGAAAATGGCCAGGTACCCAATCGAGAATTACACCTATGTCCTCTTCATGACATTTATTTACAAACTCTCTGAATTCATTTGGAGTGCCAAATCTACTTGTTGGTGCATACCAGCCCGTAACTTGGTATCCCCATGAACCATCGAAAGGATGTTCAGCTATTGGCATCAATTCAATATGAGTAAATCCTCTCTCTTTAACATAAGGGATAAGCTTTTTTGTTATTTCTGGATAAGTTAATAATCTTGTTTCAGGTTTTAAATCTGCGGCGGGCACTGGGTCTCTAGGATCCCCATTATCTTCAAGATATTTATTATCTGTTGATTCATGGAGCCAACTTCCTAAATGCATCTCATAAACTGAAATTGGCTTGTTAATTTGACTAGAAGAATCTCTATTCTTAATCCAAGAACTATCATTCCAATAAAAGTTCTTCAATTTTGAAACTATGGAACCATTTTGAGGCCTGATTTCATGAAGAAAACCATATGGATCAGCTTTCTCATAAATATGACCTTGTTGCGTTCTTATTTCATATTTATATGTGTCCCCTTCTTTCATTATTGGCATGAATAGTTCCCAAATTCCCCCTAATCTTTTTTGCATTGGATGATGTCTTCCATCCCAAGAATTTATATCTCCAATTATCGAGATTGATTTTGCATTTGGAGCCCAAATGCAGAACATGACTCCTTTTTGATTCTTTTCTTCAATGAGATGTGCTCCCATTTTTTCCCAAATATGATGATGATTGCCTTCTGCAAAAAGATGCCTATCAACTTCCCCCATCCACTCTTCTCTATATGACCAAGGATCATGTTGTGTATGTGTGATACCTCCTCTTGATATATTTATTTCGTAATTAGAATTTGGATTTTCAGGTAGGATTGCTTCAAAAAGCCATTTATGGTTGATATTTTCTGCCTTATAGATTTTATTTTTAAAATTTATGTTAACTTCATCTGCTTCAGGCATCCATACCCTTATTACCCAATGCTCTTCATGAAAGTGAGGACCTAATATTTTTAAAGGATTATCATTGCAACAATTTTCTAGGTTGATAGCTTCTGATTTAATCCAGTCTGCTTGAATAGTTTCGATCATGACTGGTTGATATTAAGGATTAATGATATCAAATGATTAACCAAAAAAAAAATTATTTATTAAAAAACGGGGTCATTTTCATAAATGTTTTATTAAGGCTAAAACTTAGAGTAATAATTCTATGATTTGCTGAAGGCGCCCCAACATTTCCCTCCGCAAATCCAGGATTAACTCCAATAGCGGGATAAGCTGCTGCAGATATAGATAAGCGAAGCTTGCTACCTTTAATCAAACAAATATTTGTTGGCTGCATTGTTATTTGATAAACGCATTCTTTACTTAATTTTGAGTTTTTAACCCTTAAAAATCCAGTTGAAAATTGATTCACCTTCTCATTACCTTCTTCAACTAGAGATAAAGCAAGGCAGATATCGAAACTGGTCTGATCACTTTTTACAGGGATTTCTAATGTAGGAACTCCTTTTAAAGATTGATCTTGTTCAAAAGAATTGGTTTGAAAAACACCTACATCCAGACGTTTATCAATAATACTTCTATCAAACATTCCTGGATTTGGGCCTAAATGACCACCGTCAGATGGAGTTGGTCTCCACGGGTCATTAACAATTGTGAACCATCCTGATCCTCTTGAATTTATGGTCAGACTTCCATCTTCAACATCTACATTTGCTGTGCCATCGCTTTTGAGCCCAAAAATAAATTCAGGGTGAAATTTATTATCTAATTCCTCCCATTTATTTAATGAAATATTCCATATTTTTTTCTCGCCTTTTAAATTCTTAGAATTAGATTTTGCATCTGATTTTAAATGTTTATCAAAAAATTTTACTAAGGATTCTTGTGATCCTTCCCACCAATTTAGATGTGTCGCGTTCCCAATAATCATCTCTGGACTACCACCAGCTTCTTTAGATTTTTTATAAAGATCAAAGGCACCTTTTAAATGTGGATCCCAAAGTCCTCCAATAATTAACATAGGTTGTTTAATCCATGTCGTAATTGGCTTAAATTCTTCAAAGTGGCGAGCGTTATTTAAATTTTTAAGCCATTCCAAAACAAAGCTATTAGGATCATATTTTTTCAAAATATCGATTCCTTCTCTTAAATAACTTTTATTTTCTAAGGCTAATCTTATTTTTCCCCACTCAAACAAATTATTTTCTCTTTTCATTTTTAGTGCTGCGATTTGAAGTCCCCATGCAATATTGTTATGCCACCAATAGGCTCCCCCATCTGAGCACCAATGATCCTTAATATTAAGCCCAGTCATTGCTGGAGATAAACAATCGGGTGGCTTTGAATTTGATTCACCAGTTAGTTGAGTAAATCCTTGATATGAAAAACCATATAAGCCTAGTTTTCCATTACATTCTTTTAGAGACCTTACCCATTCATGTGTTTCGGAAGTATCTCTAGCTTCTTGAGAAAAACCATTAAAATCTCCTTCAGAAGAACCCATACCTCTAACATCTTGAATTATTACCATATAGCCTTTGGAAGCCCACCATTCAGGGTGAGAATAGGTAATAGTTGAAGCTATTTCTCTGCCATAAGGTTGCCTCATTAATAATGCAGGCCATGGCCCATCATTATTATTAGGTAACCAAATCCTCGATATAAGTTTTACTCCATCTCTAAGTAATAGAGACTTGTCAAACCATCTTGAACCAGACATTTAGGGATTAGATAATGTCTGGACAATGCAGCCCAATAACGTAAATAGAAAAGATTTCTGCGTTAACTGGAGTTAACTTCTTTTTATTTGATACATATTCTATAGCTTTATCTGAACTAGCTGAAATACCTTTTGAATTAAACTCTCTAAGCTTATTACATAAATTCCTAGCTTCGTTTGGATTCTTTTTTACACTTTCCAATAAGTTAGATTGACTAAAAACAGGGTATAAAAAATTGGAAAACAAAAATAACGAAAATAAAAGAGGTTTCATTATTACTAACTTTTTTTTAAATTCTACATTAAAAAATTCTTTTAACCAAGAATTCAAATAGATTTGTAGATTTGACTTGCTTTTTTAATCCATTTTTTCAAAAGAGTAAAAGTTGTATTTGTTTCAGTTTTTGCTCTAAGAGTTCTTTCTAATCTTCCAATTTTGCGTTCTAATTCGTAAGGAGTAGATAGTGATAATGATTTAATAGAAGATATACCACAATGTAAAAGTAGATATGCTTGCGGTGGAGAAATTCCAATTTCTTTTTTAAAAATAGCTATAGCTCTTATTTTCTTAAGATTATTCAATGTACATAGTGAAGATTTTCTTTGAATCTCATTTATATCTTGGTCAGAAAGATTACTTAATTTTTCAAAGTCAGTTAGATTATTTTTAATAAAAAAAGATTTCTCATTTCTAAAGTTAGTTGGTAAAAAATCTAAAAAGGTTCCACTTTCCATTATTTAAAAGACTAATTTATTTTGACATTTTTCTGAACTTCTCCTATAACCACTGGTTTACTTACACCATCTGAAATTTTTTCAAGTTTTCTTATCTTTATTTTTACATTCGCTCCAGATCTGCTACCTTTCCTTAAGTTTTCCGATAATTGTTCTAAAGTTGGTTGAATAGACTCTTCTGGGAAGTCATCATCTGCTTTTGCAATAATCAAATCGAACCCATTGTCATAAACAATCGGGACATATTTTGCATCTTCTATCACTACTTTTTCAGTATAACTTTGTATAAATGCCCAACTGCTTAAAGAAAGTAATAATGAGAAAATGGTTGCTCCTATTATTCTAAATTTAAAACCAAAATTAAATATAAAGGCAATTATAGTAACGCATAAAAGGAATATTCCAAGAAATCCAAAGATTTTGGGTGTGTTCTCTAATAGTTCAAAAAAAGACATTTAGTGGCTTTGACCTAATTAATTTCTTATATTTTGTAAGCCTACTCTATTTTTGGGTTCTAACTTGAAAAAAATTAGATCTCTAAATTTAAAAACAAAATTTCTATTATTAGGGATGACTTTATCCTTAGGACTTATAGGCACCTTTTTATTAAATAATTTTTTAAAAAATAATTATAATTCTAGGAAAACAGAACTTGAAGATAGTATTGAGAATTTTATAAATAAAGAGGTTTCTTTAGGTGATTATTCTGGTATTAGATTTCTAGGCTTTTCTTTGGGGCATTCGAAAATTATTGATAAAAAAAATATAGATTCTGGAATACAAACTAAAAATGTATATGTAGGCATTATGCCTTTAAAATCTTTTTTAAAACAAAAATGGATACTAAAAATAAGTCCTAAGGAAGCTGCCATAAATATAGAAAGAGATTTTTTTAAAAGGGACTCATCTTATAAAAATGCTCGGAATACAAAAAAATCACAATCAAAGTATGAATTGAATTTTAACTTAAATAAATATTCAATCCTGCAGTTTAAAAAGGCAGGATTAAAAACAAAAGTAAAAGGTAATGTTATCTACAACTCAAGTAATAGGCAAATCATTGCAAATATAAAATCAAATTTTGATGAAAAAGGTTTTTTAAAATTTAAATTAAATACAAAGTTAAATCAAGACTTTTTAAAACTGGATTTATTTTCTAGGGGTTTAGAGCTTGAGAATTCTGAATATATTATTGGGGATAGAAAAATAAGTTTTAAAAAAGGCAATTTTAAATCTAACTTTAAATTTAATAAATTACCAAATGAAACATTTTGCAGAGGAAGATTTTCTTTTACTAATCTAGAAATTAAACCCGAAGGTTTATTGGAGAATATAAGTTCAGATTCA
This sequence comes from Prochlorococcus sp. AG-347-J22, assembly GCA_003279005.1. Lineage (GTDB taxonomy): Bacteria > Cyanobacteriota > Cyanobacteriia > PCC-6307 > Cyanobiaceae > Prochlorococcus_A. Next base: position 58,911 of record QCBY01000004.1, on the reverse strand, counting down.
ACTAGTTTTTTTTGTAAAGATAATAATTTAATTGGTAATACAGAAAACTTAAATTATGGAACTTTGACTTCGAATTTTAATCTAAATGTGCCATTTAATAAAAGTTCCAATAATATTGATCTAGAAGGAAGTATTGGATATATTAATAGCCTGAATCCAGATATCAAATTATCGGGTAATATTCCTTATTGGTTTGATAGAAGAGGTATTAATTTTGGGGATATAAATACTAGTTTCAAAATAAATAGAACTCAACTATCTAATTTAAATATTTTTCGGAAAAATGATATAAGGGGTTTCATTACTGCCAAAGGAGAATTAAAAGGAAAAATTACTGATCCTGATATTTCGATAAACTTTAATGTTGATTATCCGCACTATAAAGGTATCCGAATCAGAGAAATATGGGAGGGAGATATTAAAAATGAAAATAATCAATTTCTTCTAAATATGAAAAATAGATATTCTCCAATCCCTTCATTTCTTTCAATCAAGTTTGATTCTGATCTTAAACTAGATAATGCTAATTTTATAAGAGTTTTTAACTCAAATAAAGGTACTTTAGGCATAGTGAAAGAGGATGATAATTATAATTGGCGAGCAGATAATTTTCCCCTTGATCAACTTGAATTATCTATAAATAAAAGTCAATACGATAGAATTGAGGGAATTATCAATGGTGCGGGTTCAACATCTTTAGACCAGTCCAATCTTGATGGTCGACTGGCATGGAGTTTAGGTAAATACAGAAATATTAATCTAGCTAATTCATTATTTGATTTCAGTGTCAAAAATAATTCTTTTTATATAGACTCTTCATTGTATCCAATTGATGGAGGAATAATTGAAGTCGAATATGATTCAAATAAAGATAATTTAATTAATTCAGAATTCACGAATATAAGCACTAGTTGGACAATCCTGACTGCAGTTGATATTTTTAACTTTGATAATAAAAAAGTTATTCCCATAAGTAAATCGAATATTTTGGATGATTTGGAAATAAATAAAGAAAATAAATCATTTAAAGAGAGTATCGATTTTATAAATAACTTTATTGAAAATAGTAATGTGCAAGAGGACAAATTAAATTTGCAAAAATATTTAAGCAAATTTAGAAGTAGATACAATGGAAAAATTACTATTCAGGGTGATAAACCAGACAATTACAAATTGAATGCAAAATTAAATGGCTATCTTGATGTATCTAAGGATGCTTATAAGAATAATAAAGAGGAATTTTCTATTGATTTGGAAGGAGGTTTATTTACAGGGAAAGGTTTTTTGAGAATTAAAAAATTACCATTAAGTGCAGCAAATATCTTTTTAAATAAACCAAAGGATTTTCTTGGAGGGTTGGATATGAATTTACTTTATGATCTTGATACAAAATCTTTCTCTAGTGAAATTTCTTCCAATAATTCATCAATTAAAAATAACATAATATTATTTGATAAAGGACTAGTTGAATTTAATAATTCTATTTTTGATATTGATTTCTCCTTGCTTGTAAATGATTCAGAAATTCCAAATAATATTAAAGGCACGATACCTACAAACTCATCTGAAGAATTAGATCTAAGATTTATTGGTAATGGTAAATTTATTGAGTTGATTGATATCTTTACTGATGAATACTTTACCTTTAATGAAGGTGAAGCGAACCTAAGAATGATAATTAAAGGTACTATTAATAAACCAATATTAAATGGATTTGTCGTAATTAAAGATTCGGAAATTGATTTTTTCAACAATATAATAAAAAATATGAATAGCTTGATAATTTTTGATTTTGATTCCTTAGAAATCAAGAGTTTAAGAGCAAATTCGGAAGAATCTGGAAATATTTTTATACAAGGATCTTTGCCTTTTTATAGTCAGAATGATTCCGAGAAGGCAGAAATTAAATTGATAACAAATAAATTCAGTATAAAATCAGATAACTTCAATTTTTTAATAGATTCAGATATAGATTTAAGTGGATCATTTGAAAATCCTGTTTTAGGAGGTAATTTATCTCTAAATAATGGATTTATTAATTTTAATAGCACCAATCAAAACAATAAAAAAGAAAATAATCCTTCACGAAAAGAGGACAAAAAAGATTGGCCAGAACTCTATTGGAAAAAGAATAAAAATATTGAAATAATTTCAAATGAAACTATGTTAAATTCTGTTTTTTTGGGCGAAACTTTGCCAAATTATTTGAATGAGTTGAGTTTTAATAATCTTAAATTAAAACTTGGACCGGATTTTAAATTTCAATATTCAGAGATAGTTAAAGCATATTTAGATACAAAATTAGACCTTAATATAAATGGCAAAGTAGGAAAAGATTTAAATGCTAGAGGATTAATTTATCTTAAGAAAGGAAGAGCTAATCTATATACTACTCCGTTTAAATTAGATAAAAATAAAGATAATTATATTTTATTTGCATCAAGAAGTGGTGTAGTCCCATTTATTAATTTTTCTCTGGTTAGTAAAGTTCCAGATTCTATAATACCTATTGGTGAAAATAATCAGGATTCAAATATCTCAGGTGATCGTGACTCTTATGCAACTTCGAGTGGTTTTGGATCATTTGGAATTGGCAATTCAAGGCTTATCAAAATTGAAGCCTCTTATGAGGGATTTTTAGATCAATTATCTTTTGAAGATGAAAATAAAAGAATCCAATTAAGAAGCACACCAAGTTATAACAGATCACAAATCATTGGTTTGATTGGAGGTAACTCTGCAAATTTAATAAATAGAGCATTCATTTCACAACTTAATAATGCGGATGCTTTTAGTGATAGATTTCAGTTGTCTTTATATCCAGCGTTAATAGAAAATGATGATTCTTTAAATAATATTTTTTCCAATGAAAATTTAGATATAGAAAATGATGGGCAATCATCTTCTAATAAGGAATTTTCTTCTCAAGCTTGGGTAGCTGAAATAGGACTAGATATTACTGATGCAATAAATTTTGCCTTCCAAACTGTTCCAGGAAGAGATGACGTTCCACCTACAGGAATTTTGACTTTTCAGGCCAATCCAAACTTAGAATTATTAGGTTCTTATGATTCTGATGGGGATTGGAAAAGTCAAGTTCAATTATTTTTTAGATATTAAGTCACAAAGAAAGTTAGTTTAAAGAATACTTACTTTGAATTATTATTAAATTAATTAAAAAATATATATGGCCAATATCTTTGAAGTTCCTCAACCCAGTAATGATCTTTTAGAAAAAGCTAATCAATTACGCTTGGCATCAATAAAAATTAGTCAGACTGAAAATCAAAATAGAATTAAAGCCTTAAATTTTATGGCTGATTATCTAGAAAAAAATACTAAAGAAATTTTAGAAGCTAATAATGAGGACTATACAAGAGCAAAAAAGGAGGGGATTTCAAAGGCTTTGCTCTCTAGATTAAAGCTATCAAAAGAAAAATTAAATTCAGGAATTGAAGGAGTAAGGAAAGTTGGAGACTTGGCTGATCCTATAAACAAATTCCAAATAAAAAGAGAGCTCTCCAAGGGGCTGATCCTTGAAAGAAAAACTGTTCCTATAGGAGTTCTAGGGGTTATTTTTGAATCTAGACCAGATGCTGTAATGCAGATTAGTTCATTAGCAATAAGATCAGGTAATGGAGTAATGCTAAAGGGCGGTAGTGAAGCTAATTTTACAAACACTGCAATTGTCAATGCCTTACAGCAGGGATTATCTGTATCGACTCTTGATAAAAATGCAATTTGTTTACTTACAAGCAGAAAAGATAGTATGTCGATGTTAAATCTCGAAAACTATATCAATTTAATTATTCCAAGAGGAAGTAATAAATTAGTTAAATTTATTCAAGAGAATACAAGAATTCCTGTGTTAGGTCATGCTGATGGAATTTGTCACTTGTTTATAGATAATGAGGCAAATCTTGAAATGGCTTTATCAGTCGCTTTAGACAGTAAAATTCAATATCCTGCAGCATGTAATGCAATTGAAACTTTATTAGTGCATAAAGATATCGCACAAGTCTTTCTAGAGAAAGCCATTCCTTTGTTTAATTCTTATGATGTTAAATTAATTGGAGATAAAAGATCAGTTGAATTAGGGATAGAATATGAGGCTAGTGTAGAAGACTGGCAAACTGAATATTTGGATTTAATATTATCGATAAAAATTGTTGATAATCTTGATGAGGCGATCACTCATATTCAAAAATTTAGTTCAAAACATACAGATGGAATAATTACTGAAAATTCTATTACTGCCAATAAATTTATGAATATAGTTGATAGCGCAGGTGTTTTTCATAATTGTTCTACAAGGTTTGCTGATGGGTTTAGATATGGATTTGGGGCTGAAGTTGGGATATCCACTCAAACTTTGCCACCAAGGGGGCCTGTAGGTCTAGAAGGTTTGGTAACTTATAAATATTTCCTAAAAGGCGATGGAAATCTAGTTGATGATTTTTCATCAGGTAAAGCTCTCTATACTCATAAAGATCTTTAAAACTTTTGAAGATGGAGACATTTTTAAAAATTGAGAATATAAAACTATGGGCTAGGGTAGGTGTTCTTGTTGAAGAAAGGCAATTAGGACAACTATTTAGTTTGGATATATTTTTGTGGACTGATTTTGATAAATGTACTGCAAATGATGATATTAAAAAAACAATTGACTATTCAGAATTAGTTGAAATTTTGAAAGATCAATCAAAGAAAATATATTGTTTCACAATCGAAAAATATTCAAACGCAATTTTAGAAATCATTAATCAGAAATTTAAGCTTTCTAAAATTAAGATTATTTTGACAAAATGTAATCCTCCAATTACTGGTTTTGATGGAAAGGTATCAATAATAAGAATTCTTGAAAATAATTAAAAGTATTGAAAAAAAGAAATCCTATTATATTGATTCATGGTCTTTGGAATACTTCAAGTATTTTTTCCTCTATTACCTCAAAACTTGATGATATTGGAATTGAATATTTTGCCCCTACTCTCAAGCATTTTTATGGAATGACTTCAATTATTGATTTGACTAATACATTAAATGAGTTAATTCTAGAGAAATATGGTTTAGAAAAAGAATTAGATATTTTAGGATTCTCCATGGGAGGGATAATTGGTAGGTATTGGATTCAAAAATTTAATGGTTTTAAAAGAACAAGAAGATTTTTATCTATAGGTTCCCCTCACAAAGGAACATTAATAGCTCAATTAGTACCTAAATATCCTTTTAGGGGAATATCAGAAATGAAAATTAATAGTAAGTTTTTGAGAGAACTGGCAAATAATGATTTTTTTCTTGATGATATCGAGTGTATAAATTTTTTTACATATTGGGATTTAATGGTTTTTCCTGGCTGGTGGACTAATTTAAATTTTGGAAAAAAAATATCAGTAAAAGTATATAAACATAGGAATCTTATAAGAAATAAATCTGTGGTTGACAAAATAATCGGTGAAATTATTATGTAGCTCCAGATAGACCTAGATGTCTTATTAAGGAATCTGTTTGTGGCTCTCTTCCCCTGAATAGTTTGAATATGTCTAATGGAGGTAAGCTTCCACCCAAGCTAAGTATTGTGTCTTTAAATTTCTTTCCTATTAACTTTAAATCTTCAGAGTTTTCTAGATCAGCTTCTTCGAACATAGAAAAGGCATCAGCACTTAAAACCTCAGCCCATTTATAAGAGTAATATCCTGCAGAGTATCCGCCTGCAAATATATGACTAAAACAACAAAGAAATTGATCTTCTTGAATTGGAGCAATAACAGTAGTTTGTTTTGCAATTTCTCTTCTTATTTCATCTGCAGTTTTCCCTACGTTTTTATCAATTCTACTGTGTAATCTGAGGTCTGTAATCGCAAAATGCAATTGTCTAAGAGTAGCTAGACCACAATTAAAGGTTCTATTCTTAAGGAGTTTTTCAAAATTTTCATCGGATAATTTTTCTCCTGTTTTATAATGCTTAGCAATATTCAAGAGTGTATTTTTATGAAAACACCAGTTTTCCATAAATTGACTTGGAAGTTCGACTGCATCCCATTCAACATTATTAATACCAGCTGCTTGAGGATGATTGACAGTTGTAAGCATGTGTTGAAGACCATGACCAAATTCATGGAAAAGTGTCTGAACTTCCTCAAAACTCATCAAACTAGGTTTATCTTTTGAAGGTGGAGTCTGATTACAAACAAGATAAGCTACTGGGAGGGTTTTTTTGCCAACATTATTTTTATTTAAGCATTCATCCATCCAAGCCCCTCCTCTCTTTGATTCCGGTCGAGAATATGGATCGAGGTAAAAAGATGCTATTTTATTGTTTTCTTTATTGAGGATATTAAAAAATAAAACGTCATTATTCCAAATAGGTGCTTCATCAGTAGCCTTGACAACTTTAATTTCAAAAAGCTTTTCGCTTAATTTAAATAAACCTTTCAAAACATCATTTAGTGGAAACCAAGGTCTCAAAGACTCTTGATCTAAATTCAGCTTTTCCTTTCTAAGGAGTTCAGACCAATAACTAATATCCCATGGCTCAATATTCTGTGATTTTGGAAACCCATTAGCTTTAGAAAACTTATCGAGCGTTTCTAATTCAATTTTTGCTGTTTTTAATGCTGGTTCTCTCAATTCCTCTAAAAGGTTTTCTACATTTTTAATTTCTTTCGCCATTTTTGTTGACAAACTAAGTTCTGCCCAACTTTTATAACCGAGAAGATTAGCCTGTTTAGTTCTAAGAGATAATATCTCTTCAATAATTTGAGAATTGTTTTTTTCTCCTTGAGATGCCCTACCAACGTATGCCTTATATAGTCTTTCTCTAAGGTTACGGTCGGTGGCATATGTCATAAAGGATGTATAAGTTGGAATATCTAGACTTAATTTCCAGGGACCATTCTGAATATCAATTTCACCATCTTTTTTTAGGTGATTGTGAGCAGAAATTGCCATCAATTCAAGTACTCTTTCTGGAAGACCATCGACTTCAGATTTTTTATTTAATATTAAAATCCATTTGTTAGTGGCATCAAGAACATTGTTGCTAAAATCTGTTGATAACTTTCCAAGCTTTTCTGAAATTATATTAAATTCTTTCTGATCCTCTAAAAATAGTGAAATTCCTCTATGTTCCATTTCGAGAATTTCTTTATCTAGTATTCTATTTTTGATTTCATCAAAATTATTTGTTTCTTTAAGCTTTACTAGAGCATCATAAATAATTTTACTTTGTCCAAACTTATTACTTAAATTAATAATTTCGGGTAGAAACTTTGAATAAATTTCTCTTAAGCTTTCAGAATTGTTAACACTATTAAGATGACTAATTACACCCCAGCTCCACCTAAGAATCTCATTTACTTCGTTTAAAGGATTAATTACTTTCTCCCATTCTAAAATTTCTTGGTCAAAGTAATTCTGTAAAAATTTTTCAATGTTTTTGAAATCTAGATTTATTTTCTTTAAAACACTTGGAAATTCTTTATTAATTCTATCGGGAGTAAACTTATTAAATTCTGGTAATTCTCCGTATCTAAAAATAGAAGTTTCCATTTTTTCTATTATTAAAATTGACTAATATTTGAGATTAACCCCACTAACTTAGCCAAAGTTAGTTGCTGACTGAGAGCATTAGTTGAAGATTCATATAAATTTATAGCAATTTTTGGCCAAAAACCAATTACCAAAGTGGGCATCAATAAACTGAATCCAATAGTCAATTCTCTACCATTCATTTCTTTTACAGTAGCTAGTGCAGGAATCCTTGGACCAAAAAATACTCTTCTACACATTGAGAGAAGGTATATGGGTGTTAGGACAAGACCAATTGCTGCAATAAGGATTGTGATCGATCTGAATAGAGAACTAAAACCTTCTTGACTTGTGATCCCTAAGAATACAGTGATTTCGCTTATAAATCCGCTCATTCCAGGTAAGGCGAGGGATGCTAATGAGCTCGCAAGAAAAAAAGCAAATGTTATTGGTAAGACCTTTGCCAAACCACCCATATTTGGAATTGATAGAGTATTTGTTCTTTCATAAAAGGAGCCCGTGACGAAGAACATTGCTGCAGCTATGAGTCCATGACTTATCATTTGTAGCATTGCTCCACTTATACCTAAAGCATCAACTGCTCCTATCCCTAGAAGAACAAAACCCATATGACTTACTGAACTACATGCGATTCTTCTTTTTACATTATCTTGTGCAAATGCATTTAAAGCTCCATAAATTATATTGATGATTCCAAGAATAATTAAAGCAGGCGCAAGTTTTAGATGCACTTCGGGCAATACTTGAACATTGAATCTTAAGAGGGCATATCCCCCCATCTTTAAAAGGATTCCTGCAAGCAACATTGACACTGGAGCGTTAGCTTCACCATGAGCATCAGGTAACCAAGTGTGCAATGGGAAGATAGGAAGTTTAACTCCAAAGCCTATTAAAAATCCTAGATAAGATAATAGTGCGAGGCTTCCTGTTACATGTTTATTTGTTAAGTCTGTCAGGTTTAGGGTAAATGTATCGCCACTCAAGGCAAGTGCAAGCCCACTTATTAGTATTAGTAAGGAAGCTAAAGCTGTATAAAGAATAAATTTTGTAGCTGCATAAAGTTTTTTCTTCCCTCCCCAAATAGCAATTAAAAGATAAACTGGAACCAATTCTAATTCCCAAGCCAAGAAAAATAGTAAGAAATCTTGAGAAAGGAAAACTAGTGCTTGAGCTGAAGCTTGAACTAATAAAAGAGCAAAATACAGGTTAGATTTTTTCTTTATCTTCCAACTAGCTGCAGCTGATAAAAATGTAATTAATCCACTTAATGCTACCAATGGTGCAGATAAACCATCTACACCTAGTGACCATTCTAAACCTATTGAGGGAAGCCAAGTTACTCTTTCAACAAGTTGGAGCGAGCTATTTGTAGTATCAAATTTTTGGTAAAGTACTCCAATTATGAGTAAAAAATCTATAAATAAAAAGCTTAATGAGATATTTCTTGGGAGTGTATTATCTTCTTCTTCCTTAGAATTTAAGAAAGGCATTATCAATGCCCCAATTAAGGGTAATAAAACAATAGTGGATAGCCAAGGAAAAGATTCTAAATTCATCAATATTAATGAATAATTTTTATTCTAGTTGAAGTTGTTCTAGCATGAGACTATAACACTAAAAATACCTAAGTAAAACTACTTACCAGAAATATCCTTAAATTGACTCCCTGTTTTTTGAATATTCAAATATGGTGCTCTACTTGCTACGCCTGACTTTTCCCAAGCTTTTACCATTGCTTGACTGACTACTTTCCCATTATCCTTTTTACACAAAGCTAAGATACTCGGTCCTGCCCCACTTATTGCACAGCCTAAAGCACCTGCTTCTAAGGCGGCATCTTTAACTTCCAATCCACCCTTAATAAGTTTCCATCGATATGGTTCATGTAATTTGTCAAACATCCCTTCTTTTATTAATTCATCATTTCCCGTTTTTAAGCCGTTTAGTAATAAAGTAAGTGCCCCCATATTTGTGACTGCATCAGAGATAGGAACATTCTTCGGCATTACTCTCCTCGCTTCACTTGTACTAAGACGAATAGCAGGTATTGCCACTACGGCTTTAATTGAATCATGCCACTCACATCTAATAATTCTCCATCTTTGAGAAGATGATCTGGCTGTTAAACATAGACCTCCTAAGAGAGAAGGAACAACATTATCAGGATGACCTTCAATATCAATAGCAAGCTCTAAAAGTTTTTCTTTGGGTAAAGGGGAGTTCATAATTGAATTTGCTCCAATTAGTCCTGCAACTATTGCTGTTGCACTACTCCCTAGTCCACGAGCAGGCGGGACTGCTAATTTTACTCTAGCTTCAAGAGCGAAAGGTTCAATATTGGCACTTTCCCATACTTTCTGTGCGGCCCTAAAAACTAAATTTTCTGGGCCTCCTCTTAGATGATTACCATCGGTACTTTCCATTATTAAATCAAATCTATCCCCACCGCCACTTATTCTTGTAAAAATAAATTCGTTATATAAATCTAATGCTGCACCAAGACAGTCGAATCCAGGACCTAAATTAGCAGTTGTAGAGGGAACTGTTACAATAATTTTTTTTCCTACTTCTGGATAAGACATAAAAAAATTAACCTACACGTAAAAGCATTTTTGCTCTGCAGGCTGCGCTAAATAATCCAAACTCTTCATCTAAGATTACGTTTACAGGTATATTTTTAAGAATATCTTTTAATCTTCCTTTATCTGAAAATTGTTTCATAAATAAATCTGATTTAAAGTTTCTGAAATGTTTTGGAGCAGTCCCTCCAGAAATCCATAGTCCTCCAAAGCACAATTCTTGAAGAGCCACATCTCCCAATAAAGATGCGTAAGCTTCTAACCACATTCTCTCCACTTCAATCATTAGGGTATCCCCCTGATTAGACAAGTTACAGATTTTTTCAGGAAGTTCTTTTCTCAAAGTATCAGAAATTTTCAATTCTTTGAAGTATTTTCTTAAAGGGTGGTTTATAGCATCAGGTTTGCTAAGTCTCCATTCAGCTATTCTTGATAAACCAATCCCACTAACAATTCTTTCACAAGATATTCTCTCATCTTTTAAAGAATTTTTGAGCCAATTCTTTAATTCCCATTCTAGTTCTGATTTTGGCGAGTATTCAACATGACCACCTTCGCTAGCTAATACCTTTATTTTACTTCCAGTTATTAGACCTCTTGCAATGCCTAGACCAGTTCCAGCCCCAACAATGGCATGCAAATCTTTGTTTGAGCTTGCTGAATTGTCTCCAATTTGAATAGTAGAATATTGATTTTTTTGTAAAAAAGGTATTCCATAAATTTGTACTGCAAAATCATTTACTAATTCGCAACTTTTAAATTTAAATTTCTTTTTTAATCCATCTCCAGAAATATTCCATGACAAATTAATAATTTTTGCATTGTTGTTAGTTATGGGGCCTGCTACTGCGAAACAAGCAGAAAGAGGATGATTAAATTTTTTGCATTCATTTTTTAGAAAATCTTCTAAAATAAAATCTAACGAATCCCAATGGGAAGATATATATTTTTTTTTAAAGATCAAATTAGGAAAATCAGCATTAACATTCTTTTTGAAAATTCCTAATAGAACTTTTGTACCCCCTAGATCACAAGCAAGAAAATTCATCTATTCATAATTAGTCTGTTCTTCCTTTCTTTTCTATTAAATTATCCATTAATTTATAGAGATCATCAATTTTTAAAATACCTAAATTCTTCCCATCTAAGGCTCTTAATGCAACGGAATCTAGTTGTTCTTCTTTATCTCCAATAACTGCAATTAAGGGAATTCTTCCGATAGTTGCCTCTCTAATCTTGTATCCTATTTTTTCATTTCTTATATCAACTTTTGATCGATATCCTTTAGTGTTTATTAATTTATTAAATTTTAAGCATTTTTCAATATTCCTATCGGTAATGCTCAATAAAATTATTTGATAAGGTGCAAGCCAGATTGGGAATTTAGCCTCATATTGTTCAATTAAGATTCCGATAAATCTTTCAAAAGATCCCAAAATTGCCCTATGAAGCATTACTGGATTTTTTTTATCATTATTAATATCAATAAAAGTTGCATCCAATCTTATAGGCATTGAGAAATCAACTTGAATAGTTCCACATTGCCAGACTCTATTAAGACAATCCTTTAATGAGAATTCTATTTTTGGACCATAAAAGGCACCTTCTCCAGGTTGCAGTTCCCATGTTAAACCTTTACTATTAAGAGCCTTGGTAAGAGCATCTTCTGATTTATCCCAAATATCCTCGCTACCTACCCTTTGCTCAGGACGAGTTGATAATTTGATAATAATTTCATCAAAACCAAAATTTTTATAAACCTCGAAAACAAGATCAATAAAACTAGATACCTCATCTTGAATTTGTTCTTCTGTACAAAATATATGAGCATCATCCTGAGTAAAATTTCTTACTCTCATTAAGCCATGCAACGCACCTGATGGTTCATTTCTATGACAAGAACCAAATTCAGCAAGACGAATAGGTAAATCTTTATAACTTTTTAAACCTTGATTAAATACTTGAATATGGCACGGACAATTCATCGGTTTAATTGCATAAGTCCTATTTTCCGATGCAGTAGTGAACATATCGTCTCTAAATTTTTCCCAATGGCCTGACTTTTCCCAAAGAGACTTGTCTACAGCTTGTGGAGTTTTAATTTCCAGATAATCATTTTTTTTAAGAATTTCTCTTACATATTTTTCAAGTACTTGGTAGATAGTCCATCCATTCGGATGCCAAAAAATCATACCAGGGGATTCTTCTTGTATATGAAAGAGTGAATGTTTTTTTCCAAGTTTTCTATGATCTCTTTTTTCGGCTTCTTCTATTCTTTTTAGGTAATCATTGAGTTCTTTCTCTTTAGCCCAGGCAGTTCCATATATTCTCTGTAATGATTCATTTTCACTATTACCTCTCCAGTATGAACCCGATAATTTAAGCAACTTAAAGTGTCTGAGATGTCTTGTGTTAGGAACATGTGGTCCTCTACACATATCAATATACTCTTCGTGTTTATATAAATTGATGAGACCATCATCAGGAATTTCTTTAATTATTCTTAATTTAAAAGTCTCATCTCTTTCTTGAAAAGTTTTAATCGCTTCTTTTTTGGTAACTTGTAAAATTTCCACATCATAATTTGTTTTTATTAAGTCATTGATTCTCTTTTCAATTTTGTTTAAATCCTCAGGGGTAAATCTATATTCTGAAAAAATATCGTAGTAAAAGCCATCTTCAATTACGGGACCAATTGCCATCATTATATTTGGGTAAATTTGTTTTACTGCATGACCGATAAGATGAGCAAAAGAATGTCTAATTATTTCAATTCCCTCTTTATCTTTGGATGTAATTATTACAACTTTGGAATCATTTTTTATAGGGAGAGTTGCATCAAAAAGAACATCATTTACTTTTCCTGCTATTGCTGCTTTAGCTAATCCTTCTCCAATACTCTGGGCAATTTCTAGTATAGTTACAGATTTTTTGAAAACCTTTTGGGAACCATCAGGCAATGTTATTACTGGCATAATTTATTTCTTGATTTCAAAGAATCCTAATTTTGATTTAACTCTTTTGAGAGTTTTATTTGCTTGATCCTCAGCTTTTTCCTTACCCTCTCTAAGGATATTATTTAATTGATAGGGATCATTCATTAGTAATTTATATTTTTCTTGAATAGGTTCTAAGGATTCTATAAGTTGTTCAGTTATTAATTTTTTAAATGTCCCCCATCCAGTTTCGGAGAATTCATTTTCACATTGAGAAATTTCTTTGCCAGATAATATTGAATAAATCATTAGAAGATTCTTAGATTCTGGTCTCTCAGGGTTGTTTAATTCTATTCCGATATAACTGTCGCTTTTTGCTCTTTTTATTTTTTTCGTGATTATTTCAGGAGCATCTAATAAGTTAATACGACTGCCTTCATTAGGATCACTTTTGCTCATCTTTTTTGAACCATCAATCAAACTCATTATTTTTGATCCATTCTTCATAATAATTGGTTGAGGAATTTTTAAGATATTTTTATCCTTACTAAATTTGGCATTAATTCTTTGTTGTGCAATATCTCTGGCAAGTTCAAGATGTTGTTTTTGATCCTCACCTACAGGTACGAAGTCAGCGTCATATAGGAGGATATCTGCAGCCATTAAGATCGGATAGTCAAATAATCCGATAGATACATTATTTCCTTGTTGTATAGATTTTTCTTTAAATTGAATCATTCTTTCCATCCAATTAATTGGGGTCATGCAATTTAATATCCAACAAAGTTCTGAATGTGCAGAAATTTGACTTTGAACAAAAATTGAGCATATTTTGGGATCTATCCCACAAGCGACGTACAAGGCTGCAGTAGATATAGTATTTTTAGACAATTCTTTGGGATTATACGTGGCAGTTATTGCGTGCAAATCAACTACACATAGAAATGTTTCATATTGATCTTGAAGAGTCACCCAATTATTGATTGCACCAAGCCAATTCCCTATATGTAAATCACCAGTTGGTTGAACTCCAGAAAGAATCCTTTTTTTATTTGTCATCCTCTTCTACTTCGCTTGATTGGATTTCTTCATTTGATGAACTTTTAACAGGTCTTGCAAAGGGGTCAGGAGTTATTTTTATCTTTTCTTTATAAGGATTTTGTGATTGTCTACTCTGAGAAGAGTTTTTGTTATTTTTGGCATATTCAGTTATTGCTTCAATTAATTTTTCGTCTTTGATCATTTCGCTAAGTGTTCTAATAGCGAAACCAAGAACTGCAACAGTAGAACTTAGTTGGAAGGTTTCTTGTATTGATTTAACAGCTTTCATTTCGTTATCACTTAATCTTATTCGGAATCCACCTCCATCTCTTCTGCTACCTGATCTATCTCTGAAATTAGATCTTTCATTACTAGAATGCCTTCTGTAATTTTCTTGTCCAGAATTATTGCTGAAATTTGAATTAGACATCTTGATGTTTCTTACTTTATTTAAATAGTTTATTAACTTAGCATCTAGTTATGCAATAAGTATTTTAAAAAGACTTTAATTTTTATCTTTTAATTAACGACTTATGTAATTTTGCTTTTCTCATTCACAACTTGCATTAAAATAAAAATTAGAGAATTAAAGTATTGTGTTTGATATTAGTAAAGACAAATTTTTAAGGAATTTAATAAAGTTTCCAAAAAAAAATTTTCTAATTATTTTACTGTTATTAGGTTTTGGAGAATGGTTTGTTAGTGACTTAATTAATTTTGCAGGGGGCTCAATAGGATTTTTTATTTTATGTTTGGGAGGATATTTTTACTTGAAAAATGATAAGCCTAAATTTAATGAGCCAAATAATTTAGATGGTTGGATAAATCTTTGTAATGAAGATTTAAATTTTTATGAAGAACTTGAAGAAACAAACGATTTAGAGAAACAGAATTCAAAAAGAAAAAAAACATTTGAATTGATTCTCAATAGATGTGAAAAAGAAAAAATAAGTTGTATTGGGCAAAAAGACTATGGCAGTTTTCAATTTGTATTGAAGAATAATTTTAAAAAAGATAAGTTTGACTTCGATTTATATGAAAAACTACCTAAATATAATTCTTCTGAAATTATTCCAAAAGACGTCTTGAATAGCGATGCAATCTTATATTTTATAAATTTGCCTTTGTCGGCAAATGATTTTTTGTGGCTGGAAAAGTTTCCCAAAAATTTGCCTATTTGGTTAGTAGCTTTAACTTCCAACGAAATAGAAGGCAAAAATCAGATAGAAGACCTAAAGTCTCAAATTGGAAGTGAATTTATAAATAAAATAATTATTTTTGATGTAAATAAAAATGAAATAGCAAATATACCTTTTTCTTTTAGGAAGTTTTGCGTAAGTTCAACTAAAAATATTGAAAATACAAAAAAAAGACTCTTGAGAGAATTACATTTTGCATGGCAATCTGAAATTGAGGGAATAAGAAGAATGCAGTTAAAAGGAATACAAAGAAAAAATCAAATTATTGTAGCTACTACTGTTTTCTTGTCTCCTATCCCATCAATAGATGTTATGGCAATGACAGTGCTAAATTCTTTAATGGTTAAAGAAATTAAGTCTATATGGGGTTGTAATTGGTCTCCCGAAATTTTAGATAAAGTGTCTAAAGAGATTTTGAAAACAGCAATTGCTCAGGGAGTTATTGAATGGAGTGGGCAGACACTAATTGGCATAACAAAATTACATGGTACAAATTGGCTTGTTTCTGGGACATTTCAGGCTGTCAGTGCTGCGTATCTAACAAGAGTAGTATCGACTTCTTTGGCTGATTTTATGGCAATAACAAAAGGAGTAGAAGAACCTGATTTGGATTTTATAAAGAAAAATTCTGAGAAAATTGTTGAAAAAGCTTTTGAAAAAGAAAAAATAAATTGGAAATGCATTATTTCTGATCTTAGAAAACCACTAATGAAACCATCTTTTGGTATCTAATCTGGGTATTGATATAAATATGAGAAAAAATATTCTTTTTTTAAGTTTGGTAATTTTAATTTCTTTAACTTCAGTTTCCTGTAGGAGGACATCAAATAAAAATGATAATAAAGAAGTAATACTTGTAAGTTTTACTGTTTTGGCAGACATAATTAAAAATCTAGCTAAGGATGATTTCATTGTTAGATCAATAACAAAACCTGGAGTTGAAGTTCATGGTTACAAACCAACTCCAAGCGATTTGGTAAAAGCCTCTAGGGCTTTTGTTTTTGTTGACAATGGATTTGGATTTGAATTATGGGCAGAAAAATTTGTTTCCAATTTACAAGTAAAAAGAATTTCCGTCGCGAAAGATTTAGATCCAATTTTTATCAGTGAAGATTTTTATAAAGGGAAACCCAACCCTCATGCCTGGATTTCTCCAAAAAGAGGGATGCTTTACGTAGATATTCTTGTGGAATCTTTATCAGAATTGAGGCCATCGAAAAGGGAGTTTTTTAAAAAAAATGGGAAAATTTATAAAGATAAACTCTCTAAAATAGATAAAGAATTCTCACTTTTTATTAATAACATAAATAAAGATAGGAGGTATCTAGTAAGTTGTGAAGGGGCTTTTTCATATCTAACAAATGATTATGGATTAGAGGAAGTTTATTTGTGGCCTGTTAATGCTGAAAGTCAAATTACTCCCAAAAGAATGGCAAGAACAATCTCGTTAGTTAAAGCTAAAAATGTTCCAACTGTATTTTGCGAAAGTACTGTAAGTAACGAATCTCAAATGGTTGTCGCAAACACAACTGGAGCTAAATTTGGAGGAAATCTTTTTGTTGATTCATTATCTGATGATAGTGGTCCGGCCAGTTCTTATTTAAAAATGCTTGAGCATAATTTGGATCTGATTAAAAAAGGGCTTTTTTGAATTATGGAAACAACCAATTATCAAAAATTTAGGATTGATGCAGAGAATATTTGCGTGGATTACAATGGTAAGGTGGCTTTATATGATGCCAATCTAAGATTGAAACCAGGCCAGATTTGTGGCTTAGTAGGGATGAACGGGTCAGGTAAAACAACCTTTTTTAATGCTTTAACTGGTTTTGTGAATATTTCGAAGGGGAAAATTAGAATTAATGGTGAGTCTGTAAGATCTGCTCAAAAAGATCAGACAATTGCTTATGTCCCTCAAAATGAGGGAATTGATAGTCAATTCCCAGTGAATGTTTGGGATGTAGTAATGATGGGAAGATATGGTTCGATGAATATTTTCAGATGTCCTAGAGAGTCTGATTCACAGGCAGTTAAAGATGCTATTGAAAGAGTAGATCTTACTGATCATTTATCTACACCCATTGGAAACTTATCTGGAGGTCAGAGAAAAAGAGCTTTTTTAGCAAGAGCAATTGCGCAAAGAGCGTCAATATTACTTCTTGATGAACCTTTTTCAGGTGTTGATATAAGAACTGAAAAACTTATCTCGGAATTATTTATACAATTTAAAAATGAGGGGAAAACTATATTATTATCGACGCATGATATGATTCATGTCCGTGAATTTTGTGATTTAGTTCTTTTAATAAATAAAACTGTTGTAGCTTATGGCGAGACCTCTGAAGTATTTACCCCTGAAAATATTACAACTACTTTTGGAGGCATCTCACCTGATTTCTTGTTTGGACCGGAGTCCTAAATTTTAAATTATATGGAACTCTGTTCTTTTTTAACTTTAGATTCATTTATAACAGATCCTTTAACTCATGACTTTATGAGAAAAGCACTTCTTATGAGTTCACTTGTAGCAGCTGTTTGTGGTTTTTTATCTAGTTATTTGACTCTTAAAGGATGGGCTTTAATGGGAGATGCAGTGTCACATTCAGTAATGCCAGGCGTTGTGGTCGCTTATGCTCTAGGTCTTCCTTTCTCATTGGGGGCATTTTTTTTTGGAGTTGGGTCTGTGGCATTGATAGGATTAATTAAGCAGAAATCCAGAGTTAAGGAAGATACTGTTATTGGGTTAGTATTCACTGGGTTTTTCGCCCTTGGAATCGTCTTGGTTTCTAAGATTAAAAGTAATATTGATTTGCACTCTATTCTTTTTGGTAGTCCATTAGGAATATCACTTTCAGATGTAAAACAAACTATATTAATTTCGTTATTGGTAGTAATCCTTTTATTAATTTATAGAAAAGATTTAATGCTTTATTGTTTTGATCCTAGGCATGCAAAAACAGTGGGGATTAACGTATTTTTTCTTCATTATTTACTCCTTACATGTTTATCTTTAGCCGCAGTGGTGGGCTTGCAGTCTGTTGGAATTATTTTGGTAGTTGCTATGTTGATTACACCGGGAGCCACAGCATATTTGCTTACAGATAAGTTTGATAATATGACTGTAATTTCAGTATTTAGTGCAATTATCTCAAGCTTAATAGGAATCTACGTTAGTTTTTGGTTTGATCTTGAAACAGGGGGATCAATTGTTTTGGCGCAAACTTTTATATTTTTATTCGCTTTTTTGTTCGCTCCAAGATATGGAATATTTAAATTAAAAAAATTATTTACTGGGAATAAATGATAATGGTTGAAGAAACTTTAAATAAAAAGTGGTATTGGTGGCCATTATTTCCTTTATATCCTTATGGAAATAAGAAAACAATTTTAAGAGAATTAATTCCTGATCAAATATGGTCTTTGGAACAAATACAAGGACTTTATTATGTAGCGGTTCCAATAAGAATGACAGTAATAAAAGTTGATAATGGATTGATACTAATAAATCCATTACCTCCCACAAGAGAATTAATAAATGAGTTAGAAAAATTAATTTCGCTTCACGGCAAAGTAAAAACAATAATTCTCCCAAGTGCCTCTGGATTAGAACACAAAATCGGACTTCCAGCCCTTTCAAGAATTTTTAAAGATGCGGAAATTTGGCTTTGTCCTGGACAATGGAGTTTCCCCGTAAATCTACCACAAGATTTTTTAGGAATTCCATCAAAAAGAACAAGAATCCTTTTTGAGGAAGGTACTCCACACAAAGATGCCTTTAAATGGTCTTCATTAGGCCCTTTGAATTTGGGACTTGGAAGATATCAGGAGATAAGCTGTTTTCATTATTCTACAAAAACTCTTCATGTGACAGACGCGATAGTTGGAATAGACTCCACTCCACCTGAGATATTTAATTTTGATCCAACTCCACTTCTTTTTCACTCTAGAGAGAGAGGAGATGAACCTTTGAATGACTCCATCGAACAAAGAAAAAAAGGATGGAAAAGGTTAGTCTTATTTTCATCTTTTTTGAAACCAGGTAAGTTAAATATTCCACCTTTAAAAGAAATATTTAAGTATTCATTCAAAAAAGATCTCAGAAATTGGAGATCACATTTCGGCATTTATCCCTTTTTATGGGACGAAGATTGGGAATCCTCTCTTGTTGAAATTATGGGTAAAGATATTCCTAAGATTCAAATTGCTCCAGTTTTACAAAAATTAATTTTTCCGCGTTCAAAAGAAGTATTACTTAAATGGTTAGAAAATATCAAGTCTTTTGAAGATATGGAATATTTAATTCCGGCTCACTTTACAGCACCTATAAAATTTACAATAGAAGATTGTCAAAAATTAATTAATGAAATTAATTCCCAAAAGTGGAACAAGTTACCAGAGGATAATAAATTTTTGATGGGCTTATATAAAAAATTGTTTGAACTAGGAATAATTCCTGAAGAAATTAATCTTTAAAAACTATTATTCTTCAATAGACATGTTTTCATCACTTTTAAGAGTTTGTTCTAGCTCTTTTCTTTGCTCCATTTGTCTTAAGAAATATCCTGTCATCATTGCCGAAGACAATAAATTGGCAATATTTTCTTTTGAAGATGTTATTTTTACATCAAATTGTTCTGAAGGAAGCATTCCAAGAAGACCTTGAACATTATGTCTAATGATTTCTTGAATATCTTCACTAGCTGATTTGGCTACTCTTTGCAAAACTTCCGGAGATTGTTTTTGTAAATATTGGATTAAATCATTCTCATCATTTGGATCATTATTTTCAGTAGCAAGAAATTCTGGATTAAACATTTCTACAACTTCTAGATATAAAAACACTACAACATCATGTACCCATTAAGCTACCTTATTAAGGTCATTGAATCGAATAGGTCCAATTTTATTAAACGGCCAATATCTAAAAATAGCTTTACCAATAATCTTTTCATAAGGTAAAAATCCCCAAATATGGGAGTCCATACTATTGTTTCTATTATCCCCCATCACCCATAATGACTCTTCTGGAACAATAAAAGGCCCTATAGAATAATTTATATTTTTGTCAAAAAAGTAATTTTCTTGAGCTATATCATTCACGTAAAGGTTACCTTCTTTTACTTCTACCTTGTCTCCAGGGATTCCAATTACTCGTTTTATTAACGCAGTATCTGCTTCATAACCAGCATTAATTAATTGCTCTGGAACATTAAAAACAACTATTTTATTTTTTAATTTTGAAAGATTTGATTTGGATGTGATTTTAGGGGTTACTTTCTCAACAAGAATTTTATCTTGTATTTGAAGAGTTGGAAGCATTGAACCTGATGGTATCCATCTTGGCTCAATAACCTGCCATCGTATAATCAAAGCAATAGATATCCAAATCAAAAGATTTTTAAAATCCTTAATTATTGAATTTCTTTTTTCTTCAGTTTTGGACATTTTTATTTAATTCAGTTATAAGGAAAAATCCCAAAGCACTTATATAAATTATGACATTATCTATTGAATGCAAAAATTTTCTTAGAAGTTTACAACTTTTAAATCTTCTTATAAAAATAGGAGTTCAAAATTTAATACTATGTCCTGGTAGTAGATCTGCTCCTCTAGCATTAGCTGCTGGAGAATTAAATAAATTAGGACTGGTAAATATTTTTAATTCAATAGATGAGAGATCTGCAGGATTCCACTCTCTTGGAATTTCTGCTGCATCAGGTAATCTTGCTTTAGTTATTACCACTTCTGGAACTGCCGTAAGTAATTTATTGCCGGCAGCAGTTGAGGCAGACCGATCTTGTAAAGGGATTATTTTTCTAACGGCTGATAGACCTTTAAGGTTAAAAGATTGTGGGGCTAATCAAACAGTAAATCAAGAAGATTTTTTGAATTCAGTCTGCAGAAAAGTTTTAAATACGAATCTCAATGGCCTTCATGAGACAGAAGATAATGAAATTTTAAATTTAGTGCAAATAATTGAGAAAGAAGTATTTACCTTCCCTGGTCCTATTCATTTAAATATTCCTATAGATAAGCCCCTAGATATTTCTTTTTTTAATAGAAAAAGTGCTCTAGAGGTATTTGAGAGAATTTATTTAAAGAAAAAATATGTCTTTCAAAAAAATGAAATAACGTTTAATAAAAACAAATTCTTTGAAATTTCAAATAGTTTAAATTTAGATGAATCAGGTATTATTTTGGTTGGCCCTTATCAAGGTTCTTTAAATGATTTATCTTCTTTTAATAAATCTTTAGAGCAATTGCAAGAAATTACTGGTTGGCCAGTATTTGCTGATCCTGTTTCAGGTGTTTATTCTTTCTTAAGAGGTTTAGTTGTAAATTGGGAATTAATCTTAAGAAAAAACAATAATTTCATCAATTGTCAACAAATTTTGAGGCTTGGTCCAATGTCTTCCTCAATTGATTTGGAGAATTTTTTAACAAAATTTCAAGGTATACAAATTCTTATTAAAGAAAAAAACATAAGAAAATTGGATCCCTTAAAAAAATCCTTAGAATATGAGTCTGGATTGTCTAATTTTGTTAATGAATTATTAGAAGATTTATCAAGTAATCAAAAAAACAAAAAATCTTTAACTTCTTTAGCTCTTGATCTAATAGAGGAGGGTGAAAAAATAAAGAAAATCCTAAAGGAGAAAATTACAAAAAATAATCAAATAACTGAGTATAAGCTTGCCAATCTTGTACCAAAAATTTGGCCAGCTAAAAATCCTATTATGCTTTCAGCGAGTAGTCCGATAAGAGATTGGCTTACCTTTTCTGAGAATTGTACCTTAACAAGAAATTGTTTTAGCTTTAGAGGGGCTTCTGGAATAGACGGTACTTTATCACTTGCATTAGGAATATCTAGAATTAAAAATCCTTTACTTCTTGTCACTGGAGATTTGGCTTTTGTTCATGATATAAATGGCTGGCTTATTGAAAATTCAATCGACTTGAATTTGACAGTTTTATTAATAAACAATAATGGAGGAAATATATTTAACCGTCTCTATAAAAAAAATCTCAAAGAAGATGAATTAAAAAAACTATTTCTTATGCCTAAAGAAATAAACTGGGAAAAACTCGCAGGTAGTTATCAAGTAAACTTTAAAAGTGTGACAAATTTTAAAAAATTACGAGAGGCTTTCGAATGGAGCATTTCTATTCGAAAATCTGTAATAATTAAAGTTGATATTGATCCGGAAAATGAAATTAATGAAAAAAATGCCCTGCTAGAAAAAATAATTGGCAGTTAAATTTTATTATTTTCTACTTACAGATAGTTAGGATTCATGAAAGTATTACCTGGGAAAACAACCTTAAATTGGTCACAATATAAATCTTATGAGGATATATTTCTTCATAAATCAGAAGAGGGCATTGCGCGAATCGCAATTAATCGACCTGAGAAAAGAAATGCATTCAGACCTCAAACTGTAGATGAGCTTATTGAAGCATTTAACATTGTGAGAAATGATGAAAGTATTGGTGTAGTTCTTTTTACTGGTGTGGGACCTGATAAAAAAGGTATTTATTCTTTTTGCTCTGGGGGTGATCAGAGTGTTAGAGGTGAAAATGGATATAAAAATGATGAAGGGAAGCAAAAATTAAATGTACTGGAATTACAAAGATTAATAAGAAGTTTGCCAAAAATTGTTATCGCTTTAGTTCCAGGTTTCGCCATTGGAGGAGGTCAAGTTCTCCATTTGATTTGTGATCTAAGCATCGCCTCAGAAAATGCAATATTTGGTCAAACAGGCCCTAGAGTTGGTAGCTTTGATGCTGGATTTGGTTCTAGTTATTTGGCTAGAATTGTTGGTCAAAGAAAAGCAAAGGAAATTTGGTTTTTATGTAGAAAATATAATTCTAAGGAGGCACTAGAAATGGGCTTGATAAATGCAATTACAAAGATTGAAGAATTAGAAGCTGAGGGTGTAATGTGGGCAAGAGAGATTCTACGAAATAGCCCAACTGCTATTCGTATTCTTAAAGCTTCATTCAATGCGGAGAATGATGGAATTGCTGGTATTCAAGAATTATCTGGATACACAACTCAATTATTTTATTCGACTAAAGAAGCTCAAGAAGGTAGAGATGCCTTCCTAGAGAAAAGGGCACCTGATTTTACTGATTATGGATGGACTCCTTAATAGCTTAATTTCTCTTCAAAAAGCACTTTTTATAATAATTAATCAATGAGAATTCTTCTTGCTGCCGCTGAATGCGCTCCAATGATTAAAGTTGGAGGGATGGGAGATGTCGTTGGATCTTTACCCCCATCATTAATAAAACTTGGTCACGATGTAAGGGTAATAATTCCAGGGTATGGAAAATTATGGAACTTATTAGAAGTATCAAGCGAGACAGTTTTTAGAGCTAATACTATGGGAAATGATTTCTCAGTATATGAAGCAAAACATCCGATACACAACTATACAATTTACTTAGTGGGACATCCAACTTTTGATTCTGGACAGATATATGGTGGAGAAGATGAGGATTGGCGCTTTACATTTTTTGCTAGTGCTACTGCAGAATTTTCTTGGAATTGTTGGAAGCCTCAAGTCCTACATTGTCATGATTGGCATACTGGAATGATTCCGGTATGGATGCATCAAGATCCTGAAGTAAGCACTGTTTTTACGATACATAATTTAAAATATCAGGGACCTTGGAGATGGAAACTTGAAAAAATGACATGGTGCCCATGGTATATGCATGGGGACCATACTATGGCAGCTGCTATGTTATATGCAGACAGGGTTAATGCAGTTTCCCCAACATATGCGAATGAGATAAAAACATATGAATATGGTGAGAGTCTTGAGGGGTTATTGAATTATATTTCTGGAAAATTAAGAGGCATCCTTAACGGAATTGATCTAAACGAATGGGACCCTGATAAAGATAAAGTTTTACCTGCACAATTTAATATTAAAAATTTGGAAAGAAGATCAGAAAATAAGGCAATTCTTCAAAAGGAAATGGGACTTGAGGTTAATAGTAAAAAGTATCTTTTAGGAATGGTAAGTAGATTAGTTGATCAAAAAGGGGTTGATTTGGTTTTACAAGTTTCCAGAAGATTGCTTTCTTATACCGATTCTCAAATAGCTATTTTAGGCACAGGAGATAAATATCTAGAATCTGGATTATGGCAATTGGCCTTAGATAACCCAGGAAGATTCTCCGTGTTTCTTACCTATGATGATTCTTTATCAAGGCTTATATATGGAGGATCTGATGCATTCTTAATGCCCAGCAGATTCGAACCCTGCGGCATAAGTCAATTACTTGCAATGAGGTATGGATCAATTCCAATAGTAAGAAGAGTTGGAGGACTGGTTGATACTGTTTTACCTTATGATCCAGAAAACAATATTGGTACTGGATTCTGTTTTGATCGGTTCGAACCTATTGACTTTTATACCGCATTAGTAAGATCCTGGGAGGCATTTAGGCATAAAGATAGTTGGAAATCGTTACAACTCAGAGCTATGAGTCAAGAATTTAGTTGGCAGAGATCAGCACAAGAATATGAATTGATGTACAAAGATGTATGTGGGATTAAGGAACCATCACCAGATATCGCTGAGATTGAAAAGTTTTCTTATGGTCAATCTGCTGATCCATCTCTTAAAAAAAATATGATCTAAGTTTTAATGTATTTTTCAGTACCTGATTTAAATAAGATTTTAGGTAATATAACCAATTGGGAGAGCCTTACAAATCAATTTCAAACTTTTAAAAATATAAGCTTAGATAGTAGAACTATATTAAATCAAGACTTATTTATCGCTATAAAAGGTAAAAATTTTGATGGACATGATTTTCTTAAAGAAGTTATAAAAAAAGGGGCAAAAGCTGTCGTAATAAAAGATGGGATGCAAAATTTATTACCTAATGCGTTCCCTTTTTGGACCGTTCCAGATACTTTAGAAGCTTTCCAGAAATTAGCATTATTTAAAAGAAGAAAATTAAATATACCTGTTGTAGGAATTACAGGATCCGTTGGTAAAACAACTACAAAAGAAATGATGGGAGAGGTTTTAAAGCAATTAGGTAAAATTAAATTAACTAAATTAAATTTTAATAATGAATTTGGGGTAGGTCTCACTATTCTTGATTCTGATTCGAAAGATAAAATTTTAATACTCGAGATGGGAATGAGAGGTCTTGGACAGATTGAAAACTTGTCCAAATTTTCTGAACCTGATATTGCAGTTATTACAAATATTGGAAGTTCTCATATTGGAATACTAGGCTCTAAAGAAAAAATCACTTATGCAAAGTGTGAAATAACCAAACATTTAAACCCAAAGGGGGTTGTAATTATTCCAGCGAATGATTTGTTCTTGGAGGAAACTTTAAAAAAAAATTGGAATGGAAGAGTTATAAAAGTAGAACTTTTAGATATAAATCAAAAAGAGCATAGTATTAATAAAAATAATTTACAGGGATTTTTTAGTCGATCTAGTAATTCGATAATAATAGAAAATAAAATCTTTGAAATTTCTTTCCAAGGTTTTCACAATGCATTTAATTTCTTATTTGCGTATGCGGTTGCAAAAGAGTTTGGAATAGAATTCGAAAATACAAATAAATTTAATTTTGTAAGCTTAAATGGAAGAAATAAAATCCTTAAATTAAAAAAGACCACCATATTTGATGAAACTTATAATGCTTCACCTGAATCTGTGAAAGCATGTATAAATAATTTATTGAATAGTCCTAATAATCATTTTCTAATTTTTGGAAGTATGCAAGAATTAGGAACTGAAAGTAAAAAATATCACAAAGATATTTTTGATTTTATAGACAGATCAGACATTAAGAAATGTATTTTTATATGTGATAGAAATGATGAAATCTATTACGCAGATTATTTAAAAAAAAGTACTAAATTTTTATTCTTTAATGAGATTAACAAAGTTGGTGAAACAATAAATAAACTCACAAAACCTGGCGATTTCATCCTCTTAAAAGGGAGCCATAGTTGGCACCTTGAGAAAATTATAAAATTTATTGATTAATCTCTGGGTTTGTTTCTTTTCCAATTTTCGATATTTACTTGTTTGCTTCTTGCAATAGCTAAAGAATTATTTCGGGAATCTTTTGTGATTACTGAGCCTGCGCCTGTAGTTACTGAATCACCTAGATTTATTGGGGCTATTAAAACTGTATTGGCACCAATATTAGAATTTTTACCAATGTTAGTTGGATATTTTTTGATGCCATCAAAATTAGCTGTAATAGTTCCTGCTCCTATATTGGTACATTTCCCAATTTTAGAATCGCCAATATAACTTAAATGATTGATTTTAACCTCCTCATTAATTTTACTATTTTTTATTTCAACAAAATTACCAATTTTGCTTTGAGATGATATTTCAGAATTTGGTCTTATATGACTATAAGGACCGATTTTTACATGGTCCATTATTTTGGAATTGAAAATTGTTGAATTTATTATTTCACAATTATCATTTATTATCGTATCTTTGATGAAGACATTAGGGCCAATTTTACAATTATTGGAAATTTTAGACTTTCCTCTTATATGAGTATTTGCTTCGATTATTACATCCATTCCTATTGTTGATTCTTCACTAATTGTGCAACTTGATGGATTAATGAAAGTTACTCCTCCCATCATATGTTTTTCTTTAATTAAGTTTTGAATAGTTTCTTCGCATTTTGATAATTGAACTCTATTATTAATTCCTTGAAGTTCTCTATCATCTTCAACCTCAAAGCTGTATGATTTCTTTAACAAGGAAATAGTGTCTGTAAGATAGATTTCTTTTTGTTTATTTTTATTTTTTAAAGCATTAATTATCTTTGATAAACTTTCCCAACTAAAACAATAGATTCCTGCATTAGTCAATAAATTTAAACGTTCATTTTTATTGCAGTCTTTTTCTTCGACGATTCTTTCAATTAAATTATCTTTAGTAAAGACTCTCCCATATCCATAAGGATTTTCCTTCATAGTAGTTATTAAGGAGACGTCGGCTGCTTTTGAGTCGTGAAATTTAATTAGTTTTTTCAAAGTTTCAGCTTTGATAAGTGGCACATCTCCATTGAGAACCATCAGTTTGCCTTTATGATTTTTCACCTTTTGAGAAAGAACTTGTATGGCATGTCCCGTTCCTTTTTGCGGATTTTGCACAATAAAGTGAATGCCTTTATTTTGAAGTATTGAATCTTCTACTACCCTTGATTTGTGACCTACTATTATGTATATATTATCGGGTTTTAATTGTTTGCAAGAATCTATAACTCTTTGAAGAAGTGTTTTTCCAGATAATTGATGTAAGACTTTAGGAATTGAGCTCGCCATCCTAGTTCCCCTACCTGCAGCTAAGATGGCAACTGATAACATATTTATTAAGATATTTTATTTAAATTTTACTGTTTAAGGTCTATTTCGTCATTCCCCATTTTTCTCTCCATTCTTTTGAAGTCTTCAGATTAGATAATAATTGTTCCTGAACTCTTTTTTGAATTATTTCATTTGCATTTAAATTTAAATTAGGATCACGATATGGAATCCCCGCTTTACTCAATAGGTGTTCCTCTTCCATTAAAGATAATTTTTCAAAGAATATATTTCTTTTTAAACTTCCTTCATCGATTTTTTTTATTCCAATTGTCCCATTACTCCATGAATTTTTTGAAATTTTAGTTGGCTTTATATTGAAAATATATAAACCAAACTCTCTTAACGTCTTTCTTATTGCAGCTGAAGAAGAGTATGTTATTAAATATCCATCATTATTTAGTCTTTGAGTTACTTTTGCTAGAAACTCGACTGTCCATATTTGAGGGCATTTTTGAGGAGAAAATCCATCTAAATAAATTAAATCGAATTTGATATCGGCAGGAATATTATTTATTCTTTCTCTCGCATCACCCCACAAAATATGACAATCAAAAAATGGATCTTTATATTTGCAATCCTGAGACAAGGATTTTAATATTTTTGAAACTTTCGGATCCCAAAGATTTTGAAATAATTCACTTTCTAGAGAATACTCTAAAGGTCTCTTATCAATCTCCAAAGCATACAAATTTAAAAAAGAATTTTGTCCAATTAAATTACTGAATAATGAAGCAGAATTGTATCCTAGTCCAAAACAAATATCTAGAACATTCAGAGATTTATCCTTAAATCTCTTTAAATTTGAGGGATTTATGAATTTACTTTCAGTTTCTTTTAGAGCACCTTCAAGACTATGAAAATTCTCTTGAAAAAAAAGACTCCTTAGAGAAACACTTCCATCCTTTGTTAAAATTTTTTTTAATTTTGACAAGGATTGTTTTAAATTAGTTAATTAGGTTTTCGAGATCATCCCAAAAAGTTGGATATGATACTTTAGAGGACTCTGCTCTTTTAATATGTGTGGACCCCTTAGCTAAAAGTGCAGCTATCGCAAGGCTCATTGAGACTCGATGATCAGTTTCACTATCAACTTCCGCGGAACTAAACTTAGAATCGCCAGTGATTATTAAACCATCTTCCTTTTCCAAAACATTTGCACCAAATTTTTTCAATTGCCTTGCCATAACTTTTAATCGATCTGTTTCTTTAACTCTCAACTCATTTGCATCTTTAATTTCTGAAATCCCGTTACAAAAACAGGCTGCTACCGTAAGAATTGGTATTTCATCTATAAGTTTGGGAAGAATGTCACCTCCTATTTTAAATGGTTTCAAATTACTTACGTATTTAATACTTATAGAGCCTATGGGTTCTCCTGCAATAGTAGATTTTTCTACTATTTTATAATCGCATCCCATTTCGTCCATTACATTCAATATCCCTGTTCTGGTTGGGTTTAGTCCAACATTTTTAATTAAAATCTCAGATTCCGGAACTATTGAGGCTGCGATCATCCAAAAAGCTGCTGAGCTGATGTCGCCTGGTATCAGAATATTTTGGCCTATGAGTTTATTTCCTGATTTTATTACTATATTTCTTCCTAATTCTCCTCTTATTTTAATGTCAGCTCCGAAGGCTTTAAGCATTCTTTCTGTATGATCTCGCGATGAAGCGGGCTCAATAACTGAGGTGGTTCCAGATGCATTTAGCCCTGCTAACAAGATTGCAGACTTAACTTGAGCACTTGCAACCGGGGTTCCAATCACGCAACCCTTAAGCTTATTCCCAAGAATAGAAATTGGAGCTTTTGTACCATTTTCTCTCCCATGAATTTCTCCTCCCATTTGTGATAAGGGCTTACTTACTCTTCCCATTGGTCTGCCATTAAGAGAGTTGTCTCCAGTTAAGATGAAATTCTTACCTTTTTGTCCAGCCAAAAGCCCCATTAATAATCTCATCGTGGTTCCAGAATTTCCACAATTAAGAATTTCTTTAGGTTCTTTAAATCCATTTAGTCCTAAACCTTTTATGGTGAAAGGCTTATCCTCTTTAATATCAGGAATGCATACACCCAATTTTCTTAAACAATCAGCAGTTGAAAGTGGGTCTTCAGAATATAAAAATCCTTCAATATTCGTTTCACCTTCGGCAATACTTCCAATTATCAAGGATCTGTGCGAGATTGATTTATCTCCAGGTACTTTAATTATTCCTTGTAAACTGCTTCCGCCCTTAACAGTTCGGATATGATTATTATTCAAATTAATAATTTGGTTTAACTTTTACAAATTTTTTCTTAGGTATATAGTATCAATAAGTTTGTTTTTAAGAAAAATTATTCAAAGTTAAGTAACTGTTTTCTATAATATATAAAATTTGGAATCAAATTATTAATCTCTCTTACTACCATGTTGCAGATGATGTTCCAGAAACGGATTCTGATATAGCTGTTGTTATTGATGTTTTAAGAGCTACAACGACAATTTCGTGGGCATTGAAAAATGGTGCAGATTCAATTCAAGTTTTTTCTGATCTAGCTTTACTAAAGGATACTGCTAAGAGATGGGATGAAGATAAAAGATTAATGCTTGCAGAAAGAGGCGGAAAGAAAATTAAGGGTTTTGATTTAGGGAATTCCCCTTTATCTGTTACTACAGAGAAAGTCAAGGGTAAAAGATTATTTATGAGTACAACTAATGGCACTAAATCATTGAAAAAAGTTCAACATGTAGAGTATTTATTCGCAATGGCTCTTCCAAACAGAAAAGTAATTGCTGAGAGGATAATATCCTTAAATAAGAAAAATGTACTGATAGTTGGGAGTGGATGGGAAGGTTCTTATTCTCTGGAAGATTCTTTAGCTGCAGGTGCATTAGCTTTATACATTAAAGAAAATCTTAATAATAAAGTAAACATTTCTAATGATGAATTGCAGGCTTCATTAGCCCTTTGGAATTCATGGAAGAATGATGTCTTAGGATGTTTAAAGACAGCAACTCATGGCAAAAGATTGAAAAGTCTTGGTGATTATGAAGAAGATTTAAAATGTTGCTCCGAACTTGATTGTTTAGATATTGTTCCTACTCAAGTAGAAAGAGGTGTAATTCGTGCCTCATGATTTGCAAATTCATTATCTTGGAGTGAAATCTTGACTGATTTTTTAGTGGCCGCTTTACAAATTACGAGTACTTCTAATGTTGAAGCAAATTTTGCTGAAGCTGAGGAGCAAATTGAATTAGCCTCTAGAAGGGGAGCAGAATTAATTGGATTACCTGAAAATTTTGCATTCTTAGGAGAAGATAATGAAAAACTAAGGCTGGCTTCTGAATTATCAATAAAGTGTACTAATTTTTTAAAAACGATGTCTCAGCGATATCAGGTTTATCTTTTAGGTGGTGGTTATCCCGTTCCTGCTGGAGATAATCTTCATACTTTTAATAGATCGGCCCTTTTTGGGAAAGATGGACAAGTTTTAGCAAAATATGACAAAATCCACCTTTTTGATGTTGATTTGCCAGATGGTAATTTATACAAAGAATCATCAACTATTTTATCTGGGAAGGAGCATCCTCCAGTAATTGATGTGCCAGGCCTCTGCAAAATAGGACTATCTATTTGTTACGATGTAAGATTTCCTGAACTCTATAGAAGCCTCTCTTCCAATGGCGCTGAACTTATAATGATCCCTGCAGCATTCACGGCTTTTACAGGAAAAGATCATTGGCAAATTTTACTTCAAGCAAGAGCGATAGAAAATACCGCATATGTAGTAGCGCCTGCTCAAACGGGCATTCACTACGGCAGAAGGCAAAGTCATGGACATGCCATGGTAATAGACCCTTGGGGTACTGTTTTGTCTGATGCTGGAAAAACACAGGGTGCTGCAATTGCTCCTGCGGATAAAGAAAGAGTGAATAAGATAAGAGAGCAAATGCCCAGCTTGAAACATAGAAAAACGAAACTTTTCGCAGAATGATGTCAAAGGTTTTTTTTAATAAACTTTTTCGCTACTTATCTATATTTTTATTTTTTACTTCAAGTATTTCTCCAGTTAGATCATCTAGCGCATTAGCTGCATGGAGATTAAAGTCTGATGGAGTTTTAGAATTAAGAACTAAATCAAATTCGAAATTAAAGTCCTACTTTCAAAAAGGAGGAAATACCTTTGGGGATAGATTTTGGATAGATTTCCCTGGTGAACTTAAAAATCCTAGGATCATAGAGGGAAACGGCCCAATAAAAGAAATAAGATTGGGTAAACCAATTAAAGGAAAAACTAGATTAGTTATTGAATTTTCTACCAATAGTAATTTGAAACCTCTTAATTGGAGGTTGGTAGGGATAGATCAAAACAGATGGAAAATAAAATTATTTTCTTTACCCAAAAATTCATTTCAAGAAATTGGTGAAGGTCTAGTTGATAAATCTACTATTAATCTTAAGGCTTATAAAAAGCGAATTAACCATAGAAAAAAAGATTATGATTTTTTGCAATTGCCTGATGTCAAAAGAAATAAGTTTTTTGTTGTTTTAGATCCTGGCCATGGTGGTCCAGATCCAGGGGCAATCGGGATAGGAGGACTGAGAGAAGCAGAAGTGGTACTTGATATTTCTAAAAGAGTGAAAAATTTGTTGTCTCAAAAAGGTGTAAGTGTAAGAATGACCAGAAATAATGAAGTTGATTTAGATTTACCTCCTAGAGTTTTAATTGCTAACAGAGCAAATGCTGATATCTTTGTAAGTATTCACGCTAATGCCTCAAGAGGTAAAAGAAGAGATATTAACGGGTTAGAAACTTTTTATTATACTGGCTGGAGGGGGAGACTTTTAGCCAAAAAAATTCAAAAACAAATCCTTAAAGTTTCTCCTGGAAGTCCTGATAGAGGAGTGAGGCAGGGTAGATTTTACGTAATTAAAAACACTAAAATGCCGGCAGTTCTTGTAGAAATAGGCTTTTTAACAGGAAGATTAGATGCTAGAAGACTTGAAAAATCAATTCATCGTAAAAGACTAGCTTATGCAATTACAAAAGGCATTCTTGAATATCTTTCTAAGGTAGGATGAAACTAAAAATTGGAATTTTTGACAGTGGTATAGGAGGGTTTACTATCCTAAACTCTGTACTGAAGACACGAAGTGATATTGAAATTTTTTATTTAGCAGACACAAAAAGAGTGCCTTTTGGCAATAAAGATTTTGAACAAATAAGATCTATTGCAAAAGAAATTTGTATTTGGTTTGAAGATAAAAATTTGGATGCATTACTTGTCGCCTGCAACACTACAAATTCATGTGCATTAGATATTTTAGAAAATTATCTAAGGATACCTATTTTTGATCTAATTAATTCGGTTTCAGAAGTAGTAACTGAAAAAAAAATTGGTGTTTTGGCAACTCCTTCAACGGTTAAAACCTCATATTATAAAAAAGTAATAGAATCTAAAAGAGAAAATGTAAAAGTATTCCAGAAAGCATGTCCTGAATTTGTATCAGAGATAGAAAAAGCTAAGCCAAATATAAATAAATTAAATTATCTATCGGATTTATATCTTAATCCTTTATTAAAAAAAGATATTGAAGAATTAATACTAGGATGTAGTCATTATCCCTTAATTTATAATGTTTTAAAAAATAAAATACCCTCAAATATAAGAATTATTGATCCTGCAATTTCTGTAGTGAATAAATTTAATAATTCATTCTTAATTTCAAAAAATAATAGCTGTACAAGTACCTCTTACGAAAATGTAAAGTTCTTTGTTACCGCAAATAGTGAAGAATTTTGTAAAAAAGTAAAATATTGGTTGGGAATTTATAAAGAAATTAGGTTTGTTAACCTCCGAACCAATGATTGATTCTTTAGTATGTTAGAGAGGTCAATCATGAACACAGTAACAAAACTTCTACAACCAGTTGAAAATGATCTTGATGATCTTATTCTGGAACTGAAAAATTTAATTGGTGCTGGTCATCCAATTCTTCAAGCTGCGGCTGAACATTTATTTAGTGCTGGTGGAAAAAGGTTAAGACCTGGGATAGTTTTATTGATTTCAAGAGCTATCTCTCCAGGATTTTCTTTGACAACTAAACATAAAAGACTCGCAGAGATCACCGAAATGATTCATACAGCATCTCTAGTGCATGATGATGTTGTAGATGAAGCATCTACTAGAAGAGGTGTTGATACTGTTCACAGTAGATTTAACACTAGGGTAGCTGTTCTAGCTGGCGACTTTTTATTCGCTCAAGCCAGTTGGCATCTTGCAAATTTAGATAATGTAAATGTAGTTAAATTACTTAGTAGAGTAATAATGGATTTAGCAGAGGGTGAAATAAAGCAAAATTTAAATAGATTTGATTCTGGACAAACTTTTTCGAAGTATATTAACAAGAGTTATTGTAAAACAGCTTCCCTAATCGCCAATAGTACAAGGGCGGCTGGAGTTCTCTGCAATTTGGAGAACGAAAAATTAAATGGTTTATACGAATTTGGAAAAAATATTGGATTAGCTTTTCAAGTCGTTGATGATATCCTTGATTTCACAGGTAACGACAAACAATTAGGAAAACCAGCTGTAACCGATCTTGCTAGTGGTTATCTTACTGCTCCAGTTTTATATGCTCTAGAAGAAAATAAAAATTTATCTGTTCTGATAAATAGAGAACTTGTAGAGAAAGAAGATTTAAATAATGCCTTAAATATTGTCATGAACTCTCAAGCCATAATGCGTTCTAGAAAATTAGCTGAAGACTTTGCTGTTCTCTCAAAAGAAGCAATACTATGGCTCCCCGACTCTGAATACAAGAGGGCTTTGTTAGCTTTACCAGAATTCGTCTTAAGTCGTCTTTATTAGATTTATCAAATAATAAATTTTTGTAGTTAAAAATACATTATTATTTCTTTGAAATTATAATAAATTTGATTTAATAAATTGTGACTAGATTGATTTAATGACACTAGATAGGAAAAATTCAATCAACAATATTCTTGAAGAAAAGAGACTTTTTCAACCTTCAAAAGAATTTTCAGAAAAATCAAATATAAAAAGTTTTGAGGAATTAGAAATTTTAAGAAAACAATCTTTAGAGAACCCAACTAAGTTCTGGGAATCTTTTGCAAATTCTGAAATTGATTGGTTTGAGACATTTCAGACTGTTTTAGACAAGTCAAAAGCTCCTTTTTTTGAATGGTTCAAGGAAGGAAAATTAAATATTACTCATAACTGCATAGATAGACATATAAAAAATGGAATTGGCAACAAAACAGCGCTTATATGGGAAGGTGAGCCTGGAGATAACAAGAAATATACTTATCATGAACTTCTCAATGAAGTATGCAAAGCTGCTAACGCTTTGAAATCTTTAGGAGTTAAAAAAGGTGATTTGGTTTGTATTTATATGCCAATGATTCCTGAGGCAATGTTTGCTATGCTTGCTTGCGCAAGAATTGGAGCCCCCCATTCAGTAGTCTTCGGAGGTTTCTCTTCAGAGGCTTTGAAAGATAGATTAATAGACGGTAATGTGAAATTTGTTATTACTGCAGATGGTGGGTTTAGAAAAGATAAAGTGATTGAGCTTAAGAAAGCGGTTGATTCAGCAATCGAAAATGGGGCAAATATGATTGTTGAAAAAGTTATTGTTGTTCAAAGAACTAAAAAAAATATTTCGATGGTAAATGACAGAGATTATTGGTGGCACGAAATATTAAGAGATCAAAAAGATTGGTGTGAACCTGAAATTATGAATAGCGAAGATAGATTATTTGTCTTGTATACTTCAGGATCTACTGGTAAACCAAAGGGGGTTGTTCATACTACGGCTGGTTATAATCTATGGTCTCATCTAACATTTAAGTGGATTTTTGATATAAAAGATAGTGATATTTATTGGTGTACAGCAGATGTTGGATGGATCACTGGTCATAGTTATATAGTCTATGGACCTTTATCAAATGGTGCAACAACGCTTATGTTTGAGGGTGTTCCAAGGCCATCTAATTTAGGAGCTTTTTGGGAAGTCATCCAAAAATATAAAGTTACGATTTTCTATACAGCCCCTACAGCGATAAGATCATTCATGAAATCTGGACGTGAAATTCCAGATAAATATGATATAAGTTCATTGCGACTTTTGGGTACAGTTGGCGAACCAATTAACCCAGAAGCCTGGATGTGGTACAGAGATGTAATTGGCAATAATAAGTGCCCGATAGTAGATACATGGTGGCAAACTGAAACTGGTGGCATCATGATAAGCCCCTTGCCTGGAGCCGTTGCCACAAAACCAGGTTCAGCAACATTCTCTTTGCCAGGAATTGAGGTTGAGGTTGTAAATAAGAATGGAGAAAAGGTGGCGGAAAATGAGGGTGGATATTTGATTGTTAAAAAACCCTGGCCTGGAATGATGCGTACAATTCATGGAAACTCTCAAAGATACTTAGAGAGTTATTGGGAATATATTTCTTTTAAAGGTGAAAAAAATGTTTATTTCGCTGGAGATGGAGCTCGGATTGATAATGATGGATATATCTGGATTATGGGAAGAGTCGATGATGTTATAAGTGTATCGGGGCATCGTTTAGGAACTATGGAAATAGAATCTGCATTAGTAAGTCACAAATCAGTTGCGGAAGCTGCTGTTGTCGGAAGAAAAGATGATTTAAAAGGTGAGGCTATAGTTGCATTTATTTCTTTAGAAAAAGATATAAATACTTCTTTAGAATTAGTTGAGGGGTTAAAGAAACATGTAGTTAATGAAATTGGAATTATTGCTAAACCAGAAAAAATAATAATTTCAGATTCTCTTCCAAAAACACGTAGCGGAAAAATCATGAGAAGAATTCTGAGATCTTTGGCAGAAGGGGAAAAAATAAGCGGAGATATTAGTACACTTGAAGATAGTTCAGTCTTAGAAAAATTAAAGGAAATATCTTAAATTGATTTGTCAATCAAATTAGATATTTGTTTGATTGTATATCTTTTAAAACTATCATCTGCCCAATCACCAAAGAAATTCTCTCTTAGCCCAGCGCTAGCAATGATAGTATGATTCCCTTTAAGTTTTAGTCCTTTTGAGTTATCTTCTTTTCTTGCTCTAAGACAAGAGAGTAATTTATCTGTTTGATCTAATTCATCTGAGTTAAATTTTATTAGAAAATTATTTTTTTGATTATAAGTTTTTTCGATAATCCTGTATGTTCTTTCTGGACTTGGGCTAAATTCACTATTGAATTCTAATTTTTGAGAAATCTTTTTTAAAAATGGAATAGATCTATTGGCACTAAAATTATTAAAACTTATTGATACGAATTTCTCGCAATTTCTACCTCCATCTGGAGAAATTAAATGAAGTTTACAACCAAGGCTATGTCCAATTCTTATTGAAGGAATTGATGTTCCTATCCTTTTTGATAGCGATCTTTGACAATTCTTGAAATCTTTCCATGCACTTATTGCGAGTGCCTGGTGATCAAATTGAGGAGTATACTTATAGGCATGTACAGCATAGTTTTTATCTAATAAGCTTTTTATAAATCTTTTGTAAGTTAAATCTGGTTTAGATGCTAAATAACTCCCTCCAATAAATTCAATAATTTTTTTTGGATTTGAAGGCCAATAACAGTAATTATTGAATTGATATTTTGTAAAAGTCATTTATTATTTTAAATCTAAGACCTATTAGGTTATTTCTAACAAAATTCAAAAACCTAATTTATTTGTTTAATTATTATTAATTTAAAAGAAAAAAATATTAAATGCGTCAAAATGTAATAGAGATTTTTTCGATAATTGGAACTGCCCAACAAAAAAGAATTAAATCAATTGAATTTTCTTAATAATGAAATTAAAAGCAACTATAATGAGGAAACCAATTTTTTAAATCAATCAATTTCAAACTCCAAAATTAATAATCAAAATAAGAAAATAGAAAACATTGTAATTCTTGATACTGAAACTACTGGCTTAGATGAAAATAAAGACGAAATTATTGAGATAGGTTGCATTTTATTTAATGTAACTTCTAAGTCTGTCCTCTCGCAGGTTTCCTTTTTATTTCCAGTTAGCTCAAATGAAGCTGAACATGTTAATGGGATATCTGCAGAAGTTACTAATATTAAACAACCTTGGGAGGACGGCTTGAATTTCTTTTTAAAACTTGTGGATTGTTCAGATTTAATTGTTGCTCATAATGTTGAATTTGACAAAAAGTGGTTTGGGAAGGGTAAATTGCCTAAGCTCGAAAAAAAATGGGTTTGTAGTTTAGAGGATATTAATTGGTCATTTCAAAACAACTTAAAAAATAGACCATCAGTGACTGATCTTGCTCTGTCTTTTTCAATCCCAGTTTGGAGCTTACATCGAGCCTTGTCTGATTGCTTTTATATTTCGGAGGTCTTTAAAAAATGTGAGAATTTAGAAAAACTTCTTATTAAAGCCACTGAACCAAGATTTTTATATAAAGCATTGGTGAGTTATGAAGAAAGATCATTAGCCAAAAAGGCGGGATTTCGTTGGAATAATCCTGCGCAAGGTTCCTGGGCTAAAAAATTAACAATAGAAGAAGCAAATAGTCTTGATTTTAAAGTACAGCTTTTAGATTAATATTTGAGCTTTCAAGAAATCGAAAAATCTCTAGTGCATTTTAAAGGGCATCCATTTTTCGCAAATGAATGTACACCAACAAATCAATACTCAAGAACAGCTTTTTTAGTCCCCTATTTTGTCTTGAAATGTCCTGGTGTCATTTTCTCTTTTTTAATATTTGGAATCTTTTCGATGTGACCGTGATGATTATGGCCTTGTATTTTAGGAGAATATTCCCATACACCCATGGTTGTAATCCCTGCAGATATTATTCCCATACCAACAACTGACAAATTTACTATTCCCATAGCAACTGCACCAAAAGAAAAAACACCCATTGGTACTACCCCAATACTTATTACACCCATAGGAACTATTCCAATAGAAACAATGCCTAAGGGGGCAATGCCGAAGGCAATTTTTTTTGGTTTTGTTCCACAATGCTGACTGTCTTTATTACTTATTCCCAATATTTTGTGTAAATGTTAAATTTAATTATGACATAAAAAATTTCAACAAAACTAAATTTCAATTTAAATTAACCACTTTTGAATTATTAATTAGAACTTTGAATAACTTTAAAAATCTTAGAGGAACAGTAGATCTTTTACCTGATCAATTAATAAAGTGGCAAAATGTTGAAAAAATTATAATAGAACAACTTATTAGGTCTTCTGTAAAGGAAATTAGGACTCCTATACTGGAAATGACTGAATTATTTATGCGAGGTATTGGAGAAGGAACCGATGTAGTAAGCAAAGAGATGTATACATTTTTAGATAAAGGTGAAAGGTCTTGTGCATTGAGACCAGAGGGAACTGCATCAGTTGCACGAGCATTAATACAAAATGGAATATCAACTAAACCTTTTCAGAAACTTTGGTACATGGGACCAATGTTTAGATATGAGAGACCTCAAGCAGGAAGGCAAAGGCAGTTTCATCAGTTAGGAGTTGAATTTGTCGGTTACAAATCTGTAAGAAGTGATATTGAAATTATTACTTTGGCTTGGGATATT
Source organism: Prochlorococcus sp. AG-347-J22 (assembly GCA_003279005.1). GTDB lineage: Bacteria > Cyanobacteriota > Cyanobacteriia > PCC-6307 > Cyanobiaceae > Prochlorococcus_A. The sequence continues at coordinate 19,619 of QCBY01000004.1, read as the reverse complement.
TTGGAGAAATTAGGAATAAAAGAACTTAATCTTGAAATTAATACCTTAGGTAATAATGTTGACAGGTCAAATTTTCAAAAGGCATTTGTAAAGTGGTTAGAAGTAAATAAAAACTTTTTAGATTTAGATTCTCAGAAGAGAATAAATAAGAATCCTTTGAGAATATTAGATACTAAGAATGTTCAAACAAAAAAAGTTCTTGATGATGCTCCAAGATTATTTGACTTTTTGTCTACAGAAAGTCTGGAGAGATATTTAATTATTAAAGAAAAACTAAAACTTCTTAAAATACCGTTTATTGAAAATAAGAATTTAGTAAGAGGTTTGGATTATTACACACATACCGCATTTGAAATCACCAGTGGATCATTAGGTTCCCAAGCTACGGTATGTGGCGGAGGAAGATATGATAATTTAATTAGTCAAATGGGAGGAACAGAAACTCCAGCAATTGGATTTGCAATTGGATTAGAAAGAATTATTCTCTTATCTGGTAAAGAACTTGAAGAAAGTAGAGATACAGATATCTATATTGTGAATAAAGGCATTCATGCTGAAATATTGGCAATGGAGTTATCTAGAAAGTTAAGAAATTATGATTTGATAGTAGAATTAGATCTTAGTGGAACATCATTTTCAAAGCAATTTAAAAAAGCTAATAAATTAAAATCAAAAAGTATTATTGTAATTGGAGATGATGAAGCACTTAAAAATGAATTTGTTATTAGGCTTTTTAATAATGAGTATTCAAAAAATAAAGAAGAAACTATATCAATTAAAGATAATATCAAATTAGAAAAGTGGGTACAAAGTAATTTGCTTTTAGATAAAAACCTTTAGAATATTGAAAATAATTTTATTAGTCTTTTTTTTAATTATGTTTTCATTTATATTTCTGAAATTTTATAAATATAAAAAAGTTTCAAAAAAAAATAAAGATTTGAAATTTAATAAAAGTAATCTATATGAATGGATGAATTTAACAAAAAAAGAAAGATTTGATTTATCAGAGAATGAATCAAATTCGTATTTAAAAAAAAGAAAAAGTTTATTAGAAGAAATTAGAAAAGAATATAAAAGTATTTCTAAAAATGATCAAAAAGATTTATAAGTTTCTTAAAAATCTTGGAAAATTTCTGGACTTCAAACAAATCTATTAATGGATTAAGACATTTTGTTTTAGTAAATAAAATTAATGAACAAAATCAAATTAATTTTTTGATGGTTTCTGTTGTTGATGTAGAAATAAGTTTAAAAATCTCAAAGGATGAATTATTAAGTAGTGGGAATTGGAAAGAAGGATGGTTAAATCTTTCCAAAAGCAAAGCGATCACTAAAGATTATTTAAATTATAAATTAAAAAATAATTCAAAAGAAGGCATCCACAAAATCTTTGTTAAAAATGATTCTTTATTTTATATTTCTTAATTTCAAATAATATTCCTAGTAAAATCTATCCATCAAAAATATATTCTTAACAATCTAATAATTATTTAAAACTTTAATCCCCTTTCAAAGTAATGAAATAAACGTTATCAAGGATTAATAATATTTACTTAATCAATGTTAGGAAATATATGGCACTCATCTAATTCTGCTGCGGAGTATTTAGGTACAACTGAAATAAAACTTACCTATCTAAGAGAGAACGGGTTTTTAAAACCAGGTATACATTGGAGAAGTTCCCCTCATGGGCAAAAGAAACCCTGGAAACCGGAGGCTCTTTACAATACATTATTATGCAAAAAAATAATTGATAAATATTATTCTGGAGATAAATACGACCAATATGCAGCTTAATTCCAAAAATCTAAAACTTCTCCAGATTCTTATAAGCGATTCTAAGCGGTTTGCTAGTTCACCAAATTCTCATCCTCACATTCAATCAAAGTATTTTGAAGAATTGGATATAAATTAATCATATTTATATATTGCTTTGATTTGCGATAGGATTTCGCCGCCTTTTTGTAATGCCCTTCTGATTTCATTTCTAGTGAAATTTTTCTAGTATTTCTCTGAGTAATTGTCATAAAGAAGAGTTATATTAATCTCTTTTTAGTAATTGTTTGATCATGGGTCAATAATTTATTTGTTTTTATTACACAAAGAATTGTTTATGTCAGCAAAAAAAGATTTAAAAAAAAATTGATTATATTTGAAAATTCTAAAAAACTTTATTCGAAGCGAATAATTTTTCGCCTAAATCTTAATTCCTTGTACCTAGATTTTAATTGAAAATAAGTTCACTTAAATCTCCTTAGAATTAATAACCTTTACAATTTTGTTATGAATTCAACCGTTTGATGAAATATAAAGTATTCTCAAAACGTTTAAGCTAATCAATTCCTAAATGCAAACCTATGGTAATCCAGACACCACCTATGGATGGTGGGCTGGTAATTCAGGTGTAGCTAATCGCTCAGGAAAATTTATCGCTGCTCATGTTGCTCATGCAGGGTTAATTGTTTTTTGGGCAGGTGCTTTCACTCTTTTCGAACTATCAAGATTTGACCCCAGTGTCCCAATGGGTCAACAACCTCTTATTGCACTTCCTCACTTGGCTACCCTTGGGATAGGGTTTGATGCCGATGGAGTTCTAATGGGAGATACCAAGCCTGTACTAGCTATAGCAATTGTTCACTTGGTTTCCTCAATGGTACTAGCTGCTGGTGGTTTACTTCACTCGCTACTTCTACCAGGAAATCTAGAAGATTCAGAAGTCGCAAAGGCAAGAAAATTCAATATTGAATGGGATAATCCAGATAAATTAACTTTTATTCTTGGCCATCATTTAATTATTCTTGGATTTGCTGTTATTCTTCTTGTTGAGTGGGCAAGAGTTCATGGTGTCTACGATCCAGCTATTGGTGCCGTTAGACAAGTTGAGTATGATCTAAATCTTGCTGAGATTTGGAATCATCAAACAGATTTCTTACTAATAGATGATTTAGAAGATGTGATGGGAGGCCATGCCTTTCTTGCGTTTGTCTTGATTACAGGAGGTGCTTGGCACATTGCTACAAAGCAAGTTGGTGAATATACCAAATTTAAAGGTAAAGGTCTTTTATCTGCAGAAGCTGTACTTTCATGGTCTTTAGCAGGTATTGGTTGGATGGCAATTATTGCTGCTTTCTGGAGCGCATCAAATACAACAGTTTATCCTGTAGAGTTTTTTGGTGAACCACTTGAATTGAAATTCAGTATTTCTCCTTATTGGGTTGATACTGTTGATCTCCCTGATGGTGTTTATACCTCAAGGGCATGGTTAGCAAATGTACACTACTACTTTGGTTTCTTCTTTATTCAAGGCCATTTATGGCATGCACTAAGAGCGTTAGGATTTGACTTTAAGAGAGTTACAAATGCTATCAGTAATATTGATAGTGCTACTGTTACTCTTAAAGATTAAATTTTAATCACTTAGAAATATTAAAAGGCCTCAAATAAGGAGGCCTTTTTTATTTGATAAAATTAATTCATTAAATTAGATTTAAAAAGTATTTAGTTTAAAATAATTGAATATTACCATCCTACAAAATCAAAATATTTTCTCAAATTCCCTTTTAATAGGTCTTTTAGGATTTTTGGTAATTGGTTTTTTCTTGATTTTTGGAAGGAAATTTCAACTTGCTGTTAGATTAGAAAGATTTGGACTACCCATAGCCGTTATTTCTGGCATTGTAGGCATATCGATTGGTCCCTATGGCTTAGTAAATATTTTATCTAAGGAGACTACAAGCTTCTGGAGTAATTTTCCTACTCCTCTATTATCTTTAGTTTTTGCGACATTAATGATGGGCAGGCCAATTCCAAACATTAATGGTTTAATTAGGCCAATTTTCAATCAGTTTTTGTTAGCTCTTTCTTTGGGCTTTGGTCAATTTTTTGTAGGAGGATTAGTTGTTAAATACTTGTTGTCTCCTTCTATGGAAACTAATCCTTTAATGGGATGTTTAATAGAGATTGGTTTTGAAGGGGGGCATGGTTCTGCATCTATCATTGGAGAAAGTTTTAATAAACTTGGATTCTCAGAGGGCTTAGACCTAGGCCTTGCAATGGCAACAATGGGTCTTTTATCATCTTCATTATTAGGTAGTATCTTTATTTTTGTAGGTAGAACATTAGGAATTTCAGATACAGAGGAAATCGTTGATAAAACGGATAATAAAAATTCAAATATGAAAATAGAAATTTTTTCAGATTTGAAAATTTTATTAATAAACCTTGGTTTTGTAGGGTTATCAATTTCTTTTGGTGTTTTGATACTTAATCTTTTAAGGTATATTTCAAACTCTTTTAGTGAATTCTCAAAAGAGGTAATCTTATCACTTCCTGTATTCCCACTTATTCTTATAGGATCACTTTTGATTAGATATATCTTAGAAAAAACCAATAATACAGAATTTATATCTAATCTTCTTCAAAGAGAAATTGGCATATTATCCACAGATTTATTAATTTTTACCGCAATGGCAAGTTTAGATATCGCTACTGTTTTTGAGAATTGGAGATTAATTTTGTTGATGACTGTTTTCGGCTTGATTTGGAATTTAATGTGTATTGCATATTTCGCATACTTTGTATTTGAAAAACACTGGTTTGAGAGAAGTTTAATAGAGTTTGGAAATTCAACTGGTGTAGTTGCATCTGGATTACTTCTTTTAAGGCTCGCAGATCCTAAAAATATTTCTAAGACACTACCTATTTTTACATCAAAGCAACTTTTTGCTCAATTAATCTTATCAGGAGGATTTTTTACAGTATTAGCCCCATTAATCATCTCAAAAATAGGATTAGATTATTGGACAGAGATTTGTGCATCAATAACTCTTTTTATTATTTTCGTTGCATTCTTATTTAACAATAGGATTTCTGCAAGTTACCAATAACAAGTTAGGTTAGTATAAAAATATATTTTTTTCTTTATTTATGTCCCACACTCCATATGATATTCCTCCTCAAGAAAATAAAGAAAAATGGTTTAGAAGTCATTTGCTTGGAAGAGAGATTGAGCTTGGAGAATTGTATAGTCTTGGATTTAACGAACTGGATTTAATTATGGCTGAAACTGCTGAAATTAGAAGTGATGTTGAATTTAAAGAAAAAAATATTGGGAAATTTAGAACTGCAGGGTATTTTTTAGAATTAGCAAGAATTATTGAAAAAAGAAAATTGCTTGAAAACTAGTTATAAGGGAAATAAACTTTTTTACAAGATTTATCCCATTGATTATATTTATGCATTAATTTTTTAAAATATTGATGGTTCTCATAATTGCCTAACCACTCTTTTATAGGATCTTCAAAATAGAATGTTTTTTTTTGATTCTCGCAAGCCATTTTAAATTGCCTTACGAATGGCCAAATACACCAATCGGCAATTGAAGGATCGTCTCCAATTAGCCATCTATTATTTATGAGTTTTTTGTTCCATTTTTTTATGTATTTGGCCGCTTCTATGAAATGTAAATCTTCTTCACTAACGTTAAATCTAGCAGAATATTTGAAACGATCTAAATGATATTTAAAACCATTATCATTTTCGGAAATAATTTCTAAAATTTCTTCCCTTTTGTCAAAAGGGATATAAATATTCTTTATTTGTTTCTTTTTTGATTCCGAAAGTGCCCAGATAATAATGTCTAAACTTTCTTCTATGACTTCTTTATTTGTCTTTACTAGAATGGGAACAGTTTTAGTCTTTGATATATTTATAAATTCTAACGGCTTATTTTTTAAATCTACTTCTCTTATTTCTACTTCGATTTCGCAAATCAATAATGCCCATCTAGCTCGAATTGCATATGGACATCTTCGAAATGAATATAAAATATCTGTTCTCATTTTGTAAAAAATTAAAATTTTTTTTTATATTTTAGTATCATCTAATCAAGACTAACCTTAATTTTACATTGAAAATGGCGGGATATGTTTTCCTAATAAGAGTCGGAGATCTTTATCGAATTGGTAAGGCAGATAATCTTGATAAGAAAATAAGAAAACTCAAACCAGATGAATTGATAACTTCCATAATGACTAAAGAGCCTGAGACACTTGAAGCTAGGTTATTAAGAAAATATACATCTCAAAGAATCCCTGAAACAGGATATTTAAAACTTACTAAAAGGCAAATATCGGAATGTAAAAAACAAATTGAATTAAAAGGAAATTTACCTCATACTCTTGATGCTGAAGTTTCAATAACTTTGCTAGCTTCTTTTTTATTATTTGGGATAAATTTCTTAATTTTAAATTATTTTAATATTGGATTTTTAAGAAATATTTCCTATTCATTTGGCGTTGCATCTATACCTATGATTATATTGTCTATCTCAGGGAGTTTTGGGGGATATTTCTCTGAAGATTTATCTTTATTTTCATTATTAACAAATAGAATAAAAGGTTTTTTCATTGCTATAGCTATGATTTCAATTGCTTTTTTATTATTTAGGCTAAATTAAATTTCATAATTACAATTTAAGGCTATTTCGAATGGGACTGACTGTATTGGTAATTTTAGTATAGTTGAACATATTTCAGCTATATCCTCTGGTTGGGTCATTTTTGACTTCTCTAAAGATGATATCTTCTCAGCCATTTTTGTGTTAACCCAACTAGGACAAATCGCAGTAACTCTAATATTTTCTCTCCACCCTTTGTTCTTCATCGTTTGGCAAAGACTCATTAAAGCGAATTTTGATGAAGAGTATGCGGCTAAATCTCCTTTGGACCTTTTGCCACTCATTGAGACTAACACAATAATTCTCCCATCATTAGATTGAACTAAGTGTTCCCAAGAGAGTCTGCATAAATTCCAAATTGCTAAAAAATTTATATTAAATGTATTTAAAATTTCTTCTTCATCTCCATTTTTGTATAAGAAAGGAATTTTTGAGAGAACTCCTGAGCAGTTTATTAAAGAGTCAAACCCTTCATAATTAATTATTGTATTTTTTATCCATTTTTCGGCACTTAACTTATCTAGCGCATCATATTTATTAACGAGTATTTTCCCTTTTGGCCATTTTTTTGGATCTATAATGCTCCCTTGAATAGACTCTAAATCTCTTATCCCAATACTAATTCTATTCCCATTTTTTAACTCTCTATATGCAATATTAAGACCTATCCCACTGCTGGCACCACTTATTAATATTGTTCTCATTTTTATTATATATTTGGTAAAACAATCCTTAGTAACATCTTAAATTCTTTACCATGCATAATCATTAAACCCTTTTTAACACTCCAAGGGGCCTTTATAAACATTATGCACATTGCATATACTATTTCTCTTAAGGATAATGTATCAGTTAGGAATCCGTACCATTGAGTTTTAGGTAATTGAAAAAAACTACCAAAAAATTCCCTTAATAATTTCTCATCGAATCTCATAAGTTTTTCTAGACCAAATTGATAAATTGATTTCTTTCTTATTAATTCTTTAGGCCATAAACTTTCCCAGCCTTTTCTGGCTATATGATAAGTGCTTAATTTCTTATCATTCATTGCGGTTGATATTGCTTTTGCTACAAGTGGGGCTCTTCTTAGAACGTTACCAATTAGATATCCTGAAGCAGGATGGACCATTGAAGCCGCACCGCCGTAACCTAATATTTGTTGTTTAAAGTCTGGGATTGGCATATTCATTGGTAAAAACAAACCAAGTTCTTCATGCTGCATACTCGTAATTGATATATTTCTGTAAGAAAGTCTTTTCTCTAACCTTTCTTTTAAATTCTCCATTGTTAGTGGATTTACTAATCCAAGAGAAGTCTCTTCAAGAAAATACTTCCCATTACCCATATCCATTGCATACAAAAAGGTAGGTGGTTCTTTTTTTTGTTCATCGTTTAAATGATCATTTCTATAATCCATCAAAACGAATTGCCCTTTTTTTAGTGGAGGTTTACTAAAACTTCCTACTATTCCATAACAAGTTTGAACTGCTAATGGTCCGCATGATTTTAATTTAAGAAATATAGGATCATATCCTGTTGCATCTATAACTAATCTTGCTGAATAGGTTTTCCCTTCACTAGTAGTAACGATACTTTTATGTTTCTGGTATTTTATCTTCTCTGCGAATCCTTGATGCCATTTAATAAATGACTTATTACATTCATTTAACCAGTAGCTATGTAATTTTTTCTTATCAAATAATCCATAATCCAAGAAATGTTCAGTCGCTTTATTTTCATAGTGGTGTTCTACAAGTGAACCATGGCCAAAAAAACTAACAGTATTTTTCCATCTATATTCAAGTAAATTCTGCAACCCTAGTTGATCAACTTCCTTTCCCCAAATACCATAAGTATTGGGCCATGGTTCGTCAGGGCCATTAGGGGAAAGAACCTCAACATCTAATTTCTCTTTTCCTAAAGCTGATGCAATCGCCATCCCTGCTGGTCCTGCGCCCAAAACTAATACATCTGGTAATCTTTTGGAAGACATTAACTATAAATTATTAAGTTAGAAAATTTTTTAGAAACATAAAAATATATGTGACCGTATTTTTATAATTCATTCAAAATTCTTTTATGAGAATAGATTTAATAATAAGCACGAGACTCTAAAACTAGAACTTATTTTTTATGTGTTTTAACAATAATTTATAAGATTTAAAAAGATAAAAATAATATATAATTTCTTATTGTAAATCACGTTTTATTGAAAATATAATGCTAAAAGAAAAACATATTTTAATAACTGGAGGTAATTCTGGGATTGGTTTTTTTACCACTGTTAACTTATTGAAAACTAAAAATATTTTATATATTCCAATTAGATCTTCAACAAGAAAAGATATATTTTTTTCAAAACTTCTAAAATATTTTGATAAACAATATTTAAAAAAATATATAAATATTATTGAAAATATTGATTTATCTGATTTAGAAAATATTCAAATAATTGGGGATTATTTTATCCAAAAAAATATTTTTTTAGATATTATTATTTTAAATGCAGGATTGCAATATACTGGATCTTTTTATCCTAAAGTCTCAAAACAAGGTATTGAACTCACTTTCGCCGTTAATCATCTTGCACACTTTTATTTAATTAATATTCTTTTAGGACTAGTGAATAATAAAAAGGAATCAAAAATTATTATTACATCCTCTGATGTGCATGATCCAAAGAGTTCGGGAGGCAATGTTGGTGAGAAAGCAGGTTTAAATAACCTATGGAATTTCAAAGAAGAAATTACTGGAAAATATTTAAATTTTAATGCAGATAAAGCTTATAAAAATAGTAAATTATGTAATATATTATTTGCTAAAGAACTTGCAAAAAGATTACAAATTCAAACGAGCAAAATATCTGTTATTACTTGGGCTCCAGGGCTTGTTATTCCAAATGATGATTTAGGTTTTTTTAGATATAGTAAAAAGTTTAATAACTTTGGTTATATTGTTTTTTCAAATATTGCGAAAAATATTTTAGGTATTTCGGAAAAAGTGGAAAATGCAGGGAAGTTACTTTGTGAAATTGCTTTTGATCCTGATTTAAATAATATTCACTACTTACATCTAAGCAATAGGCTGATCTTTTATAAAAAACATAAATTACTTAAAAGTGATGTAAGTGAGGAAGCTAATGACACTGAACTCGCTTCAAAACTTTGGAGTTTAAGTCAAGAATTATGCAGATCATTTGGGTTCGTTTCTCTCAATATTTAATGTTTGTGTAGGGAAAGCAAATTCTATTTTATTTAAAGAGAATTCCTCAATAATTCGTAAGTTGATACTTTGCTGTGCCTCCATAGCAGCTAAGTAATTATTCGTTGGTATATAGTAAACTAATTCGAAATTAAGACTGAAGTCTCCAAAATCTGTAAAGTGACATCGATCAAAAGAAGCATCTTTAGTTTCTTCAACGATTTTTTTAATGATTTTTGGAATCATTTTCATTATGGTTGGAGAAGTTTCATAAACTACGCCCAATTTATGAACAAGTCTTCTTTTTTTCATTTGTGCATAATTTGAAATGATCCCATTGGTTAATGCACTGTTGCTCATAACAATTACTTCTCCATTTATACTTCTTATCCTTGAGGATCTCACTCCTACCCTTTCTACCATGCCTAATACGCTATCAGACTTTATAAATTCCCCTTTTTGAAAAGGTTTATCAAGCAGAATTGTAATGTATTCAAAAAATTCTTGCACTGGATCTTTTAAAGCTAATCCTGCTCCGATTCCACCAGCACTAAGCAAAGCCCAGATTGCGGTCATTTGAACACCTATATTTTGTAAGAAAAATATTGAACCAATAGTCCAAGTTAATGCTTTTATTAAAGGGGTAAGTGAAGATATCATTGAACTAATTGAGGAATCATTAATTTTCGATGTCGATTCTGTTAAAGATCTGATTAAAACTTTGTTGAGAGCTTTTATAATGATGATTAATATAAATAATTTCAGAATATTCAATAAGACAGAGATAAAAGTAATTTCATCAGCAAAAAAATAGTCAGTTGAAAAATAAAATGAGAGGAGAAAACCTATAGGTTTTATAATTCCAGAGATAACCTCAAAAATAAAATCATCAAGATTTGTTTTTGTCCGTTTGGAGATCTTCTTAAAGAATATTTTCGCAAGTTTAGAAATTATTATCGACAATAAAATTCCAATAAAAAAAATAGATATTGCCAGAAGAAAGTTTTCATTAACTAATTTCATATTCAAATAAACCCTAAAAATTAATGTCTAATAAAATTTTAAATTATCTCTTCATAACAAACCAGTCTTGGTTTTTCTTTAACTAATTATTATATTTCTAATTTCTTTAAATTCTTTTCTGTCTGCAGTTTTGCATAATTCAAATATTATTGATTCAGTAGTTGTTAATATTGCTCCCTTCTGAGTCATTCTTTGTAATGCTATTTCATGATCTACCCTATTTCGACTGCTCATAGCATCTGTTACAAGAATAACTTCAAATCCTTTCTGTAAACAATCTAAGACTGTTTGTTGAATACAAATATGCGTTTCGATACCACAAACTATCAAATTTGTTATTTTCTTATTCTTAAGTTCTTTTAGGAATTCTTTTTTGTTTGCTAAGCTAAATTCCATTTTTTCTATTTTTTTAAATCCAGTTTTGGGCAATAATTCAGGGATCGTTGCCCCCAATTTGTATGGATTCTGTTCAGATATGAAAATGTTTTCTTCTAAAATTTGGTAAGCATCTATTAGCCTTTTGATGTTTTTGGCTATTGAATCCTTATTAAATATTGCTCTTAAAATTTTTTCTTGAACGTCTATTATTATTAAAGCATTCCCTTTCCTGGATAGTTTATTAGAAGATTTTTCATGATCCTTCATCTTTTCAATATAAAGATATATTCAAGATAATATTTTGAAGAACTTAAGTAAACATTTTAAATCAAAAAGTTGTTTTACTCTCATCTAAGGTTATTATTGAGAATAGAAATGGGTTAATTTTTGCCATTATCCTCACAATACAATGTCATTACATCTCCTCTTGGAGATGGTTTACATAAAGATGGCAAAAGATTAACACCTCAGAGATTAAAGGTTTTAAATTTATTTGAAAATATTGGGGCAGGTAATCATTTAAGCGCAGAAGAGGTTCATGAAAAATTAGTCAAGTCAAGTTCCAAAGTTTCACTTGCAACAATTTATAGAACATTAAGACTTTTAGTTCAAATGGGTTTGCTTCATGAATTAGAACTCAGCGAAGGTGGGCACAGATATGAATTGCTTAGTAACGAAACTCCAGATCATCATCATTTGATTTGCATTAGGTGTGGGAGAACAGAAGAATTCGAAAATGACGAGGTTTTAGAAGCAGGCAAAGTTGCAGCAAAAGTTAATGGATTTAAATTAATCGAATCTTCTTTAAATGTAAGAGCTATTTGTCCTAATTGCATTTAGCTGATTCTAAGTTAAAGTTCCTCCGCAACTAGATCCTGCACCTGCAGTGCAAGCAAAACAATGTTCATTTACAGCTATCCCGTAGTCGAAAGTAAATGATTTATCTAATAGATCAAAAAGTGTCTTGGGTCCTTTATTCGCTCGGAAATTTATTTGTTGATTAAAGTCACAATCATAAATTTCTCCAAGCCAATTTACGCTAATAGTTTTTTTGCACATAAGATTTTCTAAATTATTTTCATTAAAATTTTCTTTTAGTAAGCTGTAATAAGTATTTAGTTTTCCTTCTCTTTTTAGAGATTCTTCATATCTATTTATCGGCATATTAGTTATTGTATATAGGCAATTAAAAACAATATTATATTTTTCGAATAGTATTTTTTTATAATCCCTTTCCAATATTTCCTGTGAAGGAGGAAGAATTGGGCTTACAGGATTGTATACAAGATTTAATTCTAATCCACTTTCTTTCTTTCCATAGCCTAAATCATTAAGAATTTTAATAGCATTAATACTTTTTTCAAAAACTCCAAAACCTCTTTGAAATTCAACATTATTTTTTTCGTAACATGGCAGAGAAGCAGTAACTATTACCTTATTCTTCGCAAGAAATTGAGGAAGATCTTCATAACCTTCTTCAAAGAAAATTGTCAAATTGCACCTATCAATAATATTTACTTGTTTTTTGCTTAAGTTGGTTATTAGCTTTTTAAACTCTGGATGAAGTTCTGGTGCGCCGCCAGTAATATCTAAAGTCTTGATTTTGTATTTTTCAATTATCTTTGGAATAAGATCTATTATTTCATTGGACATCTTTTCAGTCCTTAGGGGACTTGAATTAACATGACAATGCTTACAAGCTTGATTGCATTTATAACCTATATTAATTTGCAATGTTTCTATAGGTTCTTTATATATTGAGGGGAATTTTTCTTTCATAAATCTATTATTTATAAAATGTCATTAAGAAATTAAATAGTCAACTACATTTTTTAAAGTTTGATCTTTTTTTAGCAAGTTCAATAAACCATTGTATATATTCTTTTGGACCATTTTTAAAAACCATATCAAACTTTAACTTGTCATCAACATCGCTGATCCCTTTCAGACCAGTTTTTTTTGTAGAGGGCCTTTCAACTTCACCAGAACTACTATCTACAAAAATTATTTTATTATTAATACCAAATTCATTACCTAATATTTGTATGAATTCTAGAAAAGACCGGTCACTTCCTCCCCTCAAATAAATTTCTTCTCCATTATGTTTCTTTGATGTCACTGTGTCTCCCACTCCTATAATCAAAGGCATATCTTCTATTTGAATAGATTTTTTGCATAAATCTATTTTTTCTTTAATAGAACTTGGAGATTTTCTAAAATTAAAATTTCTTCCAAAAGGAGCTTTACCAGTTTTATCCGAAATAAATTTATTTAAAAGAAATAAAACTCCAGAATCTTTAACTGCTCCCTTAATAAGTAATTGTATATCTGTTGATCCAATATCATCTTTAGAAGAAAGTTTAATTATTTCACTACCATTTTTGATACCTAAATTTGGTGAAATATGAAGGAAAAATGTGTTTTTGAGGCCTTCTGATTCAGCTTTTAAGATGATTTCATTCATCATTTTTTCAAAACTAATTTGAATAAGCCTTCTTTTATAAGAATCTTTTTGTACTAAATCAAATAGACTATTGAAATTAATAGTTGGCGAGAAGCGTGTTTCGCATATTGATTTTACTGCGTGAAAATTGATATCTTCTAGGCTAAGTTCAGGAAAAATATTCTTAACTATAAAATTAAATTTTGGTCTTATTAAACTAGGTACTTTAGATAAAAAATTTAATTCTTTTTCTGAAACTCCTTCAAAACTTATTTCACCATTGTTGTCTTGATACTCTACTCCACAGGCTGCTAAACCTCTTAAATATAGTTCTTTGATTTTAGGCTCAGTAGTGCTCCTCAAACTCCTCTCAATAATTCTGTTAACCCCTCTTGGACCTTCATGTTCCCCGCAAGTTAATACAAAGAATTCCTTGGCAAATTCTTTCACTGCATAGATATATTTTGATTCTAATTCTCTAGTCATTGGATCTTTAACTAAAGGAATACAAACTCCGTCAATGTCTTGAATAAATAAAATATTTTTAGAAGAAATTAATTGTTTTTGTACTTTTAAATTACCTGCCATATAATCCATATTTATAATTATTTTTCTTTTAATTTAATTTTCATTTTCAAAGAAATTATAAATTAAAAAATTGAATATTTTCAATAAATAATTTGCTATGGTCAAAAATTGCTTTAATGTAGATAAATGTTGGTATGCGGAAGAAATTAAAAAAATTATCAAGAATTTCCAAAAATGAAGAATAATTTCATAGAAAACATAAAAGATGAAAAATATTTTTATTCATTGATTGAAGATATACAGGACAGCAAAGTTGGATTCTACAGTGTTGGTTTATATCCTGCATCACTAGCATACAACTGTGCCATGCATGGAAAATTAAATAATATCCTATTAGCTCCTAGGGAAGATAGAGATTTGTTAGGTGCTTTCTCAAATGATGTTCTTTCTTGTATGGATGACGAGATTATTGAAAAGATTAAAAGAATGGGACATTATTCTTCAGAGGGAAAAAGAAAGTCTTTTGATCTAAAAGATCTTCTTTTAGAATGTGAGATAGTTATTCTCGCTTCAAACAGTAATCACATACAAGATGATGTTAAATATGCTTTAAAACTCAGAAAAACTTTAAAAAGAGAAAATGTGGTTCTTGGCTGTCTCGTTGGTTCTTTTTGCATCGATAATGTAAATAAAAAACCTTTTATTCTCTGTAATAAATATCCAAATTTAGCTTTTTTTACAGGTTTCCATCGTCATGGAGCTTTACGAAATCCTAATGATAGTTTTACTGCAAATTTCTGCCATCCTGATGCCCTAACTGCTTTAATAGGAGCTCGCATTCTGAATCAATTATCACCGAAAATTCAAGTTTCTCCTGGAGTTCATAATATTGAATGTCAATATATAAAATCAATAAAAAATATCTCATCCATATTTGCAGGTTTTGTAAATAACTATCATTCTGATAAGCCAGGAATGTTACCTACCATTAACACGATTTTGTTAACTCAATGTTTAGATCAGGCCGCATCATTATCATTAAAAGTTAGAAAAGAAAATAAATTAGAGAATAAATATCTTTCGTTAAAAGAACTTGGTTATGGTGAAGAAATAATTAGTGCAAAGGAAATAATTAATGATAAATTTTGCGAAAAAGGAGATTATACTTTTTCTCAATTAAATGCTGTAAAGGCTGATGTTATAGGTAGTATGACTCTACCAACTGAAGGAAAACCAACACGGAATTTTCAAGCAGGACAAGTTTTATCGGCTATGCTTTTGCAACTCAACAGATGTCCAAAAGATGTCTCAGAATTTGTGAATTGGTGTAATAAATTCTCTCTCAGTCAAGGAGGTTTAGAAGGTCTAAAATCTCTAAAATTTTGGCCAGAGATTTATAAAGAATTCAAAATCAAAAATAATAATTGTTCAATGATTAACCTGATTTATTTATGCTTTAATGCTAATTCAGAAGAAAAAAAAGAAATTTATAAGGTTTTAATTAGTTCAGAAGAAATCACTAATTTTTGCCAAGAATCTGTGAAATCGGAATTATCTTTCGAACTAAATGAAAAATTAAAAGGGGATTATCTTTTTAATGATATTGAAAACTTTTATAAGAAATTATTTGTTGATAAGGATGTAAACGATCTTAAAAAAAATAAATCTAGTAATCAAATTTCTAAAAAAAACCCTTGTTATATCAATGTATTGAGAATTATTAATAAATATTTTAATAATTGAGTATTTGTCTAATTTGCCATAAAGCTAAGTTCTTAATTTATTTACTAATATTGATCGCAGGGTTAGAATTATTATGGTTTTAAAAGGTTTTTTTTGAAAAAGGAATTAACACATCGTTCTCATGAACTGAAAGCTCTTGGTTGGAATCAAGAAGACTTAACAAGATACGAAGATTTATGGGACTACAGTCAAAGATGGGGATTAATAAATTTAGAAAGAGAAGACAGACAATTTTTAAAGAAAGCAGAAAAGTTACTCCCAAAGGTCCAAAATAAAAAGATATCCGTTAAAAAAACTATTGAAGAAAAATCATATTATTTATGGTTAAATTTTTACCTCGATGAAATTAATATTTTTAGTAATTCTAATCTTCCAAAAAATAAATATAGTGTTTGGACGCTCTTAATTGAAGAGGAAATAAAACTTCTTAAGGAATTACAACCAGTCATGGGTCTTCCAGATACTTTAAAAGCCAAGAATCTATTCGAAAATAGAAAAGAGCTTATAAATAAAGCTTTTAGCGAATTTGAAGCTAAAAACAACGATAAGGGTTTCAATTTTGATGAGGTTCTTATCAACTCTGAAAAAGATGTTGGTAAGAATTGGAAATCAATTACTGAAAAAGATCCTGAGGCTAATAAAACTTTTCCGATAATTGATTCTGCAAATATTGAGAAGCTCAGATCTGTGATAAAAGATGATTTGAGTTTATATATGAAAGATAATTATCCTTCATTAAAAAAGGATTTATAAATATTTATCTTTTTTTTGTTTTTTTGGGCTTTTTTAAGTTAAATAGATAATAGGATTATTTAAAAATTTTGAGCAACCAAAAGTTCGAGACTCTTCAGTTACATGCAGGCCAAGTGCCTGATCCAACCACAAATTCTAGAGCAGTACCCATTTATCAAACTAGTTCCTATGTCTTTGATAATGCCGAGCATGGAGCTAATCTTTTTGGATTAAAAGAATTTGGAAATATTTATACTCGGCTTATGAACCCCACGACAGATGTCTTCGAAAAAAGGATGGCAGCTTTGGAGGGAGGTATGGCAGCACTTGCAACATCCTCAGGTCAAGCCGCTCAATTCTTGGCAATCGTGAACTGCATGACAGCAGGGGACAATTTTATCTCTACATCTTTTCTATATGGTGGGACCTACAATCAATTTAAAGTACAATTTCCAAGATTAGGAATAGAAGTAAAATTTGCTGATGGTGATAGTATCGATAGTTTTAGAAATAAAATTGATGATAAAACCAAAGCAATTTATGTCGAGTCAATGGGAAATCCTCGGTTCAACATTCCAGATTTTGAGGGACTCTCTACTTTGGCAAAGGAGAATGGAATACCTTTAATAGTGGATAATACCCTTGGTGCTGGTGGTGCTTTAATAAGACCAATTGATTTTGGAGCAGATGTTGTTGTGGAAAGTGCAACGAAATGGATCGGTGGACATGGAACAAGTATCGGAGGGGTTATTGTTGATGCCGGAACCTTTGATTGGGGAAATGGTAAATTCCCACTTATGAGTGAGCCAAGCGCTGCTTATCATGGACTTGTTCATTGGGACGCTTTCGGTTTCGGTAGTGATATCTGCAAATCTTTAGGAGTACCTGATAATAGAAATATAGCTTTCGCGTTAAGAGCAAGACTTGAATGCCTGAGAGACTGGGGATCAGCTCAAAGCCCTTTTAATTCGTTCTTGTTATTGCAGGGTTTGGAAACTCTAAGTTTAAGGATAGAAAGACAAACTTCTAATGCTCTTGAATTAGCAAAATGGTTAGATTCTAATACTAATGTTAGTAGTGTTAACTATCCTGGCCTGGAATCTGATCCATATTACTTAAGTGCCAAAAAATATACTTCTGGAAGGGGAATGGGTTGTATGCTTATGTTCTCCCTTAATGGAGGTTATGAAAATGCAGTAAAATTTATTGATTCCTTAAAATTAGCTAGTCACCTTGCTAACGTTGGTGATTCAAAAACTTTAGTAATTCATCCGGCTTCAACGACACATCAGCAATTATCTGAAGAAGAACAATTATCTGCAGGTGTTACTCCCACAATGGTAAGAGTTTCTGTAGGAATTGAGCATATTGATGATATAAAAGCAGATTTCGAACAAGCACTTTCACAAATCACATAAGAAAGGAGATTTATTGGCTTTAATAATTCCTAGCAATTATCACAAGATAAGTGATGTTGAGAAAAATCATATATCCTGGATCGAACCAGAATTAGCAAAAAGACAGGATATACGTCCTCTCAGGATTGGTATTTTGAATATCATGCCTCTTGGTAAGCAGTATGAATTTAACTTGCTACATCCACTTGGTTTGTCTCCACTTCAAATAGAGCCAGTTTGGATAAAGCTCAAAACTCACACTTATAAAACATGGGATCTTAATCATTTAAATAATTTGTATATGACTTGGGAAGAGGCAAATAATCCAGAACCGTTAGATGGAATTATTATCACTGGAGCACCTATTGAGCACTTAGCCTTTGAGGATGTTAAGTACTGGGATGAATTTGTGAAAATTGTAAATGAAGCAAGAAATTCTTGTGCGAGTACTCTTGGATTATGTTGGGCTGGCTTCGCGCTGGCTTATTTGGCAGGGGTTGATAAGAAAGTTTTTGATAGGAAATTATTTGGAGTATTCCCTTTAAAAAGTCTTGTTCCTGGACATCCTTTGATGGGTACGCAAGATGATGAATTTATTTGTCCTCAAAGTAGATTTGCAGGATTACCAGATTTGGAGATGGAGAAGGCTCAAAAAGAAGGGAAATTGAACTTGTTGGCTTATGGAGAAAACGTCGGATATACAATATTTGAATCTAATGATCAAAAACAACTTATGCATCTAGGTCATCCTGAATATACTGTGCATAGAATTATTAGTGAAATTGAAAGAGACAAAGAAAAGGGAGATGTTCCTCCTCCTGAAAATTTTGATCTAAATAGTTCAAAAACCGCTTGGAGATCACATAGGAATTTGCTTTTTCAGCAATGGCTTTGGTTTTGTTATCAGCAAGTTAGTCTTAATTAAATTTAATTAGTGAGAGGTTTCAAGACCTCCTAGTCTTTCAAATAAGTTTAAGCTTTCTTTATTTAAACCAACAATCTCAACTTTTGAACCGCCATTTTTGAATTTTCTAATAATTTGATCAAGAGCAACAACTCCGCTTTGATCCCAAATATGAGCTAAGGACATATCAATTAAAATATCTTTTGGATGCTCATAAATATCGAAGCCTTGTAGAAAATATATTTTACTTACAAAAAATAATTGACCTTCAACTTTGTAAGTTATTTGGTTTTTACCTTTAACTCTTGAAACTGTTATGACTTTTGCAACTTTCCTGCTAAAAAGTATTGCAGCTAAACCAACTCCTGAAATAACACCTAGAGCTAGATTATGTGGTTTTGTAAGCATCGTGACGGCAAATGTCATAAGCATTACTGCAGTGTCACTTTTTGGTATCTTTCGAATATTCTTTAAACCAGTTAAATCAGCAGTACTTATAGCAATTGTGATCATTATTGCTACTAAAGCGGCCATGGGTATTGCCCCTATCCATGGCTTCAAGAGGATGATCATTAATAGTAACGATAATCCTGAAATTAAAGTTGATAATCTAGATTTGCCTCCATTCTCATTATTCATTACTGATTGACCTACTAGCGCACAGCCTGCCATCCCTCCAAATAAAGAAGATATTATATTTGCTATACCTTGTCCCCTTGCCTCTTTGTTTTTGTTGGAACTTGTATCTGTGACATCATCTAATATATCCTGAGTTAAGAATGTTTCCATTAAACCAACAAGCGATATTGC
>QCBY01000003.1 GCA_003279005.1 Prochlorococcus sp. AG-347-J22 | reverse complement strand
TTTTTGTCTAGGTTTTTCAAATCAAAAAGAATTTATTTTTTTATTTCAAAAATTATGGGAAAAGTTACTAATTCAAACTAGTAAATCCTTGAAATTGAAACCCATTAAACCTCCTTTTAAATTAGTTCAATCACCAGAAATTCCTATAGGAGTAGCTTGGAGAAGTAAAACCTATAGTATTCCTTTAAAAGAATCCTTAGGAAAAATTTCTGGAGATATTATTTGTCCTTACCCTCCAGGGATACCATTAATTGTGCCTGGAGAAAAGATAGACGAAAGGAGAATTAATTGGATAGAAACCCAAAGTTTTCATAATGAGGATCTGTTAAATTCTTATATAAGAGTACTTCATACCTAGAAATTGAATATGAGATTGCGAAGCGGTTTACTAATAGGATTATTTGGTTTAGTTGTTGTTTTATTAGGCGGATGGTATTTCACAATAGCAATTGCATTACTTACCTACATTGCACTACTCGAATTTTTTAGAATGGCAGAATTCACTGGAATAAAACCAGCCACTAAAACCACATTATTTTCTTGTTTCATAATTACAATATCTACATATTTAGAGGCCATAGGATTACTGGATAGAGAAATATACAACTCGATATTACCAATATGCGCTGTAGGTATATGTACTTGGTTATTGCTACAGCCTAAATCAGGTACTATTTCTGATATTGCAGCATCTATTTTCGGATTATTTTATTTAGGTTTTTTACCTAGTTATTGGATTAAGTTAAGGGTAATTCAATCGACTTTAGCTAATTCTTATGATGGATTATTATCTTTAAAAAGCTTCTCAAATTCTTCAGGTCTCTACTTAACATTAATTTCTTGTTTATTAATTGTAGCTAGTGATATTGGCTCTTATTTTATTGGAAAGTCATTTGGGAAAAAGCCCCTATCTCCCATATCTCCTGGTAAAACTATCGAAGGTTTAATTGGAGGAGTTTTATGTTCAATTTCAATAGCAACATTTTTTGGATTTTTACTAAATTGGTATCATCCATTTTTAATAGGTATTTTATATGGGACATTAGTTTCTCTCATGGCATTAGTGGGTGATTTAATTGAATCAATGATGAAAAGAGATGCAAAAATAAAAGATTCTGGGACTTTTCTGCCAGGTCATGGTGGCATTCTTGATAGAATTGATAGTTATATCTTTACCCCTTCAGTTATCTATTACATAATTATACTTTTGAGGTATTTAAATTAATTATCAAATATTATTTTTGTCGTTAAATCTATATTTATAAGTTCATAATTAATATAAAAACTAATAAATTTAAATTCTGAATATCTAAACTCTTACAAATAGATTTAAACCAAATTTCAATTTCAACCTTAACAAAGTTATTAATAATACCTTTATTTATCACAAAAATAATCGTAAATAATCTTGCCTGATAATGATGGCAAATCTACGTGAGGAAGATGACCACAATTTTTCAATCCAACAAAATTCAATCTATCAATTTGTTTGATTTTTTTAATTTCTTTTTTACCAAGAATCCTATCATTCTCCCCACAAATAGTTTTAATTGAAATATTTTGCATATATTCATATGTACCTGCAAATCCACCACTTTTTGCAAAAGAAGCTAATGAATTTCTCCAGCCAGAGCAACCTAAATGAATTGAAGCTATTTGCTCTTCTAGTGGACCGACGCTTTTATCTGGATAAGCAAAAGCTTGCCTACAAAGACTCTTTCTCACTTGAGGTAGTCCTAAAAAGGTGGCACCAATTTGGTTTAATGGGAAAGGAATAATTTTAGATTCTCCAAATAAACCGGCTGGTGACAAGAGGATCATCTTATCAATGAGGTCAGGAATTTCTTTAGCTAAATTCATCGCGACGGATCCTCCCATAGAAGCCCCTACAATCATTAATTTATTTTTAAATTTTAAAGTTTCAATAATATCTATAAGATTAGAAATTATTTTTCCAGGATTATATCGATTGGAAGCAATCCTAGGTGTAAATCCAAAACCTAACAAATCAGGAATTACTAATTGGAATTTTTTTTTTAAAAATGGATATATTCTCCTAAATTCAAGAAAACTACTATCAAATCCATGTAAAAAGAGGACAGGTTTACCAGTACCGCCAATAACAACAGGAAATTGAGAAAGATTCCATTTTTTGTTAAGTCTTATCCATTTAACATCTTTAGAGATTTTAATCCCTAACGGATCCTGAAGAGAGTTTTTAACTTTTTCAAAGTAATCAATATTCTTTTTATTAAAATCAATAGAAATATACTTATTCAAGTTATTTAAAATAGTTTAATTTTTTGTTTTTCTGAATTTGTTATAGTTTCAATTATATCTTTCTGATTAATTTCAAAAGGTAAATAATGAATCTCAGATTTATCTCTACATGTGAATTCAGCAATTTTCTGTAAATTATTATTTTCAAAAACATTGATTCCTAATTCGGCAATAGTAGTTGGTAAATTTAATTTTTTCATTAAGACTAAAAGCTGTTTAATAGATTGATAAGCTAATTTATTATTATTTATTTTTTCTTCAAGTTTTAGTTGCAATATTATTCCAACTCCAACAATTTCGCCATGTAATGGCTTATGAGTTGAGACTATTTGCGTGATAGCATTATGAATAGCATGGGCTGCTGCAGTTCTACACTTTTCTCCACCTATTCCTCCAATCAATCCAGCAGTAAGTGCACATCCTTCTACCACATTGCACCAGGAAAGATTTTGAGTAGATTGCCTTTTGTATGCATTTTCTCCATCTATAAGTAACTGATCTCTTAAAACTCTAGATATTTGAATTGCTTGTTGAACAAGTCCATCTTCAACCCTTGAACTAGTTAAAGAAGATTCATACCATTTGGCTAAAGCATCTGCTATTCCGCTAGCAAGTGTTCTCTTAGGTGCTGTTTCGATAAATGCATGATCGAGTACTAATATTTTAGGACAAGCTTTCAGCTGAACGTCCTCAATAAATTGCCCATTAATTGTATAAATATTTGATAAAGCAGTCCAACCTGCGCATGTAGATGGACTTAAAGGAACGGTAATTACTGGAATAGAAAGAGAATCTGCTAAAAATTTTCCTGCATCTAAAACTTTCCCCCCCCCCTGTAGCAATAATAGAATCACAATTATTCTTAACTATAAATTTTTTTATTCTCTCAAGATCTTCATAACAACAATCGAATTCTAAATTTGATAGATATATATCCAAATTCTCATTATTCAGATCTTCATAAATTTGTTGTCTAATTTTATTAGTTGATAAACTCCTTCCTAAAAGTAAAGGACTTTTAGACACTTTTTTAATTTCAGGCAAAGCTTTTAACCATGCACCATTACCCCTAAATATTTTTTCTGGAGATATTAACTGCATATAATGGTAGGGTTAAAAATTAGCCCCTGCCAATTCTTGTGAAGAATTTTCTGAAGAGATATTTACTGTAACTTTCTTATTCTCGTCAACATCAACTAATGCTTTATCCCCATCTTTTATTCTTCCTGATAAAACCTCTTCAGCCAAACTATCTTCTAATAAACGCATAACTGCTCTCCTTAGAGGCCTTGCTCCATAGGAAGGGTTATAACCTTCTTCAACAAGCCTCTCTTTAAATGCATCAGTTACCTCCAATTTTATACCCTTGTCATTTAGTCGAGAAAAAACTTCCTTTAACATTATTTCTGCAATATCTTTTACTTCGTTCTTAGTTAATTGCCTAAATACAATTATTTCATCGAGTCTGTTTAAGAATTCTGGTCTGAAGTATTGTTTTAATTCCTCATTTACAAGAGATTTAATCCTGTTATATTGACTATCTTCAACAGAATCTCCAGAAAATTCGAACCCTAGACCACCACCACCTTTTTCAATAACTTTTGAACCAATATTAGAAGTCATTATTAAGAGTGTATTTTTGAAATCTACTGTTCTACCTTTTGAGTCTGTTAACCTTCCATCTTCAAGTAGTTGCAATAATAGATTGAATACATCTGGATGAGCTTTTTCTACCTCATCAAATAAAACTACTGTGTAAGGTCTCCTTCTTACAGCTTCTGTGAGTTGGCCACCTTCATTAAAACCTACATAACCGGGAGGGGAACCAATTAGTTTGCTAACAGTATGTCTTTCCATAAATTCAGACATATCCAATCTGATCATAGCTTCTTCACTGCCGAAGAAATATGATGCTAAGGATTTAGTTAATTCTGTTTTTCCTACACCGGTAGGGCCTGAAAAAATAAAACTTGCAATAGGTCTATTAGGATTTTTCAACCCAACTCTAGCTCTTCTTATGGCTTTGGATACTGCTTTAACAGCCTCATCTTGTCCTATTAATCTTTGATGTAATGTATCCTCCATATTGAGAAGTTTGACAGATTCAGTTTCTGTTAATTTCTGTACAGGAACTCCTGTCCATGAAGCTACTATATGAGCTACATCTTCCTCACTAACGAGAGGATTATGAACAATACTTGTATTATCTAATACAGTTTCTAAAGTGTTATTCGAGTCATTTTTATCAACACTTTCTTTTTTATTTTCTAAAAGTTCTTTTATTTTCGCAGACAATTCAATCTCTTTTTCCCTTAACTGTCCAGCTTGATCAAAATCTTGATCTCTTACAGATTCCTCTTTTTGTTTTTGTACTTGCCTTAATTCTTTATCAATTTGTTTGGCTTCAGGTGGAAGTTTAGAGTTAATTAATCTCACTCTGCTTCCGGCTTCGTCTATGAGGTCAATAGCCTTATCTGGTAAAAATCTATCAGATATGTAACGATCACCTAAGTGAACTGCTGCTTCAAGAGCTTCATCCGTTATTTTTAAACGATGATGTTGTTCGTAACGTTCTCTTAACCCTTTTAAAATTTCTATCGTATCTTCGATGGAAGGTTCTCCAACCATTACCGGTTGAAATCTTCTTTCTAAAGCAGCATCTCTTTCGATATGTTTTCTATATTCATCTAAGGTTGTAGCTCCTATGCATTGCAACTCACCTCTCGCTAAAGCTGGCTTTAATATATTAGCAGCATCAATAGCACCTTCAGCAGCTCCCGCTCCGATTAAAGTATGAACTTCATCTATAACTAAAATAACATTTCCAGCTGATTTAATTTCTTCCATTATTTTCTTTAGTCTCTCTTCAAATTCACCTCTATATTTTGTTCCTGCCACAAGAAGACCAATGTCAAGAGTTAAAACCCTTTTATCTTCAAGGATGTCAGGTATTTCTCCAAGTTGAATTCTTTGTGCTAAACCTTCAGCTATTGCTGTCTTTCCTACTCCAGGCTCACCTATTAAAACTGGATTGTTTTTAGTTCTTCTACCTAGAATCTGAACAACTCTGTCAATTTCATCATGACGTCCAACAACTGGATCAAGCTTTGATTCACTTGCAAGTTTGGTTAAATTGGTACCGAATTCGTCAAGAGTTGCTGTCTTTAAATTTCCCTTATTTTGAGAACTTCCACCAGTCCCAACTTCAGCTGTCTCTCCAAGCATTCTTATTACCTGTGTCCTAACTTTGGTTAAATCAATTCCTAAATTTTCTAAAACCCTTGCAGCGACGCCCTCTCCTTCTCTAATCAAACCTAAAAGTAGATGCTCTGTGCCAATATAATTATGTCCCAACTGGCGTGCCTCTTCTAAGGATAATTCCAGTACCCTTTTTGCTCTTGGGGTAAAAGGGATTTCTACTGCTACAAAACCAGAGCCTCTACCAATTATCTTCTCAACTTCAATTCTAGAGTCTTTTAAGTTTACTCCTAGTGATTTAAGCACCTTTGCTGCTACACCGGTACCTTCACCTATCAAACCCAACAAAATTTGTTCAGTGCCGACAAAATTATGTCCAAGTCTTCTAGCTTCCTCTTGAGCAAGCATGATGACTTTTATAGCTTTTTCTGTAAATCTTTCAAACATTGAAGATTGAATCCCTATTTATAACTTACCAGCATTAAGACAATTTTGTGTTCAAAATGAGCTTTTGTGAATACCCAAACCTTTAATTTTTTTTAAAATAAACTAATTTTATCGATGGCATAGCAGCTTATTAAAGTGTTTTCAAGGATTCTGGTAATCCGCACAAAAAAAAAAAATTACTTTATGAGTTTTTTTTCTTTTAAAACAGCGTCAGTACCGTCTTTATAGTAATTTTTTCTTCTCCCAACAGTTAAGAAATTGTATTTACCATAAAAAACCTTAGCGATTGAATTAGTTTCCGAAACTTCCAATAATAATTTTTCAATATTCAATTTTTCACATTGTTCTATCAAATAGTTCATTAAATAACTGCCATAACCTTTTCTACGAAATCTTTTTTTAATAGAAAAATAATTAATTTGGACTTCATTAATTATTGTATGAACAACATAAACTCCAATTATCTCTTTTTTTAATATTAACGCGACTACTTTGACTCCTCTTTTTTTAAACTCGCTTTCCCATTGATTTTTAGTCCATAAACAAATTGTATTTGAATCTAATTCATAACATAATTCAAATTGTTCATGATCAATTTCTTTAATTGAAAGCATCGAATTAATTCATATCCCTTAAAAAAATTCTTTTTAAAAATAATTTTATTATAGAAGTTCTGAAAGTTGTAGAATGGTTTTGTGAGAAAGAGTTCCTATGAAAGTAAAAAATTCATTTTTAGAAAATAAAATTGATTTAGTTAGCCCCAACAAAAATATCGTACCTGTTACTACAACTATTGACAGTGCTAATAAGTTAAATATTGGTGGATGTTCTATTGAAGATTTAGTAAAAAAATACGATTCACCATTGTATATATTAGATGAAATCACTCTAAGAAATTCCTGTAGAGCGTACAAAAAAGCATTAGAGAAATATTATCCAGGAGTATCCCTCCCAATATATGCATCTAAGGCAAATAGTTCGCTTTTTATGAGTAATTTGGTAGCTTCAGAAGGATTTGGTCTTGATGCTGTTTCAGAAGGTGAATTATTAACGGCTTTAAAAGGTGGCGTTCCAAATGACAAAATTGTTTTTCATGGAAATAATAAATCTGATAAGGAAATAGCATTTGCCATAAAAAATAAAATTAAAGTAATCGTAGATAATGATCATGACTTAAGAAGATTAGAAGAGATATCTGATTCATTAAATTACGATCTGGAAATAATGATTAGGTTTACCCCTGGAATAGAATGCCACACTCATGAATATATTAGAACCGGATCATTTGATAGCAAGTTCGGTTTTGGAATTGAGTCTTTAAATAGGTTATTTTTAGTATTAAACAAAACTAAGCATTTAAAATTAATTGGATTGCATGCTCATATCGGGTCTCAGATCTTCGAACTTGATCCACATAAAGATCTTGGAGAAATTATGGTTAATGTTATCCTGCAAGCTAAAGAATTTGGACACAAAATAAAAGAACTAAATGTTGGAGGTGGATTAGGAATTAAATACACCCAGGAAGATGATCCCCCTTCCATTGATGAATGGATCAAAACAGTTTCATTATCTGTTGTAGAAGCATGCAAAAAAAATAAATTAGATTTACCTGTACTTATGTGTGAGCCAGGTAGATCTATAGTTTCTACTGCCGGCGTAACAATATACAAAATTGGCGCGTTTAAAAAAATTCCTGGGATAAGAACATACTTATCAGTTGATGGTGGAATGAGTGATAATCCCAGACCAATTACATATCAATCTAATTATTCTGCTTGTTTAGTAAATAATCCTTTAAATAGAAATTCCAAAAATAAATATACCGTCGCAGGTAAGCATTGTGAATCCGGAGATGTTTTATTTAAAGAACTTGAGCTAGGTAATTGCAAAACGGGAGATTTAATTTGTGTTTTTGGGACTGGTGCATATAATAATTCGATGAGTTCTAATTACAACAGGATTCCCAAGCCTGCTTCACTTTTAGTGTGTAATGGGGAGGCAGAGATTATCCAAAAAAGAGAAACTCCTCTTGATCTTCTTAAATACGATGTATTACCCGATCGCTTTATCAATCAAAGTTAGGTACATTTAAATAAATTAAATTTTAATGTGAATTTTTGGGGGTTTATAAATTTAAAGATTTTATTAGATGTTTTATTTGCAGCTGGATTTGGAATTTTATTATTCTCGAGAGTTAAAGAACAAAGAACATTATGGCTTCTAAGAGGATATTTATTTTTGGTTTCTTTTGCGTGGTTTATTCAAAGATATGCGTATCTTCCTCTAACTTCAAAATTAATTGACGCAGTAGTTTTAGCTTGTTCTTTATCTCTAGCAATTCTTTGGCAAGGAGAGTTAAGAAGGTTATTGGAATTATTAGGTACTGGCAGGTTAGCTGTATTATTAGGCAACCCACCTAGAGAATTTAGGGCTACATCTACAACAGTTAACCAGTTAGTTGAAGCAGCAGGAAAACTTTCTCAAAATAGAAAAGGAGCTTTAATAGTTGTAGATTTAGGTAGCGATTTAAGACCAGAAGATTTTTTATATTCAGGCATAAATATTGAAGCACAATTGTCTACTGATTTGTTAATTAATCTATTTGCAACAGATACCCCATTACATGACGGTGCTGTTTTAGTAAAAGGTAATAAAATTATTTCTGCTGGAGTAATACTGCCTCTATCTAGGCAAGGCATCAGTCGCTACGGTACAAGACATCTAGCTGCATTAGGAATTACTGAAAGATTCGACCGATGTATTTGCATTGTAGTATCAGAAGAAACAGGTACTTTATCATTGGCTAATCAAGGAAAACTTGAGAGACCTATTACAAGTAGCCGATTACAGGAGCTTCTTATAAAATTAGTGGGAAATCAAAATTCATTAGGGAATCCAAAATCATCTGCAAACAAAAGCACTTTTTCCCAAAATATTAATACCAATGATAAAATCATTATTGAAAATGATCCAAATAAATCAGATTAGAGATTAATTCATGAGATCGCAAAACATATCAACTAAAGAGAACTCTAAATTATCTAGTGAAATAGATAAACTTAGAGTCCCAAAACACATAGCAATAATTATGGATGGTAATGGAAGATGGGCAATAAAAAAAGGTTTCCCTAGAACATTTGGTCATAACAAAGGTGTAAGTGTATTAAAAGAAATTATAAAAGTCTCTAAAGATATAGGATGTAAAACTCTAACAGCTTATGCATTTTCCACAGAGAATTGGTCAAGGCCTGCTAAAGAAGTGGATTTCCTTATAGATTTATTTGAAAAGGTAATAAATAAAGAAATTGAACAAATACACAAAAACTTAATAAGAATTAATTTTATTGGTGATTTAACTCCTTTTCCTGAAGGCTTAAAATTGATTATCAATAGCGCAGAATCCCTTACAAAAAATAATAAGGATTTTACATTGAATATTTGTATCAATTATGGAGGCAGACAAGAGATAGTAAAGGTTGCAAAAAAAATAGCCCTAATGTATTTCGCTGGAGAAATCAAACCTGATGATATCAACGAACAATTGTTTCAATCAGAATTATTACTAAAAGGTTCTAATGATCCTGAGTTATTAATACGCACAAGTGGTGAAAAAAGGATTAGTAATTTTCTTTTATGGCAATTAGCTTATTCCGAGATTTATGTAACTGATGTAATGTGGCCTGATTTTGACAAAATTGAATTTTTTAAAGCAATAATTGATTATCAATCAAGGGATAGGCGTTTTGGAGGTATATAATCATTACCAAATGAATCTTACGAAGATTCTATTTATTTCACTAATTAAATAATGAATAATAGAGATATTGAAAGATTTAGCAAAATTAGATTTGATTGGAATATTGAGGAGATTTTGGAAATATTAAATACCCCTTTAATAGATTTAATGTGGGAAGCTCAAATTATTCACAGAAAGTTTAATCAATATAAAGTCCAATTAGCCTCTCTTTTTAGCGTGAAAACAGGAGGGTGCGAAGAAGATTGTTCATATTGTAGCCAATCAATATATAGTGCCAGCCAAATAAAAAGTCACCCTCAATTCGAAGTTGAAAATGTTTTGAAAAGAGCCAAAATAGCAAAAAAAGAAGGGGCAGATAGATTTTGTATGGGGTGGGCTTGGAGAGAAATTAGAGATGGGAAACCTTTCAACTCAATGTTAGAAATGGTTAAAGGGGTAAGAGAACTTGGAATGGAGGCATGTGTAACAGCAGGTATGCTTACTGATGAGCAAGCCTCAAAACTTGCAAATGCGGGTTTAACAGCCTATAACCATAATCTCGATACAAGTCCTGAATATTATGAAAATATTATTACGACAAGAACTTATCAAGATAGATTAGATACTATTAAAAGAGTCAGAAATGCGGGCATAAATGTATGTTGTGGAGGAATAATAGGTTTAGGAGAAAACATGGGAGATAGAGCCTCTTTTTTAGAAGTCCTCTCAAATATGAATCCTCATCCTGAAAGTGTCCCCATTAATTTATTAGTAGCTATAGAAGGTACAAAACTAGAAGATAATAAGGAAATAGACTCTTTAGAGATGATAAGAATGATAGCTACTGCAAGGATTCTCATGCCAAAGAGTAAAATTAGATTAAGTGCAGGTAGGGAGAATTTAACTAAAGAGGCTCAAATTTTATGTTTTCAATGTGGGGCAAATTCTATTTTCTATGGAGATGAGTTACTTACTACCTCAAATCCATCTTTTCAAGAGGACAGAAAATTACTTAAAGAAGTAGGGGTTCTTTTTAACAATGATTTCGAATCTTGTAATAAAACAGTTTCGTCTTTATGAGACAAAATATTTATAAGGTAATTTCAATCTATTCTTTCTTCTCGTTTCAAGAAAACTTAATTCTTGAACTAAAAGATAAATTATTGACTATTGAGAAAGAGAACGATCTTTCAGGATTATTAATAATTGCAAAAGAAGGGATTAATGGAACTATTTGTGCTAAGGAAAACATAATTGAAAAAGTTCTTAATTTACTTAGAAAATTTATTGGAATTAATGAATTAAATATTAAAGTAAGTTATTCAAATACCAAAATTTTCAAAAAATTAAAAATAAAAATTAAAAATGAAATAGTAACTATGGGAGTTCCTGAAATAAATCCATCAAAAGGTACAGGGACTTATATAGATTCATTTGATTGGAATAAATTAATAAAAGATCAAAATACCATCGTAATTGATACAAGAAATCATTATGAAGTTTCTATAGGAAGTTTTAAAGAGTCAATAAATCCAAATACTGAAAATTTTAGAGAGTTTCCCAAGTGGGTAGATGACAATTTAAATAAACATTTAGGCAATGAAAACCCCAAAAATATAGCTATGTATTGTACCGGAGGTATTAGATGCGAGAAAGCCACCACTTTATTAAAAAAGAAAGGTTACAAAAATATCTTCCATTTAAAAGGCGGGATTCTTAAGTACCTCGATGATATTTCAAAAGAAGAGAGTCTTTTTGAAGGAGAATGTTATGTTTTTGATAAAAGAGTAGCTTTAGATCACGATTTAAAAAAAGGTTCATACTCAATTTGTCATGCATGCGGAATGCCAATTTCTCTTGAAGATCAAAAAAAAAAGGAATACATAAAGGGTATACAATGTCATTATTGTATTAACCAATTTACAGATGAAGATAAAAAAAGATTTGAAGAAAGACAAAAACAGCTAAATAAGTTAAAAGATAAAAATCAAAAATTGTATAAGGATTAATAGATAAAATTATGAAAATAGATGAATTACAAAAAATAGCGTTTTCTTTAGGTCTAGTAATAAAAATACAAGTAAGAGAAACACTTGGATTATGTTTTTTTAAAATCGTTGTAGCTGAACAAAAAGACAACATAGTAAAGATTTGGGGAGAGATGAAAGGATGGACTCTTTTAAATAAGCAAGGCCTTCAGCTCGATACTCTAAGAATAATTAAAACCTCTCCTCCTTTTGTTTCGGAATTAATTTGGGCAACAAGTATGGCTTGGGCTATCGAAAAGAAAAATAGTAAAAAAGCAAGATTATTAGCTATTTACGATACGGAGGGACATAGCATTAAACTTGTTAGATATTTTAGGATTATTGGATTTGAAATTGTAAAAGAGGTTGGTTCTACTCCAATAGATCTTTTCTTAAGATTAGTTTGGGGTGGGGCAGGAACTTTAATGAAAGGGGACTGTTTTCATATTCTTAATAAAATTGAGAAAAAACTCTCTTCGATCAATAATCCTCAACCAGCATGATAACTGCTTCTAACTAAAGGTCCACAAGATACTTTTTTAAAACTTAATTTTTTACAAAACCTTTCTAAGTATGCAAACTCGTTTGGGTCCCAATATTTCTTTACGGATAAGTGCTTCAATGAGGGTCTTAGGTATTGTCCAATTGTAATTTGGTCACAATCAACTTTCTTTAGATCAAGAATTGTAGTTTCTATTTCTGCTAATGTTTCTCCTAAACCCAACATTATGCCTGATTTTGTTTGAATATTAGGAGCAATAGACTTTGCTTTTTTTAGCAAACTTATAGAATTTTTATAACTTGCTCCTCTACGAACTTCTTTTTGAAGTCTTTCAACTGTTTCTAGATTATGATTAAAACAAATTGGTTTTTTGTCTAAGATCATTTTTAGTCTTTCTTTTTGAAGTTTATCTTTATCTTCAAAACTTTTCCCTCCTCCCCATAAATCAGGAGTAAGGACTTCTATATTAATATTTGGATCTATTTTCCTAATCTCATTAATCGTAGATACAAATAAATTAGCTCCATGATCGGCGAGGTCATCTCTGGCTACAGCTGTCAATACTACATATTTTAAATTCAGTGCTTTTACTGCTTCAGCGACTTGAATGCTTTCATATTTATTTATTTCACCAGGTTTACCTTTACTTACCTGGCAGAAGGCACAAGCACGAGAACAAATTGAACCTCCTAGTAAAAAAGTAGCCGTCCCTGAGGCATAACATTCTGCCCTATTTGGACATCTCCCCTCTTCACATATTGTATGTATGTTTGATTTTTTGATTAATCTTTGCATTCTTTCAAATTCTGAAGCCCTACTAATAGGAAATTTTATCCAAGATGGGAGCCTTAAAATTCTCTCTACTTTAATCTGATTTGTATCTTCCATTTTAAATTAAGTTTGTTCTACCTTCTAAGGCTCTCGAAAGAGTAACTTCATCTACGTATTCAAGTTCACTACCCATAGGAAGTCCATAAGCGATTCTTGTTACTTTTGTAAAAGGGGTTAATAATTTTCCTATATATAGGCTTGTGGTATCACCTTCAACACTTGGAGTTAATGCCAGTATAATTTCATCAACCTCTGATTTACTTACTCTCTCTACCAAGCTTCTGATCTCTAATAATTCTGGACCAATTGAATCCATTGGCGAAATTAAACCCCCAATAACATGGTAGACCCCTTTAAACTCTCTTGCTCTTTCTAATGCTAATAAATCTTTAGTTTCTGCTACTACACAAATTATTTTCTGATTTCTTTCAGTATTTCTGCATATTTCACACTCTTCTTCTGATGTTAAATTAAAGCATTGTTTACAATGCCCCACATTACTATGAGCTTCTAAAATTGCTTTAGAAAAATCTCTAATAGTACTCTCTGGTTGTTTTAAGATAAATAATGCCAACCTTTGTGCTGTTCTTGGACCAATTCCTGGAAATTTTTCAAAATGGCCGATTAATTTTGAAAGTGGTTTGGTAAAAGTTATCAAGATTAAAATTCTTCTAGGATTAATTTAGACGTATAATTTGGAAATGGTTCTATTTGTTTGCTTTTAATGTCTTATTATATTTTTATTAAATAATTTCTTTAAAATGAAGAATATGAAATTTAACCCTATTAAAGGTCTTTTATTAATAATTTTATGCTTCACTATAAGTGCTTGCAGCGGAGGAATAAACGCAGGATTAGAGGCATACCAAAGTCCTGACGGAAGATATGCTTTTTTATATCCCACAGGTTGGACTAGAGTTAAAGTTGATGGCGGTCCTGAAATTATTTACCACGATTTGATTAATAGTAATGAAACACTGAGTTTAGTTGTGTCGGATGTAAATAAAGAAGTTGATTTAGAACAATTAGGTAGTCCAATTGAAGTTGGTCAAACATTAATAGATAAAGTTATTTCGCCTGAGGGCTCCGGTAGATCAGTCAAGCTTATTAATGCTAATAGAAGAGAAGCCTCAAATCATATTTTTTATGATTTAGAATATCAATTAAGTTTAAATGAACAAAATAGGCATGAACTAGCAACTGTTGTGATTGATAGAGGAACTTTATATACTTTCGCTGTAGGAACTAATGAAGATAGATGGAACAAAGTTGATGGAATATTTACTAATGTGATTGAGTCTTTTAACTTCTTAATATAGTTTTTTTTGAAAAGATATTTTAAAAACCAACTTGAACATTCCACAAATCTGAATATACATTTTTGTTATTTACTAAATTCTGATGCTTTCCGCTTTCAATAATCTTTCCTTTATCAATAACAATAATATTATCTGCATTTTTTACTGTACTTAGTCTATGAGCAATAACTATAGTTGTTCTTTCTTTAGTTATTTTAGATAGTGATTTTTGAATTAAAAATTCTGTCTCATTATCAACTGCAGCAGTAGCCTCATCTAAGATCAAAATAGGAGCATCTTTTAAAACTGCTCTCGCTAAAGCTATTCTCTGACGTTGTCCTCCTGAAAGTCTTTGTCCCCTTTCTCCAACTATTGTTTTATAACCATCCGGTAATTGTTTAATAAATTTATGTGCCTCAGCAATTTGTGAGGCTTTTACTATTTCTTTAAAATTAGGATTAGTTGAACCATAGGCAATATTTTCCTGAACAGTTCCATGAAATAAATAAGTTTCTTGACTTACTATGGAAATACATTTTCTTAAATCTTTTAAATTAATATCTTTTATGGGAATGTTATCCAAGGATATTAAACCTTTATTACTATCGTAAATCCTTAGGAGTAGTTTGATGATTGTACTTTTACCAGAACCAGTTAATCCAACAATTCCTAAAGTTGAGTTATTTTGGATTTCAAAATTTATATTCTTTAATGTTGATTCTCTACCAGGATAATTAAAATTCACATTTTCAAATCTAATATCTCCTTTTATATTTTTAGAGTCAATTTTTATTTTGCCATCTTTTATTGTGATGGGAGTATCTATAAGATCTATTACTCTATTTATTGATGCCATTGAGCGTTGAAAATCATCCAAAACGTGGCCTAAAGTAGTAAGAGGCCATAGTAATCTTTGAGTAATAAATACTAAAAAGCTATATGTTCCCACATTCAAAACATTATTCCAGGTTTGAAAACCTCCAATAAGTAAAATTGCTATAAAGGCAAATAAAATAGCAAATCTTATTAGTGGAATAAAAGCAGAAGATAATTTTATTGCTGCTTTATTACTTTTTTGATATGCAAGACTTTCCTTATTTAATCTATTGAGTTCCCAATTCTCTTTAGTAAAGCTCTTTATGGTAAGAATCCCACTTAAATTATTATTTAATCTTGAAGCCAAAAGACCTGCTTTATTTCTGACATCCTTATATTTTGGAGAAAGCTTTCTTTGAAATTTTATAGAACCAATAAATATTAAAGGGATAGGTAAAAAAGCAAATAATGCAATTTTGGGCGCAACAAAAATCATTGTTCCACCGATAATTAAAACAGTAATAAATAATTGAATAATTTGATTAGCCCC
The DNA here is from genome assembly GCA_003279005.1 of Prochlorococcus sp. AG-347-J22. Taxonomy (GTDB): domain Bacteria; phylum Cyanobacteriota; class Cyanobacteriia; order PCC-6307; family Cyanobiaceae; genus Prochlorococcus_A. The sequence continues at coordinate 134,177 of QCBY01000003.1, read as the reverse complement.
TTGATCAAGGAATCTCTCTAGTTGATTTACATCATCATTTAAAATCGATAAAAGTCTCCCCGTATTATCATTTTCAAAGAAGTTCATATCAAGTTCTTGTATATGCTTGTAAGCCTTTATTCTCAATTTATGTTGTGAAATTTGAGCTAAATTTCTCCATAAAACTGAATATAAAAATTCAAAGAAAGATTCTCCTGACCATACTAAAACTGAAGCAAATGCAAGAAAAATTAATTGAATTGGTACTTCTTTTATCCCAAAACCAGCAATCCAAGAATTCTGTTCTTTTACTACAATATCTACAGCTAGTCCTATAATTACTGGAGGGGCTAAATCTAAAATTTTATTTATTATCGAACTTAAAAAAGCACAACAAATTAAACTCCTTTCATCTCTTAAATTCAAATAAAGTCTGACTATTGGATTTTGGTTTGTTTTAGATCTCATTATAAATTTTATAGATTGAATTTCTTCTTAGTTTCTAACTTACACTTATTGATAGCTTTTTGATGACTATTTGTGTTTATAAATTCTTTTAAATAACAATCACAAGTTTCTTTAGCAATTTCTTCTTCATAGTTTATATTTGCCTTTAACATTTCATCCTTAAAATTTTCTATACAAAATAAATTTATTATTAAATTTTTTTTGGTATCAGCTAAACATTTAAAATTTATAAATCCCCATAAAAGCAAAAAGTTCACTAAGAAGAAAAATTTTTTTGTAGTAGATCCCATGATCTAGATTTAATTTCTAATTTTTAAATTTCTCAATTTATTCCTAATTTCACCATTCAAATTTCTTGGTAAATCAACCAAACTATAGTCGTTAAAGATTTGTATTTTGCCTATGGATCTCCCATTAATATTTGTAGAGGTACAAATTGTGGAAATAATATTGGCGACTCTAACTCTGTCCATTTTCCCAAAGTTAAATTTATAAGTTTCAAAAGAATCATTTTGATAATTATTTCTTCTATTTGTATTTCTCACACGATTATTTCCGTAACCATTTCTATTTGATCTATTACGATCAGAATTATTTTGTCTATAAATCCAAGACTCATCATCATTAATTAAAAAGGATTTATTACCTATTGCTAAATTAATAGCTGCCATAGCTATATTTGATTCATTCATGGAATGATTTTCTTTTAAGGTGTCGAGGATATCGATCATCAATGCTTTTTTTTCTTCATTATTTTCTTGAGCAAGATAACTTTCATTTAGATTTGAAATTAATTTCCCCATTCTTTTTTCATTAATCATTTGATTATTTGGTATCTCAATTTCTTCAATTTTATTTCTTGTAGAATTTTCCAAGTTTCTTAAAAAATGTTTTTCTCTTTGATTAACAAATAAGATTGCTTCTCCAGATCTACCTGCTCTCCCGGTTCTTCCAATTCTATGAGTATATGTTTCATTATCAAATGGAAAATCATAATTAATAACGAGTTTAATCCTTTCAACATCCAGTCCTCTAGCCGCCACATCAGTTGCAACAAGAATATCAATAAATCCCTTTTTTAATCTATCAACGGTATTTTCTCTTTGACTCTGGGGAATATCTCCATTGAGAACAGCTACACTGTGGCCTGAGTTCTCTAATTCCTCAGCTATTGAAGTAGTAAGTAATTTTGTCCTAACAAATATTATTACTCCTTCACTAGTAATTTCTAATATTCTTTTTAAAGCAGCTAGCTTATGGTGTCTTTGAACATTAATATATTTTTGGGTAATTAATTGAGTTTCTTTCTTAACGCTTTTAATAAGTATTTCAGCTGGTTCATTTAGATATTTTTTTGCTATGTTTCTTATCTCATTTGGCATCGTTGCAGAAAACAATACCATTTGTTTGTTTTCAGGAAGTTTATCTATTATCCATTCGATATCTTCAAGAAATCCCATTTTTAACATTTCGTCCGCTTCATCAAGAACAAGGCAATTAATATTATTTATCTTGAAAGTTCCTTGTCTAATATGATCCATTATTCTTCCAGGCGTTCCGACGACTATGTCAGTTTTCCTCTTAAGTGATGAGATTTGATTCCTAAAATCAGTCCCTCCATATATTGCTAATGTCCTTAAATTAGTTGACTCAGCACTATAACTTTTGAAAGAATCTGCTACCTGAGTAGCTAATTCTCTCGTTGGTGTCATAACCAAAACCTTAGCATTTGATTCTTTATTATTTTCAAGTTTTTCTATAATGGGAAGAGCAAAGGCAGCCGTTTTCCCCGTCCCAGTTTGAGCTTGCCCTAACAAATCTCTTCCAAGCATTAATTCTGGAATTGCTGCCTTTTGTATAGGTGTAGGAGATTTATATCCTTTATTATCTAATGAACTCAATATTGATTCATTAAACCCAAAGCAAGCAAAACCATTTTGAATAACTTCTTTTGGAGGAAGAATCTTATCTTCAGAAAGAATCTTTAATTTATTTTCCGATTCTATTGGATTACTTTTAGAAATAGTATCAATCCCCAAATTATCATCATCTTCCTCTCCCAATTGATTTTCCTTATTTGATGTCATTAAAAATGCCTGATTATCATCTGATCAAGCATTCAACATTTATCTAAAGAATCTTAAATTGTTGATTAGCCTTTCAGAGCCATAATACTAATTTAGCATCTAGAGGTTGAAATCCAAATTATTTATAGTAAATAATTTCTAATTTAAATAATAAATATCTAAAAGTTTCTTAGCTCTTGTTATTGCTGTATAGAGCAATCTTTTCTCATAATTATCTCTATAAAAAGTATTGTCACTTTCTTCGTCACTATTTATGGATTCATCTAATTTAGATTTTTTAGTCCACAAAATACTTACTTTCTCAGATTCGCTGCCTTGAGATTTATGAATTGTAATTGCAATGGCTGGAACAATATTTTCTAAAACTGATGGATCGATTAACTCTACTATAAGTTCATTATTATCATTAAATTTTCTAAAAAGATATCTCCTATTCTCATTAATTCCAATTAAAACACCAATATCTCCATTTGATAAACCAAGCTGATTATTATTTTTTGTACACATAATTGGCAACCCTTCATCAAGAGTTTTGAAATCATAAGGTTTTGTTTTATCAATAAAGATATCGTTTATATTTTCTACACTCCAAGTACCAGTATTTTTTTCGCATAAAATCAAATGTTTTTGTAAATCAAATAAAATTTTTTTAACTAAACCTTTTTCATGAATCATTAAATCATCAATATTATTATCAAAGATATATTTTTTTTTACTAAGATTTGATGTTGATTTTTTTAATTGATTAAGGTTATTTTGAATAAAATTTATGAGATCTAGAGGAATATTTTTATTATTACTTTTAATAATATTTACTTCTTTTGGTTTATTTTGAGTTGCTAATTCTTTTATCTTTTTCTGAAATAAATAATTTCTATTATTAAATATTAGATTACTAAGTAATTCAATATTCCCACTATTCCTAAAAGTTTTTTTGAGATTAACTATACAAGATTGAACAATATTATTATCAGAATATTCAAATAAATAATTCCAGATAGAACAATCTTTTACAGGAGACAATTGATTTCTATCCCCAACGAGAATAATTTTGCAATCTTTAGCAAGTAAATCTAAAGTTGATTCAAGCATATCAATACTTACCATAGACATTTCATCAATAATGAAAATGTCTAATTCCTTAAGTTTAAATTTTATTTTTATGGCTTTTTGATTAGAATAAAAAATCCATTTATGTAAAGTTTGACATTCTATTTGATCAAGACTTTTGCTTAAAATATCTTTTTGTTCATTAAGAGATTCTTTTAGTCTTGAGGTGGCTTTTCCAGTAGGTGCAGCAAGACCTATATTTAAGAAACCATCACTTTTTAAACAATACAATATAAAATTTATCACCAGGGTGGTTTTTCCTGTACCTGGACCCCCTTGCAAAAAAACTATATTTGAACTCTCAAAGATATTTTTAATTTGATCAAGTTTATTATCCGTATTTGTAGTTATTGCAATTTTATCTATTTTTTTTAAGAAGGCATTCATAACCCTATCTATCTTTCCAGACCATTTTGCTAATGATAATTTTCTATTAACGAATATGAACGGGGCATTAGAAGTATTTAATAAGCCTAAGTCTTTCAAAACTTTTAAGTGTTCATTAGGCCATCCATCTTTTAATAAATCAAAGAATACTGAAATCTTATCTACTTCTATTATAATTTCTCCAATTTTCTCAAATTCTAATAATATTTTTAAAGTGTCTTTAACATAATCTCCATACTTTTTTTCATTAAATTTAAAAATATCCTTTAGCAAATTAAATATATGACTATATTCAAATTCCTCAATTTTTACACTATTAAAATACATTTAAAATATATTATCTAGATAATTAATTCTATTAATAGGAGCAGGACTAATAAAAAGACCTGGAGAAAGATGTTTCTCCAAAGATTTTTTAAACAATTTAATATCAGGCAATCCTTTTAAAAAAATATATATATATCCTCCAAGATGAAACTTAGGCTGATAATTTTTTAATCTCCATTTTAAAAATCTGTGCAAAGCCAACAAGTAAAGATGAGATTGCAATGGATAATGATGTTTAATCATTTCCTCTTTCATATTTTCATAGTTATAGTTTGCAGGAAAACAATCACTATTTTCATTTCGAGATATGAAATTACTCTTCCAATCAATTACCCACCATTTACTTTCCTCTAAGGTATTTCCTATTGGTATTATGCAGTCAATACATCCTGAATGAAACCCTTTGTTTAAAATTTGAAGACTATTAATTTTATTAGAATAATCCTGACCAAATTCAAATTCTTGATCCAATGAAAAACATTTAGAAATATCACTTGTAGTTATATGTCTTCCATTATAAGAGAGTGGTAAATCATACTTAAACTCTTTTAGAACATTATTTGAAGATATATCAATTAATCTTTTGTTGCGTAATTTATTTCCAAGAGGAATATTTATTATTCGCAAAATTCCATCTCTAACTTTAAATGCCAAAGAAGAATCAATTTGGAAGAAATTTAGTTCTTCAAAAATTAAATCAAGTAGTTTCTCAGAATTATCATTTTGAAAATCAAATCTCTCTATTATTTTATGCAAACATGTTCCAGCTACAGTTCCTTTAGGAAAATCACTTAAAGGGTTAGGCAGATTTAAATATTCTGGATAATTTTGAGATTTATTTAAAATATTTTCTTTTAGAGTATTAATAATTGAGATATTATCTTCATAATCTTTGTATTGATTTGAACTAGAATCAGTCTTTTTATCTTTTTGAATCCAAGAGGAATAACTTGAAAAAGAAATTACTTCATCAGGAGAAAAAATTTTAGGCTTTTTTGTATTAACATTATTTATTTTCCAAAGATTTTGACATAAACCACTAATATTAAATCTATTAGAAAATTCACTAAAATTAATATTCAATAATTTATCTTCATTATTAGACCTATAAATATGGATATTCTCTAAGTTTGATAGCAAATCATTATTAAGAATGTTGTTTGTATTATCTATATCATTAAAAATAATAAGCTTATATTTACTCCTTGTAAGCGCTACATAAATTAACCTCTCACTCTCTTTAAATAAATCTCTTTCCTCTTTTAAATAAAATTCTTCTACTTTACTGTAATTATTAGAAATATTAATGTATATGTTTCTATCCAAAATTGATTTCCAAATTGGACCTTTAGTTTTATTTGATTTATTAGAAATAATAGATAGATATGGACACAAGACTATGTCATATTCAAGTCCTTTACTATTGTGTATTGTAGAAAGATTTATTCCATTTTGAAGATTATAGTCCTTGGTTAAATAATCCTCTCCAGTACAAATTCTTAACGATTTATCTATTTGATTTTTATACCATTTAAATACTTTATTTAGATTAAATTCATTTTTGATTAATTCAATTTCAATTATTTCAGACAATTGAAACAAATTTGCATATAAATCCGGATCACTATTAATTGAAGGGGAATCATAACTAATAATGATTTCATTAACGAGGGTTAAGAATCCTTTTTCTCTTAATTCCAAAGACCAATTAATACACTGGTTAGTTAAATTTTCTAATTTTTTACTAATTTGTTGATCAATTAGTTCTTCTACTTCTATTTCCACAAATTTAGATGTAGACAATAAACTTATATTTCTAAAAAGCAATGGATTTAATAGAGAATCAATAAAAAATACTAATAAAGTACTTGCTTCAGTATCAAAAATATTTTGTTTGTTTCTTATCTGGGTGGGAATATTGTACTTCATTAATTTATTTTTTAATTCTAAACATTGCGAATTATATAAAGTAAGAATTGAAATTTTATTAATATCAATTTCCTTATTAATATAGAGAAAATCAACTATATATTGAGTTACAAGTTCTTCGATATTTATTTTTTTCTTAGAAAACTCAATAATTTCAAATACGTTGTTAAATTTAAATTTATAATTAATAGTGTCATTATTTTTAGCATTTAATTTCTTATATTCAAGTTTTGATTCTTTAAGCCCATTTTTATAAAGCTTATTAATTACATCAAGTAATTTATTTGAAGATCGGTAGTTATTTTTAAGAGTTAAGATCTCTATCGCATTAGATTTAGCATCTAAATAAGTTTCGATATCTCCACCTCGGAATTTATATATAGCCTGTTTTGGATCTCCAACACATAGTAAAAAATGTTTTCGGTTATTAAAAAATTTTTTTATTAAGTTCCACTGAACAATATCTGTATCTTGAAACTCATCAATAAGGATACATTTAAACCTATTTTGAATATCAGAAAGACTTTTTTCTTCAATGAAATCTGAAGCTAAATATTTATTTTCAACAGTTTTTATGAGATCACCAAAATTAAAAATTGATAAATCTTTCTTTTTGTCAATTAGTTTAATGTAAGATAACTGGATGAATATTCTTACAAATTCGGTAAAAATTCCTTCCTTTATTTCATAAATTTTATCTTGGAGCAACTTAAATCTGCTTAGATCAAAATCCAGATTAAATTTCTTTATTTCTTTGATTATGTTCTTACTATAAAAATAATTAAATAAAATATCTTCATTTGAAATATCATATAAAAGTTGACCTATATCTTCTGAATCAAGCCTTAGATTAATCTCTTTAATCCATTCAGTTATCTGAGTAAATTTATTATTTCTTGGTTTAGCTGCATATATCTGACTTTTACCTCCACTATCTTTTATTAATTTTCCTAATTCAATAAGCTGAAGAAATAATTCTTCGCCTTTTTTATTCCATTCGATACAAAAGTCTTGCCATTTAAAATACAAAAAATCCTTTAAATAATTTGATATATTAATATTTTCATATTTGTTTTTTATTTCGATTTTGCATATATTTTCTTGGTCAATAGCTTTTAAAATATCAATAAAAAATGATTTATTCATTTTAGTTCCGAATCGGGAATTGATTTTCTTTTGACTAACTAAAGAAATTATTTCAGGGTCAAGATTTAGAAATTTATCAATCCACAAATCATTTACTAACTCTTCATATAACTTGTCTAAATTATTTTCAATATATGGATCTTGTGCGGATCCAATTTCTATACTAAATTCTTCTAAAATATTGCTACAAAAAGAATGAAATGTAATTACTTTTAATTTATAAATAGCATTAACAAAATTATCAATATCGAATATTATTTTTTCAGGATATTTTTCCTTCTCCTGATAGATTTTATACCACTCTAAAAGAGTCGTATCTATTTCAGTTCCATCCTTTTTCTGTAAAAATAACTTTAGTTTATTGAATCTAAAAAGTATTTTATCCCTTAACTCTGAGCATGTATTTTTTGTAAAACTTAGTAAAAGTATTTCCTCTGGCTTAATTTTTTTTTCTAAAACATTTCTCAAAACTATATGAGCCAAAGTAAAACTTTTTCCAGTACCGGCACTAGCTTCTACTAATTTAAAATTATTATCTAATATTATTTTATTAATATCCATATTTTATTTAAATTAAAATTTAACTTTATCTTTATAAAATAAATAATTTTTAAATTTATTTTTCAAATATTTCTCCTCTAAAGTAATCTTAAATTTAATTACCAATGTAAGACTTATTGTTAAACATAAATAATAAAAAGATAAGTTAATTATAAAAAAGCCCAGAGAAATAAGTATTAAAGAATAATACATTGGATGGCGTATAAAACGATAAACACCCGAAGTAACAAGATTTCCATTTGAAATAGGTTTTGGAAAAGGAGATAGATTACTACCTAAGTCTTTAATTGCTAAAAAAATAATAATTGATGCGATTATTATGATTATGAACCCCAAAAGACTAAATATAGAATTATTCTGAATTATTTGTATCTTATGAAGAAATTCAAATTTAATAAAATGAAGACTAATAATAAGAAACTGAAAGAAGACAAGAATTATTTCATTAGAAGATTCAAATAATCCTTTTGAATTAAATTTAAACATTATTTTTTCTTTAATGCTTGAAATAAAGGGGCATAAAATCTGAATGATAAATCATCAAAAATATTATTATTAAAAAAGAAATCTGGTTCTTTTTTATTTCCAAAACACATTTGCATTTCGATATTATCTCTCTCTCCTTTACTAAAATTTTTATTTCCTATCCATCTATCGGAAAAAGCTTTTATTTCATTTTTAGATTGGATTTTTGCCTCTACATATTTATAAGTACTTTCTGGGGGGAGCGGTAAGCATTTTTCTGAGGAATTCTTAAAAATATTAATATAATCCTCTAATATTTGCTTTGAAGACTCTGCTCCCGGTGATTGAAGAACTTCTTTTTTATATTGATTTTCTTCTCTAAAAATTATCTGAGTATTTATTATATTCTTTTCTAAAGAAGAAATAAAAAGTAATCTAATCCAAGCTTCTGACAAACGCTTTAAACTAAGTTTGGCATGCATCAATTCAATAACCATATTATCTGCTATGAAATATTCCTCTTTATTTGAATTTGATTTAATATAAAGTCTGTAAATTTTTTTATATTTACTCAAATTTGTGATTAGGCTGCCTAACAAACCCTGCATTTCTTTTTCTTTTGAAAAGATACTATTTTTTGATGTAATAATTCCATACTCAAGTAAATGATCTTTAACACTCAAATTTTTTAATTCATCAATAATGTATTCGTTATCAATCTCTAATTTCTTAATAATTTTGGTAATTAATTCAGATTTCTGGAGATTACTTAGATATTCTTCATCTGGATGATGCATAAAAGTTCCTTTTGGGAAAATATTTTTTTTATTTAGCCAATATAGTTGAGGGAACTTGAACCAATAGGTTAATTCAGATAATTTAAAATCTTTACTTTCAAATTCTTTTTCCTCCCAATCTATTTTTTTTATTAAAGAATAATTACTTTTTAAGTTATTTTCTTTAACCTTAATAACTTGCTTTTTCTGGAATTCATAGTATTTGATAATAGAATTACATTGTTCTGAGGTTAAAAAACTCTCGATATAGTTTATTAACTCCTTTATAGGAAACGATATATCTAATTTATTATTATCTTTGTCATTATTAATCCAAGAAACTATAAGTTGTTTTCTACAGGAGACTAATAACTCAAGGAAAAAATATTTTTCTCTATCAAAAGTTGATGGATCTCCAAGAAGATATTTTTTATTTAATAAATTTATATTTTCATTAGTTAATAATCTTGGATAATAAATACTATTCATATTAACTAAGAAGATAATTTTACGAGGTATTAGTCTTACCTTCTCAATATCACTTACCAATATCTTATTTAAGTAAGATTGATTTTTATACTTAGATTTACTTATAGATGTAATGAATATTTCTCTAAAAACATTTAAAACAACAACTTGATGTGATAGGAAAGGTATTGAAAAATTATCAAATATTCTGTTTATTTCACAAATTTCTAAATCTAAATTTTGATTAAAAATTCTTATGTTAATAAGTATAAACTTAATCTTTTTGACCCATCCTTCATAACTATAAGAACCTCTTAATAAATTAATATATTTTTTAAGGTGAAATAATATGTTCACCCATCTATTTAAATCCAAATTAATATTAATTGGACTAAATGATTTAATATTAGAATTTTTTAAATTATATTCTTTACCATAAATAAGACCTAAGGTAATTCTATTTAAACACCAATCTAAAGTATTTTTTTCATCACCAAACCTTTCATCTGCATCTAAGCCCCAATGAAAGCCAACTTGAGTTAATAAAAAAATGATTTCGTCCTTTTCAGAAATATCAAAATTAAAAATATTCTGGGTAAATTTTTGAGAAAGAAGATAATCTATTTTTTCGAGATTAATTTTCTCATTTGCTAATTCTATAATTTCAAATAAAAATTTATATACATTTGAATAATCTTCATAATCTTCTTCAATAAAAAAATAAGGTAGCTTTTGACCATTTATTAATTCATTATTAAAGATATACTTTAGGAAAGGTTTTATTAAACTAGTTTGAGGGGAAACTAAAGCAATATCACTATATTTAATTTCATCATGAGTTTCTAATATTTCTATAATTTTATTTCTTATATATTCTAATTGACTTAGTTGATTAGCATGTCCTCTAAATAAAATCGATTCATCTTTTTCATCAATAGTAAAATCATGCTCTTTATTATCAATTAATCTTTTCTGTATTTGATTAATTAAAGGTATTTTATTTTTATAAGAAATGTTTGTAGTTGGATCAATATAAATGGAATTATTATTTATTTTTATATTTTCAATATTAGAAGTTTCATCAATCAATTTCTGATAATTAGCTCCAAATTTACTAAATATCTTTTCAATATTTGAATTATTTAAATATAGGTTACTCTCAATATCTTTAAAATCTACTTTTCCTTCAATAGAATTTATTCTGTCCCATAGATTATCGCCCGGAGAAATTAAGTATAAATTTACATTTGAAAATTCTGCTAATTTTGAAAAAAAGGCAATGTATAGTTTTGATAAATTATTATCAGAAATAATATAAATTTGTTTAGGTATTCTAAGTTTATAATTTTTAAATTTTTTAATATTATTAATTATTTCAATCATGTACAAACATGATGGTTTATTTGACATTTTTTTTTCAATTAATTTATATAAGATTGGTTGCCAATATTCATTTGAATTTAAATTATTAAAAAGATTTGGAGAATTCAAATCATACTTATGCCAATTAGCTATCATTTCCGGTCTAAAAATTAGATAATCAATAAAATTATTTGCAATTTTTTTTGTCAAATTAAAAATATCTCCATCAATCATCCTTTTATTTTTAAAATATTTATTAATCCAACTACTTAATGGTAATGATTCTTTATGATAATTTAATTCTTCAAATGAATCTATGATCCCCCATTTTATTGTCTCATAATTCCAAATTCCCATATCAATTCCAGGGAAGAAATTAGTTAATAAAGCCTCGGTATAATTAGAAATTGTCTTTAATTCATAGAGAGCACTTATTTGATTACTTATAGTTATCTGATCTCTTAACCACTTACCTAAAAAGTAATTAGGAACGGCGATATCAAGTTTTTCTGTAATAAAGGGGGGGCTAATTATTAATTCTTTTGCTAATAGCTGACTAATAACTTCAATTTTGTTTGATTTATAAATATTAAGCAATTTTTAATAGTTGATATATTACTCAACTTTAAATGGATCTGATATTTCTGCATTAGGAAATTCAAATTCGCCTACTGCAACAAATTCTAAGCGAAGCTTTAAGAATGTAATGAATTTTTTATCCGTAGATATAACTGCGGCTGGAGGATGGGGAATCAATTTAGACAAATCAGCAAATTTAGAAGATTTTAAAAACGATGGATTTTTTAAAAGCCAAAAATCTTTTTCCTTATTATTCTCTTTATAGTTTCTAGTCCTTTCTTTTAAAATTTCTTCAAGAGGTTCTTCAACTGTTAAAAACTTCTCACTTGCTGCAACGAAAAAATAAGTTTTCATTTTAAAAATTAATTTGTTGAAATAAGGGTCTTCATTTCTCGCACTGCTTTTTCTAAACCTACAGCAAGAGCTCTTGCAACAATACTATGACCAATGTTTAACTCATTAATATTGTTAATTGATGCAATTTTTTCTACATTCTGATAATTAAGTCCATGTCCTGCATTAACAATTAAATCAAGATCAATTGCATAGTATGTAGATTCAATAATCTTTTGGAGTTCCACATATTGCTCTTCCCCTTTTAGATCTGCGTATTTGCCAGTGTGCAATTCAATGAAATCAAACCCTACTTCACCTGAACAATTAATCTGCTCATTCACGGGATCTATAAATGCACTAACTTCAATATTTGAACTTTTCAATCTAGAAACATAATCCTTAAGGTATTTCTTGTTATTTTTAACATCCAATCCTCCCTCAGTTGTAATTTCTTCTCTTTTCTCTGGAACAAGTGTGACGTAATCTGGAAGTAACTTTTTAGAAATTTTCAACATTTCTTCAGTAGCAGCCATTTCTAAATTGAGTTTTGTTTTTATAGTATCTCTTAAAAGAAATATATCTCGATCTTGTATATGCCTTCTATCTTCTCTTAAGTGAACTGTTATTGAATCTGCACCTCCTAATTCTGCGAGGAAAGCGAATTGAACTGGATCAGGCTCAACAGTCTTCCTGGACTGACGTACATTTGCGATATGATCAATATTTACCCCTAATGTTGCCATGAATTTATGAATTTTAGTTTTAAACAATCTTACTGACCGACTAATAATAGCTAATTAAAAATTACATTCGTATAATTTATTAATAAATCATTAATTAGATTTGAAGAAGAATAATATTCATATCGAATACGGAATAAATCCAACTTTGGGAAATATTGCAATGTTCATAACACAAGATATAGTTATGAATTTATTTTTTAGAGAAAAGAAAATTATTAATCATAATTATTCAATACCAAAAAACAGCTCTTTAATAATAGCCCCAACCCATAGATCGAGGTGGGACGGTTTAATTCTTACCATGGCATTGGGGAGAAGGATAACAAAAAAGGATTGCAGATTTATGGTTACAAATGCAGAGATGAGAGGAGTTCAAGGTTGGTTTTTAAAAAGACTTGGTTGTTTTCCAATAAATCAAATTTCGCCCTCTCTTTCAGCACTACGCTATGCAGTAGATCTAATCATAAAAAAAAGACAACTCGTAATTTTCCCTGAAGGAAGAATTAATAAATGTAGAAAAAAATTTGTACTGAAAGAGGGGCTATTTAGATTAGCCATATTAGCAACAAAAAAAACAAGCAGTATAACTATAATCCCTGTTGGAATTGCATATAGTGAGGTAACTCCAAAATTTGGAAGTAAAGTTTCTCTATGTTTTGGGGAGCCCTTGATTATTAATAAAAATATTGATCTATCTATTAATGAATTTAATGAAAAATTGTATGAAAAAATGACAAACGCTGAAAACGAAGCATTAAAAGATGTCGGTCGATGAATCCATAATCAGGTAATATTAAGTTGAATAAATAAAAAAGAATATGAAATTCTTAAAGTTAATTCCAATTATTTTTATATTTTTAGGAATATTACCATCTTCAAATTTAATTTATGCGGAAGATAAGGATCCAAATTCTTATAAAGTACTTTCAAACAATAACAAAAAGCTCACTATTACTAATGTACAAGCTTATATAACTGAGGGGGATGCTTTTATAGAAAATGGTAAATTTGATGAAGCTAAAAACTCATATGATAAAGCGAGAGATCTAGCTAAAAAACTGGCATCTTTTTATAGAGATTTAAATGGTGCATTTAAGGGATTTGATGCACGAATTCCTGATGAAACAGGTGAAAAGGGTAAAGAGTCTATAAAAATATGGGCAGAGTCCAATGCGAGATTAGCAGCGCTTTATAAAAGGAGGAACCAGCCAGAAGTTGCAGTTCCTTTACTTGTAGAAATAATCAGATTAATGTCCCCTACAAGTTCAAAAGGTAAGGAGGCTTATAAAGATCTAATCCAGCTTGGTTTTGTTGAAACACCTTATAAGGGACTCTAGATAATCATAATGACTACAAGATCCGAAGTAATAGACTTAATAAAGAAAAAAATTGCTGATTCCGAAGTTTTTGTTGAAAATTTAAAAGGAGATGATCATTTGCAAGTAACAGTGATTTCACCAGAATTTAATGGATTATCATTAGTTAAACAACATCAACTAGTTTATTCTGCTCTAAAAGAAGAATTAGCTTCAGAAGCTATTCATGCACTAGCATTAAAAACAGAAACACCTACTTAAATTATGAAAGACCTAACTAAAAATAAAATTCAAAACCTTATCGACTCTAATCCAGTTATGGTATTTATGAAAGGAACTAAATTAATGCCTCAATGTGGTTTCTCAAATAATGTAGTCCAGATTCTTAATTCACTTGGAGTTTCCTTCAATACTTTTGATGTATTAAGTGATTTTGAAATAAGAGAGGGTATTAAGGAGTACTCTGAATGGCCAACTATTCCCCAAGTTTATCTAAAAGGTGAATTCTTAGGGGGTTCAGATATTCTTATCGAAATGTACAATTCAGGAACTTTAAAAGAAAAGATTGAAATTGAATTAGCATCCTAAAATATTACATGGGTATAAATACCGAAATTTAGTTAATAAAAATTAATATTTTAAATCTTTTTTTTATCAAAAAAACCTTTATTTTCATCCCCATCTGGATTTATAAAACTTGATGGATCTAGTATCCATCTTTCTATTAATCTTTCTAATTTCTCTTGATCTTTTGGCTCTAAACTATTGCAATTCCTTACGGCTTGAAGATAACCATCACTAAACAGTTTTAAGTCTGAGGGAGTATGAAATCTAGTTACTAGGTCTTGGCAGCTATCGCAAATTGATTGAAAATGGCGAATTGCTACTGGATTTTCAAATGATGTCATAATTTGATAGATTCTGATTTTTATTTAGCATTTGTTATACCTTATTAAGGATGAACAAAAATTGCCTGGCCAAACATTAAATAAGAATGCAATCATCTGAGCAAATAATAGCTTCAACTCCTGGCAGTTCCCAATTGCCTTCGACCTCTCAGACCCCCTCGAGAGTTCTTGTAGTTGAACCTCACCCCACACTAAGAACTGTTTTAGTGCAAAGACTCCGTCAAGACGGTCATTTAGCTGCGGCAGTAGGATCAGCCATAGAGGCTGTTGACTTATGCAGAGAACAATCTCCTGACTTGTTGGTAAGCGCAGAAATATTGGAACAAAATACTGCGATGAGATTAGCTCAACAGTTGGGTTGCTCAGTTATTGTTCTAACTGCGAGATCTGGAGTAGATGCATTAGTTAGCCTTTTAGACGAGGGGGCTGATGATGTTTTAAGAAAACCTTTTGGATTAGAGGAATTAGCTGCGAGATGCAGAACTTTATTAAAAAGAGGTCGAATAGGATTACAAGAGAAAGTTGCAGTTGGTCCTTTAGAAGTTCATCTTCTTTTAAGACAAGTTACTCTAAGTGAAAAACCTGTAGAATTAAGTCCTAGAGAATTTGCATTACTATGTGCTCTGCTAATGCCTCCAGGCATGGTTAGAAGTCGTCAGGAGCTTCTTAGGCTTGCGTGGCCTCCATTTAGCGGAGGGCCAAGATCGGTTGACACTCAGGTCCTTACATTGCGTAGAAAATTAGAGTTGGCAGGCTTAGGAGAGGGAGGCGGTATTACTACAGTTCGACAACAAGGATATAGATTTAGTATAGATAATATTTAAACAATAAAAATATTATTTCTAAAATAATCATCACAACAGATAAGAAAGTCAATAATTTATACGTCCATAAAGGGGAAATATAAGATATTTCTTGTATTCTTAATTTTGTTTTTTTTTTAACTATAGACAAAAACCTCTCAAAATTTTCAATCCTTTGTGGCATAAGAAAACTTTCATCATTATTAGTAATAAAATAATGAACCTTACTTCCTTGGCTAGTAGGGAACGATTTTATAAATCTAATATCTTTCCAAAAAATTTCCCAATTTTTCTTTCCAAAAATTTTAGAGATAAAGCTTGTTTCAAAAGAAATTTTCGTATCACAGGTTTTTACAAAATCATTCGTGATATTAATTATCAAAAATAGTCCAAGAACGAAAGTTATTATTGAGAAAATTTTTAATTTTTCATTCGAAAAAAATGGTATAGGAAACGTAAGTGCTAAATATAAGGTAATTAAAGAACTTTTTACAAAAAAAAGAGTTTTGAACTTTTCTATCATTTGAACGAAGATTTTTTAGTCTGGCAAATTGAAATTATTTATATTTAATTTTGATCCTATTTTATGAGCACAAGCATAACCACTAAATGCTACTGCATTGAGCCCTTGGCCAGGGAAACATGAATCTCCTACGCAATAGAAGTTTTTAATTTTTGTAGTGTTGAATGGCATAGGAAGTAACCCAAATAATTTTTTATTAGGAATGGGTCCATAACTACCTTCAAATCTTCCAAGAAATTTCTTATGAGTTCTTGGAGTACCAATTTCTTTATGATCAATATTTTGATCTAAATTAGGAATTATTTTAGAAATTTTTTCAACAAGAAATGAATAATATAATTGTTTCTTCTCTAAATAATCTTCTCTTGATAAGTTCTCCCATTGATCGATTGATGAGGGGGTAAATGCATGGATAATATGTTTTCCCTCTGGAGCAAGAGATGAGTCTAGTAAGGTAGGTATAGAGATAAAAATTACTCCTTTTTCATTCTCTAATTCATTCCAATTCTCAACAATAATATGATGACAATTAAAATCTTTATCTATTAAATTTTTTGTAACTCCAAGATGAATTGAAACGAAAGAGGGGGAGGGTTTATATTTCTCAGACCACTTATGTTCACTTTTAGGTACTTGATCACTTTTAATTAATCCTTTTTTATGATCACCAAGACCAAAGGTGTCCCATCTAGTGGCATTAGAAACAATAATATTTGAGTAAATTTCTTCTCCGTTTGATAATTTTACTCCAACGGCTTTCTTGTTTTTTAAAAGTATTTCTTTAACATTTGCTCTATAACGAATCTTACTTCCTAATCTTTCCATTCCGGTAACTAACTTCTCTGCGATCTTGCCCACGCCTCCTTTTGGATAATTTATACCTCCTTCATGTCTATCGGTAAAAACCATTCCTGCATTGATCATTGGAGTTTTGAGGGCAGGCATTACTGACCAACAAAAACATTCAATATCAATGAATTTTAGAAGTTTAGGATCTTTAATAAACTTTCTTGCAACATCTCCAGCATTTATCGGCAACCATCTAGCTAAACCTAAACAAGATAATGGTGCCTTTAAGAAAACCTTAAAAAGATAACTGGGGTCCTCAATTGATAAAAGGGGCATCGAATCTAAACAATTGAAAACATTTGAACAAGTTCCATAGAATTTTTTTATGCCACTCTTCTCATGAGGAAAACGTTCAGATAATTTATTAATAAATCTCTTATAACTTTTATCTACAGCTATATTGAAGTTGTCTGGAAGATGATATTCGAGTTGGACAGGATCAGGAATTGTTTCACATTTTTCATTTACATCTCTTAGAGCGCGAGTTAGCAAATTGGTATGCCCTTTCTCTCCAAAACCAAAAATCATAGAGGCACCAACATCAAAGGTATATCCTTTCCTATGAAATGATCCTCCGCTTCCACCAGGAATAATATACTTTTCAAGCACTAATACCTGTGCACCTTTAGCCGCTAATTGTGAGGCTGTTACCAATCCTCCTATACCTGATCCAATAACAATTGCGTCAAATCTTTCTTTATCAGATTTCATTTTTAATTTTTTGAATAATTCATTTTAATTTATCTCAACAAGTAAGTCTTCTTTTCTTAAACACAAATCTAGTACTTTTTTAAATCCCTTTAATACTTCTCGAGACCTTTCTTGGTATGCTATGTATCTTAATTTTTTATCTTTTATTCTATTAGTTAGTTCTGGAACTATACCAAAAGATGCGGGCATTGGTTGAAATTTATTTTTATTCTGCTTAGATATTATTTCATTTTTATTACTTATGAAATTCATGAGAGATCCAATCATTGATTCATTTGGAAAAGTTACAGGAGTTTTATTTTTTGCTAATAATGAAGCATTTATACCTGCCAACAAGCCTCCAGCAACAGCTGCGGCATAGCCTTCTGTCCCTGTTATTTGCCCTGATGCGAAAAGAGTTTTCCTTTTCAAAAATTGAAGTGTTGGTAAAAGTAATTTAGGGGATTCTAAAAATGTATTTCTATGCATAACTCCATATCGTACAAACTCAGCTTTCTCTAAGCCAGGAATCATTCTAAATATTCGTTTTTGCTCTGACCATTTTAGGTTAGTTTGAAAACCAACTAAATTAAGTAGTCTTCCTTCAAGGTCTTCTTTCCTTAATTGAACAATTCCATGGGGTCGTTTTTTTAATCTATTTTCTTTATCAAATAAATCTCCCCATTTCGGATTCCACAAACCAATTGATTTCAAAGGTCCGTATCTCATAGTATCAATTCCTCTTCTAGCTAATTCTTCGATTGGTAAACAAGCTTCAAAAAAGTTTGAAGATTCTTTTTCAAAATCTTTTAAAGTTGCTTGCTCACCTTCAACTAGTGCAGTTCTAAAATTTAAATAATCTATTTTATTCATTGGGCAATTTAGATATGCCGGATCTCCTTTATCGTATCTACTAGCTTTAAAAACAATATCGTAATTAATACTATCACCATAAATAATGGGGCTAGCAGCATCAAAGAAGTGGCAAGAATTAATTCCGGTAAATTTTTTAATCCTGGTGGCTAATTTATCAGATGTTAGTGGACCAGTGGCAAGTACAGTAATAGTTTCTTCATCTGGTAGATCTAATTGTTCAATTCTTTCTATCTTGATAAGAGGATGAGTTGATAATCTTTGCGTTAAAGATTTGCTAAATTTTGACCTATCTACAGCCAAGGCTCCTCCCGCAGGGACAGAGAACAAGTCTGCAGTATTTATAACCAAAGAATTAAATGTTCTTAATTCTTCCTGCAAAAGTCCTGCTGCTCTATCGGGACTTAACGCGCCAAAACTATTGCTACAAACTAATTCTCCAAATTCGTTGGTGTGATGTGCTGGCGTTGAATTAAGAGGCCTCATTTCTATTAATTTTACAGACACACCTGAATTCGCAATTTGCCAAGCAGCTTCACAACCTGCAAGACCAGCCCCTATTACTATTACTTCTTTATTTATCAAACTAATATTAATCCTTTCCCAAAAAATCTCTATTAAATTGTTCTCTTGCAGGCTTTTGTATATTGAAAATCACCCATGCAAGAGCGGCAATAATTGGGGCAAAAACGACAATAGCACGTAACATTTTAAAGATTAAGTTATTTTTATAATATCTTACCTTTGAACTGCGAATAAAGAGAGAATTTTTAATTTTTATCTCATAAGTTAAGAATTGTATTTCAATTGTTCAACTTGGGATATTAAGTTGTTTTTTTTACCTTAAAAAGGGATAATTTCATATGTACTCAATTTTACAAATGGGTCGCTAGCTCAGCGGTAGAGCATCCGGCTTTTAACCGGCTGGTCCTGAGTTCGAATCTCAGGCGACCCACATTTCAAAATTGAGTATATTTAAATAAAGCAAAACTCAAAAGATTTAATTTTTACAAATTTAAACAAATACATATTTTAATTTATGCAATTATTCGTAATTGACTGGTCTCTTCAAATAATTACGATCAGCTATTTGCTACAAATAAATTTTGCCAATGCCTTAGTGAAGGAAAGTTATATGAAATTATTGATGGATTTGAATTAAAAAATGTTGCTCATACTCCACAAAATGCATCTGGAGTAATTATTTGCCAAGCTAATACGCAACATTTATATTATTTAGGATCTTAAAAAAGTGGAGAGACAATTTTATTATTGAATTTAATTTTGGCCGGCACTGACAAATGAAGAATTATTCTCATCAAATATATATATATAAAACTTTTAACCACAAAAAATTTTATAAGTGGAACATAGATGTGTCAGTTTTGTTAAGGTATTTAAAAATATCTAGAATTTAGGGATTTTTTAAAGCAATTACTTAAAAAAGCTTTACAAACCTACATAAATGCTGTTACAATAATACATATAAATTACTTAAATTATCATGACTCCTGAAGCAGAACGTTTTAATGGTTGGGCAGCAATGTTAGGTTTCGTTGCAGCTGTTGGTGCATACGTTACTACTGGTCAAATCATTCCTGGTTGGTTCTAAGTTTTCTTGACGAAAGTCAACTGAATAAAGCATTCCAAACAAGCATTGATTTAAACGATTACATAAATTATACAATAACTGCATTTATGAGTTTTAACTTATATATTGTAAGATTTAATGATTTATGAAAACCTTTTAATTCAGAACTTTGTTACTTGAATGCTTAACCACCAGTATAGTTATTCCAAATATTCTAATATTTAAATGAAAGATTTTGGTGATTTACCAACGTCTTTTTTTTTTGACTTTAAATCTATGTTATCTAAACATGAAGAGCAAAGTAAATGCCCCCTTTTACTCCAAAAAGATTTTGTTGATCTCTCTATGTCTTTTCTACAAATTAGGCATTTGAATATAGGAGTCATTATCTTCGAAGTAAATAATAATCAAACTTTGATTGAAATCTAAATTCAATATTTTAACCAAATTGATAAATATAAGTATAAAAATCTCCTTTGAATAATAAACTGATAAAGATAAAATTAAGATTTCCATACCTTTATTTTTAATTAAATTTTAATTATCTTTATTTTAATTTATGTTGAATTAATTATAAATTTTATTGTAATAACTCACACAAGAAAAAAGACCTTTCAGAAGAAAGGTCTTCTAATATGTGTAAAATTTTCTAAATTAAATTAATAAACTTAGAAACTGAATGATGTCTTAAGCATTAAACCAATCAAATCATCATCACCAGTGTATGTTTTAGGAGCTTCCTTAAAATAGACCAATGGAGTGATAGTTACCCCATCATTTAGTGCGTAAGAGTAGAAAGCTTCATACATTAATAAAGCGCCATCGCCACCTACAGCATCTGGATTAGTATCAGTAGTTGCACCGACAGTTCCAACAGCAGTACCTAAAGTACCTGGTCCAGCTTCATCCCATTGAAGACCTACAAACCATTGATAGGTATCTGCAAGACCTTGACCTTCGCCAACTTCGTAACCAGCACTTATTGATGGAACAATACCAGTTTCAGATGGAGCAAAATAACCATTTAGGCCTAAGTAATTTCTGTCCTTGTTACCAGCAGCTTCAACTTTTCCATAAGTAACAGAAGCAGCAAATAAATCAGCTGAATAAGATACTTGTGCACCATATGAATCATATCCTTCAGCAGTCATTAATCCAGAAGTGGAACTACCATCTCCTGTATAACCAATAGCAGCTGTAAATCCATCAGCGAACTCATAGCTTGCTCCTGCTGCAGTTCCGGATCCAGAACCTAAAGCTGAACTACCGTTACCACAATCATCTAAGTTGTTAGAAGGTCCACCGTAAACACATGCTGTATTATAAAGTGCACTTCCATCAGTGTTATCACCAACAAAAACTGTTGCTCCAGCTACTGGGAAGGTGTATGAAATACCATCAACTGCTAAAGAGTCATCTCCAGCACTAGCTTCGTTCAGATCAAGTTCAGATAAACCATTACCACCGTTACCAGCATCTAAAGAGATATCCAAAGAATCTTCACCGGTAAAGCTAGTGTTTAAATCGATTTGGAAACCATAGAGTGCATTAACTTTTCCACGCCCAAACGCAGTATCTTCATCTCCAATTGCCATGTCAGCAGAAAAGGAGGCTGTTGTTGTTTCAGAGAAAGACCCTGCTTCAAAGTTATTTTGAAGTATCTCCAATTCCTGCTCACTCTTTTTGAGTGTTGCGACATCTTCATTGACGAATGTTTTACTATCGAAATGTTTTTTAGTAGATGATTTTTTACTACGACTGTAGTCATTCATCCCTTGAAGATTTATAACATCAGAAGCTTGTGCAGTTATAGGAGCAATCAATCCTACAGAAGCAGTAGCAACTAACAATTTTTGAAATAGTTTCATAAAATTCCTCACACAGAAATTTAAATTCATTCCATTATAAAGTATAAATAAAACAAATTCAAGTATCAGCTTATACAAATAGGACTAGGAACCTATGGAAAAACTTTTTAATACTCACAAATATGTAGTCAAAAAAAAAGACCTACCTTCTGGTAGGTCTTTTAGTGTGTGTAAGATTTTCTAAATTAAGTTAATAAACTTAGAAACTGAATGATGTCTTAATCATGTATCCAGTTTTATCATCACTGAAGACACCTGTTTCCTTAGAATAAATTAATGGAGTGATAGTCATTCCATCATTTACAGGGTAGTCATAGAAAGCTTCGTACATCACTAAGTCTGGATCGTATTTTGGACTAGATGAATCCTCATTTCCAGCAGATGCTCCTACGGATCCTGCAGCAACACCGAATGTTCCTGGTCCAGCCTCATCCCACTGAAGACCAACGAACCATTGAGTTGTATCTGCAAGGCCTTGAGCTTCACTTATTTCGTAACCAACACTTATTGATGGAACAGGGCCAACATCAGATGGAACAAAGTAACCATTTAGACCATAGTACTTTCTTTCGTCATCAGTAGTTACGTCTACTTTCGCAAGAGAAAGAGAGGCACCATATGAATCTGTAGCATAAGAGAACTGAGTACCAATTTGATCAAGACCTTCAGTAGTCATTAATCCAGAAGTTGAACTACCAGCACCTGTGTAACCAACAGCAACTGTAAATCCGTTTTCAAATTCATAGCTTGCTCCTGCTGCAGTTCCTGATCCACTACCCAAAGATGAAGTACCGTTACCACAATCATCTAAGTTGTTAGAAGGTCCACCGTAAACACAAGCTGTGTTGTAAACTGCGCTTCCATCAGTGTTATCACCAACAAAAACTGTTGCACCAGCAAGTGGGAAAGTGTAAGAAACACCATCAACTTGTACAGCATCTGAAGTAGAGTTTTGGTCTAACTCAGCTAAACCACCACCACCATTACCAGCATCTAAAGAGATATCTAAAGAATCTTCACCAGTAAAGCTAGTGTTTAGATCAATTTGAAAACCGTAAGTTGCTTGAACAGAGTCACCTGCATCTGTACCGTCTTCAGAACCAACTGCAAAATCAGCTGAAAAAGCTGCTGTTGTTGTTTCTGAGAAGCCACCGTCATGATCATCAACCATACCTTCTCCACCAGCAATTAATTTACTCGTAGATGAAGAATTATCAAAAGTAGATGAATCCATTTCAAACTCTGTCGAATAGTTTGAAACATCTTTTAAATTAACTTCATTTGCACTAACAGCTAAAGGGGTTAAGAATCCAAGTGCCGCTGGTGCTATCAATAAACGCTTAAAAAGCTTCATAAATTCCTCACACAGAATATTATTTCCCCAACTATAACAAAGATTCCTTAATTCGTTAAGGTATTGTGGAAAAACTTTTAAATACTCACAAATATGTAGTCAAAAAAAAAGACCTACCTTCTGGTAGGTCTTTTAGTGTGTGTAAGATTTTCTAAATTAAGTTAATAAACTTAGAAACTGAATGATGTCTTAATCATGTATCCAGTTTTATCATCACTGAAGACACCTGTTTCCTTAGAATAAATTAATGGAGTGATAGTCATTCCATCATTTACAGGGTAGTCATAGAAAGCTTCGTACATCACTAAGTCTGGATCGTATTTTGGACTAGATGAATCCTCATTTCCAGCAGATGCTCCTACGGATCCTGCAGCAACACCGAATGTTCCTGGTCCAGCCTCATCCCACTGAAGACCAACGAACCATTGAGTTGTATCTGCAAGGCCTTGAGCTTCACTTATTTCGTAACCAACACTTATTGATGGAACAGGGCCAACATCAGATGGAACAAAGTAACCATTTAGACCATAGTACTTTCTTTCGTCATCAGTAGTTACGTCTACTTTCGCAAGAGAAAGAGAGGCACCATATGAATCTGTAGCATAAGAGAACTGAGTACCAATTTGATCAAGACCTTCAGTAGTCATTAATCCAGAAGTTGAACTACCAGCACCTGTGTAACCAACAGCAACTGTAAATCCGTTTTCAAATTCATAGCTTGCTCCTGCTGCAGTTCCTGATCCACTACCCAAAGATGAAGTACCGTTACCACAATCATCTAAGTTGTTAGAAGGTCCACCGTAAACACAAGCTGTGTTGTAAACTGCGCTTCCATCAGTGTTATCACCAACAAAAACTGTTGCACCAGCAAGTGGGAAAGTGTAAGAAACACCATCAACTTGTACAGCATCTGAAGTAGAGTTTTGGTCTAACTCAGCTAAACCACCACCACCATTACCAGCATCTAAAGAGATATCTAAAGAATCTTCACCAGTAAAGCTAGTGTTTAGATCAATTTGAAAACCGTAAGTTGCTTGAACAGAGTCACCTGCATCTGTACCGTCTTCAGAACCAACTGCAAAATCAGCTGAAAAAGCTGCTGTTGTTGTTTCTGAGAAAGCACCAGCTTCAAAATCATTAAATCTAGCTTCAAGGCCATCAACACGACTGTTAGTAACTGCTAGTTCCTTAGCAGCATCGAAATCAGAAATGCTTTCAACTTCAGCTGTTTCAGTGTAACCAGAAACATCAGTAAAATTCATTTCGTTTGCTGTAACTGACAAAGGAGCTAAAAGACCTAATGTCGCAGGAGCTACAAGCAAGCTTTTAAAAAGCTTCATAAATTTCCTCACACGAAATTATAAGTACGCTTCACTTTAGTTTAAAAAAAGATTAACTGCAAGTATAAACTTATACAATTAAAAATTTTGTGCCACTTTTATTATCTATACATTAATTTGATTTAGAAATTTTGTCCGAACGAGAAAGATTTTGAATCAATTATTTTTTTTGGAAATTTTATAAGAAACTTCTTTGGTTTTGTATTTTTTTTTCTTATTATTACCTACTGAATCCACATACCAACCAGTTGCTAATCTTGTATCGATTTCTTCGTAGCTTTCATGGCATTTAAGTTTATTTAAAGATTTTTTTTTATAATCCATATAGCCTTAAGTTTTAATTAAAAATATAGCATCTGAATAAGATTATGTCTTCAAATCAAAAATTAATTTTTCTTAATTAAGATTATCTAACAAATTAATTTTTAAAGAAAAATTTTAATTGACTGAATTCTTTAGAAAAAAGAAAGTTATTTATAATTTCATCTCAAGATTAAAAATAATCGGTTAGTTTCTAGTGAAATTATTTATAACCTGAGGAGCACAAGGTCAAATGACTCAAATTAATTTAATTGTTAATTCTCTGCCGAGAGATTTAGTGGAGTTTTCTTTTTTTCTAGTGATAGGTTTTACAGCAGGATCAATGGGTTTGATATAAATCAAAATTCTTTACTACAACTTAATGTTAAAAAACTGCTGGTTTTTTTTTAAATTTTTAATCTAACTGAAAGGCCACTTAAAAAAATTGAGATTACTACCAAATTAAAATTTTTCTAAATGACAAATTTGTTAGTTGTAATAACTTCCATTCACTTTTTCGATTAAATAACAAGAGTCCCATTTCAATCCAATAAAATTAATAGTTCACATTAATAATATTTTAATCTCATGTTTAATTTTTAACGCTTTTACTTTTAAAACAATTCGCCAATTTTAGAAGACCTTGAGAGATTATGATTAATATTTTGCCAAAGATCAAAACCATAAATCATAAAAAAGATCTAGATTAAATTTTCAAAAAGTTATTGATGACTCAATAGGAAAATTTAATTTAAATCTTCCTCCCAACTTCATCAATTCAACTACAACTAATAGCCCTGCAATTTCTTTATCATTGCTCTCAAGTAATTTAGAGACACAGTTAACTGTTCCACCCGTAGCCAATAAATCATCCACAATGGCATATGAATTATATTTTTGAAGAGCCTTTTTTTGAATAGAAAGTGAATTTTCACCATACTCTAAACTGTATTCTTGACTAAGTAGTTCTCCTGGAAGCTTGCCAGGTTTTCTTGCTACTATCATAGGCTTTGAAGCTTCTAGAGATATTGCAGATCCAAAAATAAAACCCCTAGCATCGATAGAAATTATTGCCTCTGCATTTTTTATGATTTTACTAGAAGACATTTTTAAAATCAGTTCCTTGAATATCTCTGGTTCTTGAATAATTCCAAGAACATCTTTAAATTCAATTCCAGTTCTTGGATAATCCTTATATGTCGAAATTAATTCTTTAAGTTTTTTCATGTGCAACATATTTAAGGGAAAATTCAAACCCAATTTAATTATTCATATTGACCTTATCGAAAATGTAAATATACATCCAGATCTCTATTTTTTTTTTTTTTGAAAAAATCTAGATGAAAAACATTTTTTAGGCTGAAAGTGATTTTTATAGAGTATCTAGTAAATTGGTCTATTATTGGTGTCTGTTATGAAATAAGATCAAATAACCGAGGCATGGCACAGCTTGGTAGCGCGGATGCTTTGGGATCTGACGAATATCCAAACCAAAAGCATTGCAAAGACTAGAAATTACATAATTTATTACAACCTGTTTAGCGAGCATTAGCGAGATTTATTGAGTATCACAGGTGATTTCATATTAGCCGAATTTTTATTTCCCAATAACACAATGAAATCTTCTAGTTTTACTACCTAATCCCTGCGTTGGACTATTTTCCTAACGTCTTCCTTCTTTTTCGCAAAAGTCTGCACTCAGCATTTCTATTTTTTCTAATGCCCCTGCCCTAGTTCCTCCAAGTCCATAAGTAATTATCATCCAACAATTCTCAGCATTAACAGCAGGAGGTAAAGCGATAGAAGCTATTAGTTGAGGAAGTAAGCGTTTCATTAGTTCCAACCATAGCAACGTTTAATCCTTGTTTCCAAGCTACCTGAGTAACAAACGTCTTTTGCTTTCTTTATGTAAAATTCTCTCTCTTTCTTAGTAAGTTCTCTTGAACTGCAGAACGTACCGGCTGTACTTGGAAAGTATGTATATCGCTTGTCAGTTTTTTCTGGCCATAAAAAAGTTTTTGGAA
The DNA here is from genome assembly GCA_003279005.1 of Prochlorococcus sp. AG-347-J22. GTDB lineage: Bacteria > Cyanobacteriota > Cyanobacteriia > PCC-6307 > Cyanobiaceae > Prochlorococcus_A. The sequence goes on along the minus strand of QCBY01000003.1, from coordinate 107,015 downwards.
ATTTGTATTTTTCATCACCATCATCTTCAAAGAGCATATACCTACCATTTTTAAAAGAAATCGAATGTCTTGGCTCATCGTCAGAACATCGAATTTCTACACCATTTTGATAGAAGGGGTGAAAATAAATACCTGCATCAGCTGTGGGAATAAAACCTAATAACAATGGTACAAGTAGTAAGCGTTTCATTTTTCAATATTTTTAAGTAAAGCGGGTGTCATCAAACTTCCCGCTAAATTGAAGAAAAACATTAGCGACAATCTAGCGAGGATTAGCAAATTTTCCTTAAAAAATCGTTTTTTTATCAATATTTTTAAATTTTGGTCTTTAACAGATGCATGTTATGAATTAAGATCTTATAAGCGGGGCGTGGCGCAGCTTGGTAGCGCGGGTGCTTTGGGAGCACTAGGTCGCAGGTTCGAATCCTGTCGCCCCGATCAGTTATAGCAGTAAGTCTCAGCTAATACATATTTCACGCAAATTATTGCTTCACGCAAAACTCACGCAAATTTATATTTTCACATATTTCCAGTCTGGACAAATCACTTTAAAAGAATTGAATTAATGGCAACATTATCCAAAATATAAGTTGAACAAAAGCCCAATATTCAAGAGGAATATAAATTAAGGGTATGAACAGGACCAACTCTTATATTTCCATCAAGTTCTTCAACTTCTCCAATAGTTTTATTTAAAGGAAAATAATTTCACAGGATTAATAATTAACTTAAAGAAACTTAATTTGCATTCTTTTCTGAGTTTGCTTATATAAGTCTCCATCGAAAATTTAATATGAGTAATTCAAAAGAAAAGCAACTAAAACTCAAAGGCATTCGTATAAGAAAGGATTCAGATGATATGAAAAATTTAGCGAGCATAATGCCAACAACTTATGAAAACATAGAAAAAAGTTCAATAGGCAGATATTCAACAGGGGTGCCTGTAAGTTTTTATGACTTAGATGCTATGACTCAAGGTCTACAAAGGGGTTCATTAGTTGTTTTTGCTGGAAGACCTTCAATGGGTAAAACTTCTTTTGCCATGAATCTTGCACAAAATGTTGCTAAGACAAACAAATTACCTGTTTGTTATTTCAGTTTGGAACAAAGCAGAGAACAAATGAGTTATAGATTTCTCTCTATGGGACTTGGTATTGAATCAGGAAGACTGAGAACTGGAAGAATTGAGCAAGATGAGTGGGGTTTAATTGGTAAAGAGATAGAAGACATTGCAGAGGTCCCCATTTTTATATGTGATAAGGGCTCTATCAAAGTTAAAGAGATTCTCTCAAAAAGTAGGAAAGTAAAAGAAAAGGTAGGACTAGGAAAACTTGGATTGGTAATAGTTGACTATATACAAATGATGGATGGTCCAAATAAAGAGTCTAGAGAAAAAGAGTTATCTAAAATTGTCCTTGATCTTAAAGAAATGGCAAAAGCATTAGATGTACCTGTGGTGCTTATGTCCCAAGTGTCTAAAGATGTGGAAAGCAGAGTAAATAAAAGACCAATGTTATGCGATTTAAGAGAAACCGAGAGTTTAGAAAGTCATGCAGATGCAGTGATTATGCTTTATCGAGATGAATATTATCATCCAGAAACTGAAGATAGAGGTATAGCAGAATTGATAGTTACCAAACATAGGAATGGTCCTGTGGGAACTGTCAAATTACTGTTTGAACCGCAATTCACTAGATATAGAAATCTTGCTGCTTGAAACTAAAAATTTATTCCAAAATTATTTCTTTACATGATGAATATTTAGAAATATTATTTTCTACCAGCATTGTTATACCTAAGTTCAAACCTGTCCCAACCAATTGATAATCTCTAATAGCTTCAGGCCTATTCCATTCACTCATGTAACTATCTCGAAACTCCAATGCTCTATTAATAGTTATATCTTTAGAAACAGTTAATTCGCATAAAGTTGTTCCTAAAGAAAACCCTCCTCCAAATAACAAATGATCTGCATTGTCTTTTGGGACACCAGCAATAATAGAGGGGATAAAGATAAAATTAAAAAAAAAATACTAGATGAAAAAGATATGTTTTTTATTTTCATTAATGATAGGGATTTTGCTTGAATTTTAATAGCCTATTAATAGAAAAATTAGTTCGTAAAGATCTTTTTGTATTTCTAAAGAAAAAATATTAAATTGAATATTAAGGTAGATTCACTAGAAAAATTAATGAAAAAGATAATTTTTATACTTACGCTTTTATTTTGTTCATATCCGGCAAAATCAGAGGTAAGCAACAAAATACACAAAATGTGCTTACAAGCTTCTGACTATAGTGGATGTGTTAAGGCTTATTCAAAAGAAAATAAACAGTCTGAAATTAAAAATCAAAAGAAAAATAATAATAAATATACATTCTCACCAGACCTTAAGATTTTTGCAGATTATCAATTAGATCAAGCAATTGTTGCCGTGGAGATGGCTTATAAAAAATGTATATCTCCTAATAAAAAAATTTCTAGTAAAGATTACAAAAATATGAAATCTGAATTTCAGAAAAGAGGTCAACCCACAAGTTATATGGAAGCAAATTTAGTAAAAAAAGGGATTACTTATTTGTTGAATGAATATGGTAATGATTGTTCAAAGATGCGTACACGTCCTTTCAATGAAGTTGTTTATTATATGCACAAGGAAGAATTATCAAAAAAAATTTCTGCAGTAAAGAAAGAAGACCTAATACCTCCTATTTGTGAGATTAGACCTCCAAAGCCATCTAATAGTCTTCTTTTAGATTCTGTGAAAACATTGGCTTGTATTACTTGTCATGAAGCCTATGATAGAAATATGAAGGGTAAAAAATCTGCCTTATCTGGAGAAAAAGAACATTATGCAGAATTAGAAAAAAAATGGGACAAAATAACTAAAGTGATGAATAAAAAATGGGGGACTAATTTTAAAGGAAGTTCTTATTTAGATAAACAGATTCAATACTCACTAGTTGATTATTGTCCTTCTTTATATTGATGAATAAATATTTTATAAAATTAATAATCTTTCTAAGTTTCTCAAAAATTTTTACTTTACCTCTTTATACGAGTGATGTTTTTGAATTTCATAAAAAGTGTTTAAAAGCGAAAGACTATAAAGGTTGTATTAATAGTAATAAAAAAATATTTAGTTCAAAAACTAATGGGGTCTTTAATCGGAATGAAGATTATTGTGAAAAGAATGAAGATCCAATTAACAATTTTTGTATCGCAGGGAAAGGAAATGATCTTTTGGGTGAACCTAAAATAAATGGATGGTTGTATAAGGAGATCCCTGAATTACAAGGAACATTTTATATTAATCCAAGTCTCAAACAATTAGAAGTAGATAATAAATTTAGACGTTTTTTGGAAACAACTTTCATTATTAGGTCTTACAGAAAGTACATACCTGACCGAGCCCCACAGCAAGTAACTATTGGAGATTCAAAAACAAAATGTTGGCAATCTGGTTTTGGATCAACCTACTTTTTTGGAGATTCTAATAGAGGCACCACAAATTATTCGGGGAGAATTAATTGCAAAACTGAATCTCCTGAAACGACTTTCATTGGAGGTCAAACAGGTCAGGCTGAAGGAGTAAATACATCTATTCAACTTGCTATTTTCGACTGCGATAAAAAGGAAATGGCGACAAAATATCTAAGTAAAGAAGATTCCCAACTATCAGAATGGGAACCACTTGGAGGCATTATTACAGCATTAGTGGACGAAGGTTGTAGAAATTATTTACTTAAACCTAAATCAAATAGAAATGAATTCTCTGATAAAACTCTTAGATAAAGATTACTAAAGTAATAGCAAGCTATTGGTATTTTATTATATTTGAAATAGGATTTTTGAGTTTATTAACCAATTAAAGAAATAATTAGGGTCATTATCTTTTCAGCAATAAATCTTTTATCCATTAAAGAAGAGGGTTTTATCCCTCTATGTTAAATCGGCTGTCAAATGAAAACTCACGCAAAACTCACGCAAATCAAAGTTAGATAGTCCGAATTAGACCACACTTATTTCTCTAAATGTACTGATGGCAACATAAGTCTCAGTTATAGCTTCAATACAGCGGATGCTTTGGGAGCACTAGGTCGCAGGTTCGAATCCTGTCGCCCCGACTCAATCAAATCCAAGTCATACTAGCGAGTTACTCAGACTCGCTTTTTTATTACATTTACTTGTTGGCTCATAGCAGCCAACAAATAGCCAACAAATAAGTAGTTTTCAGAATCATGCAGGATATTGCGGATCATTTTTTTTAGAATACGAATCTGAAACCGCCGCCATAGGACTGCTCATCTCCTCCATCTGCCAAGCCATATTTTGCATTTAAATTAAACATTAAATCTTTTGTTACTACAAAATCTGCTCCCACTTTTACAGAACCAGTTTGTTCTCCCATGTTCTTTGCAGATACTCTTGTAGACGCTGTACTACTTTCTGTTAAAGATCCTTTTAGTCCTCTATGACCAGAATAAGCATAAGCATCAACTTCATAATTAAGTGCTATTGATGGGACCAATAACCATTTTCCTCCTTCCATAAGGATTTGTTTGTCTACTGCAATTCCAGTTTTAAATAGTAGAGATTCTGCTTGATTAGGATCTATTGTTATTAAATCTCCGCTGCCAGATTCACTAAATCCATCTTGAGTGTGAGCTGCATATGCAACCCCAAAAGATGGTTGTAAACGGATTGGGGTTTTCGTATTTTTTATAGTCTTTTTAATATCCCAACTACCATTTATTTCTGCTGTATATCCATCGCTATCGTAAGAAGATGTTGCTGATGTAGTTGAATAATTTCTTTCTCCTTTGTAGTCAAAGTCAGATCCTCCAATAATCCCTTTTAGGGTAAATTTATCGCTTACTTTCTTTACTTCATAAATTGAATAATGTGTATTGGTAGAACTTAAACTTGCTGTTGTATTTGAGAAATCATAACCATTTAAATTAGAAGATCCAACACCATAGGCAATTCCTGCTTTCCATTTTGCATTTATAGTTTTCTCTAAATTTAGAGAGGAATTAAAAGAAGTTGTTTCGTAAGAACCCTTCGTGCTATCTCCTTCTACATTAGAAATTGAATTATTGGCATTGGTATAAGCGCAATAATCAGAATCTCCAATTACCCAACCATAGTTATTGCATTTTCCTGCTTTTGCTAAAACTAAATCTCTATTATTATAAATTGATTTTAAGCCAAGATTTTGCATCGCTGCATATGGTTGCACCCATTCTGTATGCAGTTGAGGAATTAATCCTTGAATTGCTACGAATATGCTCTCAGAATAACTTTCGCCATCTGTGTAACTTATAGATACTCGAATATATTTTCCTTCCTCTGATTCTGTAAGTGTGTAAGTAGAACTTGTTGCTCCTGAGATAGATGTCCATGTAGTTCCATCTGTTGATGATTGCCATTGGTAACTAAAAGTTCCATCGCCATCTGGGTCAGAATTAGAGAGAGATGCTGTTAATACTTTTCCTGCATAAGTTGATCCAGTAATGGTAAATGTTGCATCTCCATCATCACTTGCACCCCCTAAATAAGTAAAATTATCAATAAAAATCCAGTCACTACCATCACCAAGGCCCGCATAAATTAATGTCGCGTAACTAATAGCCTCTGAGTCGCTTGAAATACCAGCATAATAACCATTATTACTACCACCAGTAATCGGTAATCTATAAGTTTCTTTTAGGGCGTTACTGGAATCGTAAGCTTTTAAATCCCAGTATGCATTTGAAGCTCCCCAATTAAAACCAAAAGCCGAGACTGGACTAGAAAATGTAAACTTTAATGAATCACTTATTTGAGAGGCATTGCAGTATCCAGTTTCTTGACAATTATTTTGTAAATAATGACCAGAGGTATTGTAATTGTAGTGTGCCTCGATTCTTATTGCACCACCATCTTCGCTTGAAAAAGTTACATTACCTTCTGTGTAGGTTCCAGATGTTCCGGCTCCATTTGAGAAATCAATAACAGTTCCACCACTTAATTCTGGTTCATTTGAAATGCCCGTTCCATTAAAAGTATCTGCTAATCCAATACCAGTTGGAATAAAGCAAATTAAAAATAGACTCTTTAAATATTTTTCAAAATCAACTATCTTCAATTTACTTTTTTCTTCTTCACATATTTTTTTATCTTCACGGATACTTTGGGTCTGTCAATAAAGTATTGTTTACTGATTATATTTATATAAACCCTAACTGAGAATTACTTTCAGATTGCCAACAAATCGCCAACAAATAGATCCTTATTGGTCATGTCAAATTAAGCAATACCCCGCAACTATTTAGTCATGGTCTGTAGACATAGTGCCTTACTAGGGTTGTTAAGTGCTTTGGGAGCACTAGGTCGCAGGTTCGAATCCTGTCGCCCCGACTCTTAAAAACCAAGTCATAGACAGCATTCCCAAGCTGTCTTTTTATTTTGTAAGTAGTCTCATATTTAGATTTGCCCCTCCAATAGCCCCTCCTGAGCTATAGCTTGCTATTACTTGCACCTATTGGTGCTCTTTTTGCCCCCTCTTGTTTATTTAAATTGATAAAAAATAGAGGGATGCAATTTATTGATTTTTTTTTTAATAAGATGGTATATTTCACGTGATAAAGAGATTTCATGAAAAAGATATTTTGTCCAATTTGTTTTGATGAGGGGAAATTTTCATTCATATCAAAAAATAATTATAAAATTTATAATTGTAAAAATAAAAAATGTAAGCACTATTTTTTACTTGAGCCCAAAAAGGAACAAGGCATTCATAAAAGAAATAACGATTTGACAATTGAATCTGATCAAAATCTGAAAGAATACGGAGAGAGAAATAAAAGACTTTTAAAACTTTTTCTCAAGAAAATTTCTCGAAGGAAAAAGTATAAATTTTTAGATTTTGGATCAGGTTGTGCTCACATATCGCGAACATTTAAAACTTATTTAGGCAACAAAGCAAAAATTTACTGTTTAGAAGCGAATCATAAATGTAGAAAATTTTACCCTCGATGGGACCTTATACCAGTATCCAATTTAGAAAATATTGAAGAAAAGATTGACATAATTTATATGATTGAAGTTATTGAACATTTAAAAAACCCAAAAGAAATATTATTAAATTTGAAGAAAGTAATGGACAAAAATAGTCTTTTATTTTTATCCACACCACCTGGTTACTATGATGAAAAATTAACAAATGCTTATGATAATCCAACCCATATTCATTTTTTTACTCCCGAGAGTCTAAATAACCTATTGAGATCAGTTGGTTTTAAAAAGATCTCTTTTGATTCATTTTCAGAGATGTATCCTTTGAAAACAAAAATATCTTTCGTAAAGAAAATAATTTATTACATCAAATTATTTTTTAAAAAAACTTTTATTAATACTCAAAGGAAATACTATAAAAAAAAATATCCTTTTCATTTAGTTGGATTTACAAAATTAGAGATTTAATCTTTTAAATTCCTAAAGATTTATATATTTGAATTCATTAGATAGTTTCCTCAATAGATTTCATTAAAAACTCATGAATTGAAGAGCCCCTCCAAGAGCCCCTCTTGGTTAATATCATTTGATATCATGCGATTACTAATTGCAATACTCTGTCTCAAATCGGTTATAATAACTATCTTCTTGTTTAGCTATTACTGAAGTCTCAAGGATATTATAAAAATAGTCACGAGTGCTTTGGGATCACTAGGTCGCAGGTTCGAATCCTGTCGCCCCGATTGACTTCTCACGATTCTTAAATACTCTCTGGGCGATCTCTGGGCGATCATTTGCAATACCTTGCATAGCTTACTAGTTCTAAATTACCTTCCTATTCTTCCCACAGCCTCAATTGATTTTTTTAAAATTTCTCCTTTCAAGGGAACGAAACCTAAGGCAGGAGCTTTATCTTGATATTCATCACTGAGTAATTTATAGAATGTATCTTGAATTGCCTTAGTATTTCTTCCGTTACCTTTTTCATAAGCAAGTATCCAAGTCAAAGTTGCTATTGGATAAGCTCCTTTAGCAGTAGGATTCGGATTTTTACCAGCCAAGTTTTCATCAAGATTTATTCCATTCAAAGCTATCGCGCCTGATTCAGTATTAGGAGTAACGAATTCACCAGAAAGATTTTGAAGTGCAGCAGCCTTAACATTACCTTTAATGTATGACTGGTTTACATAACCAATTGCACCCGGAGTATTTTGAATAACACCTGCAACACCAGAATTACCTTTTGCTCCAACTCCCGAAGGCCATTTAACAGATTTACCAGCACCTAAATTCCAGGTTTTAGAGAAAGCCTCCATAGAATTTGTAAAAGCTTTAGTCGTGCCTGATCCATCAGAACGATGCGCCCAAGTTAATTTACCTGACTTACATCCTAATTCCTTCCAATTTTTTATCATTCCCATCGCTACCTGAACAGCCTGCTCTTGTGTTAGTTTCAGGTCGCACTCATAGTTATATCCAAACGCAATTGTTCCACCTACCATCGGTATTTGCACAAGTCCTCTTTTAACTTTCTCTATATCAGAATCTTTCATAGGATCATCTGATGCACCAAAATTTACAGTTTCGTCTATGAAAGCTTTTCTTCCAGATCCAGAACCTACTGCCTGATAATTAACTCTAGGGCCTCCAGATTTAGCTAAGTCAAAAAACCACCTGGTATAAATTTTCGAAGGAAATGATGCACCAGCTCCGCTCAATCTTTTTGAAGCCATCGCATATGGAGCAAGTATTAATGAAATTGCAGAAGATAAAATGAGAGATTTTTTTAAAATACTCATTAGCCACTTTGATTAAAGTCAATTCATTTATAGCATCAAACAAAAGACGAAATTCAAGGGTTAAGAATACATCAAATTATTTTGATATAATCAATAACTCTTGATATATATCTAGCAACTGATTTAAAGCTCTTACTTCTTGCATAGAAAAGCTGAGCCTGCATTATTTATTACTTAAGGTCACAATTTGACAGTGATTGGCTCGTGAAAATTATTATTGTTTTTATGACACTAGGTCATAGCCAGGCGATCCCTGGGCGATCAAATGCTTAACCTTGCAACACTTTGCTGCATATAAGACAATTCTTGAGACTAATCTTGATAACAAATATTTCAAACTAAATTCATAGCCTCACTTCGTTCTCATGGGTACTGTCGCAATTTGTTGATCGAGTGCTTCGGGAACACTAGGTCGCAGGTTCGAATCCTGTCGCCCCGACCAGTTATTGCAGTAGGTTTGAGATTTTCACTAATCGTCTTAATATAAGATTTGCCCTCAAGTAGCCCCTCCTGAGCTATAGCTTGCTATTACTTGCACCTATTGGGCTCCTTTTGCCCCTCTAGTCATATTCTTTCTCCTGGTCTAATATCTCCCTCTTATAACCCTCAGCAAGCTCATCATTATATCTGCACTCTTCAATTATTTTTACTATCTCTGAAATAGCTATAGTTTTTCGATCTTGCATCATTTTATAGTTATTTTTAAGCAGCATCATATTCATCCCTATCTTCAAGCTCTCTAATAAATCTTTTATCTAATAAGTAGTTGTCTATAAGCTCTGCTGCCATCTGTATCTCAGCAACAGGTTCTTGTATATCTTTGTCTAATAAGTAATTGTCTATAAGCTCTAGATTATTATTTTCTTTAATTTGTTTATCGTTGTTTAATAGTTCTCTTATGTAGTTATATACAAGCTCTTGATCGTATGCACTATCTCTAATTTCTTTCAACATTTCGTCTGGAATTTCCATAATCGACAATCCCTTAAAAACTTCTCTATTTACATAGAAACGTATTTCAAATAAAAATCAAATATCCGTTTGTCTAAAGAAGGAATGATTTAAGCAGATTTGTTGATTATTTTCTTCTGATCAAAATCAAAATTATCGACCCAAAACTAGGTCTTTGAAGAGCCCCTCCGAGAGCCACTCCTTGCTAATATCATACTATTTCAAGCAATATCTAGGCCACTTTTTCTGTTTAAAGAATGCCCCACGATCAAATAAAAATTCAATAATAGCAATAGTTCTTACAAATCTCTTAAAAAACATCTCTTGTGCTTTGGGAGCACTAAATCGCAGGTTCGGATCCTGTCGCCCCTACTCTTAGAATCCAAGTGATAGAAGAGTTTCCTAGCCTGTCTTTTTTATTGGGTAATTATTGACATCACTCTCTTGATGTCAGTTTGATGTCATTTGCGTGTCTTTTCTAAGTTGTTCGTAGATATTCTTAGATTCAAATAATAAATATGACTGGTAAAGAAGTTAATTTCCTATAATTTTTATATGGAATTTTTAACTAATCTTTGGAATAATCAACCAAATATAGTTATTGGTGTAGGTGTAGCTACAGCAGTATTGTTGGGGATTTATATATTTTTATTAGATATAACAAAGTAAAATGTTGCGACTGCTTCCGTTACCGATTTTTATTTGCATTTATCTATTCTCTTGGTGGAGATGTAAAAAAAATATTATCGCTAGTGATAAGCAACTAAAACCTTGCATTGATTGGGCATATGTAAAAAATTTACCACTTCCAAAAAAACCATCTTTTGTCGAGTTTTATATTGTTTATGTTTCTTCTTTTTTTAAATTCCCCTTTGGGATAATTATTCATCAACTACTTTTCGCAAAGAAAGTAAGATACTATGAAAGAGAAATGAAATTAATATTTAATAAATGGAATTTAGAAAAAATAAAAAAAAAATAACTAACTAAATTAATATTTAATCGCCATTGTCCAATGAGGACAAATTGGTGACAAAAGATCCTTAATTGAAAGGTGTAGTATTATTAGTAGGAGCTATTAATAGGACTTCAAAAACAATTCCAGTCAAAGCAATAGGCAATACCCAAATACCAATAAATCTATGATCAAAAAATCTTAAATGATCTTCACCCCTGAAAACACTTCGTAAAGAAGTAAATAGAGTTTCTGGTTGCTTATAAGATGGCCCATTTACAGAAGGAGAATATGGCCTAACAAAGGCTGAAGAAGCAGAAAACTTTGCAATTTTTCTTAAAAAATAAATAGGTAAAACCCATATAGCAACGAATCTTCCGCCAAGCCACTGTCTCGCATTAGGCAGAGCATACTCTTTGATAGATTTATTCTCTGGCATTCCAGATTCCAAATTCTTATAAATTTTTTCTAATGTAGATTCATTACTTGATTTATTGATCATTTGATTTTCAGAAAAATTTACTTTAAAAGGTGTAATAAATAAAAATATTCCTAACTACTAAAATAACTAAAACGTAGTTAGGAATATTTTCTTTGGCTAGGTTCATAAAGACGGAAATTATACCGTTGCAGATTCGCCAAATATCTACACATTATTTATAATTAAAAAACTCATTTTTAAAAAGTAAATAATATACATAAGAAGGAATAATATTTAATAATTTAGAGTTTTAATTAGGAATTTAATTTAGTATTTATGAATATTAAAAAAATTATTTAAACCTCATTTTCTAAGATTGCAAAAAAGAAAATGAGGTCAAAGGGAGGTTCTCATTACGAACCGCTTTGTAATAGTTAGCGGTTAGTAGATTGCCCTAATATCTACTTATATATTTATATAATGAGCTTTAAAATACAGGAAGATTAATTTTATACAAATATGTGTTTAATATTTTATGTAATTATTGCTTAAGAAAAGCTAATTAATGTACTGACTATAGTTATTGAAAGATAAAAAAATGCATAAAGAGATAGTGCAAAAAATAGATACTGTTCTATTGGAATCATGAGAAGGTATTAATTTAAGGGTAAGGAAAATTTGATTAATTTTTTGTTAAAAAGATATTCTCTAAAATATAATTTTGTTCTACTGATTCATTTTTCAGAGAAATATTTTTTGGCAAATTATTTTTCGTAGAATTAAAAGCACCCCATTTTTTTAGCCAAAATAAGGTATAAAAAAATGTGATTAAAAATGGTGCTCCAACAATTAAAAATCTTATATCCATCAAAATTTCCTTTTAATAAGATTTAAACTGCATTGCCAATATTGCTCCAAGGAAGAAAACGGTTGGAATTCCTAGGGCATTAACTGCTGCAGTTCTTACAGTAAATACTGGATAGCCTTCTGCTGGTCTTCCAGTATCAGGAATTAATGCTGAATCTTCCCATACTTGATAATTTTTAAAAGGAGCTACTCCCTTCTTTGGTAATCCTAGCGGCGTTAATCTAAATACATCCCACCTACCTAACCAAAAGACTGTAAATATCCATGAGAATATTATTGGTGTAATAACAAGTAAAATCCTAAAATCCATTTCTAAAAAGTAATAATAAATTTGATTATTATTTTGTCTTTTTTACTTAAATAAATGATTTGATCATTAACTTATATTTAAAGAAAAACCCCTAATAACATTGTTTCTAATCATTAGTAACATCATGAAATGATTAATTGATTTAATTAAAGTATATTTTTTTGGATTGCGATATTTAGATATTTTTTTGATGTAGATTTTAGTAAACAAAAAAAAATATATGGAAACCTTTAGATTCTTACTTTTTGGTTTTGCAGGAGTTAGTGTAGTTTTATGGGTGGCAATAATAGCTTTATGGCATACATACATGTTTCCAAGATTCTTCAATGAAGATAAAGGTTTAAATTCTGTTATCAATCAAGAAATAAAAGTTTCTACAGATCCAATTTTAGGCAGATTGGTTAACAGCAATAATTTCCGAAATAGAGATAAATATTCAATGAAAAGTTTGGTTATTGCTGACTTTTCATCTGGAAATAATAATTTCAAACTAAATAAACTATATACAACAGTAATGATTGGAGTTACTTTTGCTAGTTTTATTTTTCTAACTTATGGATTAAGCAGTTCAATAACAACGGTAAGTTAAATGGAATCTATTTATGTAATTGTTTTTATTACTTGTTTTGTTTATTTAATTTTTGACTCATTCAAAAATATAAATATGAAATAGATTGTTAATGTTTTTTGCCAGCTAATAAAAATTTTCTCCTGATATAAAAGAATACTAATGTAGTTATTATCATTACAGGTGGATGAAATGATATTGAATTTAGATATTCGAAGTAATCAAATGATTCCAAAATTTTTGCTCGTAATTCCCAAAAACTATATTCCATCTCGCAAATTTTTATTGATTTAAATTGATCAATATCTTGTATAAAATGCTATTTAAATTTTCTTAAATAATATTTTGCGGACAAATTGCGAACAAATATTACTTAATTGTCAAGACAAACCTTGCAGAACTAAGCAAAAAATTTGATATAGCTTGAAAACCATCTGCTGCACTAAGGCTATTAAGTGATTTGGGAGCACTAGGTCGTATGTTCGAATCCTTTCGCTCCTACTCTAATGAATAATCCAAGTTGCAGACTGGTTCCCCAGCCTGTATTTTTTATTAGTCACAATTTGACCTCTCTATTTGTGGTCAAATATTGGTCAAATTGATTGTTAATTTAAAGGATGTTATTAAAATTATCTTAATTACTTAGGAATCAATTGGATAATGTCCTTCTTTTCATAACAGGTGTTTTATCTGGAATTATTGTTGGTTTTATAATTAGTCGTTCTTATTCAAAGAAATCAAGAAGTAATGATGGAAGTAAAGAAAGCTTTCTAGAAGAAAATCTATTAAAAGTTGAAAAAAACCTAGAAGAAACTTTATTAGAGCTAAATAATCAAAAAAAAGAATTAAAAATTTATCAGCAGAATACGCAAGAGTTGAGTGAAAAAGCTGCAATAAAAGAAACAGAATTAAAGGTAGTCTCGGAAGAAAAGATTAAGTTGGAGAACAACCAAATAGAATTTAAAAAAGATTTTGAATATCTCAGAAATAAAAAGGAATCACTGGGTATTGAAATTGGAGAATTGAAAGAACAAAATAAATCACTAGCTGAAGAATCAACACGTATCGAATCAGAAAAAGAGAAATTAGAAGAGATTTATCAAACGGCTATCAATGATAAAGAAAGCCTTAGGAAGGAAAGAGAAAAACTCAATAATCAAATTGCTGAAATAAAAGAGAAATTAAAATCTCAAGAAACGCAAACTAAATTTCTTGAGCAAGCTAAGGCTGATCTTTTAACGCAATTTCGTGCACTTAGTGCAAAGATGCTTGAAGGATCAAAAGATGTGCTTTTAAAAAGGACAAAAGAAGAAGTAACAGAGCCTTTTACAAAACAAGTTGAAACTCTTCGAAAACAAGTTGAATTATTATCAAAAGACTCAACAGAAAAATTAAGTGCCTTAAAGGAAACAACAATTAATTTAGATAAAAAAAGTGATGACGTTAAAGTTGCTGCAATGCAACTTACAAGTGCACTAAGATCCCCAAACGTTAAGGGTAGATGGGGGGAAGTTAACTTAAAAAGAATTTTAGAATTTGTTGGACTTATTAATTATTGTGATTTTGATGAGCAAGTTAGTGTCGAAACTGAAGAGAGTAGATTAAGACCAGATTGTGTTATTAGTATTCCTGGATCAAGAAGATTAATAGTTGACTCAAAAGCACCTATAGAAAGTTATTTAGATGCTATAAAAGCAACTGATCAAAATCTTCAAGAAAAGGCAGTGGCAGATCATCTCAAAAAGGTTCGTAGTCATATTGATCAACTAGCTAAGAAGGATTACTCAAATCAATTAAATGAGATCGGCGAAGTAGTTGATGGAGTGGTTTTATATATTCCAGTTGAAGGGGCTCTATCCATGGCATTGGAGCGAGATCCTCATCTCTTAGAATATGCATTCGAGAAAAATATAATTCTCACATTCCCTACAAGTCTTCTTGCAATACTTAAAGGGTTTTCTATGACTATCCAAAAAGCTGAGATGACAAAAAATATTAACGAGATCCAGCAAATGTCAACAGAACTTTATAAAAGATTTTTAGTCTTTGTAGAAAAATTCTCTGAAGTTGGTTCAAAAATTTCCAATTTGAATAAATCTTATAATGCTGCTCAAGGTTCTTATGAAAAGAGGCTATTACCACAAGCAAAACGTATCGCAGAATTATCGGGACAAAATAATGAATTTCTCCCTTTAAATGAAATAGATACAAATATAAAAGAATTTAAGTCAATTGATAACAATTAATGTACTTTTCAAAGCCCAATTTTATAAATAAAAATTCAAATACTGTTCAAAAAATGTTCTATTAAATAAATCAATAATTCTTAGAATTCCTTATTTTCACTATTAAAGATTTGCCAATACCTTCAATTTTCAAAAGTTTTTCATCTGTAGCATTTAATAAATCATGAGAAGATTTTAAATTTGCTTCCCATAAAAGTTTTGCCGTTTACACTCCAACACCTTCTAATTTTATTAATCTATCAAAGAATAATTCACACTTAGAAAAAGATTTAAAACTATGACTTCCAAAAAAGTGGACAGATAGTATACAAATTAATTGATAGTCGATCTACAATAAGGGGCAATAAACTCCTTTTTTTTATGACTATTGAAACTACTGTTTTTGATTTCAAATTAACTAATACTTTTGAGGAATATGAAGCTCACATGAATGCCCCAGAGCAGCAAGCCATGTTTAAGGAAATGGAAGTAAAAATTATTTATATTGGTAAATCAATAGAAGATCCAAAAAGAGCAACTTGCATTTTTCAAGGGCCAGTAAATAATATTTATGACATCTTTACTAATCCAGAAACTATACCAATTGTTGAAGCATCAGGCCATATTTATAAGGGGACAATAATTAATCGCTGGATTTCTGAATAATTTTGAAATGATTAATAGTTATATATTTTTACTAGATATATAAGTAGTTAGCTTTTCATTAAAACTAAAAATACTAAATAGGTTTTACCTAATAAAGTAAATAATTCCACCAATAAAAGTGGTGCCAACTAGTATCAAGACCATAATAAGAGCTATTAATTTTGGTAAGCTTCCAATCATCTAATATTGTTGCTGGGTTATTGTCTCTTTAAATTTTAGTATTCTCGCTTGTCTATGAAGTGTAGACCAAGTAGAGGTTTTCCGTTGGGCTAAGAGAATAATCTTTTGTTTGTTCTTAGGGTTCAACTTATACTTTTTTAAAAGTTTTCCAAGTGCTAGTGAATTAATTGAATTACAAGTATTCATTTATTCAACAATTTAATAGCATAGATATTATCTTTACAATTATTTTTCTTGTCCCACTCTTTAGCTGCATCTGAAGTCATTTCAGCTTGAAGTGCTTCGTTATCTGAGACGTTCATAAGTAAATGAGATTTATGCTCACCAGCTTGTACGAACTCAAATTCTGAAACTACTTCTTGACCCATTGCCGTTATAAATCCAGAAACATCGGTTTTGAATTCTTCAAATGTACAGCTAAAAGTTGAAATGATGAGGGTGTTCATAATAAAAGGAGCTAATTGTCTCTTATTTTAGATTGACTTTCAATCAAAAGAATTATGTCATAAGTAAAACAAATTTGAAAAGGAGGATCCATTGGATGACACTGAAAAATTTTTAAAAAGTGGATTGCCTAATAAATGATATGGCAGGGTAAAGATTAGGAAAAGTCAAGCTCTAGTTATTAATTACGAATAGATTTTAATTTTTAGTATTAATCTTTTTGAATTATTGATTAAATAAAAATATCTCGATGCATTTAAAACAATTACTATAGGAATAATTTTACCTCAGTCCTACAACGAGAAAGGATTGTCCTGCGAAATGATAAGAAAAAAACTTTTCAAATATAAATTCTGACTTATCTTGAAAATCTGAAAATGCTTTCCTTTGTCCTTTACTATTATCGGCGTTAAAACAATTGTAGTCATCGAAAAGAAGTATTGTACCGATACTAATATTTTGATTTATGGAGCAAAGTGCATCTCTTGTAGACTCTTCTAAATCACAATCTATATTAACTATGGCAATGTTGCGGTTTTTAATTGACTTAAGGAATTCAATGCGCGTTTCACTAAAAAGGCCCTTGTAATACTTAACATTAATTTTTTCGCTGTTTTGTTTTTCTATTTTTGCTTTCACTTTAGATAATTCCGTGAAAAAATTGCCTTGCATGAAAGAAATAGAGCCTTCATCATTAAAAGGCATTCCTTCAAAAGTGTCTAGACAGTGAAATATTTGCGGGTCATTTAGAGGAGAATTTCTGGCAAAATCTCGCCTCCATTTTTCATCACTTTGATACTGAGATTTTAACCAAAGATTAAAATCCCTTCGTATTTTGAGAGAGGAAATTACACTTTCTCCCTTATAAACACCAAATTCAACATAGTCACCAACAATACTATTGTTATAAACGTGACCCCAGGCTCTAGCTAATGCGCCTTGTTTATCATTACGATTAATATCACTGCGTACTATGGACAATCTTTGCAAAATATTAGAAATAACTATTTTAAAAATTTTAAACACTTAATTTTTTTACTCAAATTTTTAAATTACTATACTACGGAATATTTATTTCTTTTAATAAGGCAGGTCTGGGGTTTAATTCATCTTCAAAAAATTTAATTCTTGATTTAACCACTATATAAAAGTCAATAAATTTTAATGGAATTAAGCGAACAATATCAGATAAGTAAATTTCAACTTTTTCCGAATATTTCAGAATTACTTAAATCACTGCATTGGTTTTTCACAGTGTCAATATAAATAAATTTTTTATTTTTCTTTTCTAGGTTTAAGACTTTATTTATAAAATTTTCACCATTATGTTTTCCTCTACAGTTAATTAAGGAATTAAAAACCTAATCAGTAATTTTTTATAATAAAAAAAGTTTTTTGAGTCGAATTAAGTTGAGATATCATTTTCGCATACTTCAATAGGTTTGCTTAAGGACAATTTAGATAATTTGTTTTAAAAAATAGTTATGCTTTCAAAGCCAAGTGCTGTAATCGGTATGTTAATTTTTTGAGTACACTTGATAGCAGGTTCTTATATTATTTATTACTACTCCTATTCTAAGAATAACGTCATAGATAGGTTTCCTGGCCTACTTCTTTTATTGCCTATTTTTCTAATACTTCGAAAAGAGAGCTAGAGAGAGCACTAAGATGTTTGAATATTTTCAAAATTGACCAATTAAATTTCTTAAAAATTTACTTACATAACAAGACAAGACATCTTAAATGTAATTCGATATATTTAATTGAACAATTTATAATTTTTATGATCTTCAAGAAATATAAAAAGTTTTGGGCGAATTCTTTTAACTTTAAAGGAAAATCAACAAGAGAAAATTTTTTGTACTCCTACTTAGCACAAAATATATTAGTACTAGTTTCTTTTCTATTAGCTTTAAATGGAGCTTTTGGCTATATCTTGATGCTATTTTTTATTTTAGGATCAATCCCCACTATCTACTCCTTCAACGTCAGGAGATTCAGAGATATTGATAAAAAATTTATTAGATCCATAACAATGTTTTTTCATGTTATTGGACCAATATGGTTTCTTATATTAATTTCTCAACCTACTGTATAAAAATACTTTATATAAATTACACCCAAAAAACCTTGCACCGAAAATGCATCCTAAATCTAAAATTAAATTTGATTCCATTAAATTTAAAGCCTATAGAAAACTAAGTGAATTTATACTTTTTAAATTTTTTCATGAGATAAAAGTTAAAAAAGATAATATAAATTTCTTAATGAACAAAAAAAATTTTCAATTGAGAGAGATATTGAGAAGTAACTGGGAGAAAGTAATGCTTAATCTTTTGAGTTTATGCAATAAAGAAACACTTTTTCTAGATATTGGCGCAAATGCTGGAGTTGTTTCATGCTTGCTTGCAAAAAAAATTAAATTTGGATTTGCTTTTGAACCAGTACCTTCATCATTTTCGAGGTGTGTTAAAAATTTAAATATAAACAAATTTACAAATATAATTCCACTTCAAATCGCTGTATCTAATAAGAATGACTTAATTATAATTACGAACTTGGAGGAGGCTTTAACAAATTATGTTATAAATATTGATACTGAAGTAGGCGCTGCAACTGCACAAAGAGATGGTTCAGTTAGAACATTATCAGTTAAATTAGACAACTTCTTAATGCCATATATTGATAAGATAAGGCCAAAAAATTTACTTATTAAAATTGACGTCGAAGGATATGAAGAATTTGTATTGGATGGTGCGCATGATTTAATATCCTCAGAATTACCAATAATATTATGTTTAGAATATAACTCCGAAGAATATTTAGTTTCAATTTCGAACAAACTTAAAAAATTTAATTTTCAAAGGTTCACACCTCCAAAAGGTGATGATCACAGGAACGTTTTTTTCAGTAATAGATAAAGTTTTTTAAAATAACCTCACTTTTTCGAGTGCTTTGGGAGGACAATGTAGTAGGTTAGAATCCTTAAGACCCGATACGAAAATAACAATAAATCTCTACCAATAATAATTTTCTTTCCAAAAAAGTTACTTCATATCTGGCTAAGATTTTCCTCATATTTGAAATAAAAGACAACATTTTAAACTTTCAAATAATCTTAGAACCACTCATAAAAAAATTTATTTTAATTTTAGTAATTTAAGAGTGGAAGACATCAAAAGTTCCTTTGAAATTAGGAGCTGGATTTCTAAATATTAAGGCCCTGCAAATTGCTAATTTTGATTCGAAACTAATACTCCCAGAATAATTAGATAAACTAAAATATTTTGTACCAAGTGATGGGATATTTAAATTAATTATTTTATCTGAGTCGTTATAAATTATTTTTATAACAAGATTAGTCTTTGTTGGATTATTAAAAACTAAATCATAATTTTCTCGTCCTTCAAACTTATAGATAGGAGTATAGATATGTTTTCTAAAATTTGTTTTTACTCTTCTTAAAAAATTTTTTGATATGCCACCAAAATTTCCATGAACAACAGCGGCACTGTATTTGTTTTCTCCAGGATAGTAGATAGTATAACCTCTATTTTGTTCACAAATATCATTTAGTTTATTTAAACCAATATTATCGAATATGTCATTAAGAGATGTTTTTGAATCTACAAAATGAATGAATGAAAAATATTTACTTTTTGGATTTTCAAGAGGAGAATCAAGTACTATTTTTTCAAAAAAATTACATGTTTGATATTTCTGACTTGTTATGAACTGACCTTGTTCATTGAAGAAAACAAAATTATGAGTAACTTCAATTTTTTTTCCAATAATTAAACCTCTTAGATTCTCAGCAACAAATTCAATTTTAGAACAATCATTACTCCAAATAAAAAAATCGGAGAAATTAGTTTCAAAATTGATATCGTCTCTAAATGAGTAAATTTTATGATTCCAGTTTTTTAAATAAGAAAGAAACTTAATCGATTCCTGTGGTAGATATCTTTTTAATAAATTTTTCATTTATAACCAAGTTTTTTTTAATAATCTTCCCCCATCTATTTTGTTTAGACCATAGAAAAATTCACTGGGAGGGTGAGTATGTTCTGCTGATAACTGATTAGTCTTTAAATTTAAGGTCAGAGTTATTGGGATGAAAGAACAATCTTCTGAAGTATAAAAATAAACTGAATTTATTTGTGATCCATTGTTTTCTTCTTGTATTCGATGAATTGTAAATGAATTTCTTTTTGCAACAAACTTTCTTTTTAAAAAAATATCACTTGGATTAAAAACATTAATATTAGCTTCGTCTCGTACGTCTGAATTTATATTGATATTCATATAAATTACAAAATTCAAAACTTCATCTTTGAAAGAAGATTGTTTTAAAGCATCAAAACTGAAGAATGAGCTGTTTTTTAACAAAGCCATTTCAAAAGGGTATTCTCCTTGATAAGAAGTAACTGAATTCTTAAAAGAAAAATTTAAAGAACATCTCTCTGCTACTGGAGATTTATCTATTCTTAATGAATCTGGCTTGGGCAGTTTCTTTGGTGATTTAGGAAAATTATTAGTTTTTTGAGGAACTAGTACAAGCATCTGATTAGATTCACACTCAAAGTCTTTTCTTTCAACTTGTGCAAATTCATAAGGAGAAGTCTTGAAAACTTTAATAAGTGACCAGTTGTATTTTTCTAAAGAATAAAGTCCAAGATAAATTACTTGGTTATATCCCTTACTAAAAATTCTATTTTTTAATCGATTATTAGGGATATTTAGAAAGGTAGTAGATCCCGCAATTTTTAAAGATAATTCTTCTAAATTTATTGTTGGAGGTATTGGGAAATAAGAGCTCACTACAATTCAATAATTGATAATCCTTTTCGTATATTATATTTGTTTCTAAAGAATTTTAGAAATAAGATTTTTATTATTACATCCTTATTAGAAAACAAAAATAAAATATTTGAAATGAGAAACTTTTAGACTTTTAATAAGCAAAAAGGCCAATCATTTGTAAAAATAATACTTTATTAATCTAGAATTATTTTTCTTATAAATCTAATATTTTTTGTTACGGGAAATTATTTAATTGATTAAATTAGTTATAAAAATTTTGCCTTTTGTTTTTTCAACATTTTGGGCCGGGCCTTTAAATTTAAGAGAATTTGTTTGCTTCAATTGATTTATAAAAAATAGCCCTCAATTTGAAGTCTATACTTAATAGTCTATACTTAATAGTCTATACTTAATAAATGAGTAAAATTAAAGTCTTTTTTTGCGAAGCCAACTACATTTAAGATAAACAATAAGGTTACATTCAAAATTGGCTACGAGAATAAATAAATATTTAAGCGAAGCCGGTTACTGTTCTAGAAGAGTGGCAGATAAACTAATTGAAGAAGGGAAAGTAACAATTAATGGAAAAATTGCAGAAATTGGTACAAAGTTAGAGGAAGGTGATCAAGTAGAAGTTGAATGTCAAATAATAAAAAAATCAACCAAACAAAAAAACATATACTTAGCCTTCAATAAACCTATTGGAGTTGTTTGCACAACCGATCAAAGTGTGGAGCCCGACAATATAATAGATTTCATAGAATATCCTAAAAGAATTTTTCCTATAGGAAGATTGGATAAGCGTAGTGAGGGATTAATTTTTTTAACAAATGATGGAAATATCGTAAATAAAATACTCAGAGCAAAAAATAATCATGAAAAAGAGTATATCGTAACTGTTAATTGTCCGATTAGTAAAGATTTTATTCAAAGCATGAGTAATGGAGTTGAAATATTAGGCACCATAACTAAGAATTGTTTCGTAAAACAATTAGGCCCAAAAAAATTTAAAATAATACTAACCCAAGGACTTAACCGTCAGATTAGGAGAATGTGTGAGTCCCTAGGCTACAGAGTACAATCATTGAAGCGTGTAAGAATTATGAATATTAAATTAGACGTACCAACAGGAAAATATCGCGAATTTACGAAAGAAGAACTCGTTGAATTAAATGGATTACTCAAAAAATCTTCAAATAACTTTGTACCCTAAATGTTCCCATAAATGTATAAACAAAATATAGAAATGAATAAAGAGCACGGAATTATCTGCTTAGGAAAAGTTGTAAAGAAAGATGAAACAACTAATTAATTCATTGAGCAGGAAGAAGAAGGTAAATCAATTAATAAGTTTGAACATCTAGCAGTGAAAGCATTAATTGAAGTAGTTGGTAATATTTACGATTCAACTCTTGTATCAAGCTACTTTTAATTGACAGACCCTCTAAAATAAGGGGCAATAAAATACTTTTAAGTATGAAGTTAAAAAATATATTAAAAATCACTGGAGCACTTCATACACTATTGGGATTTTTTATAATTGCAATACTAATTTTTTCAGTTGAAAAAATTACTGGTAATGTATCGAGTGAAACATTACTTTTTGTTAGAGGTACTGCGGATGTAGTAGCAGCTAGTAATTTAGGAATTGGTTGTTTATTGATTATTTGTAGCTCTATAAAAGACAAAGCCTCTTTAAGAAAAGTTTTATCAGGTGAATTAGCTTTAATGTTTTGTTTTTTAGCAGTAGGTCTATTCAACACTTTTAATGCTGGGACAATTGTTGATGGGGGACCTCCTCCTCCTTTTTGGTTTGTTTTGATAGTGAATCCTCTTCTTTGTATTTATGGATTAGTAAACAATAAAAATTAAAACACTTACTAATTGGAACTGTTAGTTAATGACTAAATCGTATTGGTTGATTAATTCAACTAGATCAGAAGTGAAAAGATTTATAAAAAATAATAAGAGTATTGATGGAGTCTTCGAGTATATGTTTATAGATACTGGAAAAATTGTAGGTGTTTTGGGAAAAGAACCACCTGTGATGATAACAACTGTTTCTGTAGAAATAGATTTAGCTAGAGAAATTTATAAAAGATTGCTTTCTCAGGGATGGAGGAAAACTAAAGAGGTTTGGAGAAAAAAAAAGAGATAATGTGACTTTTCAAAAAAGTGTTCAAATTTTGCTCAAGTTATCAGGACTAATAACTTAATAACCTGCATTAATTAGTTATAAATCGAAAAAATATTTAGAGTTTCGACTGTGTAATAAATTAATTTTTTAATTAATTGATTTTATCCAAGAATAATATCTTGATTTTCTATTTCGTTGCTCTTGCAAAATCAATCTATCTGCTGTTTGGGAAGGAGATTCTCCGTTAATAATATTGGTAGTCATTGAGATACCAAATCCAATCGCTTCAATTTTTGGAATTCCTCCTTCGAAATAAAAGAGAAAAGACCAACCTTTATTCCATCCAAGACGAAAAGGGTTCGTAGGCATTACTTTATTTTGTATCAGTTTAATTAATATTATTTTTTTAAAGAAACCTTATATTGTGTATAAGACTACCAGATGAAAATCTCGTGCAATAAGAAAAAGGTTTAATTAAATGACAAGAAATCAAATGCAGGATTTGATTCAAAAGAAGAGGAAAGCAAAAGGAATAGAGGTAAGAATGAAGTTTCAGACAAATATCATGATAATTAAGAGATATATAAGTTAATCCTTATTGCCAATTGCTTTCCAGCATTAAAAGAAAAAAGTCAGAATCAAAACTTAAATAACCAAACAGTTAAATTTTTTGATCCTATTATCTTCTAGAGGAAATCATCAAAAAAATCAAAGATAAACCTTTGACAACTAATCAATATATAAATTATAAATAAATAAAAAAAAAGATATATTCGAATAGTCTTGTAAATTAATAATTTATCAATTTAAACTTATTCCTTCAATCTTTCTAAAAATTTATATTAAAATTTAAGTAGAATTTTCTTTTTCAAACGTATTTACTCTCAAAATTATTACCTTTAATCTTCTCTCCCTTTGGGATTGTTTTAATCCTTTTGTTGATTTTCATTATTAAAAGAAAAGCAAAATTTATTTACTCAGCATTTGTATTATTAATTGTTTTTAGTAATGGAGTCTTGGCAGATAGTTTAGTTAAATTATTAGAATATCCTTGGAAAAGATTAGATTATTCACTAGTTAATTCTTCAGATGGAATAGTAGTTTTAAGTAGTGGAAGGAATAGGCCTCCAGGTAATTCAAAAATAGTTGAATGGGGCGATCCAGATAGGTTTATCGCTGGAATAAATCTTTATAAAGCAAATAAATCAAATAGATTAATTTTTACTGGAGGGATAAATCCTTTGAATCCAGGGTTACCTCCAGAAGGGAATATCTACATTAAGGAAGCTATTTCAATGGGAGTTCCTAAGAAAGATTTATTTACCACATATTCTGTTACTAATACTCTTCAGGAGGCTAAAGCAGTTAAAAAAATTCTTAATAATGAAATAAGTTCGATTCAAAAGGAGATAATCTTAGTTACTAGTGCATTTCATATGAAAAGAGCTAAAAAAACTTTTGAGAAAGAAGGGATAATTGTTATACCATATCCTGTTGATTTTCGCAGTAGTAAAAGTCTTTCCTCTTCATTAAGAAATCCATTAAAGTGGGTGCCTAGTTCTTCATCTTTGAGTAGAAGCTCTTTTGCCATTAGAGAAATTATAGGAAGGATTATTTATAGAGCATGGAAATAGATACTTAAAATGCAATTTCCAATTTTAAAAAGAAATCAAAAATTTTTATTGAATGCTTAAATTTAAATTGTTTTAATTCTTAAATTAACATTTCTATTGAAAAGAATGATTATTATTGCTAATAATGCATAAAACTTTTTTCAAAATATGGCAATAAATACTTTTTTGCTTATCTTATTAGTTATTGCAAATTTTATAAATTTGTATTTGACTCATTTTAAAAAAAAGAAAAAGTATTTTGAATAAAAAGTAAAAGTTATTCGTTATTTTTAAGTTTCCTTACCTGCTGCAAAGATTTTAAAGATCACACACTTGATCTTGTTTGACTTCATTAATTCAGAAACTGCAATAACTAATCTCTTTCTATTAGCTCTATTTTATAACCATCAGGATCTTCAACAAAAGCTAAAATACTTGTGCTATTTTTCATTATTTTTGGCTTGGTCGTAACCTTGCAACCATTATCTTCAAGCCCCTTGCAAATACCATGAATATCTTTTACCCCAATAGCAATATGTCCGTACCTATCTCCAAGCTCATAATCTTCTGATTTTTTATTCCAATTATGAGTTAACTCAATTACTGCATTTTCCCTCTCTGAACCATATCCTACAAAAGCTAAAGTAAATTTTCCATGTGGATAATCCTTTCTTCTAATTAAATTCATACCTAACTTATTAACGTAAAAATCTATAGATTTATCCAAATCTACTACCCTTAACATGGTGTGAAGAATACGCATCTTAAATTATTGACTTAGATAAATTATCTAATATTAAATAGCAATCTGCCAAAATGAATATGAATAATAAGTTTTTTCTTATTTATTACAATTTTCTAGAGTTTCTTTTCACTTCTTTTACATCACTTGGATAATTAATTATTAAATAGCTTGACATTTAATTAAGTCTGTCAATAAAGCATTTCTTAATCAAAATCTTTATTTTTCTTTCATTGCATAGTCATAATAAATTTTTGATATTAATCCTACCAAACAAAAAATCAATTCCATTTTAAGTACTTAATATCGAATAAATAAATGTGATTTGAGCCCATTTTTTATATTTAAAATCAGTTATCTTATAGAAAGTATTAGTAAAAAGAAATAGAAATATATTAACATTGATAAAAAAAAGTATCCCATTCTGACAGTTCAAATTTGTTTTTCCCTTAAGTTATTAAGCAGTTTCAGATATTTTATTCTTCATTTCTTCAATTTTATCTATCATTTCATTTAACCATTCTGTTTTTTTTATTGATCTTTTATAAAAATATAAAATTTTAGGCTTATTGATTTCAAGAGACTCGTAATCTCCGCTAATAAATACCTCTTATTTATAAATTCCACCTAATTTATCTAGAGAATTTGTCAGTATCAATGAGCAAAAAATACTAAATTTATATTCCGAATTTATGAAAGTAAAATTTGCAAGTTCCTAACATAATCAAATAATAATTTTCCATTAATAAAAAATTTTTCCCTAAAAATTCCATAAATAAAATTTTCAAAAACAAAAGAGTTTTCAAATAAAGTCAGTATTTCATTATTTAGATCAGTTTAAGTGAATAATTCATTAATTTCCTAAAGAAAATTTGATATTTTAGATTTAAAAATTTTAATTTATGATTTAATTAAATGAATATTTGGATTAATTATTAAATATGAAAGTTCTAGACGAAGTAGGTTTTTTAATAAGAAAGGATTTTGCTAAATCAAAAATTAATCTTATAAATAAAGAATTTGATTATCTTATAAGATCAAATAATTTCAGCCCAAGAACTGGCTATGCCCAAAACAATTCCAAAAAAGATTATGCAAAATATATTGGAGATCCTGGTTCTTCCTTTTTAACAGTAAATTTTTACGAGGTTGCATTAGAAATAATAAATATAATAGCTGAAAACTCCACAATCAATATTGAAGATCTTCAGTTAAGTGAAATTTGGGCTGAATCATTTTTACTTAATTCTGAACTTCCAGAACATAATGATTGCATTGATTATTCAGCAGATCATTTTAGAGCAATTTTATATTGCAATGAGATAAAAATTAAAAATGGACCACTATTTGTTTTTCCAAAATCTCACATATGGGCAAATAAAGATGAAGTTCCACATTTTATAAGTTCTAATATTAAATCCAAATTGGCTAACCAAAAAAAATATTGTGAGGTGAACAAAGGCGATTTACTTGTTTTTGATAGTAGATTAATTCATGGTAGATCACCCAATATTACTCAAGAAAAAAATAGAGATATTACATTTGAGTTTTACTCAAAAAATCATGAAAAAAGAATATATTCTTATTCGATTCCATCAATTCATTTATCAAAAAAGGTTCAAGAAAAAATTAATGTTTTTTCTACACCTTCGATAATATCTGAACCAAATCCCATTGATCCAGTCGCAGAAAAAATGTTTTCTCCTTTATACAATTCGAGACATGGAATATATGCGATGAGATTAACTTTTTCTAATTTTATTTATTTCTCAAAAATTTATCTTAGTTGGCTTTATTTAGGTATCAAGAAAATTATTAGAAAAAAAAAATTAAAAGGTTTTTAAATAATTTTTAAATATAGCCAGTATTAAAAACTTAGACTTAATTTGATCTTCTTAATACTTATGATTCTGTTTAATAGATAATCTCAAAATAAATTATTAACTTTTTTTATTAATTTAAATACAAAGTCTTATTGATTGCTAGTGAAAACAGAATAAGATTTGGTATTTAATCATTCTCACTTGCAAATATTTTTTCCTAAGAAAATTTAGCAGTAATTCTTATAAAATACAAAATTTAAATCAGCTTTAATTACTTAAGCCAAATATCCTATTTTATCGCTAAAGAGAGAGTATAGTTTTTTTTTAAAAAATTTTTACTAAATTAAAACGTCAATTAAATTTTTAAAAAATAGTAAACAGATTAACAATAATGTAAAACATTTATAAGCTTGGTATTATGTTATCGGATATCAAATTCCACTTAATAATTTACTTTTAAAATGGTTTTGAAATTATTAAAGAAAATTATCTTGAAATACATACCATTAAAAGTTGTTGATAAATTTTTTTACTATCAGTTATTACTAATTGCTCCATTTATAAAATTATATACAAAGTATACCGGAGTTAGTTTGCCGAAATCTAGAGAACTTTTAAAAAAAGTAGGCGTATACCCTATTTTAGATCATTATTATCAACCGCTATTTAATGATGCTAGATTAAAAAAATCCCTAAGAGAACCAAGACATCTCCCAGGAATTAATTTGAACCATAATAAACAACTAATTTTTATGAAAAAGCTAATTTATAAAAAAGAACTTGAAAACCTTAATCTAAAGAAATTACCTGAATCAATATATGATTTTGACATTAGAGGGGCTTTTAAATTTGGTGATGCAGAGTTCCTTTACCAGATCATTAGACATCTTAAACCTAATAAATTGGTTGAAATTGGTTCAGGGGACTCAACTAAGATTGCTTACCAAGCCTTAAAGAAAAATAAAGAAGAAAGCAATACTAAATGTGAACATATATGCATAGAGCCCTATGAAATGCCATGGTTAGAAGATATTGGAGTAAAAGTAATCAGAAAACTTGCAGAGGATTGTGATACAAGTATTTTTTCTAGTCTAGAAGAAAATGATATTCTTTTTATTGATTCTTCACATATTATACGGCCTCAAGGAGATGTACTTAAAGAATATCTTGAGATAGTTCCAACCTTGAAAAATGGAGTATATGTTCATGTTCATGATATCTTTACACCAAGAGATTATTTAGATGAATGGATAAGAGACGAAGTTTATTTTTGGAATGAGCAATACCTTCTAGAGGCTTTATTATCAAACTCAAATAAATATGAAATAGTTGCAGCACTAAATTTCCTTTACCATAATAACTTCAATGAACTAAAAGTAGTTTGTCCATACATTTCAAAAGGATTAGAGCCTGGTTCATTCTATTTTAAGATTAAAGTTTAAATGTTTAAAATTGCATTTATCAAAGAGGCATGTTATCAGGATCTATGGATTGGAGACAATAATGACACCTCATCAGATCTGATAAGATCAACCTTGTTAAGGACTGGACCAATAGGCTTATTAGAAATATTTGGAAGTGATTTTTTTATAGTAAAAAGTAATAATTCAATAGCAGGTCAAAGGATTAGATTTTGTCAAATCCCAAAAGATTACTTGTCAAAAGAAGATTACAAATTAATTGAAACAACCAAAATAAGAATTAACTCCTCAAGGTTACCCTTGAGATGTCCAAATGATTTTTCCATTGATGCTGAAAAAATAAATTGGTCAAAATATGATATTGTAATTAGTCTTAATTTTGCTGTTCCAATATCAATAAGAAGAAAACATCCTGACATTTTATGGACCTGTATGACTGGAGAAGGAAGATTTCCAGTTCAAAGTTCATGTTGGGATTACTTTATTTCTCATGATTATCCAAATACTCCTCTTGGAAACCTTAAAAAAATTAATATGCCCTATACATTCCTACCCCCAAGATATATTTTTGATAATTTTAAGACTTCTCAATACAAAAAAGGCATTTATGTAGAAATCAACAGCGCAATTAATAAATCAAAAAATCATGGATTATTTAAAAAATTTTATTCGTTAAATTTAAATGTTGAATTTCATTCCGAAAAAATTGAAGAAAATTTAAAAAAGCTTTCATCATCCAAATACTTCATTAAATTAAGTGGCCGTCCTGTTAGGGGAAATAGTTTCTTGGAGGCAATGTCAGCAAGATCGCTTTGTTTGCTGCATTACAATGATTGTTATGGGAAAATTCCCTTTCACCATTTCTGTTACTTTAAAAATGAAAAATCCTTAATTGAAAAACTTAAATTTCTTGAAAAAAATAATGAGTTTCTTATTGAATTATTAAATTATCAAGATTCAATACTTCAAAATATGATTGAAAATGTAAAGGTTCAATTTGAAAATGCCCTCTTCTATAAAAGAAAGTATTTGGATTCAAAAACTTATAAAATAGATTCAAAAAAGAATAGTATTAAGTCAATTTTTAAGAAATCATTGCAACCCATTATTGGCAGTTTTTGTTACCAAAGTATTTTAAGAATTGATGATCCAACTATCGATCCAAGAGAATATCTTCCCTCTTTATTAGAGTAGCTTTTTCAAAATTATTTTAATTCAAATTAAAACTCTCTAAAATTTTCCAAAGATTTATTTTCTCATCTACCTCAACTAAAGCAATTTTTGACATTTTGATTGGTTTATTAAACACAGGTAATTTTGAAATCAATTTTTTTTTTTCGTTTATATCATGATTCCCATAGGACAAACTAATATGAGGCAA
The DNA here is from genome assembly GCA_003279005.1 of Prochlorococcus sp. AG-347-J22. GTDB lineage: Bacteria > Cyanobacteriota > Cyanobacteriia > PCC-6307 > Cyanobiaceae > Prochlorococcus_A. The sequence goes on along the minus strand of QCBY01000003.1, from coordinate 76,709 downwards.
ATAATTTTTTTTCAAATCAAATTTATTTAATTCGTAAATATTTTTTCTTAGTTCTTCGATGTTTCTTGAATTTTTTATTGAAATATAAAATGATTTAAACATTTCTTGTTTGAAATTATATCCATCGAAATTCAACATAATTACTGAACTATTTTCTCCAAAAGTTTTTAATTTAGTAAAAAAAGATTTATCAATATTCAAATAAGGTCCTGCAATAGTTATGTGAGTTTCAAAATCAGGGCTTTTTAATTTACTTTGAACTAAAGCTTTTATTTCATTTAAAATTTTAGTTTCTGTAGAGGGAAATAGTCCCCATACCCAAAAAACTTTATTAAATCTCATTACACTAATTTAGTAAGTAATTACCAATATAAATTTAAATATATATTTTTATTGATTATTAATTTTAAGATAATCCTATATAAATCACAAAATTTATTTTGGGAGATGGCTTTATCAAGATTCATTGAATATCAAAATATAATAAATAGCTTACAAGAAAGTAGTTTTACCAAAAATTAATCAAAATTAAATTCATTTCAACATTAGGAGATTTTTTTTCTTAAGATATTAGAAAAGTTAAAATTGAGTAATTCTGATTTTGATAAAAATGGTTTAGATAGGAATGGAACACATTGGTTGCAATATGCTGCTTTTTCTTTTTCTGCTATTGCTATCTTAACAACCTGGGCTTTCTTTTTTGATTATAAATTTCATAACTTGGTTATAAATATTTTAAGAGTTTTAGATTGCAGCGGGTTTAACTGTAACGGCGTTTATTAAAATTCATAAGGCTTCTCCAAAAAACTACCTTGATTGAGCAAGCATTAAAAAATATAAGAAGTTTTTATAAAAATAGAAAAGGACTCTAGCTTCTCAAATTCTGAAATTAAAGTTCTTTTAAAGGAACTAATAAATTTAAAAAAAAAAAAAGAATTAAAAAAATTCAGGTAATAAAACCTCTTAATCAATCAAAGAATCCTTAACTTAAAATCAAATAAAAAATAAATTAGGAAATAGAGAAATATATTTTGTTATTAAAAATTTAATTGATGATAAGAACTTTTTTTAATATTTTTAATCCCATAAAGATAAATCTGAATCTCCTGATGATCTTTGCATCCAATGAATTTTCCAGACACCTCCAACTTTCTTAAAAATTGAAGTCACTGTGGGCAAATCATCATTAAGAGTGCCTTTGTAAGTAAACTTAGCTCCAAGTGTAAAGACACACATTGCAACGTCACTACTGAGAAATTCAAACCTATGTATCTTTGTTATTTCAGCTTTTTCTTGAACGACATCGCCAGAATTCATCATTTCTTCAAATCCTTTTGCACTTATAGGATTACCACTTGGTCTTATAAACAAGAAATCAGAAGTTGCATTATTTACAAAAAATGAGCCCATCTTTTGGGGAGTAGCAAGCTCATAAAGTAAGGAAGTGATTTGTTCTTTTTCAGTCATAAGAGTTTTACTTAAAGTTAAGTCAATTATGGATCTTCTACTTTAAGTAAATAATATAAAGTTATTGAAAAAAAACAATTCGATAAATTATTTTTGCACTTTTAAGTTAGAACCATATTTAATTTTTACAAGATAAGTAGCTACAATAGAAAGCACCAAAAAAAATAACAAACTTTCTAAAGTAGATTGAGGCATGAACATAAATTTTGTGGAAGAAGTAATTTATATCTATGAAAACAAACTTTAAAAAAAAATCAAATATTGACGTTTTAATTTGCTAAGGATTTCTATATTATCTTGAATGCTCGTATAACTCCATTGAAATCTCTTTTAAGATATTTTTCATCACTTTCTGGTCTTAAAGTTAAACTAAATTAGGGATTTTTTACTCATCAAATCTAAATTTATGATCATTTTTTAAGTTTTTATTAAGGTAATTTTTATAGAAAAGTAAACCAGCTCAAATTCAAATCCGTAAAATTCCATTTAAAATAAATAAAATTGTTGATCCTATGGCAATTAAAACCTTTTTTTAGAATGAAGAATAAATTAATCTTACAAAAAACTAAATCATCAAAAAATAAATTAACGAAAAACTTTTCTGAGTTTTCAAAATTAGCAGATTTTTCTTTAATAAATTCTCTTAACGCTGATCCTCAGTCAACAAATGATGGCAAGGATCACAAGCCTAGACCAGTGTATTCAGGTCATTATGTTCCCGTAACTCCAACACCAATTCCAGAATCAAAATACATAGCGCATAGCTCAAAATTATTTGAAGAATTGGGATTAAGTTCAGACCTTACAAAAGATAAAAAGTTTTGTAGTTTTTTTTCAGGGGATATTGAAGTCGCAGATTCACCAATTAGTCCCTTTGGCTGGGCAACGGGGTATGCATTGTCTATTTATGGTACTGAATACACACAGCAATGCCCTTTTGGGACAGGTGATGGATATGGAGATGGTCGAGCAATTTCTGTATTCGAAGGTTTATTTAATGGGAAAAGGATGGAAATGCAACTCAAAGGAGGAGGTCCTACCCCATATTGTCGCGGTGCGGATGGTCGAGCTGTCTTACGATCAAGTGTTCGTGAATTCCTCGCACAAGAGTTGATGCATGCATTAGGAATTCCAACTTCAAGATCTTTAACAATATACGTATCAGAAACAGAAATAGTTAGAAGGCCCTGGTATACAAGGGGATCTAATTATTTTGAGCCTGATATCATGGTTGATAATCATGCCGCAATTACTACACGTGTAGCACCATCATTTTTGCGTGTTGGTCAGATAGAACTCTTTGCTCGCAGAGTGCGAAATAATTCACATAATAATGCTTTTAATGAGCTTAAAATTCTTGTGCAACATCTTATAGATAGAAACTACAAAGAAGAAATTGATGCTAGTAGCTCATTTGCTGAGCAGATAATTAAGTTAGCTTATTTATATCGAGAAAGATTCATATCACTTGTTGCTAACTGGATAAGGGTAGGTTATTGCCAAGGCAATTTTAATAGCGATAATTGTGCTGCAGGAGGATTTACTCTGGACTATGGTCCTTTTGGTTTTTGTGAATTATTTGATCCAAGGTTTCAGCCTTGGACTGGTGGTGGAGAGCATTTCTCATTTTTAAATCAGCCTTTTGCCGCTGAAATAAATTTTAAGATGTTTTGTTCATCTCTCCTGCCGTTACTTCAAGAAGATAAAAAAGATATTGAAAAATTAGAGCAAATCAAAAATGATTTTTCTAATTTAATGAGAAAAGAAATTCAATTAATGTGGGCCAAAAAACTTGGATTAGAAAAATATGAAGAAACTCTTACCAATGAACTTTTAAATCTCATGGTTATTTCTAAGGCTGACTTCACTATTTTTTTCAGAAATCTTTCTGATATCCCTGAGAATATTCTTCTCTTAAAAGACAGTTTTTACTTATCTCCCACTGAGGAAATTAAAAACAAATGGAACATTTGGCTCAAAAAATGGAAAAGTTGTTTAAATAAAGATATTGATCCTAAAAAAATATCCCAATTAATGAAGAAGGTAAATCCAAAATATACTTGGCGTGAATGGATGATCGTTCCTGCGTATGAAGAGGCTGAGAGAGGTAATTACAAATTAATAGAGGACCTACAATCCATTTTAAGTAATCCATATGAAGAGCAATCCCTTGAAATATCAAAAAAATATAATCGTCTTAAACCAAGAGAATTCTTTAATAATGGAGGCATATCACACTACAGCTGTTCTTCCTAATATCTTAAGCTATTTCTTATATATTTTTTCCAAATGCTTTATTTCATCTCTTAATTCTTTACCTCTTTCATTAATCATATTGTTCTTTTTAATTATCGGAATTATCCACCAAGCTTGTAGGCCCAGAAATACTAATATAAGAAGTATCAAATCAGATGTTCCAGGGGCCATTAAGGTCAATTTTTGTTTTTTAATTAATTGATAATAGCAATTCCTATTTTTTTTTAAATTATGAAGATAAATCTATGCCGCCTCTAATTCAATATGAAGCTCCTTTCCTTTGTAGATTATTGCTTCTTTGAAATTCATTAGTTTTTTTATTGTTTCTTGCTTTTCCTTATCAGTTATTTTCAGATCCTCTATAACTTCTTGTATTGCTAAAGTGGCTTTCTGAAGCTGAAACTCTAAGTCTTCTCTATGGTTCATTGAATAATATAATTATTTTTTAATTCAAATAGAAATTTTTTAATAGTAAATAGGTACTTAACCCAATATAACTATTGACATCAAGGTTAATAAAAAATATAGATAATAGTACATATATTATTTATTAGATTCACTTAGAGAGAGGCTAATCTTTGGTCTAATTTTTAATATGGCAGTGGTATTTTTACACCCAACGGCATACTTTTTAACGCTGAGGAAAGCAGACTAATTTTTTTTGATATGAGCGAAATATTTCCAAAGAATGATATTAAAAATTTTTACTAATCCATTTTATACAAATCACCTAGGAGAAGCAGAACTTAAATTTTCTAACAAAATCCTCCCCCGGGAGCAATTGAATGAACTCCAAGAAAATTTATAGACAGAGGTATCACACAATTTTGGCTAGCCAGAATGATCCAAAAACTAGGGGATTTAAAATGCTCAAGAGATAGAAATATATCTTTATCAGCCAAGAATTATATTGAATCATAAAGTTTTATTAGGGAATAATTAATTATTAGGAAGAAAGATTACTCAAAATAACTATAAATCTTTTAAATATCAAAACAAACCATTCAATTTAGTTAAAATAATGGCACTTATGTAACGATACTGATACAGACAGTTCATAAAACATTAAAAAATACCCTTTTACTTTACATAATTTAATACTTATGTTACATTTATTTACAATTACAAATAAAGAAATGTCTAATTCACAAGTAACAACAGAATCTGGAGGAAGACAAAATATGTTTCCTGCTGAAACTCGTCCATATATTGATGAGTCTGTCTCATATGACGGTTACCCTCAAAACGCAGAAAAAGTTAATGGTCGTTGGGCAATGATAGGTTTCGTTGCTCTGCTTGGTGCGTACATAACAACAGGACAAATAATTCCTGGAATCTTCTAAAAATGGAACCTATTTCTCCGGAACTTTATAAAAAACTAGTTAAAGCTTATCAATCCGGTAACTAAATTTTTAATAGAAAAATTTTTTCATATTAAAAATTCTTTTTACTATTGATTAATTACGAGAATCCAAAAACTAACCTTATTTATCGAACAAAAAACATGACTGAAACAATCACAAAAACAAAAACAATTGAAAAAGAGAAAGTTGTTGCAGAAACACTTAATGGAAGGTTTGCAATGATTGGACTTATAGCCGCTATTGGTGCATATCTAACTACTGGACAGATAATTCCTGGCTTCGTTTAAGACTTATTTAAAAATTACTACAAAATCAATGGAAGACTCAAAAACTACTTATTGGCAAAATGCTGAAAAAACTAATGGAAGAATGGCCATGATGGGTTTTTTCGCGCTAGTTGTAAATTATGGTTTATTCGGCTGGATAGTTCCAGGAATTTTTTAATATGAATTTAGGCTTACTTTTTCTTAAGGTAAATACTTTGGGAGTTATAACTCTCTCGGAACTTGATTGGATAACTAACCATCAATCTGAATTTTCAAGGTTAGATATGGCTTTAGTTATTAAAATCGGCCGTCTTATGGATTCTGGAGAGTTGGAAATTGATAATAGATTACCTGCTTAATTTTTAATAAAATCGATCTTCACGAGTACTTTAAATAGTGATACTGACAAATATTTTTTGAGAAAAAATATTTGTAAAAAAAGAGATCTTTTCTTAGCTAAAAAACCTTTCAATTACCTAATTCTTACTTAAAAATTTCAAATAAGAGCACAGATTTTAACTGATTCATTTCTATAGTAAATATGCTAGGGTACTTGTTTCATTTATCTTTTTAAACCACCTCTTTTTATCCATAAGAACCATGTAACCCAAATAGGAGGGAGAAATCTTATTAAAAAAGAGATTTTATATAAATAAAATGGGGCATTTTCACTTTGAAATAAATTTGTTAAAAAAGTAGATATAGTTACCCATAATAAAATTATTAATATATTGGCTCCCAACAAAGCAAATTTATTTTGTTTGAATATTTTTGGCATAAGGTTATTTTTTATAGTATTTTAAATAATCTAAGAGAATTAATTATACTTTTTCAAAAAAACTTTAAATTTAAAATCCATATCCAAATAAAGAAAATACTAAATTTTAATCCCTCTCCAAAAAATATTCCAAAAGCAATAGGAGGTGAAAGTATCAAGAAAAGAACAGATAATAAACTAAATAAAGCAAAAGATCCTCTAAGAAAAAAATTCTTTCTTTTTTCCCTTCTTAGATTTTTTAAGGTATTCCACTCCCATTCGATGAACCTATAGAACTTTTCTGATAGTAAAAATAAATACTTCATTCAAATTATTATTTTCTAAAGGCTTTTTCTTATTTATAAAATTAATTTATCTTGTTAGCAATATACTTTAGACCCTTTTTCAGAAAGATAGTAAATTCTATTTTTTGAACTTAAAAAGAAAGTTAATCCCCTATATTGTGATCTTCTAAATTTTTCTAATCTAAGTTTATGTAAATGCCAATTATCTGTATTTATATCTGGATTAAATTCTTGTTCTTTTGAGAAAGGTATATAAGATGCATTAATTTTTGTTTTTTTAGCTGACTTATTGTTTCGCTTTGAATAAAAAAATATGGAAAATAAAAGTACAAAACAAATAATCAGCAAAACAAGTATTAAAAATATATTTGTCATTGTCACTTTCTCTAATTTGTAAAAACTTTACTTTGGAAAATCAAGAACTTTATAAATTTAATTTTTTAGTAAGTAAAAAATCCTATTTTTATATTCTTGTATTTTTGAATACTTATCAAGGGTATATTTAAATCAGATTATAAAATGAGTCGCATTTTCAACATGACTCAAAATTCAATGAATACTCCTTATGCAAAAAGAGTAGCTGAAAAATTTAGAGAGGCTCAAAACTATTTAAAAACAAATGGTTTTAGTAGGTCAACTAAACATTTACTTGAAGATATAGAAAATTCTGTTGAAAAATAATAATGCCAATACCTCCTCACTTACCACAATTAGAATACGGGTACAATGAAGGCTTTACAACCATTGTTTTTGGGTTACTTGGAAGTTGCTTGGGCTGTTTATTAATTTTATTAATTTCATTTTTAGAATTTAAATTCCAAAATCAAAATAGTAAGCCTTAAAAGACAAACTAGACATTAAATAAGAACTCCATTACATCTCCCTCTTTTACAACATATTCCTTACCTTCGCTTCTAAGTAAACCTTTAGTTTTTGCATTTGCAATTGAACCTGAATCAATTAAATTTTGATATGAAATGGTTAGGGCTCTAATAAATCCTTTTTCAAAATCAGTATGAATGACTCCTGCTGCTTGCGGTGCAGTCATCCCATCTTTTATAGTCCATGCTTTTGTTTCCTTTTCGCCGGTGGTGAAATAAGTTTTTAATCCCAGTAATTTATATGTTGATCTAATTAAAGAACTTAAGCCCCCTTCTTTTACTCCTAAACCCAAAAGGTAGTCTTTTTTATCTTCCGGTTCTAACTCAATTAATTCAGATTCGACTTGTGCTGATATTTTTATGCATTCTGTATTTTCAGAATTTGCAAAACTCTGAACTTTTGATGAGAAATCATTACCTTCAGCTAAATCATTTTCATTCAAATTTGTTGCGTAAATAATTGGTTTTGCGGAAAGGAAGCCTAATTGCTTAATGATTAAATTTTCTTCTTCACTCAAAGATATTGATCTAACTGAAAGTCCTTTTTGAAGCTCTTCTTCAATTTTTTCTAGTAGGGTATCTTCTTTTGCTGCCTCTTTATTGGTTCTAACCTGTTTCTTAATTCTTCCCCTTCTTTTTTGGAGTTGGGATAAATCAGCTAAATTCAATTCCAGATTAATTATCTCAATGTCATCCAGGGGATCTACCTTTCCGGAAACATGAATTACATCACTATCTTCAAAGCACCTTACAACATGAACTATTGCATCAACCTCCCTAATATTTGATAAAAATTTATTTCCCAAACCTTCTCCTTGGCTCGCTCCTTTTACTAGTCCTGCGATATCAACAAATTCAATTTTTGTTGGGATAATATTTTGGCTAGAACTTAAATCACCTAACTCTTGCAACCTTTGGTCTGGGACAGAAACAGTGCCTTTATTAGGTTCTATAGTACAAAAGGGAAAATTAGCCGCTTGTGCTTTAGCGTTTTCTACAAGTGCATTAAATAAAGTTGATTTTCCAACGTTTGGTAATCCAATAATACCTGCTTTTAACATTTTAAAAAATTTATGGAAAAATTATCAAGAAAACATCTTCTAGTAATATAGTATTTACTTAACCAATCCTTTATAAGTTAATTATAATCGTCTTGATTATTCATTTAGTTCCTAAATATAATCTACTGCTGTTTTTCAAAAGAAATGCTTGATTTAATAAAAAAGAATATAAATCTAAGAAATGGAATTATATTGCTTTCTCTAGCTATATTTTTCGTTTTTGTAACCAATTCCTTCAAGAAAAATAAGTCAAAAGATATTTCTGATTTTGTAGTTCAAGTTGAAAAAGGAATCCTCTCAGATTCAATTAATACAAGTGGTGAAGTAAAAGCCATCAGGACAAGCAATATTGGACCTAGGAAGCAAGGTGTAATAAAAGAAATTAGAGTAGAGGAAGGCGATCTTGTAAAAAAAGATCAGGTTTTAGCTTCTCTTGATGATGAAGACTTCATCTACAAAATTGAAGAGCTTGAGTTAAATCTAGAAAAACAAAAATCTGAATTTTCAAGAAGAGAATACTTATATCAAGAAGGTGCAGTAAGCAAAGAAGATTACGAAAGTTATAAAAATAACTACAACATTAGTAGTGCCAAACTTAATGATGCAATAGCTGAAAAAAGTTTCTATTTAATTAAAGCACCATATGGAGGAAAGATAACTGCAAAATATGCGGAGATAGGATCTTATGTCACTCCGAGTACAAATTTAAGTTCAGACCCTAAAACCAAAAACTTTATTTTTGAACTATCAGAGGGTTTAGAAATTGTTGCCAAAGTTCCTGAGAGTGACATTGGCAGAATAAAAATAGGTCAAGAAGCCTCCGTGAGAGTTGAGGCTTATCCTTCAAAAAAATATAATGCCATAGTTAAAAAAATAGCTACAAGAGCTGTAAAAGATAATAATGTAACCTCATTTGAAGTTACTTTAAATTTTAAAGATATTTCTGAAGAAATTAAAATTGGAATGACCACTGATCTTGAATTTAGAGTCGAAGGTAATGAAGAAAAAATCTTAGTGCCAACAGTTTCTATTGTCACAGAAAAAGGTGAAAAAGGAGTTTTAAAAGTCGATAAAAACAATTCTCCCAAATTTGAAAAAATTGAAATTGGTATTAGTAGTGGAAGTAAAACTTCAGTAATTGATGGATTAGAAGCTGGAGAACAAATCTTTATTGATATACCACCTTGGTCTAAGAAGAGAAAATGATTTTAAAATCTGAAAACTCTAAAAAACCAATTTTACTTTTAGTCGATGGCCATTCACTTGCTTTTAGAAGCTTCTATGCATTTAGCAAAGGGATTGATGGGGGTTTAACTACCAAAGAGGGATTTCCTACAAGTGTCACATATGGATTTCTAAAAAGCCTTCTGGATAATTGCAAAAATATTAGTCCTGAGGGTGTTTGTATTACTTTTGATACAGAAAAACCTACTTTTAGGCATGCATTAGATCCAAATTATAAGGCCAATAGAGATATAGCACCAGATGTTTTTTTTCAGGATATTGAACAACTAGAAATCATTTTAGAAGAAAGCCTTAATTTACCAATTTTTAAATCTCCAGGATACGAAGCAGATGATCTACTAGGCACAATTGCAAATGATGCTTCCTCTAAAGGATGGTGCGTGAATATTCTTTCTGGGGATCGAGACTTATTTCAATTAGTAGATGATCAAAAAGATATTTATGTACTTTATATGGGTGGTGGTCCATATGCGAAGAGTGGAAATCCAACCCTTATGAATGAAAATGGAGTAAAAGAAAAATTAGGTGTTGCTCCAGAAAGAGTAGTTGATCTAAAAGCACTTACTGGAGATAGTTCTGATAATATTCCTGGTATTAGAGGAGTGGGACCTAAAACTGCAATTAATCTACTAAAAGAAAACGATACACTTGATGGAATCTATCAAGCTTTGGAGAAGATTAAGCAGAATAATGATAAAAAATATAAAGGCTTCATCAAAGGTTCAGTTATAGAAAAACTCAGAAATGATAAACATAATGCTTTTCTTTCTAGAGATTTAGCAAAAATCAATACTGAAGTGCCTTTGATATTAAGTGATGGTTATGAATTAAAAAATATAAATCAAGAACTTCTCTCGGAGTCACTGCAAAAACTAGAATTATCAACATTACTTCGGCAAATTGATATTTTCAATTCAACTTTCAGCAAAGGTGGTTTTGACAAAAATAACGTTGCTCAAGAGGAGGAGAAAGATCCAAAGATCTCTATTAAAAGTGAATTAGAAAATATTGAAAATAAAATTCCTAACATCCAAGTAACTGTTGTAAATGATTTTGAATTACTTGATAAATTAAGTCAAAGATTAGAAAAGACCAATGAGATAGTTTCTTTAGATACAGAGACTAACAGTTTAAATCCAATCGATGCGGAACTTGTTGGGATAGGACTATGTCTTGGAGAAGGAACTGATGATTTATTTTATATACCTCTTGGTCATCAAACAAAAAAAGAGACACCCAATCAATTATCGATTGACGATGTTTTCTCAAAACTCAGAACTTGGATAGAAGATCCAAAAAAAGAAAAGGCACTCCAAAATTCTAAATTTGACAGGCAAATATTTTTTAATCACGGACTTGATCTTAACGGCGTAACATTTGACACCTTGTTAGCAGACTATCTTCTAAATAATCAGGAGAAGCATGGGTTAAGTGAAATTAGTTTTAGATTATTCGGATTTAAGCCTCCTTCATTTAAGGAAACAGTTGGAAAAAATAAAGACTTTTCATTTGTTGATATTGATGAAGCAAGTATTTACTGCGGTTATGATGTATTTCTAACTTTTAAGATTGTCAAAATTTTTAAAGAAAGATTTTCAACAGAAAAAAATGAATTAATCAAATTGTTCGAAGAAATCGAACTGCCTTTAGAGCCGGTATTGTCTCAAATGGAAATGAATGGGATAACCATCGACATCCCTTATCTAAATAAACTCTCAAAAGAACTAAAAAGTACCTTAAAAGATATTGAAAGTAAAGTTTATGAATTAGCAAAGGGAAACTTTAATCTATCTTCACCAAAACAACTCGGTGAGATCTTGTTTGAGAAATTAAATTTGGATAAAAAGAAATCGCGGAAAACAAAAACAGGATGGAGTACAGATGCTGTGGTTCTTGAACGATTAGTCGACGAACATGAAATAATCCAACATTTAATAAAACATAGAACACTTAGCAAATTACTTAGCACCTATATTGATGCTCTTCCAACACTTATTAACGAAAAGACAGGAAGAGTTCATACAAACTTTAATCAAGCAGCTACAGCGACTGGGAGATTAAGTAGTAGCAATCCTAATCTTCAAAATATCCCAGTTAGGACTGAATTTAGTAGGAGAATCAGAAAAGCATTTTTGCCTGAAAAGAATTGGAAACTCTTATCAGCTGATTATTCTCAGATCGAATTGAGAATACTTGCTCACTTAGCGGATGAAGAAATATTAATTAATGCATTTCATAAAAATGATGACATTCATTCTTTGACTGCAAGATTAATTTTCGAGAAAGAAGAAATATCGCCCGACGAAAGGAGAGTTGGGAAAACAATAAATTTTGGAGTTATCTATGGTATGGGGATAAAAAAATTTGCCCGTTCAACAGGAGTAAGTACTCCAGAGGCTAAAGAATTCCTAATAAAGTACAAAGAAAGATATTCAAAAATTTTCAAATTTCTTGAACTCCAAGAAAGGCTTGCATTATCAAAAGGTTATGTAAAAACAATTTTTGGTCGAAAGAGAGAATTTAAGTTTGATAAAAATGGACTTGGAAGATTAATAGGGAAAGATCCTTACGAAATTGACTTGCAATCTGCAAGAAGGGCTGGCATGGAAGCACAGTCATTAAGAGCCGCAGCAAATGCACCAATTCAGGGTTCAAGTGCAGACATTATTAAAATTGCAATGGTTCAACTAAATAAGAAATTCATAGAAATGAATGTTCCCGCAAAAATGCTTTTACAAGTACATGATGAATTATTGTTTGAAGTTGAACCAGATTTTTTGGAAATTACGACGCAATTAGTAAAGAAGACTATGGAAGATTGTGTAAAATTAAATGTGCCTCTTTTAGTTGATATTGGAATTGGAGACAATTGGATGGAGACAAAATAAACCTTATGAAATACTTAGTTTAAGATGATCAAACTTTTTAATACTTTAAGCAAAAGGGTTGAGGTTTTTAAGCCTATTGATGATGTAGTGAAAATTTATTGTTGTGGAGTAACTGTTTATGATTTATGTCATCTTGGTCATGCCAGAAGTTATATAGCTTGGGATGTATTGAGAAGATTTTTAATTTACAGTGATTTTAAAGTGAAGTATGTTCAAAATTTTACAGATATCGATGACAAGATTTTAAAAAGAGCCAAAGAGGAAAGCAGTTCAATGAAGGAAGTATCTGAAAAGAATATTAGTGAATTTCATAAAGATATGGATTCTTTAGGGATAATGCGTCCAGATAGTATGCCAAGAGCAACGAATCATATATGCAATATCTGCTCGTTCATTACAATTCTTGAGGATAAAGGTTATGCATATTCTAAGGATGGTGATGTTTATTATTCTGTTTTTAAAAATAAAAATTATGGAAAGCTAAGTAATCAAAATATACAAGAACAAAATATCAATCAGCAAGGAAGACTAGATAATGAGGAAAATGATAAAAAACTTAATCCTCAAGATTTTGCTTTATGGAAAAAAGCCAAAGAGGATGAACCATATTTTGATTCGCCATGGGGTAGAGGTAGGCCAGGATGGCATATTGAATGTTCGGCGATGGTTAAAGATGAATTAGGAGATACTATTGATATCCATTTAGGTGGTTCTGATTTGATTTTTCCACATCATGAAAATGAAATAGCCCAATCAGAAGCAGCAAATGGCAAAAAACTAGCAAATTATTGGTTACATAATGGGATGGTCAATGTAAATGGAAAGAAGATGAGTAAATCCCTGAAAAATTTTAAAACTATTAGAGAACTAATAAATTCAGGCATAAGCCCAATGACTTTGCGATATTTTGTTATGACTGTAAATTATAGAAAACCACTTGATTTTACTGAAGAGGCTTTAAAAAGTGCTTCAGAAGCCTGGAAAATCATTAATATAGCCCTTTCTTTCATGGACATTACAAAAGGTGCTTTTGAATCTATTGATAAGATTGAATCTATCAAAGAAAAATATAAAGAGAAAATAAGTTTTGAATTATCTCAAAAAAAGCTTAAATTTTCTGAAGCTATGGGTAATGACCTTAATACAGCAGGAGCTATTGCAATTATTTATGATTTAGCGAAACCATTAAAAAACTTTTTAAACCAATTTCAAAGAATAGAAAGTTTTGAAATAGACCTAAATGAAAAATTTTTTCTACTCGGGAATTTTAAAACTCTTGAAGAGTTAACTGAGGTGCTTGGTCTTAAAAAAGAGGTTTTAGTAAAAGAAAGTAAAATAACAGAAGAAGAAATATCATCGTTTATTAATGAAAGATTTAAAGCAAAAAATGAAAAGAATTATGCGAAGGCAGATGAAATCAGGAATTTGTTAAAAGAAAAAGGTATTGAACTTATTGATCAATCAAAGGAAATAACAACATGGATAAGGGTCTAAATTTTAAGAAAAAAACCAATTTGAAATTTTTGTTTTTTAAATACACCTTTAAATGGGAAGATATTAGAAATATCAGAGAAAATTGAAATACATTACTGTGCTCGGTTCAACTGGTTCAATAGGGACTCAAACTCTCGAAATAGCTAGTGAGCAGCCTGATAAGTTTAAAGCCGTAGCTTTTTCTGCAGGAAGAAATATTAATTTATTAACTGAACAAGTTAAAACACATAAACCAGAGGTGGTTGCAATTGAGGATGAAAATCTTATAGAAGATTTAAAAGATAATATAAACAACTTAGATTTGGATAGTGCTCCCTTAGTTTTGGGCGGGAAGCAGGGGATTAACGCAGTTGCAGCCTGGGATAAGGCTGATACTGTGGTAACCGGGATAGTAGGCTGTGCAGGCTTAATCCCAACAATGTCGGCAATTAATGCGGGGAAAAATATTGCACTTGCTAACAAAGAAACTTTAATTGCGGCAGGGCCAATTGTTGTTCCTGCATTAAAAAAAAATAATAGTAGGCTTTTACCTGCTGATTCAGAACACTCTGCTATCTTTCAGTGTTTACAAGGATCACCTAATTATGAAAATACAGATTTTTCAACAGGAGAGATACCTAAGGGTTTAAAAGCTATACATTTAACAGCTTCTGGAGGTGCTTTCAGAGATTGGGCCGTTGAGGATTTAAAGCATGTCACAGTGGAAGATGCGACTTCACATCCTAATTGGGATATGGGGAAAAAAATAACTGTAGATTCTGCAACTCTTATGAATAAAGGATTAGAAGTTATAGAAGCTCATTATTTATTTGGGACCTCTTACGAAAATATCGAAATAGTAATCCACCCTCAAAGTATTATTCATTCAATGATTGAGATGGAAGATTCTTCAGTATTAGCTCAATTAGGTTGGCCAGATATGAAGCTACCTATTTTATATGCGATGAGTTGGCCGGAAAGATTTAAAACAAATTGGAAAAGATTAAATCTAAGTGAAATTGGAAAATTAACTTTTAAAGAGCCAGACGAGTTTAAATATCCATGCATGGGACTTGCCTATGCCGCAGGAAAATCTTCTGGCACTATGCCTGCAGTCTTAAATGCTGCTAATGAAATGGCTGTTGAACAATTTCTTAAAGAAAAAATTTCTTTTCAAGAAATTCCAATATTTATAAGTAAAGCTTGTGAATCACATATGGAAAATTTGAATTTGAGTCCCGAATTGGAGGATATTCTTGAAGTAGACAATTGGGCCAGACTTTTCGTTAAGCAAGAAATTAAAAAAGGGAAAAAATACATAAGTATTGGATAAAAGTGAATATTAAAAAGCATCTTCTACTATGCGCAACACCCACAAAACAGAAATGCTTTAAAGGCAATGAAGGTCAAAAAACATGGGAATGTCTGAAAAAGACTTTAAAAAAATTTGAGAATGATCCCTGTACAAAAAACGTTCATATATTAAGATCAAAAGCTGACTGTTTAAGGATATGTAAGAACGGCCCAATTCTTCTCATTTGGCCTGATGGAATTTGGTACGAGAAAGTTTCCCCAGAAAAAATTTCAGAAATTTTTACATCACATATTATTAACGGTAAGCCAATAGAAAAATGGATTTTAAAAAAAACACCATTTTTAAATAGTCCTAGATACTCATAAACCAGTTCTTCACGACTTCGTCTGACCAGCAGCCATTAATAGAATGAAAACCATTATGACCTCCTTTTTCAGTTATAAAAATAGTAAATTTATCAATAGATTCTTTTCTTAAATTTAAAGTATCCTTATATGGAACCCAAGGATCATCTTTGGCATGAATAAAAAGCATTTGAGGTAATTTTTTTATTGAGTTTTGGATTCTAAATATTGGAGAAGCTTCAACATAATAATCTTCTAAAGAATTAAATCCCCAACAAGGAGCTGTAAATTTCTGATCAAATTCCCTTATACTTTTTAAATTTCTAATTTTTTTTCTTAATTTCCCGTTATTAAGAATTTTGCCTTCATCATTAAATCCCTTCCATAACTGACTTTTTAAGCGGTGAAGTAGCCATTTTTGGTAGATATAATTTCTTGATTTTTCAATACAGAGACTGCATGATGATAAATCTAAAGGACTACTCACGCAGGCTAGGCCATCAAAAAGTTTTTCTCCTTTGTTTTCATCAAAATCTAAACAGGCATTTAAAAGAATTGTTCCGCCTAAAGATAATCCAACTCCATAAATTGGAATATTATTCATCTTAATGAGATCTTTAAACTCTAAATTAATGAATTTTTTAAAATAATTTATTGCTGAAATAACATCACTGGAGCATCTAGCACAATAATTTCCTTTAGCTAAATATCTCGCAGATCCAGATCCTCTTAGATTTAATTTAAGAACTCCAAAACCATTATTTGCTAATTTCCTAGAGATTCTTCTTAAACCAAACCGTTTAGTTGAGCCGCCTAAACCATGTGTAACGATTACAAAACCTCTAAGAGAGTTTACGTCTTCAGGTAATTCTAAAAATCCTAGAAGATAATCACATTCAAATTTTTTAGAAAGAATTTTATTAATCGGAAAGAATATTTTTTTATTTTTTTTTGATTTACCAAAATCAATAACAAAAGTATCTCTCAAAGTTTGTAAGTCGCCACCTATCCAAGGTAAGACTTCTCGAAATGGCTTATTTTTTAAGTAATCTGAAAAACTAAAAGATTTACTATTATTTCTCCCCAACACCAAGATCCTTTAACTCTCCAATCAAATCATTCAGTACCTTTTTTGCATCACCAAAGACCATGGAGGTATTTGGCAGGTCAAATAAATCATTTTTTATTCCAGAGTAACCTGCACTCATACCTCGTTTAATTACAAATACCGTTCTTGCTTCCTGCACATCAAGAACTGGCATGCCATATAAAGGAGAAGAGCTATCGTTTTTAGCTTGAGGATTAACCACATCATTTGCTCCTAAAACTAAAACAACATCCGTTGCTGGAAAATCAGGATTTACAACGTCCATCTCTTTAAGTTGTTCGTAAGGAACATCTGCTTCTGCTAAAAGTACATTCATATGTCCAGGCATCCTCCCTGCTACAGGATGTATTGCATAAACAACTTCAATACCATTTTGCTCTAGTTTTTTTGTCACTTCCCTCAAAGTATGTTGGGCTTGAGCTACTGCTAGACCATAACCAGGAACAATAATTACCTTGTTGGCTGCCTCTAAAGTCAATGCACATTCTTCAACACTGCAAGAAGTTATATTTGTATATTCTCCTGAACCAGAAGAGGTTGTGCTTTGTGCAGATAAAGATCCTCCAAAAAGAACTGAGACCAATGATCTATTCATGCCCTTGCACATTACTTGAGTAAGTATTAGACCTGCCGCTCCAACCATTGCGCCTGCTACTATCAAAAGCTGACTATCTACAACGAAACCTGCCGATGCTGCTGCAATCCCTGAATAGCTATTTAATAAAGATATAACGACTGGCATATCAGCTCCACCAATTGGCAAAGTAACTCCTATACCTAATAAAGAAGAAACTATAACTAAAAGCCAAATAGTACTTGTATTGCCATTTATCAAATCAAAAAAGGCAATCAAGGAAGCAACTGCAAAAACAATATTTACAAAATGTCTAACTTTGCTCTGAGTCCATCCTGGAGTTGACAACCAACCCTGCAACTTTGCCATTGCCACAATTGAACCGGTGAAAGTTATGGCACCAACAAATATAGAAACAGATATTGAAACTTCGTTAATCAGTGACTTAAAAAAATCAAAATTTTCAGGAGTATTAGATATAGGAAAAATAGCTACTCCTAATGCCACTAAAAGAGATGACATACCACCACAACCATTAAACAAGGCAACTGTTTCAGGCATGGAGGTCATCGGTACTTTTTTTGCAAGTATTGCTCCGAACAAACTACCTATTATTGATCCAATTATTATCCAAATCCAAGACTGAATAGCAATTCCAGATGTACCCAAATAATAGGATAGTAATCCTATTACTGATAACGACATTGCAAATGCAGCTAGTCTATTGGCTTCTCTTGCTGATTTTACTTTTGATAATCCTTTTATTCCCAAAGCCAACAAAAGTACAGCTAGTAGGTCAATAACGAATTTGATGATGACAGGTAGATTCATACTTAATAATTACTTCTTACTTGATGGTTTACGGTTAAACATTGCGAGCATTCGATCAGTTACAAAGAAACCTCCAACAACATTGAAAAGAGCAAACCCAAGAGAAACTGAACCAATTATTAAAAGTGGCACGTTACCTCCTGCTTTGACAATTAAAGTTAATGCAGCCAACATTGTTATTCCTGAAATTGCATTAGCTCCACTCATAAGAGGAGTATGAAGAGTTGGAGGAACTTTTCCAATCAACTCAAGACCTAATAAACTTCCAAGCAGTAGGACCCATAGAAGATTTATAAAAGACATAATTTTAAAACCTCAATTTTCAAAAACTTTATTTTGAAGGACAACTCCTTCATCGCTTAATAAACATCCAGATATAAGCTCATCCTCTTTATCTAATTTAATAACACCATCTTTTATAAAAGGTGTAATTAAAGATGTTAAATTCTTAGCATAAAGTGAGCTCGCATCATAAGGAACTGATGAGGGTAATTCACCAGCTCCTATAAGTTTTATACCATCTTTAATGATAGTTTCATTTGATTTTGTTCCTTCGCAATTACCTCCTTGTGAAACTGCCAAATCAATTACTACCGAACCAGACCTCATCTTTTCAAGCATTGGAGAGTCTATTAAAACAGGGGCCTTTTTACCCAAAACTTGCGCTGTACAAATAGCAACATCAGCTTCAGATAAATATTTAGTTAAAGTAGCTTTTTGTTTAGAAAGAAATTCAGGGGTAACTGCTTTTGCATAACCACCTAATTCTCCAGGTTTTTCATCAATTTCAGGAAGTTCTATAAATCTTGCACCTAAAGACTCAACTTGTTCTTTTACCGCTGGCCTAATATCTGACACAAATACAATAGCTCCTAATCTTTTTGCAGTGGCAACTGCCTGCAATCCTGCGACTCCTCCACCCAGAACAACAACTTTCGCAGGCTGTACCGTTCCTGCAGCAGTCATCAACATTGGGAAATATCTATCCAGTTCACTTGCAGCCAAAAGAACTGCTTTATACCCTGCGATATTGGCTTGAGAGGAAAGGACATCTGATGATTGAGCTCTACTAATCCTTGGAAGTAATTCCATTGATAAAGCTGAGATCTTTTTACTAATAATTGTGTCACGAAGTTTTTCATTGCCATGTGGATCTAAAAGACCTAACAAAATTGCCCCTTTTTGTAACTTTTCTAAATTCTTTTCAGAAGGAGTTTGAACACAAAAAACAACATCCGCCTTCTTCCAAATACCTTCATTAGATTTACTAACAATTTCACCTCCAGATTCTTGATATGAAGTGTCATTAAACCCTGATAGTTCTCCAGCTGAACTTTCTACAAAAACTTCACATCCAAGACCCTTTAATTTTTTTACAGCTCCTGGAGTAGCTGAAACTCTTTTCTCTCCAGAGGCTGTTTCAATAGGAATTAGTATATTTGTCAATTTATAGTATTTTTTAAACATACTAAAGATAATTTGAATAAAGTCAAAAGTCTTGGAGTTTGAGTTTTGTTAAAAATATATTTTCTTTTTTCAAGATCATGGCTATTAAAAAAATATAAGTATTAATAACCTAATGAGTTTAAAAGCTATCGAATGCCCAGATGGAGTTTGTCATAGTCATCATGGCGGCCATGCTGTTCCAAGGCAAACCATGCAAAGAAACTTAGAAAAGCACGGGAAAGATTGGTGTGAAAAACTAGCTGAAAGGATTTACGAAATGTCAGTTGACACTTATTCTCAAACAGTAATGCCTAGCCTTCATTCTTCTGGCTGGCAAAGAAGACATCTTGATTGGGAATTTAAATTAGCAGAAAATGATTCTGAACCTGATGAAGCTCTTGTTGAAGGCATTATCAATGCTACTGAAAGTTTCCTGAGAAGTAGTGAAGTACATAGGTTATTCATCCAAGAACTTGTACAGGGAACATTTGAAGAAGCAAATGATAAAAAAATTATTTCTAAAGCTATAAAGTCTATTATCGAAGAGGAAATAGTTATCTCACTAAGAGAAAAAAAAGAAACTCTTTTAAGGAAAATATCTTCTAAATTAGTTATGGAAGAAAAAGTTAGCGAGGAGCTTGCAATTAATTCAGCAAAAGAAGGATTTGACGAAGTTGAAAGGCTTCTTGTTAATCATACAGAGGCTGTTTAAGACGAATTCTTTACATTTTTTTTATATTTATAGCAATTTAAGGGGTAAATATTAACTAATTCTTAAATTATTGTTTGAAAGTACAAAGTTGTAACTTATTAGACAACGTGTTAAGCAATTCTTGTGTTTATCTTATTAACAAGTCTATGAGTGTGAATGTCTAGTTTTTTAAGAAAGAGAATTGATGTAGCAACATGTTGGGCTACAAACAGAATATCTGTGATGGATACTCTTGAAAAATATGAAGATAGTTATGCAATTGCAGAGGAATTCAGAGAATGGATATTGCATATTGGTGAAGAAAACGAAAATTTAAAAAATTCTGTATTAAATTTCCCTAATGAATTAAAAGAATTGCTAGATCAAAAGATAAATGAGAAATTAATCGAGTGAAATCCGACCTCCATAAGTAAGGTTAATTTATTAATATTAGAACTAAAGCAAATAACTAAATGGAAACAAAAGGGCAACAAGACAGCATAGAAAATATAGTAATAATTGGTTCTGGTCCCGCAGGTTATACTGCTGCAATCTATGCATCCAGAGCAAACCTTCAACCTCTTTTAGTAACAGGATTTAATTCTGGTGGAATTCCGGGAGGTCAATTAATGACAACTACTTTTGTTGAAAACTTTCCAGGATTTCCTGATGGAGTATTAGGACCCGAATTAATGGATTTAATGAAGGCTCAAGCAGAAAGATGGGGAACAAATTTATATGAAAGCGATGTAATCTCAATTGATACAAGCAAACGTCCTTTTGAGCTTAAAACTTTAGAAGGCATTATTAAATCAAATTCAATTATTATCGCAACTGGCGCAAGTGCTAATAGATTAGGTGTTGTAAATGAAGATAAATTTTGGAGCAAAGGTATAAGTGCGTGCGCAATTTGTGATGGAGCAACCCCACAGTTTAGAGATGAAGAATTAGCAGTAATTGGAGGCGGAGATTCTGCATGTGAAGAAGCGGCATATCTCACAAAATACGGCAGCAAGGTTCATTTACTTGTTAGATCGGAAAAATTAAGAGCTAGCGCTGCAATGATAGATAGAGTGAAAGCTAATGAAAAGATTCAAATACACTGGAACACAAGAGTAGAGAAAGCGAATGGTACAGATTGGCTTGAAAATGTGGAAACCATTAATTCACAAAAAAGAAAAATGGAAATTAAAGTTAAAGGACTTTTTTATGCTATAGGACACACACCGAATACAAAGTTTTTAGGTAATAAAATTGAATTGGACAAAAAAGGATATATTGCATGTAATTCAGGCAGACCAGAAACTTCTATAGAAGGTATATTTGCAGCTGGTGATGTTGTAGATTCTGAGTGGCGTCAAGGGGTTACAGCTGCTGGGACAGGCTGCATGGCAGCATTAGCAGCCGAGCGATGGTTGGCAGAGAAAAATTTATCAAAAATAATTGTTAGAGAAACAGCGGAACCAGAAAAAAAATTATCTACGTCAAGTTTTAATGAAGAGGAGACAAATGAAGAAACTTTCGATTCAAACTCTGAATGGCAAAAAGGTAGTTATGCACTGAGGAAACTTTATCATGAGAGTAAAAACCCCATTCTAGTTATTTTTAGTTCTCCAAGCTGTGGCCCTTGCCATGTTTTAAAACCTCAACTTAAAAGAGTAATCAATGAATTTGCAGGAGCAGTACAAGGTATAGAAATTGATATTGATAAAGATCAAGAAATTGCCAAACAAGCAGGAATAAATGGGACTCCTACAATACAATTATTTAAAGATAAATTATTAAAAAAACAGTGGCAAGGTGTTAAACAACGCAGTGAATTCAAAGAAGCCATAAAAGAGATTATCTAAATAAATTTATAATTATTTATTTCCTTCTTACACTATTCTTAGAATTTCCAGGTTTTGGGCCGCTGCCGCCTGCATTTCTCTCCCGGTAAGTAATCCTGCCTCTAGTAAGATCATAAGGACTTATTTCTACTAATACTTTATCTCCGGCTAATAATTTAATTCTAAATTTAGTTAATTTTCCTGCTGCTCGGCATAAACATTGGTGACCTTCTGGTTGTTCTAAAGTGACCAAATAAAAACCATTACCTTGCTCTTTTTCTATTACTCCAGATGTTTCGATCATTAAAAAATTTATTTTCTAAATTTATATTATCAGAAAATAATAAACAAAAATTATCACAAGATAATTACAAAGAATTTGAATTTATATAAAAAATTTAATCTCATTTATTATTTGGAGCTGACCATAATAAAAATTTGCCTTTGCAATTTTTTCAGGATTCTCTAATTGATCGAAAAACATGAATCCTAAACTCTCCCATAAAGATGATCCACAAACATTATTAAGTTCGTTTGTTGCTTCTTGGGCGATATTATTTAATTTACGTTCAAGATTTTTAGATTTAGAGATTGACATAAAAAAATTTATAGATAGTACAAATATACTATAAAATTAGTTTAATGCAACTTCAAAATGGAAGTCTCTTTTTTTCTTCGACGTTTAGATCAGCTTCCATTTCTTTAAGTCTTTTTAAAATCTGTTGATAATATTCTTTAATGTAACTTTCAAGAGATGTAATTTCTTCTTTCTTGAGATCTAATACCTCATAAGTATTGCTCATATCAGAGTCTAATGCAATTCCACTACTAGTAACTTCAGCAAAGGCCAATCTCTCAGAAACATTTAATGCATCTTGAAAAAATGAGACTACACTTTGGGTGACTTTTATCAAAAAGGGTGAAACTCTAAAAATCTTTGCTTTCTTATTACTATATTTCTCACATAAAGAAATTACTTCATCAGAATCCCAAGCTTTAGGACCGACTAGAGGTAGTGAAAGCTTATAAGACTTAGGATTGTTTATTGAAGTAATAATAATTTTTGCCATATCTTGCGTGTTCATGTACGCGATTTTAGTTGGAGTACCACTCATCCAGACGGCTTGACTATCTAGCACAGGAATAGCAAATTGACTAATAACACCTTGCATAAAAGCTGCACATTTGAAAATTGTATAGTCGAAATTAGATTTCTCTAAAAGTTTTTCAGTACAGTATTTAATATCCATTAAAGGCACATTTCTAAACTTTTCTGTTAATAGTATTGATAGAAAAATAACCCTTTTTATCTTTTTCGATTCACAAGCATTAAAAAGATTTAGTTTCCCATCCCAATCAGTTTCATATATACTTTTGGAATCTTCAGGTCTACCAGTAGCACTATCAATAACTACTTCAATATCTTGGAGAGCATAATCTATATCACCGGAATTAAGTAAATTCCCTTTCGTAAGCTCACATCCCCATTCTTGGAGGAAAGAAGCCTTCCTTGGATTTCTAACAAGACATCTTACTTCATGGCCCTCCTCAATAGCCTGCTTTGCTATCTGTCTTCCAAGAGTTCCAGTTGCACCTACTAAGAGAATCTTCATACCTAAGGATGTACTTAATCTGTAGAGAATAACTCACTTTAAATGGTATTCGTGAGAATCAATCTCCCTGAAATTTTAATAATAAAGCACCACCAACCAACCCAATTGGTATCAATATCCAAAAAACAGCGGCAATACTAAAAATTTCTTTAGCCATAGGAAACTTAATCAATTATTATAATTTAACGTTAATTTGCATTTTTTTGTTAAAAAAATAAATAATGCAAATATCTTTAAATTTTTAAAAGGGAGTTATAGATTAATTCATATGAATTGTGATTACACATTAGAAAATAATGATGATTTTAATTTCTGGAATTGGAACGGATTCAGAATTTTTTGGAGTGTTAAAGGCAAAGAAAATAAGCATCCTATAATCTTGCTTCACGGGTTCGGAGCAAGTAGTAAACATTGGAGAAAAAACTCAAGTTACTTTGCAAAGAAAGGGTATTGCGTTTACTCAATAGATTTAATTGGTTTTGGAAATTCAGCGCAACCAGGAATAAGAGAGATTGGTAAATTAGATAATGGAGTTTGGTGTAATCAGGTCAGTGATTTTATTCAACAAATAGTAAGGCCTAACTGTTCAAAAAAAATAATTTTAATAGGAAATTCTTTGGGTTCTTTAGTAGCCTTAACATGTGCAGTTTATTTAAAAAATGAAATTTTGTCAGTTATCGCGTCGCCTTTGCCAGATCCGCTGGTAATTAATGAAAGCAGATCAAAAATAAAATCCATTTTAAAGAAATTTAAAATTAAATTTATATATTTATTTTTTAAGATTTTTCCCTTAGAAATAATTCTTTTTTTGATAAATAAATTTGGAATAATTCGAATAGGACTTAATTTTGCCTATTTTAAAAAAGAAAATATAGACAAAGAATTAATTGATATTATAAGTAAACCAGTTTTAAGAAAGACTGCTGCAAGATCATTAAGAGCTATGTGCATTGGCATGTTAACCAGGGGGAACAAATTAAAAGCTTCTTACCTTTTAGAACAACTAAGTCTTTCAAAAGAAGTCCCTTTTTTATTAATATGGGGAGAAAAAGATAATTTCATACCTTTATTTCTTGGTAAAAAGATTGCAAATTTTCATAGATGGGTAGAATTAAAAATAATAACCAATTCAGGTCATTGTATACATGATGAAGATCCTTCACTATTTAATAAAATTTCTCATGAATGGATTAGCGATTTAAAACCCTTTAAAATATGAAACATACATTATCTGTGCTTGTTGAAGACGAATCAGGAGCATTAAGTAGAATCTCAGGTCTTTTTGCTAGAAGAGGTTTCAATATTGATAGTCTTGCTGTTGGGCCTGCCGAATCTAAAGGAATATCGAGATTAACAATGGTCGTAGAAGGTGATAATGAAACCCTTCAACAAATGACAAAACAACTAAACAAATTATTTAATGTTCTTGGAGTCGTTGATTTTACTAGCCTTGCTGCTGTTGAAAGAGAATTAATGCTTCTTAAAGTTTCATCTAAAGAAGATACGAGAAGTAATATATTGGATATAGTTCAAATATTCAGAGCGAAAGTTGTAGATGTCTCTGATATTGCTTTAACACTCGAGGTAGTAGGAGATCCAGGCAAACTAGTAGCATTAGAAAAGCTACTTGAACCATACGGAATTCTTGAGATAGCAAGGACAGGGAAGGTCGCTCTAAAGAGATCATCGGGGGTCAATACTGAAATGTTAAAAATAAACAAATATTCTTTGGAGATTTAATTAAAAATTATGATTTCAAAAATCAAATCTTCCTTATCTATTTTATCTAAAATTTCAATTCCTTTAATTACCTTCCCAAATATTGAGTACCTTCCATCTAATTCTGGAAATTTATTAGTTACAAAGAAAAACTCAGTGGATGATGAATTCCTTCTTCCACTTTTTACCATTGCTAATGAACCCTTTTCAAAAAAATTTTTAAGGTTAATAATTTTCGAAGGATCTAAGATTTGGTATCCATATTTGGGTTCAATTTCATTATTTAACTTTATTTCCAAGGGAATATCTCGTGTGAGTTTATTTAGATATTGATTTTCTTTTTTGTAATAATTATTTTCTGGATTAATACCTGAATAAATTAATTGAACTTGAGAAAAATTAATTATTTTATAAAACCTTTTATTTTTATAAATATTTTTTTTTACATTTCTGATGAAATTATTTACTGTGACTGGATTATTTTCCCCATATAGCTTTACATCAAAATCTCCTTTTGAAGTCTTGAAAGATACTATTCGATTCTCTTTTATACAATTGAGATTAAGTTTTTCGCAATAATAATAAGAATCTAAAGCATTCTTGTAACTGCACCCTGTAACTAGCAATAAAAATATCTTAAAAAGTAAAAATGGTCTTAATAAATAAAATCTTATTATTTTAAACCCTCCAAATTTACATTTAAAAACTTAGCTAGTTTTGCACCTTCCTCTTCAACTTGAAGTAAAGGCTTAAGTTCTCCTGCTCCACTTAGAGGAAGAGCTTTCTTTTTACCTTTAAGAACTAATGCGATTCTTCTTCTTGGGTTGAATCCCTCACTTATATCTAATTTCACAGATTTAATTTCATCAAATTTTAATTCGACTTTAACATCTTTAAAAAGTCCTTTTCTAGTGATTTCAACAGATTTGGAACTTTTATCAAAAGAATTGTAACCTGAACCAAAATTTATTAATACCAAATACCATAGGTATATGTTTAACAAATTGGCTATTAAGCCATAAGCACCCATAATTATTCCTTGAGGAATAAAAAGTAAAGATGAAGGATTACCTAAAGGTAGTAGATCTCTTCCTGTATAACTTGAAATGGCAGCCAATATAAAACCCAAACCTCCAATTGTAAGCATCCCACCAACTAAATAATTTGATATTTTTCTCGAGCCGTTGATTTTTTGTTCAATTTTATTAAAAGATGAAAGATTTGATTCCATATTTGATTCCATATTTGATTCCATAATAAATTTATTTTAATAACCCTTTCCAATTAATCTGGATAATAATTATAGAGTATTATTACCTATTTTTATTCAAAAAAGTCAGGAAAGCTTTACAAGGCATTTCATATATACAAATATTTCCCCACTTTACTCTCAATCTTTGTTACAGTCACTGCGTATCCCGAAGCTAAAAACGATTTCTCATGACGATCGCCGTTGGAAGCGCCCCACAGAGAGGATGGTTTGATGTCCTTGACGATTGGTTGAAGCGCGACCGGTTTGTATTTATTGGTTGGTCCGGACTTCTTCTTTTACCTTGTGCATATCTTGCTATAGGTGGTTGGTTTGTCGGAACAACATTTGTAACCTCTTGGTACACACATGGAGTTGCAAGCTCCTACCTTGAAGGTTGTAATTTTTTAACAGCAGCTGTTAGTACCCCTGGAGATGCCATGGGACACAGTCTTCTATTTTTATGGGGCCCTGAAGCCCAAGGAAGTTTTGTAAGATGGCTACAATTAGGTGGCCTCTGGAACTTCGTTGCATTACATGGAGTATTTGGCCTTATCGGCTTTATGCTTCGTCAGTTTGAAATTGCTGGCCTTGTTGGAATAAGACCTTACAACGCTTTAGCTTTCTCAGCAGTAATTGCAGTATTTACAAGTATTTTCCTTATTTATCCTTTAGGACAGCATAGTTGGTTCTTCGCTCCTTCATTCGGTGTTGCAGCAATTTTCCGTTACATACTGTTTATTCAAGGTTTTCACAATATAACTTTAAACCCATTTCACATGATGGGCGTTGCTGGAATTCTCGGTGGAGCACTTCTATGCGCTATTCACGGAGCTACAGTGCAAAACACTTTGTATGAAGATACAAGTATTTACACTGATGGAAAAGTTCAGAGTTCAACATTTAGAGCTTTTGATCCAACACAAGAAGAAGAAACTTATTCAATGATTACAGCGAATAGATTCTGGAGCCAAATTTTTGGTATTGCTTTTTCTAACAAGCGTTTCCTCCACTTCTTGATGTTATTTGTACCTGTTATGGGTATGTGGACATCTTCAATCGGCATTGTTGGTTTAGCACTTAACCTAAGAGCTTACGATTTCGTTAGCCAAGAGATTCGTGCTGCTGAAGACCCTGAATTTGAAACTTTCTACACAAAGAATATTCTTTTAAACGAAGGTATGCGAGCATGGATGTCTTCTGTGGATCAACCACACGAAAATTTTGTATTCCCTGAGGAGGTTCTACCACGTGGAAACGCCCTTTAATAGTTTACTAAGAGCTCCTAATCAGAGTATTGAAGAAACTGGTTACGCTTGGTATGTAGGTAACGCCAGATTAATTAATTTATCTGGTCGTTTACTTGGAGCTCACATTGCACACTCTGGCCTAATAGTTTTTTGGGCTGGAGCAATGATGTTATTCGAAGTAAGTCATTTCACATTCGACAAGCCAATGTGGGAACAAGGCTTAATTTGTATGCCTCACGTTGCAATGTTTGGGTTTGGAATAGGCCCGGGTGGAGAAGTAACTGATGTTTACCCCTTCTTTGTTGCAGGTGTAATGCATTTAATTTCTTCAGCAGTTTTAGGTTTTGGTGGTATTTACCACTCATTAGCTGGCCCTGAAAAACTTGAAGCTGATTTTCCTTTCTTTTCAACAGATTGGAGAGATAAGAATCAAATGACTAATATATTGGGTTACCACCTAATTGTATTGGGAGTTGGTGCTCTTTTCTTCGTTTTCGATTGGATGTTTGTTGGAGGAGCTTATGATACATGGGCACCTGGAGGAGGAGAAGTCAGACTAGTTAGTCCAACACTTGATCCAAGAGTAATACTTGGATATTTATTTAGATCTCCCTGGGGTGGTGCTGGTTCAATAATTGGTGTCAACTCAATTGAAGACATTGTTGGAGGCCACGTGTACGTTGGTATAACTGCCATAATTGGTGGTTTGTTCCATATTTTCACAAAACCCTTTGGTTGGGCAAGAAGAGCATTCATTTGGAATGGTGAAGGACTTCTAAGTTATGCATTAGGCGGAATATGTGTTGCAAGTTTTATTGCTTCTACATTTATTTGGTTTAACAACACAGCTTATCCTTCAGAATTTTACGGGCCAACCAACGCTGAAGCTTCTCAGGCTCAAAGCTTTACTTTCCTTGTGAGAGATCAAAGAATTGGAGCTAATGTAGGTTCGACTATGGGACCAACTGGACTAGGAAAATATCTCATGAGATCTCCTACAGGTGAAATTATATTTGGTGGTGAAACAATGAGATTTTGGGATTTCAGAGGACCATGGTTAGAACCTCTTAGAGGACCTAACGGATTGAGCCTTGAGAAAATTCAAAATGATATTCAGCCCTGGCAAGTAAGAAGAGCCGCTGAATACATGACTCATGCACCTAATGCTTCTATCAACTCTGTTGGAGGCATTATTACTGAGCCTAACGCTGTTAACTTTGTAAATCTAAGACAATGGTTAGCTGCTGCTCAATTCTTCCTAGGATGGTTTACATTCATCGGTCACCTTTGGCATGCAGGTCGTGCTAGAGCAGCCGCTGCCGGTTTCGAAAAAGGAATCGACAGAAAGAGTGAACCAGCTTTAGAAATGACAGATTTAGATTAATTCTAAATTTTATATTTCATAGCCCTACTTTTTGTAGGGCTTTTTTTATGTAAAAATTCCTTCATTAATTAAACTTTCTCTAAGCCAGGGCAAACTTAAACCCATAACATTACTAAAACAACCTTCAATCTTTTCAATATATTTACCTCCTCTTCCTTCTAAAGCAAAACCTCCAGCACAATATAGTGGTTCAAGAGAATCTACATAATTTTTTATTTCTTCATCATGTAATTTAGAAAAATATACTTTAGAACTTACTATCTTTTTAATTTTTTTAGACACATTAATTACTTTTGAAGATAAATCCAGATTTCCTAATAGGAGAGTATGGCCAGTATGTAGAAAACCAAATTTCCCCGACATCATTTTCCATCTGATGAAAGCCTCTTCTTTATCTGATGGCTTTCCAAAAGCAATACCATTAAATTCAAATATTGAATCACAACCAAGAATTTCCCACGAACTATAGTTAAATTCTTTTGGCAAATCTAATTTTTTGATATTACGCAATATATTATTAGCTTTTTGAGATGACAATTCGAGAGCCATATTAGAAATATCTTTCTCTTTCACAGAGGCCTCATCAAAATTACTTGGTATTTGAATAAATTCAATTTGAGAATTTTCTAGTAATTTCTTTCTGGATTGAGAAGCAGAAGCTAGAATTAACACTAAATTTTTAAATAATTTATAGTTTAACTTGCAGGTTATTAAATTAAAAATTTAATATCAATTACGAATGGAATTAACAAAAAATTATAGTCCTAAAAATAAACCCATTATGGTTTTAGGAACATCTAGTGGAGCGGGTAAATCATTAACAGTTACAGCAATTTGCAGACTTCTCAAAAATCTTGGAGAAAAACCCATACCTTTTAAAGGACAAAATATGAGTAACAACGCATGGGTTGATCGCAATGGTGGAGAGATGGCATATTCACAAGCATTGCAAGCATTTGCATGCGGAATTGTTCCTTCTTCAGAGATGAATCCAATTCTATTAAAGCCACAAGGAAATTTAACGAGTGAAGTCATTCATTTAGGGGAAAGTAAAGGTATTACAACAGCCAAAGATTATTACAAAGATTGGTTTATCCCAGGATGGGAAGTTATTAAAAAAAGTTTAAATTACATTTATTCGCGAAACCCAAATTGTCGTTTGATTATCGAAGGAGCGGGTAGTCCCGTTGAGATGAACTTAATTCATAGGGATCTTACTAATTTAAGAATCGCAAAGTATTTGGGGGCAAATTGCATTTTGGTTACTGATATTGAAAGGGGAGGTGTATTTGCTCAAATAATAGGTACTCTTGAGTTGCTGAAACCTGAAGAAAAAAAACTAATTAAAGGCATTTTAATAAATAGATTTAGAGGGGATCTTTCATTATTCGAAGAAGGGAAAAAATGGATAGAAAATAAAACCAAAATTCCCGTTTTAGGAATAATTCCTTGGTTAGATGATAGATTTCCTCCAGAAGATTCTTTAGATTTATTAGAGAGAAAATCGCATACATCCAAACCAGAAATAAAGGTTGGAATTATAAAATTGCCATCTATTAGTAACTTTTCAGATTTTGATCCGTTCGAAAATGAAGAATCTCTATTAGTTAAATGGGTAGTAGAGTCCCAAAACCTAAATCAATTTGATTTTCTTATTCTTCCAGGAAGTAAACAGACAATCAAAGATCAATTATTTCTAAAAAAGACTGGCCTATCAAAAGATATCAAAAATTATTCAAATAATAATGGAAATATTTTTGGGATATGTGGAGGGCTACAAATGTTAGGAACAGTTCTTGAGGACCCATTTTTTAAAGAAGGATCAAAAGTTAATTTAGAACAATCGATTAAGGGAATTGGATTACTACCATTAAAAACAACATTTCTAAAAAATAAGATAACAAGACAAATAAAATCTGAATCGATTTGGCCGCAATCAGCGCATGTCAATGGATTTGAGATACATAATGGAGTAACTGAATTAGAAAGTAGAAAAGACACCTCGAATATCAAGCCTATTTTTAAGGACATAAATCTTGGGTGGTATAAAGAGAATATTCAAGGGGGAACTATAGCAGGTACATATATTCATGGGATCTTTGAAAATGATGACTGGAGAGATTACTATATAGACTTAATTAGAAAGAGTAAAAACTTACCTTTATTAGACAAAAAAACAAGATCTTATAAAATGAAACGTGAATCGATTATTGATAATCTCGCAAATGAATTTAATAAACACTTTAATATTTCATCGCTTTTAATTTGAAACAATCAAAAATTAAAATCAAATGGCCAAATAACGTTGAGACATATGCCAATGAAGGGGATGATTGGTTCTTAGTTGCTGAAAAGGCAGGCATAGTAATTCCTACTGGTTGTTTGACTGGAAGCTGTGGAGCCTGTGAAATAGATGTGAATGGAGATACTGTAAGAGCTTGTATAAGTAATATTAAAAAGGGTAAAAAATGCTTATTAAAAGTTTCTTTTACTACAGATCCATTTTGGGAAATCTAATTTATTAAGTTATCTAGTATAAAAAATTTAATTTTATACCAAATCGAAATTCTTTATCTTCAAGAAGTTGTCCAATATCTTGAACACCAGCTGCATTAGAATAATATAAATCAATAGATTTCCCAGGTTGAAACGAATATCTTAATCCTAATGAAGAACTTAAATTTGAATCATTGTTGAGTGGAACATTTATTTCAGGAATAAGTTGCAAACTATCTAATAAATTTATATAACTTGATACTCCAACCCCCCCAAAACTAGAAATATCGCTAAAAAAGTACTTTGGACTAATATTAAAGGCAACCGTATCATTAAATCTAAAAGTATTTATCATTTCAGTGATTAAGTAACCTTGATTAATCTGATCATTACTTCCCAAGGATGTTCTTAATGAGATCCAAAAAGATTCATAATCTTGTGGACTAAAAATTAAGTATTTGCCTCCTATTTTATAGTTTAAATTTTTCTTATTTAAATATGTCCTCTGCAAACTTGAAAGTTTATTATTGACCAAATTCACATCATTAAAAGATCCAGCACTTAGTTCTAATTGAAATAAATCTGAGAAAGAATAACCATAAAAGCTAAACAAATTTCCTTTAAAGTCATAATTAAAATTTATTTGTGAGGTCCCAGCCTTTGGTATCAAAGCATTGCTTACTGTAATTCCACCATGAGTAAGTAATCTATTTCTTTTATTAAGAGTTAATTGAGATATATTTATATCCTTATCTTTATTTTCATTTCTATAATCATTTAATTTTTTTATCTCTGGACTTGCGTCAATTTCATTTTTAAAATAACTTTCATCATCCTTATAAGATTTCCAAATAATTGTTTTTAGATTATTTGATTTTTTTTCTTGAACTTTCTCCCATTTAATTGAATTGAATTCACGAAAATCTTTTTTAGCTTTCTCCGCGAAAACAACTAGCGAATTCAAAAATTGACTAAATACAAATATATAAAAAAATAACCTCATTTAGAAAAATCTTCAGATTCGCCAAATTAATACCTTAATAATACTCCCCAAAAACTATATCAATCAATCTAACTTAGAAATCAAATAACCATAGGCACTAGATCTGCTTTAGTTAATAAATTTGTTCATCTAGGAGCACAAAGGCAACTCCTCGCAACCATTATGATCAAAAAAATACAAATTATTTTATATTGAATTAATTTAAGAACTGCAGGACAGTCATTGTAAAATATTTAAGACATACATGGACTTTTGCTTAAAAAGGAAAATATAAAACGGAGAGGGTGGGATTCGAACCCACGAACAGTCTCCTGTTAAACGATTTCGAATCGTTCGCTTTCGACCACTCAGCCACCTCTCCGTAATTTAATCCTATATGAAATAAGATTTAAATTAAATTTATATCTTACTCTCTAATCCCAACCAGCTTCTTTCATCATTTTTATAGCTATTGAATTATTATCTCCCAGTTCTTCTACACTAACGCCATCCGGAGTGAATTCACCAAAGTTTTTTACAATCTGATTTTGATTAATCTCTTTTAATGGATGTTCAAAAGTAGGGGCAGCTAATCCCTTACTACCCTCAGGAGATGCAAGGAACTCGAGAAGTTTAATAGCTTCAGCTTTATTTGTGGCATATTTAGCGACTCCTCCCGCACTAATGTTTACATGTGCTGGATAAGGTGTAATAACAGATGTTTTTCTGGCATATAAAGTATCTCTTCTTCCATTAACACCTGCAAGCATTCTTGCAACATAGTAGTGATTAACTATACCAACACCACATTTCTTTTTTGAAACTGCTCTAATTATTGAAATATCCCCGGGGAAAAAAGGTTTTGAAACATTAGAAATCATTCCTTTTAACCATATTTTGGTAGCCTCCTGACCTTTATTAACAATTTGATTTGCCACTAAAGATTGATTATATGGACTCTTTCTATTCCTTAAACAGACTTTTCCTTTTAAGGATGGATCAGCTAAATCTGTATAATCCTTAATTTTGCTTACATCTACAACTTTTGGATTGGCAACCATAACCCTTACTCTTCTTGTCAATGCATACCATTTTTTCCTAGGGTCTTTTAATCCAACAGGAACATCATTTTCTAGACTAGATGATTCAATTTTTTGAAGCAAATCTGCCTTAGCAGCATTAGTTATTCTGGCTGCGTCAACAAGTAAAATTAAATCAGCCTGAGAATTTTTTCCTTCTCTTCTTAATCTCTCTATTAAAGATATACCTGCTGCTTCAATAAGCCTAACTTTAATACCAGTTTCTTCTGCAAATTTTTTATAAACCTCTCTATCAGTATTGTAATGCCTACCTGAATAAACTTTAACTTCTTTTTCAGTTGAATTCGCAGGCAAATTCACATTAAAAAATAATGAAAAAGTTAAGGCTAAGCGGATTAATTTTTTAAATTTTTGCACTTTTTCTAAAAAGTATCTATGGTTACTTTATATGTATTCAAAGCACAAGGATTTTAAAAGATATTTTCCTTACATCATCTTGTATCATTTTTTATAATCAAAATGAATTTTCTTACTTTTAAGCTTTTAAATGAAGAAGAATTACAGATATTAAAACATAATTTAAATAAACAAAATGAACTTTGGGAAGATGGAAAAAAAACAGCTGGAAGTCATGCATCGAAAATTAAAGAAAATTTGCAATTAAATAGAAATTCTGATGTATCAAAGAAATATTCTCAATTAATTAGAAAAAAGATCATTTCCAATCCATTAATTAAAAGCTTTGCTTTACCAAAATTAATCCATGGAATTATGTTTACAAAATCATTAAAAAGTATGCATTATGGCAGGCATATTGACAACCCATTTATGTCTTCCGGGAGGTCGGATTTATCTTTTACAATTTCGCTAAGTAATAAGGACAATTATCAGGGAGGTGAATTATTAATTGAAACAATGAATTTAGAGAAAGAGTTAAAGCTAGATGCTGGAGAGATAATAATCTATCCAAGTACATACTTGCATTCAGTGAAAGAAGTTAAAGATGGTGAAAGATTAGTATGCGTAGGATGGATTGAAAGTTATGTTAAGTCTATCGAAGAAAGAGAATATTTATTTGATCTTGATGCAGGTGCCAAAGGATTATTAGCTAAACATGGGAGATCAGACGAACTTGACAATATTTTTAAATCTTATTCAAATTTCCTAAGATTACTTGGTAACTAAAGAAACATTTTATACACATCATAGAAAAAAGTTCCTCAAATATTTATTATGTAGAAAGTATAGTTTTATCTTGAAAATGTCAAAGAGAGGTTCGATCGCATTATTTATTGCTGCAACAAGTCTATTAGCAATTACCGCCTCAGATTCTAATAATGTTAAAGCAGGAGAAAATGATTTAGGAGGATTGAAAGAATGGAATACTGATATGAGCATCGATGCGGATTTTATTTTAGATAAAGATGCCCAAAAGTTAGCAGATGAGGCGGCGAAATCTAGTGCTTGTATTCCAATTGGTGAAGGAGAAAATTGTTGGTAAAATTCATAAATTTTGAATAAAAAAAAACCGCTTAAATAAGCGGTTTTATAAGGATAAAAAACATCTATGCAGATGTTTTTTATTTTTTTGTTAGAACTTAAAGGTTGTTTCTAGAACGGCACCTTGATGATCTCTGCCACTTCTACCATTTTCTCCTCCGAATCTACTTGTTCCTCCAAATATTGCAGGAGTCATAGTAACAGAATCATTAAGTTTGTAAGAGTAATAAGCTTCCCAAACTATTGGATCAACTGTTTCATCCTCTCTTGTTTGAGGCTGACCTAAAGCTAAACCAATTCTATCATCAGGTGTAAATGCGTCTTGCCATGTTAAACCTACGAAATAAGCGTCAGTATCATAAGGTGTCTGCGCAATAGTAGAGTAATCATAACCTAGAGATACTGAAGGAACTACACTACCAGAATCTTCAGGTCTCCACCAGCCTCTCAAACCATAGTTGTAACTATCCCCACTATTTGGTCTTAATTTACCTAATGGAGTTGTGTAGTAAGAGTCCGTCCATCCATTGGTCTTTCTGTTAACGATGAAGGAAGCCGAGTAAGTAGGCTTTGTATAACCAATTTGAGTTGCCCAACTAGTATCAGATTCATTGGTTAACATACCAGTAGTGGTATGACCGAGTTTACTAGCGACATTAGAACTAATAGCCAGTCCGTTATCGAACTTATAAGCCCAACCTACTCCTGGGCTAGTACTTGCACCATAAGCAGCACCATTACCGCCGAGAGTGAATTGCTTAGTTATAGGTTTATATAAGGATGGAGTAGTACCATGCATATAGTAGTTTTCGATTTTTGGTCCAACCCAAAATGTATGATCTCCAACTGGGAAAGTGTACCAAATCTTGTCTACCTTTAGAGCGTCAGTGTTTCCTTTAGCAGAAGATAAATATGTTCCGTAACTATAAGATTTTAACCAATTAGTTGCATTACCAGATTTTAATCTAATGTAAAGGTTGTCATCACCAGTGAAACTTGTATTAAGGTTACTTTGCACCATATAGGTAGCCATTGTGCTTTCAGTTAAACCAGCATCTTTGTCTTCATGATTTAACGCACCAATTGTGAATACTACTTTACCGTCCATGGAAGTAGTATCTGAAAAAGAACCAGCTTCAAAGTTATTTTGAAGTATTTCTAATTCCTGCTTACTCTCTTTGAGTGTTGCGATATCTTCGTTAGCTTTATTAACGAATGTTTTACTGTCGAAATATCTTTTAGTGGATGATTTTTTACTACGACTGTAGTCATTCATCCCTTGGATATTAATAAC
This sequence comes from Prochlorococcus sp. AG-347-J22, assembly GCA_003279005.1. Taxonomy (GTDB): domain Bacteria; phylum Cyanobacteriota; class Cyanobacteriia; order PCC-6307; family Cyanobiaceae; genus Prochlorococcus_A. The sequence continues at coordinate 40,081 of QCBY01000003.1, read as the reverse complement.
GTCGGAAGCTTGTGCAGTTATAGGAGCAATTAAGCCTACAGAAGCAGTAGCAACCAACATTTGTTGGAAAAGTTTCATTTTACCTCACACTGAAAAATGCCCATAACATTGGGTAATTACATTGTATCGGGCGTAACTTTTTGAGGTAGACTAAATAGATTCAAGTCAGCGTAACATTTTATACTTGATTCTGTTTCGTATTCATATTTTCTTTTTTCAATAAAGGAAAGTTTAATAACTCTCTTTCTTCCATCCATGAAGATGCTACTTTTCTCGCTAATTTTCGAATTTTTTCTATGTATTGAGCACGATCTGTAACTGAAATAACTCCTCTAGCATCCAGCAGATTGAAACAGTGACTACACTTTAAAACAAAATCCAAAGCAGGAAAAGTTAGTTTTTTTTCAACGAGAGAATTAGCTTCTTCTTGGTATAGTGCAAATAGTTGCCTTATATTATCAGGATTTGATTTTCTAAAGTTAAATTCACATTGATTTTTTTCAAATTGCAGCCAGATGTCACTGTAATTAAAATCTTTATTCCAATCTAGATCCCAGATACTCTCTTTATCTTGCAAAAACGTCGCAATCCTCTCTATTCCGTAAGTTATCTCAATAGGAATTGGGTTACAATCAACACCTCCACATTGTTGGAAATAAGTAAATTGCGTTACCTCCATTCCATCTAACCAGACCTCCCAACCCACACCCCAGGCGCCAAGAGTAGGAGACTCCCAATTATCTTCAACAAATCTTATGTCATGTTCTTTAGGATCAATTCCTAAAAACTCCAAAGAAGAAAGATATTTTTCTTGAATTCCATCAGGAGATGGTTTTATAATCACTTGATATTGAAAATAATGTTGAGCCCTATTTGGATTATCTCCAAATCTGCCATCAGTAGGTCTCCTACAAGGTTCAGCATAAGCAACACTCCAAGGTTCTGGGCCAATTGCTCTTAGAAAAGTATGAGGATTCATAGTTCCTGCGCCTTTTTCAGTGTCATAAGGTTGCATAATCAAACAACCCTCATCAGACCAGAATTTATTTAAGTTTTGAATTATATCCTGAAAAAACATTAAATTAAAAAGTTACGATAAAAAAAGCACTCGATAACAATAACAAACCTTATTTAAAAGAAAATTAAAATATATTTTTGAAAAATTTTTATTTCTGTTTCTGAAAATATTTTTTATTATCAGCCGTCAAAAGCAAGAAAAAAACAATCCCACATAAACTAACAAAAGTCACTATGAGTTCAAGTGTCTGAACAAGTTCTCCTGTAAAAAAAGTGTCGAATTTCAAAATTTTTGATAAAAACATAAATCAGAGATTAATTTAGGTAAAAAAATCTAATGGCAATGGTCCAAAAGTTCTAGACTCTTCAGGATCTTCGTCATACTGACATGTTAATAAAATTCCCTCTCCAAGACCATTTTCAGTTCTAATGTAAACATTTCCAGTTTTTTGATTAGCCTTTAAAAAAACACTCCCATCTTCATGGATGTAATCCAAATCCCTAAATTTAATTGAGACATATTTTTTAGTAATTGTTTGCAATGCTCCACTAGCCTCATTTTCAGAAGGTGCCATTATTCCTATCGTTATCCAATCAGCATTTTTAATATTTTTATCCAACTCTATAAATAATTTTTTTATTTGACTTTTTCTTAATTCAGGTGCTGATCTTAAGCCGTTTAAGTCATTTAGAGAAACTATATCCATGAATTAATTTTTTTTTAATCAAGTAAAGTTATCCGAATGTCCTGCCATTCCATCCCCACATTTCAGCAGAAACATCTTCAAAACAAATATAAATTTTATCTACTGGGATACCAATTTTTTCATAAACAAAATTACATAAAGGTTCTGCCATTTCGGAAGGGTTTAGAGAACCTATTGATTTTATTTCTAAAAAACAACAGGGGCTTTCATCTTCAAAATACATTTCGGAATTATCCTCTAATTTAGCCATAACAAATCTTTTTGATTTATTTGTTAGAGATGAAATTAATGTTGTAAGTTCTGCAAGTAATTTTTTCTTATCTTCTACTTTTTTTGAAGTAGAAAAATTAATATAAGGCATATTTATGCAGCTAAATAATCTTTTTCGTAATCACTTTGTATATGAACAGTTTTTGTTTTTAAAACTTTTTTTGATGAAAGATATGCCATATCATATGAACTTATTCCGTTTTTATAGGGATTGAAAAGGGCATTTTTAGATCTACTTTTTTTGCTCCTTTTGAATTCAATCATTTTTAATTAAATTATTAATTAATAATTTAACTTTTTTTGAATAGATGTCTAGGTTTTTTAAAAATCCTTAATTAATTAAATTTTTATAGGACACGATTTTAAATTCTATTTATTAAATTTATAGTAAATTTCATAGTATTGTTTTGGAAGTTTTAAATAATTATCAAAGAAAAAAAATTGATGAGAGTAATGATGAAAAATTTTATTCAGTCCCAAAATTTGTCTATCATCTAGATGCAAATTTCAGACAATATTTATCAACTGTCTATAAAAATGAAATTACAGATAATTCAACTATCCTTGATCTAATGTCCAGTTGGGATAGTTATTTACCTGAAGAGAAAAAATATAAAAAAGTTATTGGACATGGATTAAACAAACAAGAACTTGAGAAAAATAAAATTTTTGATACTTATTGGATACAAAATTTCAATTTAAAACAAGAAATTCCTCTAGAGAACGAAAGCATTGACTATTGTTTAATGGTGGCTGCATGGCAATATTTACAATATCCAGAAAATTTAACTAAAGAAATAGTAAGAATTTTGAGTCCCCATGGAAAGATGATAATTTCTTTTTCAAATAGAGCCTTTTGGCATAAAGCTCCTAATATATGGACTGCTTCTACTGAAGAGGAAAGAGTCAAATATGTAAGAAAAGTATTAATCACAAACGGATTTAATGAACCAAAAATTATTAAAAAGTTTAATCAACCAAACCTTAATTTCTTTAATTTTTCAAACAAAGATCCTTTTTATTGTTTAATTGCCACTAAAGAGTAAATAATTCACTCAAAACAATGTCGGACAAATTTTAAAATCAGGATCTATAGCCATACTTTTAAAATTTTACTACTATTGGATAGTTAAAATTAAAAATATGGGTTCTAAAAGAGAAAAATATCCTGAAAAATGTCCTTGGGATCTTGGCCCTAATCAGCATTTAGCTAAGGAAGAAAATTGGACTTTAAGATTAGGAGAAGCAAATGTATGTTTCAGCAAAAATAAGCTAGATAATAATTATTTTCATGTAATTAGTAATGAAAATGAAGAACAAATTTTAGCCTTTAGAGCAAGACTCCTTTATCAAAAACTACTTGATAAGGGATTCAGATTGGTTGAATAAAAAATCTTAGTTCAATAAAGATAGATCCTCGAAAACAAACCTTTGTATTTCTTCTTCTTGATTTTGGTTTAAGTATTTTATTGTTCTCGAATTTAAAATCCAATAACCCTCTTTACCTATATTGATAAATTTATCCTGGTATTCCATTTTTTGTGATTTAGGCACAAGGGTCTCAGGATCAATTTGTTGACTGCTGTATTTTTTACTGAGGAAACCTATACCTGTATCTAAGAATTCTTCAACAAAAATTTCAATTATAGTTCCATGAATTTTTCTATACACCATATTAATACATTCATTCTTAATTCTATATTTATCTCCCTCATTTTTACCTACAACTTTCATTTCTATTCCGCTTTTAGAACTTTTAATTAAATTAAAATAATTTTCTGAATGCACAGATTGGAATTGTCTCTTTACTCTATGTATACATACTTCAAACAATTGAGAGGCAATACTTTTAACAATTTTGTCGTCATTAATTTTTTGAATTTGTGGTTTAAAGTCTTTAGATAAAATAAAGTCACCTTCATAAGTATTATTATTGGATATAAAAACACATTTACCTTGGTAACCACTAAAGTCATGCTTCCAGGTATACCTATTTTCATAAGCTTTTCGAAAAATTTCCTTACAATTAATTTCCTTTAAATTCTCCATTAATTTTTTAAAATACAAGGCAATTCTACAAAAAAACCTCTCTTTGTAGGAGAGGTTTTTTTAAAAAATAAAAAAACTAATTTTGTGTAATTTTTGTATTTTCCATATTGTCAAAGGCTTGTCCAATTTTCTTAAAATCAAAGCCCATAGCTCTTAGCGCATGCCATAAATGCCCTTGTAAGAAAAAGAATCCTAAATAGAAGTGTCCATTAGCAAGCCATGCTCTTGAACTATATACTCCTGAACCCAAATCTACAGTATCAGTAAAATAAGGAGCAAACTCAAATTGAAGCTTTAATGGTTCCCCATAAAGATCAACAGGATAAATAGTTGTATTAGAAGCACACCAAAATGCTGCGATAAATGCCATAAAGGAAACACCGACTACTGAATAAGAAAGAATCGCCTCGGCACCAAGCAATCCTTTACCCTTGAATTCTGTATATTCTCCAAATTGTTTTGTACAAATATGGAAAACTCCACCGATGATAGTTAAAAATGCCACAAAAGCATGACCACCCATAATATCTTCTAAACTATCAATTTTAAGGAAATCGAATTGATGATTCCAAATAGCAGAGATATCTAAATTGTAAATAACTTGTCTTGTTGAACCAATAGCAGGATCATAAATTCCGTGAATGCGAGCCCATTCCACAAACATTATTGCTCCAATACCTAAGAAAATTAGATGATGTCCAAGTATGAAAGTCAATTTATCTGGATCATCCCACTCAAAGTCAAATTTTTGTGGCTTACTATTTTCTGGATAATCTCCAAGATCGCCTGCAAATTTGTTGGAATGCAATAATCCTCCAGCACCTAATACGGCTGAGAAAATAAGATGCAATGTACAAATTACAACAATTCCGTATGGTTCTGTAATAACTCCATTTTCTATTCCACCAATCCCAATACCTGCTAGGTGAGGTAAAACAATTGCTTTCTGAGCACCCATTGGAATGCTGGCGTCATAACGAGCTAATTCAAATAATCCAAAAGCTCCTGCCCAGAACATCATTAATCCTGCATGAGCAGCATGAGCAGCTATGAATTTACCTGAACGGCCAACAACACCAGAATTTCCTGCATACCAGTCATAGGTAACATCAGTTTTTCCGTAGTTTTGTAACACTTGATTTAAATAAACAGCAAATTGAGCTTATTGCTATTTCGACTGATTTTTACAAGATCTTTACAGGTTTTAAATACTTTTGTAAAAAAAACATACCCGAGGAGAACAAATGTTACAAAGTAAACCCAAATTTTTTTAAAAGGCCTTACGCCAATGATGGTATTTCTCCTTTTAATTGAGACGCCCATGTTTCTAATCGAGAATCAGTTAAATCAGATTCACTATCTTCATCAAGTGGTAATCCACAAAAGTTCTCTCCTATAACGCTCTTTGATTCATCAAAAGTATAAGAAGACTTGTTAACATAGCCAACCATATCGGCTCCTGCTTTTGCGAAATAACTATGCAATTCTTCCATTGCATCGCAATAATTCTCTGTATAGGTAGATGAGTCCCCTAAGCCAAAGATAGCGACCTTTTTCCCTGACAAACTTAACTCACCAATATCTTCTAATATTGAGTCCCAAGCAGTTCCAGACCTTTCCTCGTCTGCTCCTGTGTTCCATGTGGGAATGCCACAAATAATTCCATCAAGGCCTTCAAACTCAGATAGATCATCAACATCGGAAACATCCTTAGGTGCTTCTGCTGAAGAAATAAAATTATGAAGGCGATCAGCTACGTCTTCAGTTTTTCCTGTTGTAGTTGCGTAATAAATTCCTACTGTCATAACTTGATATTGTTTACTTTAAAATCATAAAATTAAAACAAGATAAATAAATTTCTATAAAAACTTTTTCATGTAAATTTTTATACAAATTTACGTTAGATACAGTTTATCCAAGTACTTTAATTTAATAACAAACTATTCATGCTTACTAATAATCAAAAAAAAACACTCAATAAATTGATTAAAGACTTTAACTTTTCGGGTTCAAAAAAATATAAATTAATAGTTTTATTGGGACTCTTGGGTGATTTTGATAGTTTTGAATATGCAATAGATTTACAAAAATTTATTAATAGTAATATCTATAAAAACATTGATATTTTTGCAATAGCAATAGGCAATGAAGTCGGTAAAGAAAAATTTTGTAATTTTACAGGATTTTCCAAAAAAAATTTAAAAGTAGTTTGTGACAATAAAATTCACCAAGACCTTATGGTTTCTGAAGGGGTAGATATAGGTTTTGGAGGTTGGATCAATATGTTGATAATGCTATCAGGTATAAATTCATTTAAAACTATAAAGGAGGTCATAAGAGGATATACGGGTGATAGAAAATCAAAACAAATTTTTCATGATGAAGATAATATAAACTTCTTTAATTTAATTAAATTTTCTGGTGTCATCTTCAAAAACACTTTTGGAGATGGTTATCTAAGGCCTTTTGAATTAGCTACTTATAGATTAAATAATATGTTAGAAATTATTCAAAACTGGAATGATTATATCCTTGATAATAAATATCTACCTCAAAGAGGGGCTTCATTTCTTCTAGATGATAAAGACCAAATTATTTATAACTATTTTGCCAATGATGTCCTCGGTTATTCCTCTGAAATGGGAAATCCCTTATCTTTTTTATTTAAGAAATGCAGATAATGTATTCTCTGAATGTTGAATTTTTTGGATATTTTGCAGCAATTTTGACTACAGCAGCATTTTTACCTCAACTAATTAAAACCTTAAAGACTAAAAAAGCTGATGATGTCTCTTTATTAACTTTGATAATGTTTATGAGCGGAGTAGGATCTTGGATCATCTATGGGTACGCTATATCATCATCACCTATCTTAATTGCAAATATAATTACCCTTTTGTTAAATTTTTTTATATTAATTTCAAAAATTTATTACGCAAGAAAATATTAGTAAGTGATAGTTAATAAATGTAAAAGTATTAATTTCCTCAAAAATGTTTAAATCACTATTAATATAAGTTAAATATTAATTTGGCTTTGAAAACTTCAAAATGCTGGGTTTGGTTTAAAGGAAGTCTTAACGAGGGGGGATATTGGAAAGAAGGTTTTAGTTGCACTTTTGATGAAAAGCCTGGAATATTGATTGAAAGCCCTTCATATGTTACTTGTAGAGTACCAAATTGGCGTGTTCTAACAAAAGAACCTGAAGATTTAACAAAAACTCCTTTGATTCCGGAAAATGCGGTTTGGAAAATTATTTAAATTTAATTTGCTTAAAAAAAAGTGCATAACACTAATACAAAAAAGGTAAGATAATTCTATTAAAAATAAATTAATACTATTTACGCTCTCTTTATAAATATTATTCCTTTTTTAATTTTTGGTTTTTTTATTGGAAAAAGAAAACCAAAGCTTTCTGAATCTATTGCTCTTCCTCTTATTAGATATGGTATCCCTTTAAGTGTTATGGGCCTTCTATTAAAAGAAGGAATTGATACAGATTTAATCAAAACTGCTGTAATTGCTTTTTTCTCTATTGGATTTTTGATAGTTCTAATTAATAATTTTTCATTTTTTAAAACAAAATTGCCTAACTATTCCTTCCAGTTAGCTGGTTTAATAGGTAATACTTCTTTTCTTGGAATCCCAATTGCTATAGCCCTTCTCCCTACAAACACAATTAATTTTACAATAGGTTTTGATTTAGGTACAACTCTCTTTGCATGGATTTTTGGACCATTCTTTCTTCAAAAAAAAGAAGACTTAAATACCACCATTAATTTTAAGGAACTTTTAAAAGCGATATTAAACAGTCCTGCCTCAAGAGGAATAATAGGTGTTTTAATCGTATATTTTTTTGGTTTGGAAAGGATTTTGGGTGATTACCTGTGGATCCCAGCAAGAATAGTAATTTTCCTTGCAATTGTTATTGTTGGTACGAGACTTGGAATAATCACAAATAACAAAGCAAGATTTTCTAAATTTGATGAAGGGATTAAATATTCAATAATATTAAAGTTGCTTATTTTGCCTCTAATTATTTTTATTGTGAGTAAAATTTTAAATTTTGATCTTAACGAGACTTCAGCAGTTGTCCTTCAAGCTGGAACTCCATCTGCTGTCTCAACCATTTTGATGGCTGAAGCATATAAAACTAATCAAAAGATTGCCTCACAAATTCTTTTTACAACAACTTTAATTTCAATAATTACAATCCCCATTTCAGCATTTCTACTAAATATTTTCTAAATAAAACCATACTCATTACTAAAAATATGTAATTTTTTATTAAATGTTGATACATGTTTAATGAATATTGTAAATAAAATGTCCGGATAACTACATAATGTCTTAAGATTTATAGTATGAAGTCAGTAAATCCTAAAAATGAATATGTTCCTGTAGATCTTAAAATTTCTGTGAGAAGAGATACTTTAAGGCTTATTTCAGAAATGGCTAGAGATATGGGGATAAGTATTAATGAGGTTTTTAGTTTTCTAGCAGAAGACTCAGTTATTGATTTAGAGTTGCTTGAAAATCTTGATAATGTAGAAATTCCTAATAAATGTAGTTTGGATGATCTTAAAAATGAAATGCTTAAAAAAAAGCTTTGTTAAAATTTCCACCTGTTTATTTTTCCAATAAGCTTAAAACCATTACTTGGTAAATTAGCTGCTTAAGCGTTTAGATCATTTTTTTGACTCTTCACACAAAATAAATTCCAAGATAATTAACAATCAATATTTAATTTTTGAACAATGCTCCTTCCTGTATCAATAAATATTTATAAATAACTATAAAAAAGAACTTATTAGTAGCAATTAGATTTGTTTTGAAACTTAAGCCTTTATTAAATTTAAAAAGTATCATTTAGGGAAAATTTTTAGATTGATTATCCTTAATAACCTTATTAAGCCAATTCACAACTTTACTAGCGAATATATTTGAAGAAGCATTTTTCTCTACCCACTCTCTACAACACTTTCGATCAATTTTATTGATAATCCTCAAGTACTCTAAGAGGCTTCGTTTATCATCTGGCTTTGCTAGAAAACCTGTTTTGCCATGTTGAATGATTTCACCAGGGCCACCCCTTTTATAGGCTACAACAGGTACCCCACATGCCAAAGCTTCTACTACTACATTTCCGTAGGCCTCGTTCCACTTAGGGGTGTTTATTAAGGCTCTACAAGTTCCAAGTTCTTTTTGTAACTTATCTGTTTCTAAAAAACCCTTCCACACTAATATCCCTGGAGAGCACAATTTTTCTATTTTCAAGGCATATGACTCATCTTGAACAATTCCCCAAACGTTTAGTTTTTCTCCTAATGCATTTGCTACATATGCTGCATCCTCTAAACCCTTTTCAGGTGCTATTCTTCCTACCCAACCAAGTGGGCCATCCTTAGAATCTTGAAAGATATAATTACTTAATTTAAATCCATTTCCAACAACAATTGGATTTTCAATAAAAGGATAATCGGAAGCTTGTGTCTTTGAATGAAAAGCAAAATTATAAGGATATTTGGAGTAAACATCTGAAATTAAATTACTAATCGCAAAACTTTCAGAACCCATACTGATAATATGCGCAATTGGAATATCTATATTTAGAGTCATCCAAATTGGTAGCCAATCGTAGGAAAAATTCAAAATTATATCTGCTTTTTTCCCAATTGTTATTGCTTTTTCGATCATTCCAGACAAAAGTGAATTACTAGTGATAGTTACCAAAGAGTAATAATCTTGATGTTGCCAGCTTTCTTGCTCCTTTCCTTCAACAAAATGCAGTTTTACTTTTTTACTAGCTTCCAACAATTTTGAATTTTTTGGAGCCACTACATCTAATGTGTGTCCTTTAGCCAGCAAACCATTTACTAACGAACTAAGAGTTAACTCAACTCCGCCACCTTTACCACTTCCAAGGAAACCAATAGGAGTACTGATTAAAACTATATGCATTCGTAAAACTATTTTCCAATGCTGTTTAATTAGATATTAGTATTAGTATTTGAAATTTCCCATAAAGACTTTCTCTGGCTGACAAAGAAGACTGACAATAGTACAAAAACTACTCCTATCCATTGAATGATTGTTAATCTCTCATTTAAGAAAACGCCCCCTGTAAGAAGTGCAAATATTGGGGTTAAGAATGCAAGAGTGCTAAACCCCGTTATTTCTTTATTATTTGCAAAATAAAAAAACAATCCATATGCCAAAGCACCTCCAAAGATACTTGCAAATGACATCAATCCCCAATCAAATATTGACCAATTTGGAACCAATTGAAAATTTGTTTGCAAGCAATGTTTGATAATGAGAGGAAAACTACCTAAAACCATATGCCAACCAGTCACTGCAACTGGATCACTTTTAGTACATGCGAATTTTATCAAAATTGTTCCTAAGGCCATTGCAAGGGATGCTCCAAGCATCCATAATTCTCCAACGTTAAATGAAATATCACTAATATTCTGTTCAGACATTAACCACCAATTTCCCAAAAGTTCTTCTGGAACTCCTAAAAAAACTATTCCCCCCAAACCAAAAAGTAAACCAAGCCATCCAATTGGATTAATTAAATTACCAAAAATTGCCCTTGCCAAGAGTGCTACCAATAAAGGTTGAGAATCAATCAAAACAGAACCAAGCCCAGCACCTGTTTCTGAAATCCCATATGTTAAAAATAATTGAAAAAAAGTTGCGTCTACTATTGTAAAAACTAAGAACCACTTCAAATCGCACTTATAAATTTTTAAATCTCTTTTAGCTAAATATGTTGTAATAAGAACAAGGATTCCCGCAGGCAGTAATCTCAATAACGCAACAAAATCAGGTCCAGCACTAGATACTAGAGGTGTCATTGCTGCCATTGAAGTCCCCCATAGTGCAAAAGGGAGTATCATTAAAAACCAATTTAGGATTGAATTCATTAGGTCTGCTGATAATCTTTTTAAAGTAGATTTATAATTAGTACCTTAAAAGAATGATTTGGCCTTTTAGACGAAAGTCAAAAAAAAGAATGGCTCGTATAGTAATTGATGAGCCAATCACTAGTTCAACAAGAGTTTCAGTCCTCAAAGCTCTCAAACAAATTGAGGATAGGGAATTCCCAGCACTAATATTAAGAATTGACTCTCCCGGGGGCACCGTCGGTGATAGCCAAGAAATATACTCTGCTATTAAACGATTAAAAGACAAAGGCTGTAAAGTAATAGCCAGTTTTGGAAACATATCAGCTTCTGGTGGAGTTTATATTGGAGTAGCCTCTGATAAAATTGTAGCTAACCCTGGAACCATAACGGGTTCTATTGGCGTAATAATAAGAGGAAATAATTTGTCTGAACTTCTGAATAAAATAGGAATTAAGTTCGAAACAGTAAAGAGTGGGATTTATAAAGATATACTCTCACCCGATAAACCTTTAAGTGATGAAGGGAGAGATCTCTTACAAGGATTAATTGATGAGAGCTATAAACAATTTACTGAAGCTGTGGCAGAGGGAAGAAATTTACTGATTGAAGATGTAAAGAAGTTTGCTGATGGAAGAATTTTTACTGGATCACAAGCAAAAGATCTTGGATTAGTTGACAAAATTGGAGATGAGTTTGTCGCAAGGGAGCTTGCAGCAGAGATGGTGAAGCTCGATCCAAAAATACAACCTGTAACTTTTGGTAAGAAAAAGAAGAAAATACTAGGGCTCATACCTGGAAGTAAAATTATTGAGAAGATTATTCAATATATATTTTTTGAAGTAAATTCAACTAATAAAATTCTTTGGTTATATAAACCTTAAACTTAAAAATGATTAAGAATTATTTTGAAAGTCAAAATGTTACTGCTATTAGAGGAGCCACAACTTCAAGCGGAAATACATTAAAAGAGATTGAGAATTCAGTAGTTGAGTTAATAGATGAATTAATTTCGCGAAATAGTTTGGATCCAAAAAAGATTTTATCAATAACATTTACCGTAACAAGAGACTTAGACGCGTGCTTTCCAGCCTCTATAGTAAGGAAACGTTTTGGATTTGATTCAGTTGCTTTTTTAGATTGCCAACAAATGTATCTTCCAAATGATCTTAATTTTTGTATTAGATTAATGGCATTAGTTACTTTACCCACTGGCTGCTCAATTAATCATCCGTACTTGAGGGGCGCCTCAAATTTAAGGAACGATAGAAGTTAATCTTTTAAAAAAGTCTTAATGTACACTATTAACTACAGGAAACCTAATTATTCATTTCAAAAAAGACAATGAAGCACCAATACAAAAAATTTTTTAAAAATTCTAAAATTGTTAAATTCCTATTACTTTCACCACTCTTTTTTTCAATTCCACTTTTACAAAACATTAAAGTTAACGCAGGATTAGAATTTCAATGGGATCAAGATTCAGGTTATAGAAGATTAAAATGGTTTCAAAAAAGTAATGAAAGAAGAGCTAGGAATACAATTTTTTTCTTTTTAAGGCCCTCTGATAGAAAATCAGATCTCATAAAACTAACTATGAAAATACCTGAAACTTTCAAATCAACTCTTAAAGAAGAAAAAATAAATCTTTGCCAAGTAAATATAGGAGGCTATGAAACTCGTACCAAATGTATTGCAGATATACCTGCTGATATTGAACTTAACGAAGATAAAACTTCATTAGATATTTTTCCTTACAGTCCGATTCCTAGCAACAAAAAAAGTTATGCAATAGTATTCAAAGTATTTAATCCAAGAAGGTCTGGCTTATACCAATTTCATTCTTATGGACAGTATTTTGGAGGGGATTCCGTTTCAAGATATTTGGGTAGTTCTACTTTAGTGATCGATTAGATGATAAATTGTTAAAGAGCATATAAAACAATGACTAAAAGAACATTTGGCGGAACATCAAGAAAAAGAAAGCGTGTATCAGGCTTTAGGGTAAGAATGCGTTCTCATACTGGAAGAAGGGTTATTAAAAGCAGAAGGAAAAGAGGTAGAGAGAGAATCGCTGTTTAATAATTAAGCAATAATAATGGCCTTGCCCAAAGCTATGCGTTTAAAAGGTCATAGGACTTTTAATTATATTCATAAAAATTCTGTTAAATATCACGGCAAATTTATGACTTTCAAAATAGCGAAATCAAACCCAAATATTCTTATGTCTCATAAAAATATTCATAGCTTAAATAATTTTAAAATTGCCATAGCTGTAAGTAAGAAAGTTTCAAAAAAAGCAGTTGTAAGAAATAAATTTAAGCGCGTATTACAGGATTATTTATTAAAAAATTTTAGTCAAGAGAAGAACCACAAACCTTATTGGTTACTTGTTAACCTTAAGTCTGGTGTATCTTTCAATGACAAATTCAAACTATTGGAGGAATTTCAACACCTAATTTTCAAGTCAGGTCTCTTTAAATGATTAGCATAAATGAAGAATCCTTTTATGAGGGTGGTCCAGCTAAAAGTGATTTAATAATAAATTTATTTGCAGGCTTAACCCTCTTAGGTCTCCCATTTACTTTTGCAGCATTAGTAAGAGCTTTGTGGTTAAGATATAAGATCACCAACAAACGGATTACTATTGAAGGGGGCTGGTTCGGGAAAAGTAAAACACAGGTATCATTAACCAATATTGAAGAGGTTAGATCTATCCCAAGAGGCTTCGGGTCATATGGAGATATGGTTCTCATTCTTAATGATGGTTCAAAAGTCGAAATGAAATCTTTACCTTTATTTAGAGAAAAACAAAAGTTTATCGAGGAAAATATGGTCAAAAGATCGCAGACAGCAAATTTAAATGAGGTTGAAGGATTTGCAACTAAATCCTAATTAGATTAATTACAAAAGTGTTTTTATCCTGTAAAATGAAGTTTCAAATAAAATCAAAATTCTTTTAATATTGTGATCGGGTTCATTTCAGAAAAATTACTAATCCCGATTCTGGATTTTTTCTACGGATTAGTCCCAAGTTATGGATTAGCAATTGTTGCACTAACTGTCGTAATAAGAATTGCCCTTTTTCCTCTAAGCGCAGGATCTATAAGAAGTGCTAGAAGAATGAAAATAGCTCAACCTGTAATGCAAAAAAGGCAAGCAGAGATAAAGTCAAAATTCTCAGGTGATCCAAAAAAACAACAAGAAGAACTAGGCAAATTAATGAATGAATTTGGAAGTCCTCTTGCAGGATGTTTGCCTTTAATAGTTCAGATGCCAGTTTTATTTGCCTTATTTGCGACCCTAAGAGGATCACCATTCGCTGATGTTCCTTACAACATCAACCTAAAAGTTTTACCACAAGAACAAATAGCAGCCATTGACCCAAAACCCTACAAATCTCCAAGACATTCTATATTTGTAACAGAAAAATCCCATTTCCCTGTAATTGCCACATTACCTAATGGCACTAAGTTAGGTACTGAAGAATCCGTAAAGATAAACTTGCAAACAACTAATGGGAACAGCTATTCAGAAATTCTCTCAAAATACGATAACGGTTCAAAATTTCTTCCTACCTGGACGGTCTCAAAAGGCGCCGAAAATATTAAGGTTTCTCAAGATGGTTTAGTTACTGCTATTAAACCAGGAGATGCAACAATTGAAGCTAAAATTCCTGGTCTAGCAGCAAAGAGTGGATTTTTGTTTATCAAAGCACTTGGTCAGGTTGGGTTTTACGTAGATGGTTCAATAAATTGGGACATAGCTACATTAGTCGGAGCTTTTGGATTAACCTTGCTTCTTTCTCAGGTTTTATCTAGTCAAGGAATGCCTTCAAATGCCCAACAATCTACTGCAAATAAAATTACTCCAGTAATGATTACAGGCATGTTCTTGTTTTTTCCATTACCAGCTGGAGTATTACTTTATATGGTTGTAGCTAATATCTTCCAAGCTTTTCAGACTTTTCTTTTAAACAAAGAAGCTCTTCCAGCAAATTTACAAAAAATTCTTGATGAGCAATTAGCAGGCAAAAATAAAGTAGTACCTTCTACTGCCAACATATCAGACAAAAGACTACCATTTGAACCTAATAATAAAAAATAGTTTTTCTCTTTTTAAAAGATAATGGATTCTTGGAGTAGAAATTTTGAATTACTTATAAAATCTAGAACTCCGTTGTTATGGATTAGAACTAAAGAAGAACAAAGACTGCATAAAATTCTCAATCAATCCTGCAAGAGATTAAATATAAAGAGATTAGTATCTTGGGATTGTGTTAATGGACTCAAAGGAGTACTGAATGAAAATGGGAAGTTTTCTAATAATCCGTTAGGAGCTCTTAATTGGATAAAAGAACAAACTGCTGAATTACCAACAATATTATTGGCAAAGGATTTTCATAAGTTTTATGATGATCCATCAATTAGTAGAACCATAAAAGAATTATATTTTTCTCTTAGAGAAACAAGCCATAACTTAATTCTTACTTCACATATATTACCAACTTCTCAAGAACTTGATGATTTAATTACAATAATAAACTTACCCTTACCTGATCTAGACGAGTTGACAACTCTTATAAAACAAATTGCTATTAATACTGATTCAGAAATAAGCGAACAAGACTTAAACGAGCTTGCAATTGCATCAAGTGGTTTAAGTGAAACAAGGCTCAAGCAAGTCACGGCTAAAGCTCTTACTCAAAGAGGGAAAATAAGTAAAGTTGATATCAAGGATATACTTGAAGAGAAGAAACAAGTCATCGCAAGAAGTGAAATATTAGAATTTTTTGAAAGCACTTCTAATCAGAGTGAAATTGGAGGGTTAAAAGTATTAAAAGTTTGGCTCAATCAAAGGTACAAAGCATTTTCAAAAGAAGCAAGAGAATACGGACTTCCTATCCCTAAAGGTGTCTTACTAGTTGGGCCACAAGGTACTGGAAAATCATTAACTGCCAAGTCTATTTCTCAAAGTTGGTCTATGCCTCTTCTTAGATTAGATGTAGGAAGATTATTTTCAAGTCTTGTAGGCTCAAGCGAAGCAAGAACAAGGGAGACCATTTTAAGAGCAGAAGCAATGTCACCTTGCATCCTATGGATTGATGAAATTGACAAAGGGTTTGGTGGAGATGCGAGAAGTGATGGGGGAACTAGTCAAAGAGTTTTAGCTAGTTTGCTAACTTGGATGGCCGAAAAAGAATCAGCTGTATTTGTGATTGCTACCGCTAATGTAATCGATAAGCTTCCAGCAGAGTTATTAAGAAAAGGCCGATTTGATGAAATATTTTTTCTTGATTTGCCTAATTCAGAAGAAAGATTCAGTATCCTTGACCTACATCTAAAGAAAAAAAGATCTAGTTATAATTTCCCCCTTTCAACAATAGTTGATCGAACAGATGGCTATTCAGGGGCAGAACTTGAGCAAGCAGTTATTGAGGGGATGCATTTTTCATTTTCTGAGAATAGAGAATTAATGGAAAAAGATTTAATTAAGGCTGTTTCTGAATTAGTACCATTATCTCGAACAGCCAAAGAGCAAATTGATTTCTTGAAAGAATGGTCTTCAACAGGTAGAGCTCGTTCTGCCTCATGATTTTTTAATTTAAAAAAATATAATTAAAAATTGTTATCCACTATTTAATTAATTTTTCATCAAAAAGCTGTGATAATGATTTGAGATAAACTATGTTATTAGGATATAAAAAATTTTAAAAAGAGTGTTAGATCAAAAATTGATAAGAGAAAATCCAACATTTGTGGAAGATAATTTATCCTTAAGAGGAAAAGTTTTTAATATACCTCTCATACATAAACTAAGTTTAGAGAGAAAAGAAATTGACATAAAGATTTCAAGTCTTCAATCAGAGAGTAAAAAATTAAGCAAAATAATTGGCCAAGAAATAAGAAATTCTAATAAAGCTAATTCTCAAGAACTCAATAAATTAAAAGATAAGGGAAATAAATATAGAATAAAAGTTTCTGAATTTGAAGAAAAAAAAAGAATATTAGATAAAAAACTTCATGATGAAATTTCAAAATTACCAAATTTCCCAAGTAAAGATGCACCTCTTGGAGAAAATGAAAACAATAATATTCAAATAAAAGAATGGGGAAATCCTCTCAAAAAAGATAATCTAAAAACCCACTGGGAAATAGGAGAAAAGTTAGATCTTTTTGATTCCATAAAATCAACCAAAATAGCAAAAAGTCGTTTTATCACTCTTAAAGGTAATGGGGCAAAATTGGAGAGGGCTCTAATTAATTTTATGCTAGATGTGCATTCAAATAATGGGTATTTAGAATTAATGCCTCCAGCATTAGTTAATTCAGAAAGTCTTCAAGGATCTGGCCAACTTCCTAAATTTTCAAATGAAAGTTTCAAGTGTGCTAATGATGATTTATGGCTCTCTCCAACTGCAGAAGTACCCCTAACTGCTCTTCATAAAGATGAGATTATTGATCCAAAAATTTTACCTTTGAAATATGTTGCATTCAGTCCTTGTTTTAGGAGAGAGGCGGGTAGTTATGGAAGGGACACAAAAGGTTTAATAAGACTTCATCAATTTAATAAGGTTGAATTATATTGGTTGAGTGATCCTAATAAATCATTAGAGGCGCATAAAGAGATAACGGCAGATGCAGAAAGTATTTTAAAAAAACTCAATTTACCATATAGAGTAGTAGATATTTGCACCGGAGATTTAGGATTTTCTTCTAGCAGAACTTTCGATCTTGAGGTTTGGCTACCAAGTAGTAAATGTTATCGAGAAATATCTAGTTGTAGTAATTGTTTAGACTTTCAGGCTCGTAGATCATCGATAAGAACAAAAATTGATAAAAAAACGTCATATATTCACACTTTAAATGGAAGTGGTTTAGCTATAGGGAGAACAATGGCAGCTATTCTTGAAAACGGCCAACAATCAGATGGGAGTGTAAAAATTCCTGATGTTCTAGTTCCATACTTTGGTTCATCTTTCATAAAAACTGCCTAATATAAAAAAATGAATGTTTTAACCTCAATAACAGTTTTAGGATTTCTCATTTTCTTTCATGAAATGGGTCATTTTCTTGCAGCAATATTTCAAGGCATATACGTTGATGGGTTTTCTATTGGATTTGGTCCTTCAATAATACAAAAAAAATTTAGGGGTATTACTTATTCCTTTAGAGCTTTCCCTTTGGGAGGCTTTGTTTCCTTCCCTGATGAGGAAATTAATAACATTGATCCAAAAGATCCAAACCTTCTAAAAAATAGGCCAATAATTCAAAGAGTAATTGTTATTTCTGCCGGAGTATTTGCCAACTTAATACTTGCTTATACAATTTTAATATTAAACGTAACTACCATTGGTATACCATTTGATCCAGAACCAGGGATTTTGGTTTTAGCTACTCAACCAGAAAAAGCTGCTTTTAAAGCCGGTTTAGAAGCAGGGGATAAAATATTAAAAATGGATGGGGATGTTTTAGGTGTTGGGGATCAAGCAGTGACTTCTCTTGTGAGAAAAATCCAAAGTTCATCAGAAGAGCCAATATCTATAGAAATTGAGAGGGAAAACTCTTATCAAAACCTTACTTTAATTCCTCAAATCATAGATGGGAAAGGCACAATTGGAGCTCAGTTACAGCCAAATATTAAAAAAGAAACAAAAAAAACTAAAAACATTAGTAAACTTTTTCAATATACAAATAAGGAGTTTTCATCACTATTAATCAAAACGATCCAAGGTTACAAAGGATTAATTACGAACTTCTCATCAACAGCTCAACAATTAAGTGGGCCAGTGAAAATTGTTGAAATTGGAGCTCAGTTATCTGAGCAGGGAGGAACAGGGATTTTATTATTTGCTGCATTAATTTCAATAAATTTGGCAGTTTTAAATTCTCTCCCATTACCACTTCTTGATGGAGGTCAGCTTGTTTTTACTCTCATTGAAGGATTAAGGGGGAAACCAGTACCAGTTAAAATCCAAATAGCAGTTACACAATCAAGCTTTTTTCTTTTAGTGGGACTTAGCGTTTTGCTAATAATTAGAGATACAAGCCAATTACTTGTAGTTCAAAGATTGCTTAATCAGTAGTTTTTTTTTAATTTTGATGGTTTAGCTGCTAAAATAAATCTTATATTTACTTAGAG
The DNA here is from genome assembly GCA_003279005.1 of Prochlorococcus sp. AG-347-J22. Lineage (GTDB taxonomy): Bacteria > Cyanobacteriota > Cyanobacteriia > PCC-6307 > Cyanobiaceae > Prochlorococcus_A. The sequence goes on along the minus strand of QCBY01000003.1, from coordinate 20,985 downwards.
ACTTTTAATGGCAAAAAAATCAATGATTGCTAGAGAGGTAAAACGTAAAAAGCTAGTAAAAAAATATGCTGCGAAAAGGAAATCATTATTAGATGAATTTAATTCTGCTAAAGATCCTATGGAAAGGTTAGAAATACATAGAAAGATTCAAGGACTTCCAAGGAACTCAGCTCCAACGAGAGTTAGGAATAGATGTTGGGCCACAGGTAAACCGAGGGGAGTTTATAGAGATTTTGGTTTATGCAGAAATCAATTAAGATTAAGAGCTCATAATGGTGAATTACCTGGAGTAGTAAAATCTAGTTGGTAATTAAAAAAAATTTGTGGATTTTAATAAATTAATTATTTCTTATATTTTAGAAAAAAAACTAGTTATCCCAATATATTAGAGTAATTATTTAAATTTTTATTAGAATTAGTTTGAAATCTTATTTAAAAAATTTACTCAATATGTACCTATGAGATGTAAGAATAAATTATGTATAGAATTATAATTTAAAAAGTGGAAGGAAAAAATACGTCGATCACGTTTGACGGACGAGAGATACGACTAACTACAGGACTATATGCTCCTCAAGCTGGAGGAGCTGTAATGATCGAATGTGGAGACACATCTTTATTAGTTACCGCGACAAAAACAACAAACAAACAACCCGCAGACTTTTTACCTCTGATATGTGATTACGAGGAAAAACTATATGCTGCAGGAAGAATTCCTGGTGGGTTCATGAGAAGAGAAGGCAGACCTCCTGAAAGAGCAACTTTAATAGCAAGGTTGATAGATAGGCCAATGAGGCCTCTTTTCCCTTCATGGATGAGAGATGAGATACAAATAGTTGCTTCTTGCCTCTCCCTAGATGAGAGAGTACCTGCAGATGTTCTAGGAGTTACAGGAGCTTCTATTGCAACTTTATTAGCAGAAATTCCATTTTACGGGCCTATGGCTGCTGTTAGAGTTGGACTAATAGGAGATGACTTTATTTTAAATCCAAGTTACAGAGAAATTGAGAAAGGAGATCTGGATATTGTTGTAGCAGGATCTCCGGAAGGAATTGTGATGATTGAGGCAGGTGCTAATCAACTTTCAGAACAGGATACTATTGAAGCTATAGATTTTGGTTATGAGGCCGTAACCGAACTAATTAAAGCTCAAGAAAATCTTCTTAAAGACTTAGGAATAAAACAGGTTAAGCCTTCAGAACCAGAAGAAGATAAATCATTAGCAACATATTTAGAGAAAAACTGCACGAAATCAATAGATCAAGTTTTAAAGAAATTTGAACAATCTAAAGAAGAGAGAGATCTTGAATTAGATAAAATAGAACTTGAAGTACAAACCAAAATTGATTCACTTAAAAATGATAATCATTTAAAAGTTCTAACTACTGAGGATGAAAAACTAATACATTCTGACTTTAAAAAGTTAACAAAAAAATTAATGAGAGCGCAAATTATTAATGATGGTAAAAGAGTAGATGGGAGAGATCTTGACGAAGTCAGAAAGATATCTGCTTCTGCTGGAATACTTCCAAAAAGAGTTCATGGCTCAGCATTATTTCAAAGGGGCTTAACTCAAGTTTTATCTACCACAACACTGGGGACCCCTAGCGATGCTCAAGAGATGGATGACTTAAATCCAAGTACTGAGAAAACTTACTTACATCACTATAATTTTCCACCTTATTCAGTTGGTGAAACAAGACCCATGAGAACTCCAGGGAGAAGAGAAATTGGGCATGGTGCATTAGCAGAAAGAGCAATAATTCCCGTACTTCCTGGTAAAGAAACATTTCCATATGTACTTAGAGTAGTAAGTGAGGTTTTAAGTTCAAATGGATCAACCTCTATGGGATCAGTATGTGGAAGTACACTTTCATTACTTGATGCAGGAGTTCCTCTAAAAGCTCCTGTTAGTGGAACTGCTATGGGTTTAATTAAAGAAGGTAAAGAGGTTCGAATCCTTACAGACATTCAAGGTATTGAGGATTTCCTAGGAGATATGGATTTCAAAGTTGCTGGAACTGAAAAAGGCATAACTGCATTACAAATGGATATGAAAATTACAGGTTTGCCAGTTTCTATAATTTCTGATGCAATAAAAAAAGCTCGCCCAGCAAGATTACATATTTTAGAAAAAATGCAAGAGGCAATTGATAAACCTCAAGAATCATTATCACCTCATGCTCCAAGACTTTTAAGCTTCAGAATTGATCCAGAGCTTATCGGAACGGTTATTGGTCCGGGGGGTAGAACTATCAAAGGCATAACTGAGAGAACTAATACCAAAATTGATATAGAAGATGGAGGAATAGTAACTATTGCCTCTCATGATGGAGCTGCTGCTGAAGAAGCTCAAAAAATAATAGAGGGATTAACTCGAAAAGTTCATGAAGGGGAGATCTTCTCGGGAGTGGTTACCAGAATTATCCCTATCGGAGCATTTGTAGAAATTCTTCCAGGGAAAGAGGGCATGGTGCATATTTCTCAGTTGTCTGAGGCTAGAGTCGAGAGAGTTGAGGATGTTGTAAGACAAGGAGATGAAGTAACTGTCAGAGTAAGAGAAATTGATAGCAGAGGTAGAATAAATCTCACATTGAGAGGGGTTGCCCAAAATGGAGGAATGTCATATCCAGAACCGACCCCAACTCCAGTGGCTCCTCTTAATTAAGAGGAAAAAGAATAAATATTATTTTTTTTAATAATTTCTTTTATCCTAAAACATATTTCTTCATGCATTTTTTTATTATTTGAAGCAATAATTATTCCTCCCTGATTAAAATTGTGTTTTTCATAGCAAAGTTCCTCATTTTCTAAATTTGTAACGGCTCCACCAGCTGTTCTTAAAATGACTTCTGGAGCAGCAAAATCCCAATCTTTTGGTGAACTTTTACCGGGCAAGCTTAGACAGATATAAATATCACTTTCACCTCTAATTATTGAAGCAATTTTGCAACCAATGCTACCCATAGTTACAACTTTTTTAAAACCTAAGATATCAATTAAATGCATTAACATTGGATTATTATGATTTTTGCTCGTCACCAAAGTCATATCATCAAAACTTTTGTTAGGAAAGGAATTTAATTTTCGATTAGGATGTTCTCTTCTATCGCACCAAATATTTTCCCCATTTGCTATCCATAATTCGTCTCTTTCTGGGACAAGCACAACTCCTAGAAAAGGTTTCTTTTTATAGTTAAGGGCAAAATGCATTGCATAATTACCTGTTCCTTGGATAAAGTCTTTTGTACCATCTAGAGGATCAAGTATCCAAACCCAATCAGAATTGATATCACAATTATTAAGATTCTCCTTTGCATTTTCCTCACTCAAAAATTTCCAACCGATATCTGGGTATTTACATTGCATTCTTTTGAGAATTAAATCATTCACCTCTAAATCAGCTATTGTTACAGGATCTTTCTCGTCTCCATTTTTAATGATATTAGTTTTATAGTCTGATTTCTTGAGCATTTTCGAATATTTAAGTAAAATATCCGCAGCCTCCCAGCTCAAAATTTTCAGATCATCGATAAGATAATTTATATCCAACCCTTCTGGTAAGTTAACCACTTAATGAATAATAAAATCTCATTATCGCACAGAAATCAAGAACCAGAAAATGGTGTTTTGTATTTAGTGGGAACACCAATTGGTAATTTAAATGATCTATCATCGCGAGCATTAAATATTATAAAGAACGTTTTTTTAGTTGCTTGTGAGGATACAAGGCAAACAAAAAAAATTATGAGTAAATTTGGAATAAAAAATAATCTAATTAGTTTTCATAAGAATAATTCTTTTAAAAAAATCCCTTTCTTAATAAACCATTTAAAAGAAGGAAAATCTATTGCTTTAGTTAGTGATGCTGGTATGCCTAGTATTTGTGACCCTGGAGAAGATTTAGTTTGCGAAGCAAAATCTCTAGGGGTAGACATTATCTGCATTCCAGGTCCTTGTGCAGCCATAACAGCCCTTGTTTCGAGTGGAATGCCATCATCTAAATTCATCTTTGAAGGTTTTCTACCAAAGAAACAAAGTGAAAGAAATAAAATTCTTTTAGAAATAAGTAATAATGAAAAGACAACAATATTATTTGAATCTCCTCAAAGACTTAATAAACTTTTGAGAGAATTAAAAGATTTTTGTGGAGGTGAAAGAGAGATTCAAGTTTCAAGAGAATTAACGAAGAAATTTGAAGAGCACATAGGAAAAAATATAAATATGGTTTTAGAGTTTTTTGAAGGGAAAACAATTATGGGGGAAATCACCATCGTTATAAAAGGTATTAATAAATCTAAAAAAATAGACTTTAATAAATCACTTATCAAAAAAGAACTTTATGCATTAATTGATGCAGGCCTTAGCTTACCAGCCGCCTCAAAATACCTAGCAAAAAAAGAAAATCTCACCCGAAAAATGATCTATAATTTATATTAACTTATAGGAATAGAGAATCTTCATAAGATGCCCTACTTAATAAAAAAAATATTTTTTGTAATTACCTTCAATTCCTGTCTTTTTATAATTTTAATTATAGGAATCCAGAATAATAGCAATAGAAGTAAGTTTGATTTATTAGTAGATAAAACTGTATCCTTGCCTGTTGGATTCATAACTGGGACAAGTTTTATAACTGGGTCTCTCTTTGGAAACCTCTTCACACTAAATTTTTATAAAAAAAAGGAAAAATAATTTATTTCTAAAATGCTATCAATTTATCAGAAGTAACTATTCTTGAAATTCCTCTGGATATCAAAAGAGGTGCGACAATTCTAAATACAGCAGTGTTTGGGACTTTAATAACTTTTTGTTCTTTTGAACAATAGCGTTTTGCAATCTTCATATCATAAAATATTTGTATTGTATTTCTATCTAATTCTTCTTTTGAAAGGAATTGCCACTCAGGATAATCATTAAGAAGTTTTGTTTGCAATTCAATTTTTTTATCAACAATCATGAAAACAACTTTTGGTAATTCTATATCTGAAATAGGAATCGAAGATAAGTCTTTTTGGGGAGTATTTTCAATCTCATAATTTAGAGGTGCAACCTCCACAAAGTCATTTAAAGCAAAATTAGATTCTTCTTCAATAATATTTGAGTTATCAGCTTCTTTATAAAAAATATCTTTTTTTAGGACTTTATCATTCTTCAGATTTTCATTCTTCATTGAAGATGATATTTCTTGATTAACTAATAAACTTTTGGAAGTTTTACTTTTCTCTATCAAACTTTGGTAGGTTTTTGCTCCAAGATTTTTTTTTAAATATCTAGAGATTGTTAATTTGGTAGATTTAAATTCATCCACTAAATCATTGATATTCTTTCCATTAATAAATTCTTCCGTTAATTTTTCCTTTTGATTATCTGTGAGCCTTTTAGCCAAAATTAATAAAAATTTTTCTTAATTCTATATATTAATTCTAAATAAATTTATTTTTTCAAAAATTTCTTGTTATAAAAATTGATATGTATCAAATTTTCCTTTTTATAGCCAATAAAATTTATAAATATCATTCTCTTAAATTTTTAATCCCTTTACTCAAGATAGTTATTAATTTATGAAGTTCATGATTAGATATATGATTAAAAAAATATCCTGAAAGCTATGCCTAATTGATTTGATTTAAATTATCTATCCAAAAAAGGATTAAGAATAACTTTAGAAATAGTGAAATAAGAAAATAATTTAGGAGAAATTTTATATTAATAACATTAATTTTATCTGTAGTATTTAAATTTAAAAAATTACTGGTAGCAAGAGCAAGGCTGTATTAAGATAATAAGGTTATAAATAAAATATTTGTTTCTTTTTCCCAAGATTTTGTTAACTGAGTGAAAAGCTGATTAACTAAAGAAATGAGAAACATAAGCTTCCTTAGCTCAGCTGGATAGAGCAACTGCCTTCTAAGCAGTGGGTCAATGGTTCGAATCCATTAGGAAGCGTATAAATTCAAGAAATGTCCCTTATATTAAAAATTCCTCTTACGGATAAGAAACACTTATGAAAAATTCAAAAGAAAGAGATTAAAAGAGAAATTAACTTTTTATTTAGATGAATAGAAATCACTTTTATGAAGATATATAATTGAATCTATATTTAAATAAACAATGAGATATGCATTTTAAAAAAGTATTAATAAAATTTATATGATAATGGATAAAAAAGCTTTAATTACTGGAGTCACTGGACAAGACGGGAGTTATCTAGTTGAATTCCTCTTAAATAAAAACTATGAAGTACATGGAATCAAAAGGAGAAGTAGTAGCTTAAATACACAAAGGGTAGATCATCTATATCAAGATCCACATGAAAACAACCCAAGATTTTTCATGCATTATGGCGACCTTACTGATAGTACAAACTTATTAAGACTAATAAAAGATATATCCCCTGATGAAATTTATAATTTAGGAGCCCAGAGTCATGTAGCAGTCAGTTTTGAAACACCTGAATATACAGCAAACTGTGACGCTTTAGGTACCTTAAGAATATTAGAAGCAGTTCGAATATTAGGTCTCTCAAAAAAAACAAAAATATATCAAGCAAGTACAAGTGAATTATACGGTCTAGTTCAAGAAACACCTCAAAATGAAAAAACACCTTTCTATCCCAGAAGTCCGTATGGTGTTGCGAAATTATATGCCTATTGGATTACGGTAAACTATAGAGAAGCATATGATGTTTACGCTTGTAACGGGATTCTTTTTAATCACGAAAGTCCAAGGCGAGGGGAAACTTTCATAACAAGAAAGATCACAAGGGGGCTTGCGAGAATAGATGCAGGTTTAGAAAAACTTCTTTTCTTAGGAAATCTAAATTCAAAAAGGGATTGGGGACATGCGAGAGACTATGTAGAAATGCAATGGCTAATGCTTCAACAAGAAGAACCAAAAGATTATGTTATTTCGACTGGGAGAGCAGAAAGTATCAGAAAATTTGCTGAGTTAAGTGCTTGTTATCTTGGATGGAGTGATAAAGGGAAAGCTGGGATAATTTGGGAAGGAGAAGGATTAAACGAAGTAGGAAGAAGAGCTGATACTATGGAAATAGTTATTAGAGTTGATCCCAGATACTTTAGACCCACCGAAGTTGAATTTCTTCTTGGCGAATCAAAAAAAGCAGCCCTAGAATTAGGTTGGACCCCAAAAACTTCATTAGAAGAGTTAATAAAGGAGATGATAGAATCCGATAAAGAAGAAGCAAGGAAAGACTCTATTTTAAAAAAATCTGGTTTTCAAATAAATAGCCCTCAAGAATAAAAATGGTTCATATTAGATGACACTAATAAATAAGCAAGATAAAATTTTTATAGCTGGTGGAAGTGGCATGGCTGGGAGTGCCATAATAAGAAGGTTAAATAATTTAGGGTACAAAAATTTAATTTTCCCTGATAGTTCTAAACTTGATCTCAAAGACTCAGATCTAGTCTTTAAATGGTTTAAGAAAAATAAACCAGATATAGTGATTTTCGCTGCTGCCAAGGTAGGTGGGATATTGGCAAATAAAACATACCCAGTTGATTTTCTATTAGATAACTTAAAGATTCAAAATAATGTTATTGAAGGTGCATGGAAAAATAATGTAAGAAGATTACTTTTTTTAGGTAGTAGTTGCGTTTATCCAAAGAATGCGAGTCAACCCATAAAAGAAGATGAATTGCTTAAAAGTTCACTTGAGCAAACTAATGAAGGCTATGCATTAGCTAAGATTTGTGGAATTAAATTATGTCAGTCATTAAGAAAACAGTATGGATTTGATGCAATATCCCTTATGCCAACTAATCTCTATGGTAAAGGCGATAATTATCATTCATCCAATAGTCACGTCCTACCAGCTTTTCTTGATAGATTTCATTCGCACAAACTAGAACAAAAACAATATATAGAATGTTGGGGATCAGGAAATCCAAAGAGAGAATTTATGCATGTTGATGATCTTGCGGATGCTTCAATTTTTGCCTTAGAAAATTGGGATCCTAATAAAAATGATGCCCCTTTAGATGAATTAGGAGAGCCCTTAAATTGGCTTAATGTTGGGACAGGAATCGATTTAAGTATAAAAGAGCTTGCCGAGATGATTGCTAATATCACCTCATTTAAAGGAGATATTATTTGGAACAAAGAAAAACCCGATGGGACACTTAGAAAACTATTGAATGTTTCAAAATTAGAGAAATTAGGCTGGAAATCAAAAATATCTTTGAATGAAGGACTCTTAACTGCCTATAAAGATTACAAGGAAGAACTTAAAGAAAATAAACTTAGAAGATAAGCTTAATAAGTTTGGAACAATCATAAGGTTTGTTTATAGCAAATTTTTTAAAATCTTTTTTTTTCGAAAGATTAGACATTTATTCCTGCCAGAAGTAAGAAAGAATTAAGACAAAATACAAATCGTTAAAATTATAAAAAGGTATAAAAATTTTAAAATATTCAAGAAATTTAAATTTACTATTTTTATTTTTGAAATTAATACTTTTCAATAATTTTCATTTCATTAATTAGGAATTTTACTTTGTAAAAGTATCACTAAAAATTAAAATATTTTTATCAAAATTTTTGAAAAAAAATAAAACTCTTTTTTTGATATAAATTTTAGAGACATTGATATCAAAAATCTATTAATCCGATGTACTTAATCTTGATTTTATAGTAATTTAGAAGAAAATATTCTGTAAATCTTCAAAAGATGAACTTTTATTCATTGAGTTATTAAAAATCTTTGTAGTAATATTTTAATAGTGAAGTTTAATATTAATGGAAAAAACAATAATTCCTATAATCTTATGTGGAGGAAAAGGATCTAGATTATGGCCTCTTTCAAGACAAAGTTATCCCAAACAATTTTTAGCTCTTCACGGAGATAATAAGAAGTCACTTTTACAACAGACTCAAGAACGAATATCTTTTTTAAGTGGAATTACTGAACCAATTATTATTTGCAACGAGGAACATAGATTCTTAGTGGCACAACAAATGAGAGATATAAATGTAAAACCAAAAGCGATAATACTTGAAAATGAAGGCAAAAACACAGCTCCTGCAATTGCTCTGGGTGCTATCAAAGCTTTAGAAGAAGAACAAGAAGATCCTTTGTTATTAATATTATCAGCTGATCATATAATAAGAGATCTAAATGTTTTCACAGAAGTTTTACAACAAGGATGCAATGCTGCTTTAGAAAATAATTTAGTCACATTCGGAATAGTCCCTAATCACCCTGAGACAGCTTATGGATATATAGAAAGTGAATTTGTTCTTGATAAAAATAATATTAAAGGTAGTCGGATTAAAAGATTTATCGAGAAGCCAAATAAAGAATTAGCTCAAAAACTTTTTAAGTCAAAAAAATATACTTGGAATAGTGGAATGTTCTTATTCAAAAATAGCTTAATTATTGAAGAGCTGAATAAATATGCGCCCTTAGTTTTAGAGTCTTGTAAAGAAGCACTAAGTAATAGTGTTAGAGATCTCGATTTCATAAGAATTGAAGGAGATTCTTTTTCTAAATCTCCAAATGTCCCAATAGATATCGCAGTTATGGAAAAAACTAATTTAGGTTTAGTTCTTCCTTTAGATGCAGGATGGAGTGATATTGGTAATTGGGAATCATTATGGGATAACGAAAAAAAAGATTCTTTAGGTAATGTGATTAAAGGTAAAGTTTTCAATGAGGGGTCAAGTGATTGCTATATAAGGAGTGAAAATAGTCTTTTAGTTACTCTGGGTTTAAAAAATTTAATACTTGTAGAGACGGCTGATGCAATACTTGCTGCTAACAAAAATGAATTAAACAAAATAAAAAAAGTATTAAATAAACTTGATAAAAAAGGATATAAAGAGATAAATACTCATAGAAAGATATATCGTCCATGGGGATCATATACTTCTTTAGTAGAGAATGAAAAGTGGCTTGTTAAAAGCATTGAAGTGAATCCTGGATCAAAACTTTCCTTACAAATGCATCATCATAGAACTGAACATTGGATAGTAGTTAAAGGTACTGCAAAAGTAGAAATAGACAATAAGAGTTTAGTTTTAAGCGAAAATCAAAGTACATTTATCCCTTTAGGTTCAAAGCATAGATTAAGTAATCCAGGTAAAATTAATTTAACTCTAATTGAAATTCAGAGTGGAGATTATATTGGAGAGGATGATATTGTGAGGTTCAAAGACGATTACGGGAGAATAAATAATTAAGTTAAGATTTTTATTATGAAAGAAAAAATATTCTTCACTTGTTGTGAGAGATTTATATAGTTTTATAGAGTTTAATGCCTGTAAACATTTACTAAATAAAGTAAAATAATAAAATCTAAACGATTACTTAAAATCGATTTTAAGATAGCAAGATGATATTGAATTAGATAAAAAATTTTTTTAAGAAGTTATTCTCTTAACCATTCAGGTATTATTTCCCTAAGAATTTCAATTGTTTTTTTAATTTCATTTTTATTTAAATGAATGTATAAATTATCAAGTTTCTCTTTTAAATCATTGAAATCCAAGGATTTCTCAATTGCTTTAAAAATTAAGGGATGAGAAGTCTTTTCTGATTTACCATCAATTAATAATTCTTCGTGTAATTTTTCACCAGACCCTAAACCTCTATAAACAATTTCAATATCTCCATCAGGATTTTCTTCATTTTTAATTTTTAGACCATTTAAAAGTATCATTTGTTCTGCAAGCTTTTTTATTTGCATTGGCTTACCCATATCTAATAAAAAAACTTCGCCCTCTCCTTTCGCTAAAACAGATGATTGAATAACTAAAGAAGCCGCTTCAGAAATAGTCATAAAGTATCTAGTTACACTAGGATCAGTTACAGTTACTGGTCCTCCATCTTCTATTTGTTTTTGAAAAATTGGAACAACTGACCCTGACGAACCTAAAACATTTCCGAAACGCACCATAGAAAATACTAATTTTTCTTTATTCTTTGTAGTTTTAGATTTTTCTGCAAAACTACTTACAATTAATTCAGAAATTCTTTTAGTAACTCCCATAAGGCTTGTTGGTCTTACAGCCTTATCAGAAGAAATTAGTATAATTTTTTTGGTATTAAATTTATAAGCAAGCTTACAAATATTAAGGGTAGATTTTATATTATTTTTTACAGCCTCAATTTGATTCTCTTCTAATAAAGTTACATGTTTGTAGGCAGAAGCATGAAATAAAATATCAGGATTATGCTTTATAAAGACATTTTGCATAAATTTATCATCAGCAGTGTTACCTAATTCGCAATATATTTTCTGATTATGAAAGTTATTTTTAATTAAAAGGTTTTTAAGCTCAAAAAGATTAGGTTCACTAAAATCTACAACAATAAGTTTTGAAGGTTTTAAAGATAAAATTTGTAGACTTAGCTCTTTACCAATAGAGCCAGCAGCCCCAGTAACTAATGCAACTCTATCTTTAATTCCTGGACCAAGCAAATTCTCCTTGGGAGGAACAATTTCGCGAAATAATAGATCATCTAAAGATATAGGTTTAAGTGAATCTATTTTTTCTATTCCATCTTCAATACTATTAATTGAAGGTATTTTTAAGACTCTAATCCTAGGCTTTATTATTTTTATTTGTTTAAGAATATTCAACCATTGATTTGAATTAATAGATAAAGTTGAAACAAGCAATTGATCAAAATCTAAATTAGATATTTGCTTTAAAGATTTAACTTTAATACCATTTATATCTCTATTTTCTAAATCTGGATTATCATCGATAAATGCAACAATATTATGTGTTCCTGTTAAAAGAATTTGCTGACTTATTAAAACTTCACTTTGACCAGTACCATAAATAGCAATTTTACTTACATTATTTCTAGGAGATATATTGAAAAAAGTTATTAGATCTCTTATAAAAACTCTAAATGCAATTGTAAAAGAGGAGCTTAAAAAACACAAAAGCAACCAAAACTTAAATGGATAAGAATAAAAACCAAAAAATAATTTAAATACAATTTGTATAGAAATAATTAATAGAGTATTTTTAATTGCTAATTTATAAAATCCGAAACTAGAAGAATATCTAGTTAGATTTTTATAATAATTTCCGAAAACTAAATAAAGTGAAGTAAAAAACAGAAAAAACAAAAAATATTTATATTTAATGTTGTAACCTAAATCTAATAACCATAATGAAGATACATATGAAAAAGTCAAAAGTAAAAGATCACTAAATATGAAGTAGATTTTTCTATACTTGATTTTTAGATTAAGTAAATACCTCAATAGGTAAGTTATTTTCAAGAATAAAAAACTATTCATTGCAAAATAAAAATTTCAAATTAATTTATTATTGATCGCTTCCTCAAAAGACACGGCATATTTTGTTTCTATTAAATACATTATAAAGAAAGAAGCAAAGATAGTTCCTATTTCGTAAAAAATACTTAATTTTATGTAAACAATTCCTATCACTAAACTAAGGAAAATATATATTAAAGCGACTTGTTTTTTTGATAATTTCCCAAGATACAATCTTTGATAAAGATGCTGTCTATGAGCTTTAAATATGTTGTAGCCTTTAAAAAAACGCCTAAATAAAGTAACTAAAGCATCTCCATAAATTGGGGTCGCAGTTAATAATAATCCTAAAATCTCATCAATATCATTAAATTGTAGTATGTTTGCAATAAAATATACACCTAAGAAAGTACTTCCTATATCTCCCATAAAAATTTTAGCCGGATTCCAATTCCAATAAAGAAAGGTTGCTAAAGAGCCTAAAAGGATGATTAAGGATATCTCCGAATTTAATTTGTAATTAATAATAATAAAGTAAACAATCATACTTCCAGTTACCAATCCATCTGACCCATCCATAAAATTTGTAAAATTAATAGATGCGGTAATACAAATAACTAAAAAAATGAAAATTATAATATCTATTATTGGACTCCATAAAAACAAATTGATATTACTAAATCCTAAAATAAGAAAAGAAGTCAATAATTGAAAAATATATCTATATATTGGAGTTACCTTTATTAAATCATCCAGAAAACTTATAAAAATTAAAGGTATGCATAATAAAGATAATGAAATGCCACCCTCAAAATTATTAAAGTAAGATGAAATTAAATCAAAAATTATCAGAGGGATGATAAAAGATAGACCTCCAGCACTAGGCACAGGCTGAATATGTAAGCTTCTTTGATTAGGATTATCTAGAAAATATTTTTCAAAAAATTTATTTCCCTTTTTTAAAATTACTAAAGAAGAAGTTGCACCTAAAAAAAAATAACCGAAATATATAATATTTATCATACTTAGTTGAAATCTTTTAAAAAAGGGAAACTTCTAGGTTTATTTCCAGTAATTTTGGATGCTTTCTCGAAACCAGATAAATTGGAACATATTCTAGATAATGCTGCGAAAGATTTCGGAGAAATAATCATAACTGGAAGTATTAAAGTTAAGAAAAATCTATTTGGGATTTTTATTATTAGACATTTTCTTGCATTATCATCTTTACCAACTGAGTTCTTTAATGATTTTATAATTTCATGATAATTTAAAATAACATCTCCTCCTAAATTAATTAAATTATTATTAACTTTAGTATTTGCTTTAATTGATTTCATCATTAAAAAATAAACTACTTCTGCTAATTGATATGCATGAATAGGTTGTCTAAAACCTGAATTAGATGGAAGTAAAACAATTTTTAAATGGCGCATAAAGTATAAAATTCTTGAAATATTATTATCCTGCATCTCTTTAAAAGAACCATAAATCATAGTTGGTCTAATTATCTGGCAATTAATATTAAGTTTTTCAGTGATTGACATTATAATTTTTTCAGATAATAATAACTTTTTTGCCAAATTCTTATCAAAACTATTAAACTCGAATCTCTTAGTTATTGCTGAGGTTGAGGAACAAGCAACAATTCCCCTTAGGTTTTTTAAACAAGAATTATCTTGATAAAAAAAATAATTTAAAAAATCAGCCAAGTACCAAATAGGCGCAAAACTTATTATTATAAATTCCTCATTATTTATCACAGAGAAAGAATTGGGATTGCTTAAATCAATTTTGTAACCTTTTTTTTCGTCCCTAGAAAAAGAATAAATTTTATATTTTTTTTGTTTTAAATTAAAATATTTATAAAAGACTTCACCAGATAGGGAGGTTTTACCAAATAGATAAATATTCATCCTATATTAAATAATTTTATTGTGATTTTTCTGATATATCTTAAAGTATAGGGTACAAAAAAAAATATCCCAAATATATTTTTATAGGAATACAATACTTCTTTAAACCTTAAAAAGTTTTTTTTAGAACTTACACCATTATTAGACATATTAACTAATTCATTATCAAGAACTAACACTGATATGTTATCAATGCAGCTAAACTTAAGAAAATAATCCAAATCTGAAGCAAGTTTGAAATTTTCCGAAAAGCTTGACAACTTATCAAAGGAATTTTTATTAAAAAATGTAGCTTGATGTGGCGGAGTCATTCCTAGAAAAAGACTTTTCTTAAACATTTCCCCATTAAGAGAAATTAAAAATTTATTTTTAAAAAAATTTGCTTTTCTTGTTATTTTTTTTGATTTATAGTCTATATATTTTCCTCTGCAAACAATAAGATCATATTTCTTTTTGTAGGCATTTACTTTTAAAATTATATCTTCGAATACACAAGGAGATATAGCCCAATCGTCTGAGCCCCAAAAAAGTACCAATTCATTGTCTTCTATTGTTTTAAAACCCTGATTCATCGCCCCATATATTCCTCTAAAGTTTTCCTCCTGTTTTATCACATTTAATCGAGAGTCAGATAAACATTTAGACTGAATCCAATTAGTATGTTTTTTATCTGAATCTCCATCAACAAATAATAAATTCCAATCTTTCCAGGTTTGAACCTTTAATGAATTTATTAACTTAGGTAGAATTAAATATGTATTTAAAGTGGGGACAATTATTTTAATTGAGGTTATCATTTTTTATTTTTAAAAGCTTAGCTGGATTGCCTTTGTAAAGCCCATCTTCTTTAAGTATACCTGAGACTACTGAACCTAAAAAAGATACAGAACCTCTTTTTAATATGGATCCAGGTGCAACGATTGACTTTGCAGCTATCCAACAATCATCTTCAATAACAATTTTTTCTAAAATTAAATCAAATAAATCTTTTTTAAAATTATGGTTTCCAGTACATAAATATACTCCTTGAGAAATACAAACTCTATTTCCAATTTTGACTAAAGCTAAATTATCTATCCATACATTTTCTCCAATCCAACAATGATCTCCTATTGATAAATGCCATGGTTCGGAAATTTTAATATTGGTTTTTATTTTGCCTCCTTTACCAATTTTAGCTCCGAAAATTCTTAAAATTAACTTTCGCCAATATGTTCCAGGAAGATAGCTAGAAAAAAAAGGTTTCCCGAAAAAATCCCAAATTAACTTTACTAATTTTTTTGAAATTCCATTTTTTTTCTTTACATATAAATTTAATTTTTGAAGTCTCATTATTAATATTTTCTTTATTTTAATTTATATTAAACCTCTTTGAATATTGATAATACATAAATTTTTCATAAAATATCTTCACAAACTGATCTATATAAATCATTTAATTGGGATGTTAATTTAAACCAATTATGATTAAGAGAAACATAATTATAAGCAAGTTTAGAAATCTTTTTTTTATCATTATCAGTCATTTTAATTAAATATTTCAAAGATTTGATTATTTCATTTACTGATGGATTTGTTTTTATTGCAGCACCAATGTTTATAGTTTCAAGAAGATTACAGTTTTCACTTATTAAACATGGGATACCATATGACATCGCCTCCAAAGCAGCCATCGGTAATCCCTCTGAAAAAGAGCTGAGAATGAAAGCAGATGAATTTCGAAATACTTTCTCTTTTTCTAAATCAAAAACTGGCTTTGAAACAAGAATTCTTTTATTTTCTGAGGGACCATCAAAATTTTTAAGAATCTTTAAATTTCCAGAACCAACAAAACACAGCCACCAATTTTTACTATAGGAATATTGTGATACAACATTCCATGCCTTGATTAATTCATTAATCCCTTTTTTCTTATGGAATCTACCTAAAAAAAGCAAAACATTTGAATTTCTTGGAATTTTATTTTCCCAAGATTTTGGATATTGATTTAACTTTAAGTCTTTCTTTTCTGGCATAACTATTCCATTTGAAATTAGATGATATTTCCAGTCAGAATTTATTTTTTTTATAGCTTCCAGTTCACCAGAAGAAAGTACTTGAATAAAAGAGCTATTATGCAATGCTTTTTTTTCCCATAAATACCAAGATATAATTTTTTTTACTTGTGATTGATTTAAAGCCCATCTATCCAACATTCCATGAGGAGTAATAACATATGGGATGTTTGCTTTTAATAAATAGTTAGTGATTCTTGTATGAACTCTCCAAAGACCGTGTAAATGAACAATCGTTGGCTTAATTTTCAAAATTTCTTTAATTAATTTTCTACGTTTAAAAGGATTTTCAAAAAGATTACTTGCTAACCATTCAACTTTTATTTTAGTTTTTTTCTGTTCTCTTATTAATTGTTCAACAACAGTAGTTATGCCACCATCCTTAAAGTCATAAGAATAAGATATGTGTAAAACTTTCATTATCTATATCTTTTATTCCATTTATTCGCGAAAAAATGAAAAGGTATAAAAATTGTAAAATATAAGAGAGTTGTTTGAAGTAAATATCCCCTTGTAAAAACTATAAACAAAAAACTAAAATATAAACTATATTTAATTTGAGCTATTGGATCATTAAAATTTAATAAAAACTCATACCATAATTTATTAAAAAAAAGTCCAATAAAAAAGTTAATCGCAATTAAAGCAGTCCATCCACCTATTAAATAATATTCTGCGAAACCAAGATGAGCCGAACCAACCTCCCAAAGATATCCATCATAAATTAAAACATAAGCATTTTGTGCATATTCTCCACTTGGTTTATTTTTCCATAAAAATCTTGGTATGGGTAATGTTATGGTATTTAAAATAGGTTTTAATCCAGGATAATTAGATTCTTTAGGAATTTTATATATAATCCCAGCAGATGTATGAAAAACATTAGTGTCAAAGGTTGCTTCCTTTAATAAAAATTCCACAAATGAATCATCTGTTAATGATTTTTGCTTCGCAAATTGATCAAAATACAAACCATCACTATAAATTCTCGCATTTTGGATAAATCCAAAAAGAAACATCGTCGATAAAATTAAACTTAACAATAAACTTACACTAGGTTTTATTTTTTTATAAAAGAAATAAATTAATGCCAAAGGTAAAAATAATATTAAAAATCTATATCTGAAACCTAAGTTTAGATATAGTCCAACTGTTATTAGAAAGTAAAAAATAAATTTGGTTCTTTCTTTTATACCGTTTAATAAGCATATAAATAATAAAACTAAACCAAATATCAAGAAATTATTTGTTGCGGCAATCCAACTAGAAGCAAATCCTTGATATCCCATACTTCCTGAAATATCTAACGATGTATATTGACTAATTATTCTAGAAAGTAAGCTTGTTCCATAATTAATAAATTGCCAGAATAGAGCAAATAAGATTATTCTTTCTCCCCATTTGTGAATGAATAAATAATCCTTGGTTGTAAGTCGATAATCTGTTAATTTATTCATACCAAATTTTTTTATCTTTAAATATTTATTTTTAAAATTGAAACCAAGTTGAAAAGATAAATATGTTAGAAGGGCTCCTAACAAACCAATTTCATAAAAATCCCTATGTTCGACTGCTCTATAAATAATTGATCCATCTGATTGACCAGATGAGATTATTGGACCTAACAAACAATAAAAGATTATTAGTGCTCCGAATAATGTAGTTGGCTTAAAAAAATTAAACCAATTTTTACTTCTATAATTATTTACTAAACCCCATACAGATATTATTAAAAGGATTGTGAAATAAGAAAGTTCTGAAAGGTTTAAATTAAAAAGAAAATCTATGGACATATATTAGAAACTAATCTAAGTAATAATGATGAAATAAGTGATTTCCTCGGATTGTTTATTGAAAAAACTACAGCTTTTTTAAAGTTCTTTGAGAAAATATCTAAATCATAATTTTTCAAATTAATTCTTGCAAGTGAAATCATTTTTAATTGTTCATCTTTTGTAAGATTTTCAACTTTTTTCATATATTTTTGCAATTCGTAATTTTTTTTTGGATTGAATACAAAACCTGTTTCGTTATTTTTAATTAAATCTACTGCACATCCACAATTTTGGCTAACAATGCAAGGTAATCCCGAAGAAATAGCTTCGTTTACTACTAATCCCCAGTTATCAAAATAGCTGGGAAGAATAAATGCTGAAGCATTTTTGTAATAATCAACTAAATCAGAAATCTGTAACCAATTTATTATTTCAATATTTTCGTTATTGTTTATATTTTCTGCACATTTTTTTAACTTTAAATAAAGATCTCCAGATCCTATAATTTTTAATCCCCAAATTCCACCTTCTTTTTGATAATTTGAAAAACTTTTAATAAGGTTAAAAAGATTTTTTCTTTCTAAAAGACGACTTACACATAAAAAATATTTATATTTAGATTTCCTTGATTTTGAAGTTAATTTTTCAAAAAAACTATTATCAACTACATCCCAAGGATAAAATATATTTTCTTCTTTAAAACCTAGCCTTATTAAATACTCTTTACTCTCTTTCCCAGCTACAAAAGCTGAACTGTAACCTTTCAAAATAAATTTTTTTAAAATCTCTTTTAAAAAAAATCTACTTTTATTATTTTCTTTTTTAATTATGGAATCACTTACAATAATACAAGGTATTTTTTTAGAATTGGCATATATCAATAATCTTTGATAGGTACGATCTGCCCATCCAACTGAAACAATAGCATCTGGTTTAATAAGTGATATATTCTTTTTATAGAAACTATCTATCTCTTTATTTGAAATATCTTTTTCTGGATAAATAGATTTGGGAAATTTTATAACTTGATATTTACAACTATTTGATGAACTCCATAAATATTCTTGAGATTCAGGTCTTGTCTCAAATGCATATACTTTTAAATTTGCATTTACTAATGATTCAAATCTAGAATTGTGATAAGGACCAATATTTCTTAAAACTATTATTATTTTCATTATTTAAAAAGATTGATCCATTTATGTTTTACAATTTTTACATCATAATTTTTTAAGTTTTGAATAGACTTCTCAACGTAGAAATCTCGGGTAGTTGAAGAACTAATTATTTGATTAAGTGCATTAGTCCACAAGTCGACTCTTCCAACTGGAATAAGAATTGCAGCTTTTCCATCATCCAAAACTTCTCTACAAGCCGGAACATCAGTTGCGATAATTGGCATTCTTGCTGCCATTGCTTCAATTAGAGCTATCCCGAATCCCTCTGATAAAGTTGTTGAAAATGCAAAAATATCTGCCTCAGCTAACATAGCTGGAATATCTAACTTTGAACCTATAAATATTTTTTTTATATTAAGTCCAAGTTCAGATGCAATCCTTTCGAGATATCCCCTTTTATTACCATCTCCTACTAAAACTAAATTACATTTTTTATTTATCTTTGCATAGGCTTTTAATAAAGTTTCTTGATCCTTTATCTCATCTAATCTGGCTACCATAATAATTGTTTTAGTTGAATTTATTTTTCTAAATTTTCTTTTTTCCTGAACTTCATTTTGAAAACTTTTTACATCTATACAGTTTGGTATAACTTCGCAAAATTTAATTTTTTTATTTAAATTCAAAAAAGAATTTCGTATGGCTGCAGAACAAGGAACAAGTTTTACATTTAATAAATTAAAAATTCGCATTAAAAAAATTAATTTTAAATCTTTATTAGATAATTTTTTAATTACATTTTGAACACAAATAGCTAAGTTATTTATTCCTGAAAGTTTTGCTCCTAAAACAACCCAAAGAGAAGTAATATTATTGAAATAAATAATCACTTTATGGGGTTTATTTTTTGAAAATAATTTTATTATCAATGGAATAATTAAAATTCCCTTTTTTCTTTCAACTGAAATTATCTTCAAATTTTTATATTTATTTTTTTTAGAAAAATAACTAGAATAATTATTAATATTTTTATTCAAATTAATCAAATAATTTTGTTCCATAGAAATATTTTCACTAGACAAAGTAAGAGCAAGATTCTCTATCCCTCCAATTTTTATACCGTCTAAAATATGAAAAGTTGTTATTTTCATAACATCAAATAATCAAAATAATTATCAGCCATTTTTTCTATAGAAAAATTACTAATAGCATAATTTCTTGCTTTTAAACTTTTTTCATAAATACTTTTGGGATCATGAGTCATTTCTAAAACTTTTAATGCTAAATCTTTATGATCACCATTTTTAAAAAATTTTCCGTAATTACCATTATCTAGAATCTCAAGACATGAACCAACATTTGAAGCCAAAATTGGTATTCCTGCAACCATTGCCTCAACAAGAGCTATACCAAAGCCCTCATCTTTTTTAGCAGAGAAAACAAAAATATCTAATTTAGATAATATTTTAGGAATATCTCTACTAGCTCCAACAAAATTTATCATTGATTCTAATCCTAGCTCTATGCAGAGTTTTTCTAACTCTTTTCTTTTTGATCCATCTCCAATAATACTTACAATAACTTTTAATCCATTCTTGTTCATTTCAGCAACTGATTTTATTAGAGTTACATGATCTTTATGTTTCTCTAATCTTGCCACCATTCCTAACTTTAAAATTTTATGAGGTTTGAAATTAAATTGTTTTTTAAAATAATTAAACTTTTCTATGTCACAGCAATTATAGACTCTGCAAAGGTTTTTTTTAGGCAGATTAAAGTGTTTAAGACTAGCTTGCATAATATAGTCCGAACAGCAAATACATTTCTTAGTGAATAATCTTCCTAATTGAACAAGAAAT
>QCBY01000002.1 GCA_003279005.1 Prochlorococcus sp. AG-347-J22 | reverse complement strand
GGCAATCATTTTTTGAATTATTTCTTCCATTTTTTTTGTTCTAGTGACTACAATTGAATATCCGCCGCCTTTAGCTTCATACTTAGGACTCCAAGCATCTCCTACAGCTAAATCAGCAAATTCATTAACAAAGTCCATGCTTTGAAGACTTGTTTGAGTTATAAAAAATGGTATTAGATAGTTGTAATAGACTTTTGGACTTTTTAAGATCTTCCCACTTTTGGTTTTAATTTCTAAGTATCCTGGCCATGCACCAGATCGCCATTTTAGACTTTTCATTTGATCATTGTCTTTAATCTTTTTTGATCGTAAATAAGATCTTATTGCTGAAGGATATAACGAAGTACCAGTATAAGGTCCCAAAATAAATTTTATTTGTAATGCTGGAGGAAATTTTTTTTCTTGTAAAGCTCTTAAAGATGCAGATTGTTCAGAAAGGCATGTTATTGCATATTTTTTTGAGGGATCTAACTTTTTTAAAATATCCAGCATTGATACTGGTATGTAAATAGATTGAGAACATTCGATAATATCTTTTCTTGTATCAGCTATAAAAGCTCTTGCCTTTTCTGCCGATGGTATACCTTGTTTAGCTATGATAACTGCATCAACTAATTTATTCTCTAATAAAAAAATAAGTGTCTCAGTTATAACTCCCCCTGACGAAGAATCCTTTCTCATAATTGGATCATTCGAAAAGCCTGTCCTTACAGCTTCAATTTCTCCAGTAAGCCAATTTTTAGGATATTTATTATAAAAATATTTGTATAGTTTTGGATAGTTAATTCCTACACAAGGACATATTTGTTTTATGTCTTCTGGTATTTTGGAATCTTTTGCAAAATAAGGTATTGGACCGTATTGAGTATCTATCATTCTTGATTCTTCACTTTTGTCTAGTGCAATACAAGCACCGCAACCACAACATGATCCACTTTCTATTACTTCTTTAATTTCTTTTTGCAACATTTAAGGTCCTTAATTTGGCTATAGTTTGTACTTAGAAGATAATATTTTTAGATTATTGCATTATGGTGTTATCTTCAATCTAATATATCGTTCCTTGTAAAGGATACAACAAGATTAATAATGATCAAATGAAATTAGCTAAATATTTTCGAAAATTTTGCCACTTATTACTAATTCGTGAAAAGTCGTTGACTTTAAACTCAAAAGTGTGGAAAATATTTAGATAATCTTTTCAGCATTGCAATATACAAATCCTACTAATGTCCTCTAAAAATGTTTACCTATTAAATCAAATATAGATGGGATTAAATAAGAAAGTCTTACGCATTATAAAGTTAGTATATGGGACTATTTATAACAGTATTTTCATAAGATGGATTGTTAGAAAGCCTATTAATACATGGATACTTCCAAGCCTTAGCAATCCACAGCAAGAGATTAAAGATGCATTAATTTGGCATGATGAAAAATTTCATAAAACAGATCTTTACTCGTCAATATCGCATAAATATGAAAAAAAATTTATTAATTATGTACTAAATGCCACGATAAAAGAGGACCATATATTGGATATATGCTGTAATCAAGGTAGGTGGTTAAAGGCATTAAGGCGAAATGGCTATACTAACTTGAGTGGTTTCGATATTATGAAGCCAGCAATTGAAAAGTTTAGGCTTAGTGAAGAATATCTTAGCGGTGGTATAGAGGTTGAGCATTCACTAGCTCAAGATTATTTTTTAAAAGCTAATAAAAATTCATATGATTATGCGATAACTTGGGGAGCAACAATTGAATTAATTCACCCAAGCTTTTTGCTTTTTGAGAAATTATACAAGATAACAAGGAAGGGATTTATATTTATGATTAATGAGAATAAACATACTTATCCGAGGTTTTATAGACACATTATTAAATCATCTGGATTTACTCCAAAAAAGATATTGTGTCTTAGTCCCGATTTCACACTATTACATTATGAAAAGTAATTTTTAATAATAGAAATTAATTAACTCTAATGAGAAATAACAAAACGCAAAATAGATTCTTCTAAATGATTATTGATTAATCAATCAATTATTCTAACTTCAGGAAGTGGAATTATAAATTTTGATCTCAATCCTTTTTTCTTTAAATTATGGATAAGTTCTTTTGCAATGTGCCATGACAATAGCAAAACGTAATCAGGTTGTTCTTTGAATAATATCGCTTCATCTAATACTGGTATTGAGGTCCCCGGTAAATATTTGCCAATTTTATGAGAACCTTTTATTTCACAAATATTAGAAACCAATGATTCATCAATGCCGCAATAATTTATAAGAGTGGTTCCCCTTGATGGAGCCCCAATTCCAAAAACAGTTTTTTGTTTATTTTTTAATTCTATGAGTTTTTTTATTAAATCAGCTTTTTGTTGTTGAACTATACTTTTATAAGAAAATAAATTGTTCTCTTGGTATAAAAATTTCTGCTCATTTTCAAGAATTTGATAAAAAGATTCACTTACATTGTAATTTCTGGATCTTGAGGCGAAAACTCTGATTGATCCTCCATGAGTATTTATTAATTTTGCGTTAAATACTTCAAATCCACTCGAGGCTAATAAATTGTTTAAACACTCAAGAGAGTAATATCTCATATGCTCATGATATATAGTATCGTACTGATTTGTTTCAATTAAGGACTTTAAATAATGGACTTCGATTATAAATAAACCATCTTTTTTGAGAAGAAATGAAATATTTTCCATTACTTCATTTGGGTTATCAATATGGGCAAAAACGTTTGTAGCAGTAATAACATCTGGATTGCCAAATTTTTCAATTATTTTATTACTAGAATCTTTATTAAAGTAGTCGATTATTGTTGGAATACCTTTCGCAATAGCTTTATTTCCGATGTCTTCAGGAGTTATTCCAACTACTTTAGATTTTTCTTTAAAATATGTTAATAAATTTCCATCATTAGACCCAATATCACAAACTAATTTATCTTTATCTAGGTTTATTAACTCATCAACTTCTTGACTTAATTCACTAAAATTTTCTCTTAGGATTCTTGTAGTTGAACTAGTGTAGGGATAACTACTTGGAAATAAAATTTCTTTATCAACAATGCATGATAGTTGTACTAACTTACAGTTTTGGCATTGGACTAATTTGCTAGGAAAAAATATTTGTTCTTTTTGATCATTTTTTATTTCTTGAAAATCATTAACTGAAGGAAGATATCCTAAATCCAAAATATCTTTAAATTGTACAGAACCACAAATCTGACATTTCTGGATAATTTTAGATGATCTCATTTAATAACAAAACCAATGGGTTAAAGATTAATAATACCACTGTTTTAAGCTTGCGATTCCTTCTTTTAGAGAAATAGTTTGTCTATAACCAATATCATATATTTTTTTAATATCAGGACATCTTCTTTTAGTACTTCCAAGCTGTAAATCACCGGGTTTAATTTTAATATCAATATTTAATGCATCACTAATTTGCATCGCTAATTTTTTAATAGTTATCTCGTCAGAATTTCCGATATGGTAGATCTGATTACTCTGTCCTTTTAGAGTAAGAATTTCTACAGCTTTAATAAAATCATTTATATGAATAAATGATCTTGTCTCATCTCCACTTCCTTGAATGGGGAAATCTATAATTTTATTATGACCAAATTCATTGATAAGTTTTTTCATCTTTATGAAAAACTGAGGGATAACATGTTCATTCCCCATGTCTGGACCATATACATTGTGAGGCCTATATATTATTAATTTGTTGACTAATTTTTGAATACAATGAATAGCTACAAGTTCACATAATATTTTCCCTCCCCCATAAGAATATCTGGGATTCATTATGTCAGGAATTATTAGGCGTTCATTTTCTGCGGCAGGGAATTTTGAGGGCGTTTGATAAACCTCTGAAGTTGAGGCTAAATAAAATTCTTCAATGTTCTTTTCTTTACAACAATTATATAAATTAATAATTCCAGAGGCTGCAACATCTAGAACAAGTTCAGGCTTTTTATAAAAATTTTCTGTACCATTGATATAAGCTAAGTGATGAATGCTTTCAATATCTTCACAAGCTTTTGAAACTACATCAAGGTCCCTTATATCCCCTTGAATGAATTCAATGTTGTCCAAAATATTTTTTAATCTTGATGCTGATCCTCTGGAGCAATTATCAAGGACCTTTACTCTATGACCATCTTTGACTAATTTTTTTACGAGCGCACTTCCAATAAATCCGCATCCACCAGTTATGAGAATTTTTTTCATAGGCTAATTATATCTTTTAATTAATTTTTTCTTTACGGAGCTTGATTTTTTTCTTAACCAAAAAGTTGCTAGCCCATAAAAATACCATTTTAAATATTCACTTAGCCATAAGAATAGTTTAAAGTTACTGCTGCCATGGCATCTTTCTTCCCATTTGGCTGGAATTTCTGAAATAGACAACTTTAATCTTCTTGCTTTTACTAATAATTCAATAGAATAGGTAAAGCCTTTATTAGATTCAATTTGTACATAATCTATTAGTTTTTTTGAAAAGAGTCTAAAGCCATTACTTGCATCCATAACTGGAATGCAGGATAAAAAATAGAGAGAATAAGAACCACAGCGGACTAAAATATTCTTTAAAAATGGACAACCTTTCATGGTGCCGCCTCTTATAAATCTACTTGCTACAACTACATGATGTCCGTTCTCAAAGCTTTTATACATTGAATCAATGATTGCTGTGTTTATTAAATCGTCGGCAGGATAGACTAATAATGCATCCGCTGTACTTTTTTTAAATCCTGAAATAATTGCCGAATGTACTCCTTTACCTTCATTGAGTATTAGTTCTATTTCAAATGAAAACTCTTTTGGGTCAAAAAACTTTAATGTACGATCTTCATAACTATCAAAGCAAAGAAGAACTTTAAACGATGTAGAAACATTTTTATCCAACAAACTAAATAATGAAGAAATTTTTTCCTCATTAAAGACTGGGATTACAATATCTAATTTTTTTTGCATGAACTATTTTTAATAAAGTATTGAATCTAATCTTTTTGTGGAAAGAGTGTAATTATTACAAAAAGGAAGAGCACTATTTTCTCTTATAGAAATCATGTCAGTCTTTAATATATCAGATTTGTAATTCTTATATTTATCAAAATCTGATTCTGATTTGCCTCCAATATTCAATACTCCCACATAGTTAACAGATAAAAGCTTATAGATATAACTAACAAGTTTCGAAATTGGAATTGATGATGTAAAAATATCATTAGCAGCATCTAAAAAAGGGATTTCATTAGGATTAAAAAATCTGGTCCTTATTATGAGGTAATTATTAAGCAATCTTACTGAACATTCAGCCGCAAGCTTTGACCAACCATAATTACAAATAGGTACTGTAGGATCAAATTCATCATAATCTCCTTTCCCGCAATGATAAACAGCATCAGATGACATATGCAATAATCTTGGCTCTTTATTTGAAGCACTAAAATCTATTATAGATTGCACTAATTGAGAAGTCCCAATTATATTCACTGATATAGCTTCTTTGGGTTGTTTCTCGCATATCTTTCTTCTTGCCAGTGCAGCGCAATTAATTATATGAGTTGGTTTAAAGTCATCTAATGTTTTTTTAATTGATTCTTTTTCTTGTAAGTTACATGTTTTTTTGGAAGGAAAATAAATTTGTTCAAATAATCTAGATTTAATAATTTCTTTGCCTAGTTTTCCATTTCCACCAAGAAGTAATATTCTATTAGATTGATTCATTTTTAAATAAATTTAAAACTATTGATATTGCCGCTATTGAGTAAGCGTTAGATAATTTTCCATCATAAATATACTGAATCAAATCATCAGGATCAACTGTTAAAACTTTGATTCCAATTTCAGGATCTCTTACAAATATGGGGTTTTCAGCCTTAAAGACATGCAGCTTATTCATTAATCTCCCTACATCTGGTTCAAGAATTGCAACTCTATTTATATTTTCAAAGGATAAACCCAATTCCTCAACCAATTCTCTCTTAATGGATTTAATGGGAGTTTCTCCTTTGTCCACTTGACCTCCAGGAGTTTCAAGGCTTTTTGTTTTTTCAATTACAGGCCTTTCTTGTATAACAAGAAATATCTCCCCATTCCTGTCAAAAGCTACTGCTGTAACATAATCTGGAGGCTTGATCCCATAAAAATTTGAGTTACTTTTCTTATCAAAAATTTCATACAAATCAAACCACTTCTTCGAAAAAATTATTCTCTTCATTTTTTTAATTTATCCAGACTCCAAATGTCATAAAGAATTTTGTCAGTTGGTATTTCTATGTTTTGATATATATCATGGGGAGCACCAATAATAATTATTTCTGAGTAATCTATCAATTCTTCTTTAGAGATATATTTTGGATCATTTACGAACTCATCACTGCATTTAACTTCAGCACCCTCGAATGATAATAATTTTTTTAATTTAAAAGATAGCGAATCCCTTATATCATCAATATTTGCTTTGAATGCCATACCTAAAATTCCAACTTTTGCCTTTTCTAAAAAATGTTTTTTCTTGATAAGTTGAATGAGGTATTCGGGCATCCTTTCATTAATATTCATTGCGGCTTGAGCTAAGAAATTTGCATTTCTACTTAAATTTGAAAGTTGCATAGTATCTTTAAGAAGACAAGGTCCAGCAGCGAATCCAGCAGATGGGAATCCAGACATTCTAGGATAGTTTTCCATCATAAGATCCCTTATATCTTCGTAATTTTCTCCCATGTCATTAGAAATCATATAGAACTGATTTGTAGCAGCAAATTGAATATATCTCCAAGTATTCGAATATAATTTTGCTAATTCAGCCTTAGTAACTGATGTATAAATAATACTTTTTGAAACTTCTTGAAATAACTTTCCAGCTAAGCTTATGGCTTCTTCACTAAATCCAGATACAATTTGAGGCAGTTTAGAAAGCTCTTTAATTGCATATCCTTGTACAATCCTCTCAGGGCAGAAACTAAGATTAATATCTGGACCTAAAAGTTTATTTACTTGTTTGCAAATTCCTGGGAAAACAGAACTTCTTATTATTATCAATTGGTCTTTATTAATGAATTTTGAATATTCTGAAATAACATCCAAAAATTGATTTGTTTTTGGATTAAGGTATTCATCTATTGGAGTGCCAATACAAAATATTATATTTTTGGCATTTTTGATTTCTTCAGGTAGAGATGTAATGTGAATTAAATTTCTTTTAAGAGCTTTTTTTAATAAACTTTCAGCCCCATATTCAATAAAGGGCATTTGGCCTTTCATTACTTTATCTTTATCTTTTAAATTATTGTCTAGTAATAGAACATTTTTAAGTTTATCTGCAAATAAAATTCCTAAAGGTAAACCAATGTGACCTAATCCACCTATTATTGCTACATCATATTTGTATCGCATAAACAAAATTATTTCTTAATAAGCTTAATACAAATTACTGTATAAATTCAAAACAACTAACATAAATTGCTTAATAAAATATAATGAAAATATTTTTTTTAAATAATTGACAGATAAAACTCAAAGATACTAAATTTCAATCAATAAAAATAGGTTTTGATTTATATATTTTAATATGAAATTTCTTTTTAGAAAATATCAACTAAATTTGATAAATAAATTTGAAAATTTTTTTCTTAGAATTTCTGATCACGAAGAGTATGGATGGAGAGTAGATGTTAAATTTGCTTTGATAGCATTTTTAATCTCTATTTTTTTTGCATTTCCTAGTTTATGGCTTTATTTTCAGCCTGATAGAGCCGGTAGGTTATTGTATCAGATGTTATTAGCAGAGAACCCACTTAACAGAGACCTCCCGCCAATTTATCAATTATTAGGTTATAGATTCCTAGTACCTTCATTAAATTATTTCTTAGGGCTAAGAGGTTTCTTTGTTGTAGTAATACCAGTATTATCCTCTCTGGTTAATTTGTTTCTTTTGAGCAGAATTATCAGAACAAGAACTAATAATAATTCCTTCACATTAGTAAATCTTATTGGGCTATCACTAACTTGGTTTATTGCTGAAGGAACTGCATTTTGGGGTACTACAGACTCAGTCTCGCATCTTTTAATTTTGATACCTGCTGCTTATAAGGTAAATCCTTTATATTTCATTTTTGCAATACCATCTTCTCTCTTTAATGATGAAAGATCAATTTTTGCTTGTGCATTTCTATGGTTATTTCTTATAAGAAGAGATCTAATGAATAATAATTATTTAAAGGAGAATGGAAGTAATTTATTTAATTTAAAAGTAACCAAAAATTTAATACTTACTACATGTTCAATGGTTATTGGATTTATCTTATGGATATTAGGTCGTTATGTAATTGATTCTGGAATATTTGCCTCCGCCCCAAATATTAGTGTAGTTACTAACCAGATAACTAATTTTTGGGATTTCTTCCCCAAATATTGGCCATCACAAATTTTAAATTTACTAAGTTCTTTCAAGTGGGTTTACTTTTTTCCTTTGTTGTTGATTATTAAATTACTTAAAAAAAGTTCAAACAATTTTATAAAAAATTATGGTTTTAATTATAAGTTTTATTTTGGCATAAATTTTTTAATATTTCTTTCTTACAGTTTTATAGTAATGATTAACGGTGATGTTTGGCGATCAATGGCCTATACATATTTTTTTATATTGGAGTCTATTTTGATTTTATATACTTTGAACGAAGATTTAATTTCAGTATTTAATCGTTGGATAACATTTCTTATGTTAGCAACCCCTGTAAGTTTCTTTGGAGTAAATTTATCCTCTCAGATATCTTTCCCATTGCCTTTTGTTTTATTAAGAACCTACTTTGGATTTGGAGAAAAATATATGATGTTTCTTAAAAAACTATTTATATTCGTTCCAAGTTAATCATTTCATAAATCGATATCAAAGCTAATTATCTTTTTTATCCAAAATTAACGTTTTGCTGAAATATTCCAAATAAATTATTACCCACTATTGCAGCAATGACTAAAACAAAAGCCACGATTGCAAAAAGAGCACTTACGTCTCTTATGTCATAAGGAAGTTTAAATAAAGGTTTTTGATTGGGCATAATTGGCTTCTTAAAGTTAAATTTTTAATCATCCTAAATCATTTTTGATAAGTATTTAGTATTTCCTTGCTTGACATAATTTGTTAATTCGTCTTGCAAGACATCAAGGTAATACTAATGCTCATGAAACTCACAACACTTTTTATTATCATAAATTACCCATTGAATGACCTTTTAGCTGGTTAATCGAAAAAATCTTTTTAGGAGGGATGAAAACTTTTCTTTAAACAATTTAAAGATTGAGACAGGTTACATTTTGTTCAATTAATCGTTTTATTTAGTATAAATTTCATTTTTAAATGTAAAATTCAAAAGATTATAACCTTTTTTTATGTTCTCAAAAAACAAAAAATCTCCCAGTAAAAAAAGAGCTACCGTCGTTGAAGAAAAACCTTTATATGCACAGTTACTTCCATTTGCTAATGTTATGACCGAGAAGGTTCAGGTTGTTAATGCTTTAGCTTTTACTTTAATAATGGGTGTTTCAATTTTTGGGATAGCTCTTTGGAGGCTTTCTGCCCTGACTTAATTATCTAATTTTTTAGGGTATTAATTTTTGACTCTTTGTCATTAATCATTGTAATTAGCCACCTAGAGGCCAAAGCTCTTGATATGGTCCTGTTTTTTAGAAATCTACATATGTAAATATGTAGATTTTTTTCATTTTTAATGTTGAACTTCCTTTCGAATTCTAATATTGATTCTTCTGTGTTTCTTTTCCTGAGTTCGTCAACTAAAGCATGAGTAGATGAATCATTAAAAAAATTACCAATATTTAAGCTCAATGTCATAGTCAATTTATGTACCTATCTTAAGAAGTAGCTATAAATTGAATTTTTAAGAACAATAATTTCTTTTTTTTTCAAAAAATTTAATATTTAATTTTCTGGTTTAGCTAACGGAAGCAGACATTTATCTGAATCACAACCAGCTGGACCTGCTTCAGAGAGTTCTCCAATATCATATTTATTAAGAGCATTAAAGAAATCGTTATTTACTTTTCTTTGAGTTACTTTTTTCTGTAAAGATATATATTGCTCCTTACTTATAGGTTCAAAAGGTAATCTTGGAAATGTTGCATTTGCATTAAATCTAGCTAAAAGTGCTGCTGAGATATATCCTTGGTTATTCTCTATTGCGTTATGTATAGCTTTTGCTAGATCTTCAATTTCACTTTCTCTAAATTCAATAGTTGCAGAAGTATTATGTTCTGTGTAAAACTTTTGAACTTGCATGTAAAAATCGAATTGAGCAAGGGCTGAGAAATTGTTTATATCTATTTTATCTGCTCCTTCTATATTTGCCCAACTTACTTCTGTTGGGATTTCAACTAGCCATTCAGTACATCTTGGGTCAAATGGATTATCAAGTAAGCAGCCTTTTTCGTCTTTGTCAGATTGGGATGGAACAACAGAATAACCATAATCCATGCAAGCTAATGCAATTGGATCATTCTTCCTGAAAGTTATTCTTCTTAAAAACCTTTGTGCTTTAGGTGGATGCCATCCAGGAGCGGCCCCTGTTAAAAGGCTTTTGGTTCCAGCAGGTTGAACTGTAGTGCATCTATTGGGTCTTCTTAGATTATGTTTGTCGCAGTATTCCCAAACAGTTTCTTTTACAGTTTTTCTCCATAAGTCTAAGAATCCAGCTTCTTTCTTTTTAAAATCCCTACCTTCTTCGTTATCTGGTCTACCCGCTTCCCACCATTTTAACCAAGGGGTTCCAAAGGCATGTACGCAGAAATCAAATAATCCTGTAAAACTTACTCCTACAATAGGATCATACTCTCTGCTTTTTCTGTATCTTTCAACTTCAAATTCATGATTTAGTAAGCACGCTACTGAAAGGGCTGCGGCTTTAAAGGCTTTTTTTTGTTCTTCAATATTTTCTGGGTCAATCTGATTTAGGTGAACTTCTGCTAAATTACAATGAAAATCATTGCCTAATATTTCTCCGCAAGGATTAAGTCCATATCTACTCATTCTATGATCTAGTTCTTCTTCAGAAAAAGGCCCATAATTAAGATTAATCCAATTTCTAGCTTCTTCTTTACCTTGTTCCGAATATATTTCTATAAATTCGTTTTTGAGATCTTCTCCTTTCAATATATCTGCATTTGATCTTGCTATTGCTTCTGGTGCGAATTGAATTGCTCCTTCACCTGAATGGAATTGCTTGGTTACTGCATCCAGAATTGTTTGATAAGAGGGCTTTCTATGATATACCCTTGTGTGATTGGCCATTCTAAGAGCGTCCTTTTCGGGATCGATTCTCCAATTACCATCTTCGTCTTGACTCCAAAGATTCTCTTTCGCTGATGCTGCTTCTTTGTCATCAGAGGCAAACTGCCTCATACCTGCACTTCTTCTTATGTTTCCTGCAACTATAGTGACTGCTGCCTCATCAATAAGTAGACAGCATTCCACTGTATTTAACTTTCTGCCAATAGCCTTTCCTAATAAAGAAGCAACTCGAGAGTAAAGATCCTTTAATTTAATAGGATTTGCCATGCCTCCAAAACCTTTTAATGATTCTCCTGCTGGCCTAATATCTTCTAAGTTAATATGAACATCAACTTCTTTTTCAAGATTTTCATTACTTGATGCTTCAAGAAGATATTTATAACTATCTACCCATCCTCTTCTGCTGTCACCTACTTTTATAAAAATATCTTTGCCTTTAATTTCAAAAGAGGATTTTTCCTGTCTTTGTTCTTTAGGCGTAATTCCTACTTCACTAACTGATTTAATGGTTATTTTATTTTTTACTGTTGGAAGTTTTTCTATAAAATGAGGCTCAATTATTGCACCTGTACCACATCCCATCATTGCCAAGTCCATCATTAATGCAAAAGCTTCCCAATCAATTAAATTTGTCGAAGTACAGTTATATGCTCCTGAAAAATTTTGACATTTATTAATCCATGGAGTCCCCCCAATCCATAGCCATCTTCCGGACGGTTGAGCCTTTTGGTTGCTCTGCATTTCTCTCATTAAGGTCAATTCTTGAGCAGAGAGTTTTCCTAATTCTTTTAATCCAGATAAATTTCTTTCTCCAACTTCACTCCAACTCTCTCTCTTTCCAGAAGTTGTCTTTCTGCTGTATGACCTAAAGAAGACAGGATAAGCTGCGGGGGCTGTCTTTGGAAAATCATCTTTTCTAAGATTATTAGAGTTGTTCTCGGAGGAAGTTTTATTTGGAGCAATTGTCACGATAAAAAAAGTATGTAAATTACCTGTAAAGGAAGAATAACTCTACCTGTGGCGTCTGCAACTATTCTTACCACTATTTAACGGTTTGTGTGAAAATATGTTTATTATGAAATCTTTGTTCACGTAAGTTTATGGAAAGAATTGCTGAACCTGAATTAATGGAAAGAAAAGAGCAAGTTATTTCTTATGCA
The DNA here is from genome assembly GCA_003279005.1 of Prochlorococcus sp. AG-347-J22. Lineage (GTDB taxonomy): Bacteria > Cyanobacteriota > Cyanobacteriia > PCC-6307 > Cyanobiaceae > Prochlorococcus_A. The sequence continues at coordinate 156,717 of QCBY01000002.1, read as the reverse complement.
AAAGCTGACTTTTCTGAGGGAGAGAATAAACTTATTAATCAAATAAATAATTTTTTGATTAATAAAAATATTTGTTTAGATGAAAACAAATTGATTGTTGATCTGGGATGCGGACCAGGAAATATATCTGAAAAGTTATCTTTAAAGTGGCCTAAAGCGGACGTTGTTGGGATTGATGGCTCCAAAGAGATGATTAGAATAGCCGAGTTAAATAAGAAAAATTCCCCAAATCGTTGTCAATTAAAAAATTTACGCTATTTGTGTGCTGATATAAAAAGTTTAAAAACTAGTGAGATTTCACGCGAAAAAAATATAAGTTTACTTGTAAGTAACAGCTTAATTCATCACATTACATACCTTGATGATTTTTTTAATTGCATAGATAAATTATCCAGTAATATCACTATAAATTTTCATAAAGATCTAAAAAGACCAAATAGTGAAAAACTAGCTTTAGAGCTAAAAGAAAAATGTGCAGAGAAATATAATGATATTTTGACTAATGATTATTACGCTTCATTAATGGCCTCTTACACTTTACAAGAATTGAAAAACTTTATTTTTGATAATAAATTATCTTCTTTGGAAGTGTTTGAGGAAGGTGATCAGTATTTAGTCATTTATGGTAAGGTTTAGAGATAATGAGATTGCTAAAATAAAGAAAATGACTACAGGAGCAAAAGACTTAGAAATTAAAAATATTTTAGAGGCGGTAAACAAAAGAAGAAATTTTGCGATTATTTCACATCCTGATGCTGGTAAAACAACCCTAACTGAAAAACTTCTATTGTATGGAGGGGCTATACAGCAAGCGGGAGCCGTAAAAGCAAGAGGAAATCAAAGGAAAGCTACTTCTGACTGGATGGAACTTGAGAAACAAAGAGGTATTTCAATAACTTCTACTGTTTTGCAATTTGAATATGAAGCATCAATAATAAATCTTTTAGATACTCCTGGCCATAAAGATTTTTCTGAAGATACTTATAGAACTTTAGCTGCAGCTGATAATGCGGTTATGCTTGAAGACGCAGCTAAAGGATTAGAACCTCAAACAAGAAAGTTATTTGAAGTATGCAGAATGAGAAAAATACCTATATTTACTTTTATAAATAAAATGGATAGACCTGGAAGAGAACCCTTTTCTTTGCTAGATGAAATTGAATCAGAGCTGGGTTTAAATACTTTGCCAGTAAATTGGCCAATTGGAATGGGAGAGGAATTTAGAGGAGTTATTGATAGGTTCACTAGAGAGGTCATTTTGTTTGATAAGGCTGTTAGGGGCAAACAGTCAAATGAGAAAAGAATGAGTTTAGATGATAAAGAACTTTCAAATTATGTAGAGAAAAAATTGCTTGATATCTCTCTTGAAGAGCTTGAGGTTCTTGACGAGGCAGGTTCGAAATTTGAAAAAGAAGAAATTTTCAATGGTTCACTTACTCCGATTTTCTTTGGTTCGGCAATGACTAATTTTGGGGTTAGACCCTTTTTAGATAGTTTTTTAAAAATGGCTCAAAAACCAACTTCAAGAAATAGCAATAAAGGGGATATTGAGCCTGCAAGCGATGAATTTAGCGGTTTCGTTTTCAAATTGCAGGCAAATATGGATCCAAAACATAGAGACAGAGTTGCTTTTATAAGAGTTTGCAGTGGAAAATTTGAAAAGGATATGTCAGTTAAACATTCTAGAACAGGAAAGACAATTAGATTATCGCGACCTCAGAAAATATTTGGCCAAGATAGAGAAGTTGTAGATGATGCCTATCCTGGGGATGTTATTGGACTGAATAATCCAGGAATGTTTTCTATTGGAGATACCCTTTATACAGGTTCACATCTTGAATATGAGGGTATACCTTCCTTTAGCCCCGAAATATTTAGTTGGTTAAGAAATCCTAATCCTTCTGCATTTAAAAACTTTAGAAAAGGAGTAAACGAACTTCGTGAAGAAGGCGCTGTTCAAATTCTCTATGATTTTGATGAGAGTAAAAGAGATCCTATCCTTGCAGCCGTAGGACAATTACAGTTGGATGTCGTAATTCATAGATTAAAAAATGAATATGGAGTAGATGCCAATCTTGAATCAATGTCTTATCAATTGGCAAGATGGGTTTCGGATGGATGGACCGCTATTGAAGAATTAGGAAGAGCCTTTAACTGTAAAGTAGTCAAGGATTGTTGGAACAGGCCAGTGATTCTTTTTAAAAACCAGTGGAATCTTAATCAATTTATAGAAGACAATGGAAGTTTAAATTTGAAAAAGGTAGCACCTGTTGTTAGTGGAGTTGAACCAATTGTTTTGTAAACTCTTAATGAATAATAAAATTAGTTAATCTATAGATATTTTAAAAAACAAATTGGATCCCTATAACAGCAAAAACAATCCAGATAAATCACCTTATGAAATATTAGGAATTAATGAGGGCGCTGATTTTGAAGACATTCAGAAGGCAAGAGATACTAAAGTCAAAGAGGCTGGCGAGGATATGATACTTAAGGCAAGAATAGAATCATCTTTTGATCAATTATTAATGGGCAGTTTGAAAGCGAGACAATCAGGGAATGTTAGTTTTGAAGCTCAAAATGCCTCTAAAAAAGAGAAGCAGATTAATAAACTTATTAATAATGATTTTCCTCTCTTATCAAAAATTAAAAGTTTAAATTATAATCTTAAAAAGTCAAATGATAATAACCTCCCAAAAATTAACCCTTACTCATTTGATAATCTTTCAATAAAATTATCTTTTGGCTTATTATTTTTGATATTACTTTTTATTAGTCCTGATCCTTACAATAGACTTTTGCTTTCTCTTTCAACATTAATTCTTACCTATGTTCAAATTAAATCGGGGAAAAGGTTTATTAGTTCTCTTGGTTGGAGTGTTACTTTTCTTTCAATAGGATTAATATTTGGAGGGTTATTTGAAACTAATTCATTTATTCAAGAAATATCAAATAACTCTTTATCAACTCAGAAAATACAAAGTTTGCCAGCAATGATAATTTTATGGATAGGAGTTTTTTTTCTATAAATTAATTTTTAATAATTTCTTGAATCTCATCAAAATTTATTAAGTATTTTTTCTTGCAAAATTCGCAAACTAATTCAGCTTTTCCTTCTTTTTTTAAAATATCTTCCAATTCATTTTTATCAAGCATTTTTATAGCATTTAAACTTCTTTGCCTGGAACACCTGCATTCAAACGTAACTTTTTGAGTTCGAGCTTTTTCAGAAATTGATTTATCATCAATGTCTGGAAAAATATTTTTTATTAGTGAAAGAAGATTATCTTTTGATTTAAAAAGTTCCTCACTAAAAGAATTAATTTCTTTACATCTTTCCTCAAGCAATGCAACTAATAATGGATCAGTTTCTTTTTTAGGCATTACTTGTGCTAACAATCCTCCGCTACATATTATATTTTTATTTTTAATCTTTTCTCCGATAAATACTGCCGAAGGAGTCTGCTCAGAATGATATAAATAAGAGGCTAAATCTTCTGCAATATTCCCATTCACTAACTCAACAGTACTAGTAAAAGGTTCACCAAATCCATGATCTCGAATTACATTTAAATAACCTGTCCCAAGTGCTTTTGTAAAATCAAAAGAATATTGATTTGATTTAGTTTTGACTAAATCTAGTTCTAAATTAGGATTGCCCACATAACCTCTAACTTTCGCATCTCTTCCTGCATCTACTAGTAAACCTTTTAAAGGACCATCAGATCTAACTCTTAAAGTAACTCTACCATGCATTACCTTCATCGAACTTGCCAATAGAAGAGATGCGCTGAAAGCTCTGCCTATTATGGATGTTGTTAAATATGATAGTCCATGCCTCTTTTTTGCTTCTATAGAGGCGTCTGTTGTTAATACTGCAACTAGTCTTATCCCCCCATTAGCAGCAGTTGCTCTTACAATTTTATCCACCATGATTTATTTTCACTAAATTTTTAATCTTTCCTCTGTCTAGAGTTAATATTTTAGACGGTATCCCCTCAAATAAGGAGAGTTCATGAGTAACGATTACTATAGTATTTTTATTTTTTAGATTAAGAATTAAATCTTTAACATCATTTTTCATTGAAAAATCAAGTCCAGCAGTGGGTTCATCGAGTAATAGAATTGTTGGATTTCTCACAAGTTGAACTGCCACGGCTAATCTTCTTTGTTGTCCTCCACTAAGTTGTTCTGGAGGCTGGGTCAAATTTATACCAGATAATCCAACTTTTTTTAAAACTATATCTATATTTTTTTTTCTTAAACTTTTATGGCCAATTTTTAATTCTTTACCAACTGTTGTCCCTAAAAAGTATCTTTCTGGAAATTGAAATACTACTCCACTTACCCACCTTCTTTGCCTTGGAGAAATAATTTTATTTTTCCAGGTAATTCTTCCTTTTTGGGGAATGGTTAATCCACTTATTATTTCTAGTAGAGTTGTTTTCCCCGAGCCACTACTTCCACAAATTAATATAATCTCATTTTCATAAATAGTGAAACTAATATCATCTAGTATTTTTTTATTACCTGTTTGAGGCTGATAAGTTATTTCTTTTAAATCAAGCATTATTAATTTAGTTTTAGCTATAAATTTTAAACTTTGAATAACCAACTTATAATAATTATAAACCTAAAAAACTAACATTAATAATGAATATTATATTTAGGGAAGTTGATCCTTTTAATTGTTGGATTTGGATAAAATTTTTTGAAATACCAACTGAAGCTGAAAAAAACTATTTGGATGGTGTTTTTGATAGTTGGTATGTTTTAGGCAGGCTAGGTGGTTTTAACTCTGAGAACTTACAAACTCATGAAGAAGGTTCCGATTTAAGTTGGATGTCTTACGATAATCAAAGAAATGAATCTTCCTTACCAGCTTTGATGCATAATTTGGGTGTAATGGAATATCAAAATCTTTGGTCTCGATGTTGGGTAGATTTTGGCACTTCAGATTCGCTTTCTATTGATATTTTAATAAATTCCTTAAATGAGATATCCAATAATTATGTAAAAATTGATGAATTAATAATTGGTGGCGAAAACAGTGATTGGTCAATTGAGGAACATGAAGATTTAGTTTTTAAAAATTAATTCTTATATATGGATAATTTAATAAGATTACTTATTCAGAACGAGAGAATAATTAGTAACAAGAACAAAAATATAAAACTTACAAAAGATGAAGCGCACTATGTAAATAAAGTAATGCGAATAAAATTTGGAACAGAAATTTTCATAACTAATGGTCAAGGAGCATTATGGAAAGCAAAGAATCTGGAAAATAATTTCATAGAGATAAATAATATTGATAAGCCTTATTTTTTTCAAGAAAAAGAAAAATTTACATTAGGAATAGCTGTCGTTGTTCCAAAGAATGGCTTTGAAGATATTATCAAAATGTGCACTGAAATAGGTATTGATTTTATACAACCTTTATTTTCAGAAAGACAGGTTAAAAAAATTTCTAACTTTTCAAAAAAAACTATAAGATGGAATTCGATAATTAATGAAGCTGTCGAACAAAGTGAAAGATTATGGAAACCGCATATATTAAATGGAGTTAATTTAATAAATTGGATTGATTCTAGAGATTCCAAAGATATAATTTCTATCTCTGCTACAAGAAATAGTAGTTCCGAAAATTTAAATCATTGGTTAAAAAAAAAGCAAAATCTTTTAGATAAAAAAAGTAGAGTATTATGGAATGTAATTGGACCAGAGGGAGGTTGGTCAAAAAGTGAAATTGAATTTTTTGTTAAAAATAAAATTCCTTTTGTTAAACTTTCAGATACTATTTTAAGAACTTCAACAGCTACTGTTAATGCAGCATCAATTCTTAATCAATGGCGTAATGATTTAAAATTAAAAAATAAATTATGAATAATGAGTTTCTTTTTTAATAGTTTTATTTTTGGTTTTTTCATAAATTTTGTTTTAATTTCTTTGTTATGTAGAGTCCCTTTAATGACTAAAAAAGGATGGATAAGTGCTGGAGTTTTAGGTTCTATCTTATGGGGATGTTTATCATGGCAAGGTTGGAGTTCTGTTGTGATTTATTTATTATTTGGATCTCTTGTAACTAAATTAGGTTATAAATTTAAAAGCCAAAAAGGGATAGCTGAAAAAAGAGGAGGAAGAAGAGGACCTGAAAATGTTTGGGGATCAGCTTCAACTGGATTATTTTTTGCGATTATGATTAAATTGAATTTTGCTAATTTAATTTTTTACAAAATTGGTTTCGCTGCAAGTTTCGCTGCAAAGTTGGCAGATACTTTTGGCAGTGAAATAGGAAAAAGATTTGGGAAAAATACATATCTAATTACTTCATTTAAAAAGGTTGGTAGAGGAACTGAAGGAGGAGTTAGTTTTGAAGGTATTTTAGCAAGCCTAATAGGGTCAATATTTATGACATTAATAATGCTTGTTTTATCTATTATTACTACAAAAAATCAATTTTTGATAGTTTCAATTTCTGGATTCTTAGCAACAATATCTGAAAGTATTATTGGAGCTAAATTTCAAGAACAATATCAATTAAGTAATGAATTTGTAAATGCTATTCAAACAAGTATCGCATCTATAATTGCTATTTTTATGTTTATTTCTTATTTAAATCTTTCAAATTAAATATTAAGATTCCTTCCACTTTTTTAGAACATCCCAACTTTTAAGACGTTGATAAATCCAAAAATGTCCATTTGAATTTAAATGAATACCATCTTCTGAGATCCAATTTTTACTTCTTTGGTCAAAGTACATTTCTCTAAAAGTTGGAAGGAATGGGACATTTTGATTAATACATACTTCTTCCATTCTCCTTTCATAAGAATGACAAAATTTATTTGAATACCAAAGACATCCAGCAAAAGGCATTTTGTTCTCATCAACGGGTGTTAGACCAATTACAAAAACTTGAGTTTGGGATTTCATTGCAAAAATTAATCTTTCTAATCCATATTCGAACCCATTTATCTCTAATTGATGCCTGCCGTTTTTCTGACCAATTGTGGGCGTATCATTAAGCCCCACATTTAAAAGGATGGCTTTAGGTTTATTCCTTCTTGTTTCTCCTCTTGAAGACCATTCTTTTTCCCATCGAAAAGAAACCTTTTCAATTCCATCTCCTCTCACACCCAGTTGATAAATAATTGGAGCATTTTGAATTTTGGACCAATCTTTTCTAAGTCTTTCGCACCATCCTCCCTCAGTGTCTCCCCATCCATATACTGAACTATCTCCAATTACAATCAATTGTTTTGGTAAAATGGGCACTAAAATCATTAAAAATTAACTAACTTGATTTAATAAATATTTATTTAATAATCAAGTTAGATTTCTTTTGATTTTACCATTTATTAATTCTCCAAATATTGCAATTGAGCTATAAGCAAATAATATTATTATGACTTCATCCCACGCAAATGAACTCAATGATTCTTGAAGTTGCCAACCTAAGCCAACACTACCAATTAATCCAACTATAGCTGTTTCTCTGATAATTATGTCAGATCTGTAAGCACAATATGCTAAGTAACTTCTTGCCTGTTTAACAAATAATCCCAAAAGCCAACTAGATCTTTTTGCAACTCCTAGTGATTTCATCGCAATGTATTCTTTATTATCTTGACTATATAAATTTCCCAAAAGTAATTTGCTTGTTATTGCAGCATTATGTAATCCTAATGTTAATGCTGCTAGAGATATTGAAGGATTATTAAACATTAAAAGCATTAAAATTATTAATGGTGGTGGTATTAAACGAAATAGGAATGATATTGACCTGATTATTGAAATTCCAATTTTATTATTAAAAATTAGTATTAAAAGTGGAGGAAAACTTACAGCTACTCCTGTGGATAAAAGACTTAAAACTATTGTTTCTAAAAATAGCTTTAAAAAATCATTTGAAAAAAAACTAGAGTTTAATATCAATAGATTATTTATAGAGTTGGAAGGTATTGTATTTTTAGTAAAAATAAAATAAATAAAGAAAAATAAAGAAAACATACTAAAAAAAAATAAAGCTATTACAAAATTCAACAAGAAATTCTTAGGAGTATTAAAAAGATTAATTTTTTTGAAAAGTTCTTTTGAGATAATTATTAAAAAAGCTAAACCCCATAGATAAGTCCATAGTTCTTTGAAATTTAAAGATTGAAAGGACGAAAATATACTTGTGCCTATTCCTCCTATTCCAAATAATCCTAAAACTGTTGTACTTCTTATGGCACACTCTAAACGGTATAGCCCAAAATTTTTAAAGGTCTCTATAACTGGAGACCAAACTAAAGTTATCAAAGAGGAAAAATTATTACCATTTATTTGTTTTATAGATTTAATAGTTTTAAGATCAATATTTGCAATTTGCTCACTGAAAACTTTTGCATTTATAGCAATATAAGGAATGCAAATAGCTATTATTCCAATTGAAAAATTAATACCATATATTTGCATTAGTATAAGTCCCCAAAATATTTCATGAATTGATCTTGTAATAGTCAAAATTAACTTTATAAATCTTTTTAAAAACATGGGTAGAATTAAGAATTTATATAAAATATCTGAGCATAAAATCCCAAAAATAACTCCAAAAATAATACTTATTAGCCAACTAGAAAATGCAATAAATATTGTTTCATTTAATCTTTTTATTAATGTAATAATGATTTCATTATTAATTTTTGGATTTATAGCAGAAATAGTAAATTCTTTAAATATTTCTATTCCTCCACTATGGAAATTAATTAAAAGTTCGTATGCTAAAGGAATGCAAACTAATACTGGTAGGAATGTTATTGAAGAAGGAGTTAATTTTAATTTTTTCAATTAGCTAATAGATCTTATTTAAATGAAAGTTTTTTAATTTATTTTTCTCTAAATCGAACAAGATCTCACCATTTTTCATGCCAATAATCCTATTAAAACCCTCTAATAAATCTAACCTATGTAAAGTGATTAAAATTGTATTAGGTACTCTTATTTTATTTTTATTTTTTGAAATTAATATTAGATTTTTAATGTATGAAGTTAGTTTAGGATCTAAATTATTAAAAGGTTCATCAGCTAGTAGGATATCTGATTCTTGTATTAATGATCTTGCAATCGCAACTCTTTGTTTTTGTCCTCCAGAGATTTTTCTAATATTTTTAGAATAAATAGATTTGTTAAGACTACAAATTTGCATATATTTATGAGCTTTATTAAAAGAACTTATATTTAAAAGATTTTTAAAAGCAAATAAAAAACTTTCTTTTCCAAGAAGTCCGCAATTAACATTTTGTTCAGCTGAAAGTTCTTCTATTAATCTTAAATCTTGCCAGATAGTTGATATCTTACTTTTTTGTTCAAAACTTAATTTATTAAAATCTCTGTTGAAGAATTTAGCTTTACCTTTGGTTGGATTTATTGTTCCATTAAGAATAGATATAAGGGTAGTTTTACCTGCTCCACTTTTACCCAATAGGGCAATTTTATCACCATAATTAATTTGTAAATTTATCTTATTTAGGATTAGATTATTTTTATATTTATAATTAACATTTTTTAATTCCAGAAGAATATCGATCATCTGATTTTTTTTAATTTCCTCCCAATTAATTCAATATTTTTATAATCTTCTGATTTTGCTTCTATAAACTTTTTAGCGTTGAACATCTCTAATATCTTTTTATGTTCTGGTTTTTTAATATCTAAATTAAGGATTGTAGATTTAAGTTCTTCAGTAAAACCTTTTCTAAATCTATTGTCAAGATTTCCTTGAACTATCCAATGATAGTCAACATAATCAGGAGTTATCCAAAAAAGGCTTATATTGTTTGTTCTTTTTGGATTATTTTTAAGATTATTTTCCCATACTTGTTTATTTAAGGCACCCGCATCAAAGGCTCCACTGTTAACTAGAACGATTGTTGCATCGTGACTACCACTAAAGCCTGCTCTTTTACCTTTAAAGTCTTTAATTTCAATACCAGCCTCATTCAAGAAATATTCTGGCATTAACCTTCCAGAAGTCGAATTTTCAGAACCAAAGGTAAATCTAAGATTCTTGAGTTTGTTAAGTCCTCTAATATTTGAAATTGGATCGAGTTTTAATTTCTTATTTACTATAAAAACACTTTTAAATTTTTTATCTATATCTCTTTGAGCAATAACAATAGCATTTGGAGATTGTAACCTTGCCTGAACTCCTGATAGTGCACCAAACCATACTAGATCCAAATCATTTGTTCTAAATCCAGTAATCGCTGCAACATAATTAATAACTGGAATGTACTTTACATCTACATCAAGACTCTTCGATAATTCTTTTGATAATAGATTAAATCTTTTATCTAAGATCTCTTGGTTTTGATCAGGAATTGCACCAACTTTTAAAACTTTTCTATTAGCATTCAAAGGTCCAGAAAAAGTAGAAAGTATTAAAATAGAAGATAAAATTAATTTTTTTAAAAAGGATATTTCTTTTTTTTTCATTAAAAATAATAATTTAAGATTGCTTTATTTAATCTTGATAAACCATCAAGAATTTCTTCTTTTGCATTGGCACAAGATATTCTAAAGCATTGATCATCCCCAAAAGGTTTTCCAGGAATAACTACTAGACCATAATCATCTAACACTCTTTTGCAAAATTCCACAGAGGTAATTGAATTATCAGGTAATCTAGGAAATGCATAAAAAGCACCATTAGGTGGTTGTATAAATAATCCGTCTATATTTTTGAGACCTTGATAAAGAATTTCTCTTCTTAGGTCATAATGTCTATTGATTTTTAAGAAAAATTCTTGATTTGTTTTTAAAGCCTCTAGTGCCCCTCTTTGAACAAAAGAACAAACATTACTTGTACTTTGACTTTGTAATGCAGATGATGCTTTTATAACATCTTTTTGCCCTACTAAATAACCCACTCTCCAGCCAGTCATCGCCCAACCTTTTGCAAAACCGTTAATTATAAAAATTCTCTCTTTTAGATCAGTTGCTAATGAAGATAAACTTAAATGATGAAATTCTTTTTTTAGAATTAATTCATAAATTTCATCTGAAAGAATATTAATATTTTTATGTTCTCTTACTACCCTGGCAATTTGTAATAATTCTTCTTTTTCCATCACTCTACCCGTTGGATTGTTTGGAGAATTAATAATTATAAATTTAGTTTTTGAGGTAATCTTTGATTTTAAGTCTTGTATATTTATTTTAAATCCATCTTTAGCAGATGAATTAAGGAAGACAGGTTTACCACCTGCTAATCTAACCATTTGAGGATAGCTCAGCCAATATGGAGCGGGTATTATAACTTCGTCATCATCATTTAATAAGACTTGAAAAAGATTATAAATAGCCTGTTTTGCTCCATTTGTCACCATTATATTTTCAAAGTCTACATCTAAATTGTTTTGGGTTTGAAGCTTTTTTGCTATGGCATTTCTAAGTTCTAAATCTCCTGCAGCCGGACCATATTTTGTATATCCGTTAAATATTGCCTCACTTGTAGAGTTTATTATTTCTTTAGGGGCATCAAAATCTGGTTCTCCTGCACTTAAATTACATATATCTTTCCCCTCTGCTGCAAGTTGTTTAGCTCTAGCACTGATCTGCAGAGTAAGTGAAGGCTCAATTGATAGCGCCCTTTTTGATAAATTTACTTCACACATTTGCTCTAAATTTCTTCAGATATAAATTTGAAAAATTTTTTAATCTTAGATTAAGAATAAATAAAAATATCACATAGTGGTTTGATTTGGTTCATTATCTTAATTTAAATTATTTTCATATTGTTTTCTTGAAAAACTAAAATATGGATTTATTTTCTTATTTGTTTTTTACAAGGTAATTATTTAATTTTTTAATCTTTAGTTTTAATATTATTAACAAGTTTCAACTTTAGTTTGCTTTGAAAAGGTTAGTCATTAGCAGAGGTAATGTATTTGCAAATTTATTAATAATTGGAGAAGCACCTGGGGCTCAAGAAGACTTGTGGGGAGAACCTTATGTTGGTAAATCAGGAAAATTATTGGATGAATTATTAACGAAAGCAGGAATCGACTTTCAAAAGGATGTATATTTTTGCAATGTAATTAAATGTCGTCCTACAAAAAATAGAAAGCCGACTAATAAAGAAATAAATATTCATAAACCTTGGTTATTGCAACAAATTAAAATTGTAGATCCAAAATATATTATCTTAACTGGTTCGACTGCTATGAGATGTATTCTAGAAACAAAGAGTCCAATTTCTAAATCAAGAGGAAAATGGGTAAAGAAAGATGGGAGAGAACTTATCTCTATTTTTCACCCCTCTTATTTGTTGAGATTTCCCTCAAAAGAGATTGGCAAACCATATGATCTAACTTTAAAAGACCTTAAGAATGTAAGTAGTAAACTATATGCTTTATAATTTAAGAAAGACTTTTTGAATTTCTAGAATTTAATGTCATTAACTCAATCAAAAGAGGTGAATAGTCTCTCAAAAAGATATTCAACTCATATTGAGAGAAGGATAACTAGAACAGTAATGATTGGAGATATTGGAATTGGGAGTGACTTCCCAGTAAGGGTTCAATCAATGATAAATGAAGATACTATGGATGTCGAAAATTCTTATTTAGCAATTAAAAGACTCCATGATGCAGGATGTGAAATAGTAAGACTTACCGTCCCTTCTCTTGCTCATGCAAAGGCTGTTGGAGATATTAAAGAAAAATTAATTGAGAATAATATAAATACCCCCTTAGTCGCAGATGTTCATCACAATGGAATGAAAATAGCAATGGAGGTTGCAAAACATGTTGATAAAGTAAGGATTAATCCAGGATTATTTGTTTTTGAGAAATCAGACCCAACAAGAACTGAATATACTGATAAGGAATTTAAGGCTATTAAGAATATAATTTTAAAAAGGTTTACACCGCTTGTTGAAGTTTTGAAGTCGGAGAATAAAGCTCTAAGAATTGGAGTAAATCATGGTTCTTTGTCCGAGAGAATGCTTTTTACTTATGGAGATACTCCTTTAGGAATGACAGAATCTGCTATGGAATTTGTCAAAATTTGTGATGAGCTTGATTTTCATAACATCATTATCTCTATGAAGGCTTCAAGAGCACCGGTGATGTTAGCAGCATATAGAATGATTGCAGATAGATTGGACGCAGAAGGATATAATTACCCTTTGCATTTGGGAGTCACTGAAGCGGGAGATGGCGATTATGGAAGGATTAAGAGTACAGCTGGTATTGGTACACTTCTTGCAGAAGGTCTTGGAGACACTATTAGGGTCTCTCTAACAGAAGCTCCTGAAAAGGAAATTCCAGTTTGTTATTCAATTTTGCAATCTTTAGGATTAAGAAAAACAATGGTTGAATATATCAGTTGTCCGAGTTGTGGGAGAACTCTTTTTAACCTTGAGGAAGTTGTAGATAAAGTGAGGAATGCCACTTCCCATTTGACAGGTTTAGATATAGCAATAATGGGATGTATAGTAAATGGCCCAGGTGAAATGGCAGATGCTGATTACGGTTATGTAGGAAAAGGTAAAGGAACAATTGCTCTTTACAGAAGAAAAGAAGAGATAAAAAGAGTACCTGAGGATGAAGGAGTTGATGCACTTATTCGTCTCATCAAGGATGATGGAAAATGGATTGATCCATAAATATAATTTTAATTTATAATTAGATTGATAAAAGATTTAATGCCTAGTAACGAACTTTGAAGATAAAAAAATTATTCAAAAAGCAATATGTCTTTTTATTAGCCACTACTTTTTCTGGAATACTGGTAAGTGATTATGTTAAGGCGACAATTTTAGATAATAACTATAAAGAAGTTATTGATCACGTCTGGCAAATCGTATATAGGGATTTTCTTGATTCAAACGGTAAATTTGAAAGGTCCAATTGGATTAAAGTTAGAAAAGATTTTTTGGCAAAAAAATATTCAGATAGTAATGAGGCTTACGATGCAATTAGAAGTATGCTTTCAAATTTAGATGATCCATATACAAGATTTTTAGATCCTAAAGAATTTAATCAAATGAGGATAGATACTTCAGGAGAATTGACTGGAGTTGGAATTCAAATTATGAAGGATAAAGAGTCAGATGATTTAATAATTATTTCTCCTATAGAAGGTACTCCTGCTTATGAGGCAGGAATTAAAGCCAGAGATAAAATTTTATCTATTGATAATATCTCTACTAAAGGAATGAATATTGAGGATGCTGTTAAATTAATAAGAGGTCAAAGAGGCACGACAGTTAAACTTGAAATTTCTAGAAATGGTTATTCATTTTATAAGTCTTTATCAAGAGAAAAGATAGAAATAAAAACGGTTACAAGCAAAATAAATCAGACCAAAGACGGGTTTTTAATCGGTTATATGAGAATAAAGCAATTTAATGCGAATGCATCAAGAGAAATGAAGAATACTTTAAAAGAATTAGAAATAAAAAAAGTTTCTGGATATGTTCTTGATTTAAGAAGTAATCCAGGGGGATTATTAGAATCAAGCATTGATATTTCTCGTCATTTTATTGATAAAGGTGTAATAGTTAGTACATTAACTAAAGATGGTTTGAGAGAAGTAAAAAGAGGTAATGGTAATGCTCTAACAAAAAAACCTCTAGTTGTCCTCGTAAATGAAGGTTCCGCCAGTGCAAGTGAAATAGTTTCTGGAGCAATAAGAGATAATAAAAGAGGGAAATTAGTTGGGATGAAAACTTTTGGTAAAGGCCTTGTTCAGTCTATGAGAACCTTGGTTGATGGCTCAGGTTTGACAGTTACAGTCGCTAAATACCTTACTCCAAATGGAACAGATATAAATAAGTTTGGAATTACTCCTGACATAGAAGTCAGAATGAATACAAATCCAATCCTTCCGAGAGATATTGGTACTAGAAGAGATAGGCAATATAGATCTGGAGAAAAAGAACTTATTAAAATTATTAAAAGAACTAATTTAATAGGTATGTTTGATCCGAATTCTGCGAATTTATCATCATTTTTGAAAACAAAAGATAATAATCTCGTTTATTCTTTAAATTAGATGCTCATATCAAGCATTCGTTTTATAGGTATGTAAGCTTTTTTAATTATTTCAGGATCTAAATCAATTGATGGGGAATTATTTTTTAAACAATTTAAAATCTTTTCTAATGTGTTCAATTTCATGTATGGACATTCATTGCATTTACATCCCTCAATATCGGGCACCTCAATAAATTTTTTATTAGGTTCTTTCTTTTTCATTTGATGAATTATCCCTGGTTCAGTTAAAACCATATAAGTATCAGAATGATCATTCTTAACAAAATCTAGCAACTTACTTGTTGAACCAATAAAGTCTGACAGAACTAGCAAATTATGACTACATTCAGGATGAGCTATCACCTTTCCTTTAGGGTTTTTATACTTTAATCTTAATAAAGCTTCTTCACTAAAGGTTTCATGTACAATACAGCTTCCTGGCCAAAGTTTAAGTTGTCTACCTGAGTTTTTTTGGACCCATCGACCAAGATTTTGATCTGGTGCAAATATTATCTTTTTATCTTTAGGTATTTTTTTTATTAAAGAAACGGCATTGCTACTAGTGCATATTAAATCACTTTGAGCTTTAACTTCTGCAGTGCAATTTATATAACTTACAACAAAATGATCTGGATTTTTGTCTCTAAATTTTTGGAACTCATCAGCAGGACAATCATTTGCCAATGAACAACCTGCATCAATATCGGGTAATAAGACTGTTTTATTTGGACTAAGTATTTTCGCAGTTTCTGCCATAAAATGTACACCACAAAAAATAATTATATCTGCATCATTATTTGCTGCTTTCCTTGATAGATCTAATGAATCCCCGATAAAATCAGCAATATCTTGAATTTCTGGTGCTTGATAATAATGCGCAAGAATTATCGCATTTGCTTTTAAGCAACGCTCCTTAATTTCAGAAATCAATTCTTTTTCATTTTGAATAGATTTCTGTTTTGCAGTAGAAGTTATACTTGTCAGGATTTACAATGTCACTTAATAGATTATATGACTTAAATAAAAAAATTCTGACAAATTTAAAAATTGCTATCGTTGGTGACTGTCACGGTCAATGGTCTGAGTTGGATATAGGCATTTTGTCGATTATAAAACCAGATATTGTTCTATTTGTTGGGGATATTTCAGATGGTAATATCAAAATAATAAAGAAGATTAATCTAATAAATATTCCTGCTTTTGTGATACTGGGAAATCATGATCGAGGTAAAGATCCATCAGGAGAGACTCTTTTAAAACAAATTCGTGTGTTGCGCGAAAAATATTGTGCTTGGGATTTAAATGTTTTTAATAATCAATTAAATATTTTAAGTGCTAGACCTTGTAGTTCAGGAGGTGGTTATTATCTTTCAAAAGAAGTGAAGTCTGTTTATGGACCCATAAGCGAAGCAGAGTCAGTTAATAAAATCCTTAAAAGCTCAGAAAAAAATATTAAAGAGTTACCCCTTATTTTTATGTCTCACGCAGGTCCTTCTGGCTTGGGTTCAGAATCAAATAGTATTTGTGGTAAGGATTGGAAGGCACCTTCCTGTGATTGGGGTGATCGAGATTTGGCTGTTTCAATTTCAGAAATACAAAAAACAAGAAAAATAGATATTGTTATTTTTGGGCATATGCATAATCGTCTGAAAAGAAATCAAGGGTTTAGAAAAATGTTCAAAATTGATAAAGAAGGTACAGCTTATTTGAATTCAGCAATTGTTCCAAGATATAAAACCAATACAAAGGGTGAGATATTAGTAAATTTTTCATGGGTTGAGTTTGAGGAGAATAAACTAAAACATGTTTCTCACCGATGGTATTCAGTTTTAGGTGAGAAATGTGAAGAAGAAATTCTTTTTTGAATAAGGTTTTAATAAGATTTTTCTAACTCTTTTTAGGTATCTCATATCTAGAAAATAAAGTTTGGGATAAAAGATATCCTGCAATTGCTGCGGCAGTAAAAGCGAGTCCATTTTTAAATAAAGGAATTATTTCACTTGTTCTTGAGATTATTGGCGCTAAACCAAAAATGCCGAATAGCATTCCCCACAAAGGAGAAAGAAGGGCTAAAAATCCTATTGATATGATTTGATCCTTTTTCCTTGGAGCCGCAGCAAAACCTGCAACTAATCCTCCCAAAATAGAAGTACACAAAGTCCATACATATTGTTCTTTAGGTAATCCGGGAACTACTTGGCACCCTCCTCTGTTGAGGCAAATTTTTACTGAATTAATTGCATCTAAAACAGCTCCATCTTCTCCATGATCTTTTACATAATATTGATTTCCGAATCTCGTTTGAAGTTCCACCCAAAATAATCTTGGCATAAAAGCGAAAAATGCTTCACCAACATTAAAATTTAATAAATTCCCCCCTCTAGGATCTGCAATTACTAGTAAGCTTGTCTCATCTAAATCCCAATAATCTTTTATAGCAATACCGGGAGCGCTTTCGAATTGAGATAAATATTTAATCTTCCAACCACTCTCTTTTTCAAATTTTTTAAGATTTTCTTCAAGGGATAGTTTTTGATTAGGACTAAGCGTTTTGGCTAAATCAATAACAGGTGTTTTTTCTTCTGGCAAAAGATTTGGATTGTTTATAGCTAAAGAAGGTTCATTAAAAATTAAAATTAACAGAGATAGAAATATTCCTAAGAAATAGTTAATCTTTGAGAGCATAAGAATTCCTTTTCTATATATATTTTCGCCGATGAAAAGCCTACCCGCGAATAATTCAGAATGGTTAATAAAAAAAATAATAAAAAAAGGAGGAACTATAAGTTTTTATGACTATATGGATTTAGTTTTGAATGACCCCATCAATGGATACTATGGAAGTGGTAAAGCTAATTTAGGATCAAGGGGCGATTTTGTTACATCATCATCTATGTCTGATGACTTTGCTTTTTTATTGTCAAAACAGATTGAAGAATGGTTGATTCAAATAAAAAGCAAATTAAATTTTGACGAAAAATTATGTTTTCTGGAGTTTGGGTCTGGGGATGGAAGCTTTATGAGTGCTTTCCTTAAGTATTTATCGGTCAACAATAAAAAAATATTAAAAAAAGTTTGTTTTATTATTATCGAACCCAATGAAGGAATGATAAAAAAACAGCAAATGAAATTAGAAAAATATTTAAAATTGGGCTTTGACATCTCATGGAGTAATTTAAAAGAGTTGGAAGATAAAAGTTTAAATGTAGTAATTTTGGCGAATGAGGTACTTGATGCTTTACCAGTAGAAAGAATAATAAATTTAAATGGTAAAATCCATCGTCAAGGTGTTTCTATAGATAATGAAACAGGTAGATTAATCTTTAAAGAAATTTCAATTACAAAAGAATTAGAAAAAAGTATAGCTTTTGCTAAGGAAAAGTTAGATATTCATATTCCTCCAAAGTATGCTCCAGAAAGATGGACTACTGAATGGCATATAGATAATAAAAATTGGTTAAAGGCTATATATGAAAAAATTAATAATGGAATTTTACTAATAATTGACTACGCTAAAGAAGCTAAAAGGTATTATTCATTAACTAATAATGATGGGACATTAATTTCTTATAAAAACCAAAGAATTGTTGAGAATTTTTTTGCATATCCAGGAAATTGTGATTTAACTTCTCATATTTGTATTGAAACATTAGTTTTTGATTCGGAAAATCTAGGTTTTGAAACTGTTGGAGTAGTCAAACAGGGCGAGGCACTTTTGTCACTTGGTTTAGCAGAGCGACTTTTTCAAATTCAGAATGAATTAAAAAATGATGTTTCCAAGGCTCTTTCAAGAAGAGAAGCCTTGTTGAGACTTGTTGATCCAATCTGTTTAGGAGATTTTAAATGGTTGGTTTTTAGTAAATTTGAGAATAAAAAAACTAAAATAAATTCAATTTGTATTCGTTAATCGAAATATTTTAGAAATTGTGACTCACTGATATCATTAAATATATCAACTTTTCCTATCTCTCTTGGTAAGATAAATCTCATTCTTCCATCACGTACTTTTTTGTCTCCCATAAGTATTGTTAGTACCTCATTCTTTTTGATTTTTGGGATTTGTGTTGGTAAATCGTAGCTTTCTAAAAGAGTATTTTGCCTTAGGGAATCCTCTTTTAGCCACAAATTTTTTTCAGAAGCAATATCTCCTGCAATTCTCATTCCAATTGATATTGCCTCGCCGTGAAGATATTCTCCATATCCACACAAATTTTCTATTACGTGGCCAAATGAATGTCCATAATTTAATATTGCTCTTATTCCATTTTCTTTCTCATCTTCAGAAACTATGCAAGCTTTTGTTTGAATAGAATTATTGATTATTTGTATTAAAGATTCGTTCTCGAGATTGAGAATATCATCTCTATTCTTATCATCTTCTAAGTACTCAAAAAGTGCTTTGTCTTTTATAATCCCATATTTAATAACTTCTGCCATGCCTGCCTTAAATTCTCTCGTGGGTAAGGTTGCAAGGGTTTCAGGGTCAATAAAAACTGCTTTTGGCTGATAAAAAGCTCCTATTAAATTCTTACCTTTAGGATGATTTACTGCTGTTTTTCCTCCTACTGATGAATCAACCATAGATAATAAGGTTGTAGGAATTTGAATATATTCAATACCTCTCAACCATGTTGCGGCAGCAAAACCAGTTACATCTCCAACAATTCCTCCCCCAAGTGCAATCATCAAAGAATTTCTTTCTAAGCCAATGTCGAAAGCAAAATTATATATATCGCTCAAACTATTCAAGTTTTTATACGATTCTCCTGCATTAATATTAAATATTTCGGCATAAAAATTATATTTTTTTAAATTATTAATAACTTTTTCACCAAATAAATTAGAAATTTCTCTATTAGAAACTATGAGTATTTTTCTTTCTTTATTAATCCCTATTCGATTTAGTTCTTCACCAATACTGCCAATTATTCCTTTTTGTATTGTAACTTCATATGAATTATTACTTAAAGGTACTAGTATTTGCTTCTTATTCACAATAAATATCCAAGAAGAGTTTTTTTATTAATATGTAAATTTTTGATCTACTTCATTCTAACCTTATCTTGACTTAAAAAATAGACTAAAATTATCAGTTGTTAAGAATTAAAAATCATAATAAGATCATCATATGAATCTAAAAAGAAATATAAAAAACATAAAGAAAAATTATTCACTAGGAATAATCGGAGGCGGTCAATTAGCTTTAATGCTTGCTGAAGCTGCAAAGAATAGAGGTATAAAAGTATGTGTTCAAACTAAATCCTCTAGTGATCCTGCTGGTTTAAAAGCTGATTATGTTATTGAAGCTGATCCTTTAAAAGTTAAAGGAAATAAAGAGTTAATTAAAGAATGCGAAAAAATAATTTTTGAAAATGAATGGATAAAGATTGAAAAATTGAATATGATTAATTCCAAAAATATTTTTGTGCCAAGTCTTGAATCAATCCAACCTTTGGTGGATCGAATTTCTCAAAAAAAATTAATAGAGAGAATGAACCTCCCATCACCAAGATGGATTTCCTTAAAGGAATTTTTAAGTCTTGATGATGAAGAAATTAAGGATTGGCATTTTCCCCTAATGCTTAAATCATACAAAGGAGGATATGATGGAAAAGGAAATAAAAGAATTAATAGCAAAGATGATTTAAATTCTTTTTCAATTAAAGTTAATTCAGATGAATGGTTAATTGAAGAATGGGTTGATTTTGAAAATGAGCTTGCTTTGGTTGGATCAAGAGATTTTGATGGCACTATAAGATTCTTCCCCATTGTTGAAACGTATCAAAAAAATAATGTTTGTGATTGGGTTTTTTCTCCTGCTGCAATAAAATACGATTTGAAAACTTTTGCAATTAATATTTTCTCTTCAATAGTGAATGAACTTAATTATGTGGGGGTAATGGCAATTGAGTTTTTTTATGGTGAAGGTGGACTGCTAATTAATGAAATCGCACCAAGAACTCACAATTCAGCTCATTTCTCTATTGAAGCTTGTTCATCAAGTCAATTCGATCAATATATTTGTATATCTTCAGGTATCAAACCTCCAGAAATAAAGATGAATTCCCAAGGATCTCTAATGATAAATTTACTAGGTTTGAAAAAAAGATATCCCTTGTCAATAGAAAAAAGAATAGAACTTTTATCTCAAATTAAGGGGTCTAATCTTCATTGGTATGGAAAATCTAAAGAAAGTCTTGGGAGAAAAATGGCTCATATAACCTTTTTAATTAATGAAAATAACCATTATAAAAGAACTGAAAAATCAAAAGAAATATTAACTGAGGTAAGAAAGATTTGGCCATCTCCAAATGACTAAAAAAATAAGTTAATATTTATATTACTGGATCTTTGGTCAAGTTCTTCTTTATGTGCTCTGATCTGACTCTTTTTCGACTTGGGGAGACTGTCGTGACGTGGACGTAAACCAATCTTGTAATTGGAAACGAAAGCCCACTTTGACTCCTCTTCTGGCTTTTCCAGGTCGACGCTCAGAGGACTGACGGGGATTCGGTATTACCTATCAAAACTTTTTGTTAATACAAGCTTTTGATAGGTATTTTATTTTAGATATTATCTGTTTAGGAGAGGACTGCAGTGCCAAATAGCAATCCTTGATAAAACTAAGATATATCTGAGAATATCAATAAAGAAATTTACTTATTTTCATTGATTATTAGCATTTCCTGCTGAGTAATAGATATAAATGTTATTCTCAGGGTCTGTATTTGCTTTTCTTATTAAATTTTTCTAGCACTATGGGCTTTTCGAATTGCTTTTTTTAAAATATGATTCTTTATAGAAAGATCAGAAATTGCATAAAGAGTTAAAAAAAAGATTGCTTTTACAAAAGTAGAAATTTGCATAATTAAAAGATTTTATACATATAGAATCAAATTTCTAAAAAATTGCCAGTAAAATTATTTTTAATACTTGACGTTCTATAAAGATTAATTTATAGTAGTAATACATTTGTACTAATACTCAATGACTCTTGGAGGGGCGAATGTTTGGACTAATTTTTCTTATGGTTATCGTAATGAGTCCCCATGTGGTTGGCTACTTAACCCTGAACGCAGCAGATTAATCTTATTTGAACGGGATAAAAAATCCACAAGAAATAATATTAGGATATTTGCTTATACGTTTTATGCAAATGATCTTGGTGAGCCATATGCAATTAAATCCGTCAGCAAATTACCTTTAGATGCTGCTTGGGATAAATGGCATGATCTCCAACTAGAGGGTTGGACTTTTGAGGAACTTGAATTACCTGAATCAGTATGAAAAACTCAAATTCAAATAAAAAAAATTTTAATACAAGATAGAAAATTATCTGTTCGAGATTCTTCAAAGCTCTATACAAATTTTTTTATGGTTAAGTACTTAAACACAATGAAAATTATGACTTTTACTAAAAGAAGATACTTAACCATAGAGTTATTTCGAATACCCCTCAGAATTGAAAATCAAACAAAAAAGAATTTGTTTATTTTGCAATCACTTCAAGTGCAGCATGACAGACTTTTTTGTAATTATTCAGACATATACATTTCATCAAAGATTAATTCCTGATAATTATTATCTATTTGAATTATGGAAGGTTTGAGAAATATTACGTGGCGATATTTGTGCCTGATGAAACTTGGAACCTAAATAAATGGTTAGATAATTTCAATTATGTATTTATTTAAAATTTAAATAAAATATTCTTTCTTAGCGAAAACATTAAATTTAATATTAGTTTTTGATAGTCGTTATTTCTATTTGTTCAATATTAAAAAGATTTACTAAAAACTCAATTTTAGAGTTTATGTTAAATAGTCAAAATTTAATTATTACAGCAAGTAAATAGATTTTTAATCTAAATAAATCCAGGAATAATCCAGCCAAAAAAACCATAATTAACGACTAACGCTAATAGCCCAATCATGGCTAATCTTCCGTTTGTTATTTCAGCATTTTTCCAATAACTTTTTCTCAAATTTTTCATTTTTTTGAATGTATTATCTTTTGAAAAATTAGGTTCTAATGGTTCTTGCATCCTTTTGATTGCATATAGTGTGAATTGAAAAGTTACAACTATAAGGACAATAATGAAGCCAGTAAGTGGATCCATTTGATTAAACTATCCCAGGAATAATTTGACCAGTTGTCAAGTAAGCACCTACCGCAGCTATAAACCCAAGCATTGCAAACCTTCCGTTAAGTTGTTCAGCAACTATCTTTTCTTTTTCTATTTTCTTTAAATTTGACATTTTTTAAGATAATTAATTATTAATAAATGTAACACATATATTAATTTTTGTAAATAAAATGACTAGAAAATATTGTATTTTCAATCTAAATAACACAATATTGTGTCATAAATGTATAATTTTTACTTATTTAATCGAATTTCAGCACAGATATTTTTATTCTTCCACTAAATAAAAAAAATAAACTTATTTTCTGTTTACTTCAGGTAAGTAAAATTTGTTTCCTAATGTATAGCCAATAGCCATTAATACTAATCCTACTAATTGTGGTAGATGAGCATTTGCTAATGAGATTTTATCCATTTTAGAAATTTGTCTTAGTTGTAATAATAGTTAATAATATTATATTTCGTAGAGATTGATAAATTATTTGAAAAATTCTTAGTTTATTATTCGATTTCGCCTGATTTTTTTAAAGAATTTACAATTCTTTCTTTTTCAGTTTTCAGATTTTCCAATGCCGATTTAGTGAATTGTTCTTTTGCTTCAAATTTAGCTGATCTTATTATTTTTTTATTAGGTAATTTCTTTCTCGATTCTGGCTTCATTGTAGAATTATTTCTTGAAAGATATTAAAAGATAGAATTTTTAATTTAGGTATGATTTTTTACAAAAAGTTAGTTCATAACATTTATTTACAAAAGATTATTGAATCTTTCTAATTTTTTAATTAGCTTTTTAATACTAATGATTTTTTATATGTTGTAGCTTTTAAAAATAAAATTATTTTTTGGTTTTTTGGAATGAATAATTTTTTTTGATCAATCTTTTGGGATCCTCAACCAACCACTTGTCCAAGTTGATTTAAGAGTTGCCCAAGAAATCCTCATAATATCTTTTTTGTTTTTTGTTGGAAATAGATCTACCCATCTTTTATCGGATTTACCTCCATAGGACTTAACTTGATAATGACGATTTCCATTAATTGTTTTTGGTGCTGTCCAGCAATTAGTAGGAGGCCATTTCATTTGATGACTTTTAATTAAATAAACAAGGTTTTCACAGACTACTATTTCCCGTTAAAACTAAACCATAGTACGCAAGAGTTCCAAGAATCAATACTATACCCAATAAGCGAATAATCATTTTTAAACTAAAATTCAACTTTTGAATAATATTAAATTAAATTTAATGAGAAAAAAAATTGTATTAAATTTTTGAAAAGTATATTTGATTATTTAAAGTCTTTTTTGTGATTTCTTGCCAATGAATGGCATGATTCTGGATGCCACTCATGTTGGATTCTTCCAATGAAATCATAAATAAAAGTATCAGGACATTCTGTAACTTCTTGCAGTTCAGCAAGTTCCTCTTTAATAAATTCATAGACACTTGAAATTATTCCAATATTTTGTTCATTGGTAGGTTCCCAATCTTTGACTTCTTTTTTCATTTATTTTCTTAGATTGTTTATATCCCTCTACAATATCGTAATAAATAGTATCTTCATAATCTGCATCTGAGCAGCATAAATCACCATATATTTTATCTAATAAATCATAAGCATCTGCATAATTTGAAAAAGTTTGTGCCGTTATATCATCTTCTTTTCCGTCAATTCTTACAATTTTATAAATCATGAAAATTAAAATTAATTAAACTATTCCAATAAATTGACCTTAAATATTACACTTGTATTATTTAAGAGTTTTTGGGTAAAGCTTTCCAATCTTATCTTTTTGTTTTTCTAATTTCTTTTTCTCATAATTTACTGACATAATTTTCCTAATTAATAATTGAGGTATTAGCCATATCAAAGCTATTGAAATAGCCATAAAAGGTGGATTTCTCCATGTAAGTCTTAAAATTTCTTGAGTAACTTCTTGATTCAAAATCTCCATAAATTATTCTTCATAAAGTAATTCGTTGTTGGGAAACTTATCTTTTATTTTTGAAAGATATGCTTGTAAATTTTCTTTGCTATCTGAACACATCTTTTCTAATGAGCTTTCCATAAATTGGTTTAAACCTTTACTTTCTAATCCTATTGACTTTGTGCCTGATGCATACATCATTACTAACAAAACCTGGGCTTCGTTTTCAGTCATCCATGCATGCGATGCAATTAATCTATAAATTTTGTCTAATGGACTTTTACTTTCTAACATTTTTAAATCATAACCAAATATTTTTGTATATATCCTTCGTAGATAATTAAATTATTTATTATTAATGCTTACTAAATTATAATATTAGATATTTCCTTAAAAAATGTCTACTTTCCTTATTACGGGTTCGAATAGAGGGATTGGATTAGAATTATGTAAACAAATTATTGCGAGAGGTGATGAAGTAATAGCAACATGTAGAGAGGCTTCTTCAGAATTAAAAAAATTAAGTTTAAGAATTGAAGAAGGTGTAGATATTTCTTCAGAAGATTCAATAACCAATTTGAGGCAAAAACTATTAGGGATCGAATTAGATTGCATAATTCATAATGCAGGTATTTACGAATTTAATGCGTTTGATGATCTTGATAAGGAAAGCATAATACGTCAATTTGTAGTAAATGCTTTAAGTCCAATTTTTATGACTAAATCTTTGAAAAGTCTTTTAAAAAGATCTTCAAAGATTGCTTTTATTACGAGTCGCATGGGGTCTATTGGTGATAATTCATCAGGGAGTTCTTACGGTTATAGAATGTCTAAAGTGGCATTATCAATGGCAGCGAAATCACTTTCCAGAGATTTTTTAAAAGAAGAAATCTATGTTGCTATTTTGCATCCAGGATTAGTAAGTACTCGTATGACTGGATTTACAAAATATGGAATATCAACAGAAGAATCTGCAAATGGACTTATAAAACGTATTGATTCTCTTAGTAGAAATAATACTGGTACATTTTGGCATGCTAATGGTGAGATTTTACCTTGGTAGAATTTTCTTAAATACTCTTAATTAGGTTTTTAAAAATTTGATTTGTTAAAAAAGCTTTAAATTTTTATTAATTAAGTTTCTTTATTTAATCGTATTGGTTATGTTAGAAAAAATATTAGTAAAGGAGGTGATTCATTGTCGTATCTACCGAAAATTACGGTTACAAGTGAGGCCGTGAAATCAGTATCTACAATCTGTTCATTGGTCTCTCATTCTTTAATAAAAAATAAAGGTTTTATTATCAATAGATTTATATAAAAAAATCTAATTAAAGTTAAAAACTCTGTTTCTCATGAAGTCACAGAGTTTTTTTATTGTTTATTAAATTAAACAGTTTATCTATAAACATTTTTCTTTTTAAGAATGTTTTTTCTCCAAATTGTTTATCTTCTTTCCTTAAAATTTCCTGACCCTTTGGTCCTAATCCTTTGTTTATAAATAATTTATCCTCATTTATCCATTTTTCGGTCATTTTTTTACTTGACTCTATATGGAATTGTAATCCGTAGGCGAAATCCCCAATTTTAAATAATTGCTCTTTACAACGCTTACTACTAGCAATTAGTTCTGCCTTTTCTGGTAACAAAATTCTATCGCCGTGCCAATGCAGGACATGAAAAGGAGTTTCACAAAATTCGTTTAAGTCATTGTTTGATTGTACAAAAAACACTTGAGACCATCCAATCTCCGGCAAAGGTTTAGGTGGCGATCCATATTTTAAAATTTCAACATCTCCTCCTGCTGCATTAGCTAATAATTGTGCTCCTAAACAAACTCCGATAATGCGAGTCTTTTTTTTTAATTCTGACTTTATAAAATCTCTTTCAGATTTGAGCCATGGATATTTTATGCTCCCAATGTCTCTGACGCCCATTGGTCCACCCATTATTAAAAGTAAATCGTCCTTGTTTGTTTTAGGAAGGCCATCTCCAAGGTCTAGCCGAATTATTTCTATATTCATTTCTCTTTCTTTAGCTATTTGACAAAAAAGACCTGGGCCTTCAATTTCTAAATGCTGTAGTACTAATAGTCGTTTCATTTTTAATTTTATTCAGAACTTGTTTAACTAATTTTTAGTTTGGACAAAAAGAGAAGTGAATTAAAATTAATTATTTTTTTCCAAAAATATATCAAACCAAAATACGACATTGTAAGTACTATTGCCATTAAAAACCAACTTAACAATGAGTTGATAGAAATTTCTGACATTTATTTTGGTGATTTATCTGCAGACTTAATAATTTCCGCAAAAATTAATAATGAGGCTAATAAAAATATTAAAAGTATATAAGTGATTTTCATTTATAGAAATATACTAACTATTAGAAAAATAATTCCTACAGCTACTGCAATTATTGATCCATCAACCAACATATCTTTCCATGTGTAACTTCTAAGCATCTTTTTTTTATCCTCCTCACTCATTAAATTCTTTAGCCATGACCAATCCAAAAGTTGTGTCAATGCTACAGCAAATACAAAATGTCCTAATAAAATACCAATTAAATTAATACGTGAAATTTCTTTAGTAAAACTTGTGATACTAAAATATTCCATTATTTTTTATCTTTATTAGAAAGAGCACCGCCTTCATCTTTATATTTTTCCCAAGCTTCACTTATCTTTTCTTTTGAAAAAATTTGTTTACTTTCTTGAAATTTGTTTTTTAGGCCATTTAATCTATTTGAAAGTTCTTTTTTTGTTGGCTCATCGAGAAAGTTTGACGTTAGTTTCCATAAATACCAACTACTTGCCGCAAGTAAAATTAAACCTAATAATTGCATGTACTTAATTTTTTATTATTTTACAACTAATTAAATCGAATCGATATTTATTAACTAATTTATAGTAAGAATTATTTAAAAGAAATTAAATCTAATTTTAAAACTTTAACCAGTGAAAAAAGATTCTTTCTAATAGCCAAATGGTTAATCCTCCTTCAATAAAAGCTAGCCAATACATTCCATAATCTGAGAAGCCCATCTGTTCTTTAACTGTACTAATTAACTTTTTATGAGCTTGAATGAGATCCTTCATTTTTTGATTAAATATTCTAAGTGTTAAAATCTTTGAATCTCTTCAATCAAGAAACCCTTTCCAAAACAGCAGAGACAGGTTCTTGCTTCATCTAATGTGATTCTTAAGTAACCTACCCCATTGCATTTGAAGCAATTAACTTTAGTTTTTGAATAGATTTTAGATTTGATTTTAGCAGCTCTATTCAAATAAGAAATAGTTTCTTTACGACCATTTGCTTTATCTGCTTTGTTTAAAAGCTTTTTGTAATTTACTTTTAATTCATTAATAGACATGGAATTAAAATAATAATTGAATTCAGTTAGATTTTTCTTAAAAGATAATGTCTAAAATTTTCTTGGATATTTAGAAAAAATATATTTATCTAATCTCGACTAGAGATTTAATTAATATAACGGGAATTAACAGCTATTGTTGAGGTTTGATCTAACAGATCATCAGATTTAACAGATAATTTATATTTTTAGATTCAAACTTCTTAATTTGATGTAAAAATAGATCCAAAATTATGATTAATTTCTAGACGAGTCAATTATTTTGATGTGAATTAATGATTTAATTGAAAATTTTAATTTATAAATTGATAGTTTAAGCCGCTCTATATGATCCTCCTGGTTTTTTAAGGCTTTTTAGTAAACGATCATTTTCTTCAGTAAGAATGTCAAGATTTGATTTCTTAAAATCTTTCCCAGGGTGGTGTGGTAGTTTTTTTTGAATTTTTTTATCGTTCATATAACTTTAAATTTTGTTAAAAACCAAACTTGATAATATAGTCACAAAAAAAAATACGCGTGACATTTTTTACAAAAAAAACTTATATTTCATTTCGCACATAGAAAATTTAATTTAATCTACAAGCTGTGGAAAAACCTGTTGAAAAAGGGAGAAAAAGTGGATAACTCGTCGGGATCATGGCCAAAACAGGGTTTTTTGACATATTTTCTGAGTATTAATACTTCATCAATAAATGGTTAAATATAGTTTAATAATCAATAAAACTAACTGAAATAACAATGGGATCATTACTTTTTTCTAAAAATATTATTTTTTAAAAGTAAACATCATAGGTGTGGATGAAATATGTTTTTTTTATTTAAAACATGTTTCAAAATAAAAATATTAATAATAAAAATTTTCTATAAATTTTCTTATTCGTAAATTATTTTTATAAATTATTAAAAAAAATGATTAATTCGGTTTTCTCTCCGATCTTGTTTTTCGGATTGAAAATCTATTGAGTAGATTGGACTGAATTTATATCAAAAACAATGCCCGAAAATAAAAAAGACTCAAAAAGTTGTGGCGGTAAAAAAAAAATAATGGTCGCTTATGGTTTTATTCAACTTAGTTCAAGTTTTGTATCCGCAATAGCTTTAGCTGCAATTGCGTTTGGATTTTGCTCTGTAAAAAAAGAATCTAAGGTTTTTAACAATTGCGTTACTGAAATCGTTGATAGAGGCAGTGCTAATGCCGAGGCAGTTAGATATTGCAATGGGGGAAATTGATTTAAATACAATTTAATGAACTCTAATCATGCTTTTATTCTTGACTCGCTAAAAGATCAGCCAATAGGTGAGACTATACATTTTGTCTGGTTTATAACAGACATTGGTATTGCAGCAATTTTCAAGGGAAATGAAAATTTTAAGATTTATAATTTTAATGTAGATAAAGAAGCCAAAAATATATGTCTTGATATCAGTAAGGAGGAAAAAGAATATTATGAAATTGGAGATAAAAAACTTTTCCTCTTCTACTCCTAAATTTTAGAAAGTTTTATCAATATGAAGGCTCTAAATTAAGAACTGCTTCTTTTACACTACTTTCACTAATTATCTCAAAAGTAAGTTCGTCATTAAGAGCATTTATGTATGAAGTGTAAAGTTTCCCCCATACAAATTCAAAGTCATCTTTACTTAAGTTTTTAAAGAGAATTTCTCCTTTAAAGTAAATGTGATAAGAATCAAACATCATAGATAAATATTTCTGCCCCTTTTTAACTCAGCTATTTTAGCTTGGCGTATTGAGGACTACAAAAATTAAATTTAAAAAAAATTTTATAGCTTAATTAATCCATACGAGTGTTCATTTTTTGCTTTTTAAATAAAGACACAGTTTCATCAAGATCCAAACAAGGTTGAATATTAATATCCATTAGCCTTCTCCAAGGATGCCACTGTTTCCAAATTGTTTCCAAGGAATCTGCACTTACAACAGAATGACCAATTCCATTTTGGACCATAAAAATCCATGAATGAACTTCGTAATTTTCGGGTCTATTTTGAGGCCCTCCTGATTCATACCAATTAATAAGCATCTCTCCACCTTCTTCTTGATCTTCTCCATCTGTAAATTCATAGGAGATTAAATACCTTTGCATAACATTTAATATTTGTGTTATCTTAACTCGATAATAAGATATTGCCTTTAAATTATTTGATTGCTAAAAATCTTATAGTAGTGCAAGTTTCAATGATCCAAAGAATAAAAAAAATTAAAAAAAATATTTTAAGTAATGTTTCCTTTATAAATAAAACAGTTTTTGAATATTTTCAAAAACATGACCTTTTTGTCTAATTTGAGGTATGTAAATTTTTGACTTAAAGTTTTCGCACTAAGATTTATAATGGTTAATGGACATTAATAGTTTTTAAAAGTTTATGAGTAATAAGGATAAAAACTCTAACTCAACTATTAAACTTAATTATGATGAGATTCTCGAGGAAGAAATAATTAGTTCGTACGAAAATAAATATGGAGCAAATTTTGATTTAAAAAATAAAGGATTTTATAGGTTTAGAAAAACTTTTCTTGAAATAGTAAATAGATTACTTTTCTTTTCTTTTGTAGCGAGTTTTATATTTTCATTCTTTTTAGCTTATACAGAAAATAAAATTTGGTTCCTTCTTTATATAGTTAGTGCCTTTTCATGCATTCTCTATACCCCAAACAGAAAAGCTCTTAAGGAATTATTAGCAGCCTGGCCTAATATAGAAGATCTGATTAAAGGAAGAAGCTTATGGAGGAGGGATAAATAAATTATGAATCCAATTAATTCTTTTAAAAAATTTTTAATAAATATTCTTGTTACTTATATTGTAGGAACTTAAAAGAGAAGGAGCAGAAATAAATGAATAATATGATTATTGCAATAATTATTGAACTCTTTTTGTTAATAGGAGTTGTGTTTTGGATAAGAAAATTGAAAAGTAATCAAACTAGACAACCATCTTTATCAAAGAAGATAATCAAAAATCTAAAGTTTTAAAGAAACTCTAAATAATAATTTTTTTTGAAAATATCTAATATTCCAGCAAAATTATTTTTCTTTTTGCTCTCACTTTGCATCAAAAATCAGTTAGAACATTTAAATAGTTTTTAATAAGATGACTTTTACTGCTCAAGGCCTTGCTCCAATAACAAATCCCTTAAATAGTGTTTTAGTGGAAAAGAAACTAATTAATGTTGATCAAAAGTTTTTTCAACTCGTTTCTTTAGCCGAAGGTTTACCTAGAACAGAAGTTATTGAGAGTGGTAAAAATTATTGGAGAGGTGTTTGCCGAAGTGCAATTTTTAGATTTCCAGATGATCTTGAGATACTAAAACTTGATTTAAGAAGCTATGTAGATAGATCTAAAGGAATAATTCAAGTCAGGTCTGCTGCAAGATTTGGTCAATCAGATTTAGGAGTAAA
This sequence comes from Prochlorococcus sp. AG-347-J22, assembly GCA_003279005.1. Taxonomy (GTDB): domain Bacteria; phylum Cyanobacteriota; class Cyanobacteriia; order PCC-6307; family Cyanobiaceae; genus Prochlorococcus_A. The sequence goes on along the minus strand of QCBY01000002.1, from coordinate 124,825 downwards.
TTTAAGAAGAGTTGAATATTTATTTAATCAATTAGATAAATTTTAATTAGGTATATAGTCTGATTTTTATTTAATTAAGGTTCTTTTTACTTATAAATATGCTTTAATTCGAGAGAATATTTTAAATACTATGCTAAAAGTAATATTAGTCGGAATTATTGTTGTACTCGTATATTCACAGCCTGATTTACGCCTTACTGTTGCTGATTGGTTAAAAACAGCTTCTGACTTTTTAATTGAGTCAGTAGAAGTTGAACCGAAATAAATTAGTAGAATAAATTAAATTACTCCCGAAACAGAAACCATTTGTTTAATGCAAATAGCTACAAAAATTAATATTATTACCCTGCTTAATATGTATTTCACTTAAACAAATAAATAGCTTTAAGGACATAATAGGAAATTTTTTTGAAATTTTTTGAATAGTTAACGATAATAAGGGATATGAAGCTTAGATTATTTGAGTTCTATTTTATTAAAGACTACTTAAGGCCTTGGTTTGGTCTTATTTATTCTTTATTCTTTCTGTTTTTTTTAGGTGCCATTGGCTATCGAATAACAGAGGGATGGGAATGGAGTGATTGCTTATGGATGGTTCTGATCACAATAACCACAATTGGTTTTGGAGAAGTTCAACCTTTAAGTCCCGAAGGCAGGATTGTAACTGTTTTAGTAATTGTTGGCGGATTGATTTTTATTCAATTTACCTTTCAAAAAGCTGTAAGATTATTCGAATCCGGCTATTTTCAAAGAGTAAACGAATTACGTTTTAAAAGAATTCTTAGAAAAATGGAAAATCATGTAATTTTGTGTGGATATGGGAGGGTTGGTCAGGAAATATCTAACCAAATAAAAACACAAAATATTCCAATTATTGTTGTTGAGAGCGATGAAGATAGAAAAAAGATTGCTGAAGAAAATGGTTTAGAAGTGCTTTGCGCTGATGCAACTCTTGATGAGACTTTAAAACTAGCAGGGTTGGGAAAATGCAAAAGTTTGGTCGTTACCTTGCCTAATGATGCTGCGAATCTATATGTGGTTTTAAGTGCTAAAGGTATAAGAAGTTCTATTAGAGTAATAGCAAGAGCTGGAACTGAAGAAGCTGCAAGTAAATTGAGATTAGCTGGAGCGAGTATAGTTGTTAGTCCTTATATTGCTGCCGGAAGAGCAATGGCATCAATGGCTTTAAGACCAATTGCTATTGACTTTCTAGATCTACTTGCTGGAAGTGAATGCGAAATTGAAGAATTTGAATTAAGTAATGATATTAGTCTTTTTGAAACTGCAGAGAAAAGATCACTCTCTGAACTAGGAATAGGAAAAAAGAGTGGAGCAAAAATATTAGCCATTAAAGAAAACGAAAAATTAGTAACCAACCCTGGTGGTAATTTCATACTTCAGCCAGGTCAGGTATTAATAGCATTTGGTAGTAAAGAACAGCTAAACATTTTGAACGGATTATTAGGGAATCTTGTCGTAGCCGTGGAGCTATTAAAATAAATAGATCGAGATTCAGTATTAATTGCTAAATTAATTTTGGGTGGAATAAATCCAATGAAAATATTTAAATTTCTCTTCGTAATTCCTGTAATAACTTTAATAATTATTTTTCAAACCTTTTTGCAAAATAGATATCTAATGGCTTCTGATATTAGAGATGGAGAAACAATTTTTAGAAATGTTTGTGCAGGCTGCCATGTAAGAGGTGGATCAGTCGTTCTTAAAGGATCCAAATCATTAAAACTTTCCGACCTTGAAAAAAGAGGAATAGCAGATGTAAATTCAATAATAATAATTGCTAATGATGGGATTGGTTTTATGAAGGGTTATAAAAATAAATTGAGGGATGGAGAGGATAAGGTTCTTGCACAATGGATTATTCAAAATGCAGAAAAGGGTTGGGAATAAATGAAAAGCATACTTCTTGCATCGTTTTTATTTCTATTAGCTGAATTTTCTTTTGCTGAGGAATTAATTAATTACACAATTACATCTGATTCTCAAATAAATACTTTAGAAGGTGATTTAGAGGCTATTGGAAATGTATTTATTAAAAGCAATATTGGTAATTTTGAAGCTTATTCGGACAAGCTTTCTTTTGATAAGGATGATAAATCTCTGAAACTTCTAGGTAATGTATATGTAAAAAATTTAGAGTCTGAAGGAATTTCAATTGAAGAAACATCTGGAGATGAATTGACAATATTTACTGATACGGGAATTTTTGAATTCAAATCTCAAACTAAAAACAGAGTAAAAACAAAAATAAAATTCTAAATAAAAAGTTGATATTTAATTGAAAATTTTAATTTCTAGCTGAGCTCTAAATGCCGATATATGCATAATAATTTCATATCAAAATAATTTGATTTATACATCATTAAATTTTTTTAATAGATGTCAAATTATCATGACTTTCATATACCTTTAACCCTTCTTAAAGTCTTTTACATCATTTAGTAGTAGATTTATAGAGATATTCTTTTTTTAATGGAAAAGAAATTAACTCTTTTCAAGAATCGTAAAAGATTCGGTATCGAAAAAAATATAGATATTATCTTCAAGAATACTGCCCTAGTCTTGTCTAGTTTCGTAGCAATAATACTTTTAGGAATAATTTTAGTAGTCTTTTTTCAGTCATTTGAATCCTTTTCAAGGTACGGATTGAAGTTTCTAGTAACCTCAGAATGGAATCCAGTAAAAGATGAATACGGAGCTTTTACCGCAATTTATGGCACATTGGTAACTTCATTTCTTTCGTTATTAATAACTATCCCTCTAGGAGTTGGAACCGCAATATTTATTACTGAGGACTTTGTACCGAAAGTTTTTAGAGAAATAGTAGGTTCTTTTGTTGAATTATTAGCAGCAATTCCATCAGTTGTATTGGGACTTTGGGCAATATTTGTAATGGAACCTTTTTTTAGAGCTTTTTTTGTCTTTTTACATAATTTCTTTGGTTGGATACCTTTATTCAGTACAGAACCTATAGGCAGGAATTCTTTGTTAGCAATATTGATTCTAGTAGTAATGCTTTTGCCAATAGTGACTTCCATTGCTAGAGATTCTCTTAATCAGGTTCCCAAAAAGTTAAGAAATGCAGCTTATGGAATTGGAGCAAGTAGATGGAAAACAATATTTTCAGTAATTTTGCCGGCAGCATTATCAGGAATTATGGCAGGTGTTCTATTGGCTTTAGGCAGGGCAATGGGAGAAACTATGGCTGTCACAATGATTATTGGTAATTCTAATGCATTTAGTTGGTCTCTATTATCTCCTGGATATACTATTTCCTCCATGCTTGCAAACCAGTTTGGTGAAGCTGATGGAAGTCAGGTTTCATCACTTTTTTATGCGGCTTTTGTACTGATGATCCTATCTTTAGTGGTCAATATCTTTGCTCAATGGATAGTTAAGAAATTTAGTCTCAAATATTAGATAATTATGAATTCACTCTATTACCAGAAAAGATTATCAAGAAATATAGGAGATAAATTCTTTACTTCTTTATCAGCAATTTGTGCATTGATAGCAATACTGCCTTTAATTTTTCTGGTGACTTATATTCTTATTAAGGGTGGATCTCAAATTACACCAGAATTATTCACTTTAGAACCAAATCCTCCTGGAGATGATTTAGATGCAGGAGGTATTAATCCTGCATTGATCGGGACATTAATAATAACAACCATCGCTTCAATTATTGCAATACCAGTAGGTGTTGGCGGTGGTATATATCTGGCGGAATATTCTAAAGGCGGTGCTTTTTCAAGATTTATCAGATTCGGGGTAAATGTTCTGGCGGGAGTCCCTTCAATAATTGCAGGTGTATTTATTTATGCCTTAATAGTTTCAACAAAGATTTTATTCGGAAGTATGTATAGTGGCTTGGCAGGAGGTATGGCACTTTCAATATTGATGTTGCCTACTGTGATTAAGACCACTGACGAAGGTTTAAAGTTAGTTCCTGACGAATTAAGATATGCGTCTCTTGGTGTTGGAGCAAGTATGTATACAACCATATTGAAAGTTACTTTGCCTTCTGCCTTTAGGTCTATTGCTACTGGCGTTGTACTTGGAATCGCAAGAGCTGCAGGTGAAACAGCACCTTTGATATTTACGGCTTTATTCTCTTACTACTACATAACAGGCTTTGACGACTTGTTTTATGAGATGGGTTCTTTGGCTGTATTGATATACAACTTTGCTCTAGAACCATACGATGCGCAGAATAAATTAGCCTGGGCAGCTTCCTTTATTCTTGTTTTATCGATACTATCAGTAAATATATTTTCAAGGATCTTAGCGGCATTTACTGAGAAGACTAAGAGGGTATGAAATGATTAAAAATACTAAAAAGTTGCAAAGGAAAAACATTTTATCTCTTGAGGATGTTTCTATTAGTTATGGAAAATTTGAAGCTGTAAAAAATATTTTTTGTAATTTCAAGAAAGGAGATATAACTTCTCTGATTGGACCTTCTGGATGCGGAAAATCTACTGTTCTTAGATCTTTAAATAGGATGAACGATTTAATTCCTAATTGTTCATTGAGAGGGACGGTCCTCTTTGATGGAACTGATATTTATGACAAAAGAGTAGATCCAGTTGAAGTAAGAAGAAGAATTGGTATGGTTTTTCAACAACCTAATCCTTTCCCTAAATCTATCTATGAAAATATTGCATTTGGAGCAAGAATCAATGGTTTTACAGGAAATATGGATGAATTAGTTGAAAGTTCATTAAGAAAAGCTGCTTTATGGGATGAATGTAAGGATAAATTAAATGATAGTGGTTACTCATTATCTGGGGGACAACAACAAAGATTATGTATTGCTCGAACCATCGCAATTGAACCTGAAATAATACTTATGGACGAGCCTTGTTCGGCATTAGACCCTATTTCAACTTTAAAAATAGAGGAGACTATGCATGCACTTAAGAAGAATTATACAATAATAATTGTGACTCACAATATGCAGCAGGCTCTAAGAGTTAGTGATATGACAGCATTCTTTAATGCAGTAGAATACAAAGATGGTGATGGAGGTAAGGTGGGATATCTTGCGGAATTTGATTCTACAAAGAAAATTTTTAGTTCTCCTAAAGAAAAAACTACTCAAGAATACATTTCAGGAAAATTCGGATAACTATCATTTTTTACATTTTTAAGCAAAATACAGATTTTTAATTAGATCCAGGGGTAGACAAACAGTATAAATACCTATATAGTAAATCTCGAATTAGAAAAGTTTAATTTGAAAAATTTCCCTTATCTTCCTTTCTTAATCTTTGCAGGAGCGTTAATTACCACTGCAACTGTTGGTCTTCCGGTTTTTACCTCATAACTCAGAATAAATTTTTTTTGTTAAAGGATAATTTCTATGATTTTTTTAAATAATGAAGTTTTAATTGGAAGTCCTCACAAAACATTAAATAAAGAAAATTTATTTGACTTTATAAAAAATAGAGTGATGATAAGTTTATGTGTGAGTAAAAAATTTGTTTTAAAACCATCATTTCAAGTGATGTATTTCTAACTAATTAACTATGAATAAAACTCAAGAGCAATTAGAAAAGTTAAGAGAAGTCGCTGAGGCCTCTTTAACCAAGACAGAAGAACTTCAGAAAGTTCTCGCTCAAATTGAAGCGCTTTTATCTAGAGAAGAATTACAGAAAGTTTCCCAAAAAAATAAATAGTTAGTATTTAGAGACATTTTAATAATTGTACTTTTTATTACATCTGTACATTGTTATTTGGTTATAAATGAAATTAACAGAACCCGTTCCAAAGTTTTCTGTTAGGTCTCGAGGTCTAACCTTCTTTATGTAAAAGACCTCTTTAATTTATTTAAAATAACTTTTGATTATATATATTCTTCTAAGGTTAATTTATAACTTTGTATACTTCTTTCTTGCAAACGTTCACATCAAAGGATTCAGTCCCAACAATTTCTAGACCTGTTTTTTCAGTAACTTTAACAGTAGCATTACATTCATCTTGTTTAAAAGCCATATAACTGGGCTTTTTATTATTTAGTTCCATCTCAGTTTCAGACTCAACACCTATATATTTTTCATATTGTTCCATTACTAGTTTTAAAGCCTCTATCTCAACAGAAAAGTTTTCATTAGCATTCAACACAAAAGGAACTAAAAGAACTTGAAATATTAAAATAGTTATTAATTTTTTCATTACGAGAAGTAAAGTCTAATTTTTTTATAACGTATTTTTTAAGCGAAAGAAAGGTTGATAATTTTTTAATTTTTAATAGAAAATTTATTTTTATAAATAATTAAAAATATATCTTATAAAATTAATAAATCTTATGAGATCTTTAGGTATAAAAATATATTTGCAAAGGTTAAATTTAATAATTCATATTTAGAGGATTATTGATTTTTATATTTTTATTATCTCTTTTTCAGAAATAATGGCCCATTTCTTAAATGAATTTTTGCAAGGATAACCTCCAGTAAGATCTCCAAAAGCAGGAAGATAAAATATATGTTTTTTTTCATCTAAAGCAAAACATCTAAAAGACAATTTATCCTTTGAATCCTTTAAATATATTTTTGGGTGATAATGTCCACAGATATTTAAAATATCATCTTCAAATTTTCCTATTGGCTCGTGAGTGAAGATAAAATTTTTAGATCTTTTAAAATGGAGAAAGCTAATATTTTTGACTTTGCATCCTACATCATGATTCCCAACTATCAATTCAATTTTAATTTTAAGTGTTTCAGCAAGAAGTTCTACTTTACTTTTTAAAGATTCACTTATTGAATATTTACTATGAAATAAGTCCCCAAGAATAATTAATTTATAAGGATTATTTTTTTTTACGATTTTTTTTATTCTTAATAAGTTTTCTTCATCTGAATTATTAGTAAGAGGGATCCCATTTTTCTGAAAATACTCTCCTTTACCAAGATGAATATCGCATATTAATAGTTCTCTAGTTTGAGGTATAAATAATCCTCTCGAAGGAAGCATTTCAAGAGATGAATTACCCCAATTAAAAATAGAAGAATTTTTTTGCATTTATCAATTATATTTCTTGATTAGTTTTTCAACTCTTTTTTCTATTGATTCATTGCTTAATGTGTTTTTAAGTCTTTCAACTAATAAAGGGAAAGCAAATGGACTTGGTGTTTCAGTTCTATTTAATATCATTTTTAAATTAGATAATCTTTTTAGTGAATTCGTTATTCGTTTATTTTCTAATTGATATTCTTTTACTTCATCGTGCGCTTGTTTGATTAACAAGTGATCTTTTTCATATTTTTTAAATACGTCATAAAAGAGACTTGAACTTATTTGTAGTTGAGATGAGCTTTTTGTTTTAGTTGGATTGTTTTGATTAACTAATCCGCTAATTTGAGCAATATTTTTAAATCGTCTTTTTGTTAATTCTGAAAAATTAATCGCATTTTCTAAGTCTTCTTCTAAATTTTTAGATTCTACTAAATAAGAAAATTCTTCTTCAATTATTGAAAAGTCATAGTCTTCTGAAGTTGTTAAGCTAAATCCAAAATCATTTGCAGTGATGCTAAAAGTTGATTGTTTTTTCTTTACAAGTCTTGAAGCCCATAAAAAAGCAATTCCTTCATTAACAAATTTCCCATCTAGTGTAAAAACAAAAAGATTCGTTAAATCTTTAGTTTTATATATTTCAATAAGTAGTTGATTACTTTTAGGTATATCAGAAATGGATCTCTGTTTTTTTAAAATTGGAAGAAGTGAATTTAATTCTTTATTTATATATTCAAAGCTACGATCTAAGTCCTTACAAATATCTATTTCTTTCCTCAAACTATCACTAAGAAGATCAGATATAGCCATTTGGCCTCCCACCCAGGCTGGGATTAGAGAACTTTTTTTTGAAGATTTTTTTACATATAGTGTCATATCTCTTATTTTTACGAACTGGAGCATTTTACCCGCAAAGTAAAAAGTATCACCTAATTTTAATTTTGTAGCAAAATTTTCTTCTAAATTTCCTAATGATTTACCCTTTATATATTTTACATTAATAAATTTATCGCTTGTTATAGTTCCAATATTAAATTTATGAATCCTTACTAAAGATTTATTTTTTACAAAATAATTAAAGTTATCTTGATCTCCTTTTAATTTTTCTCTTTCTATTTTTTTATATTTTGGATATGCTTTTAAACACTTTCCTCCATACTCTAAAAATTCAATACACCAATCCCAATCTTTATCATTTAGATTTCTATAACTCCAACAATTTTTAATCCTTTCTTTTTCAATAATGGGATTAAAACCTGGTCCACAAGCTAAACTTACAAGATGCTGAAGAAGGACATCAAAAGATAATTCAGGAAGGTTAATTTTCTCAGATATTCCAGTTTTTATTATTCTTCTCATTGCACTTATTTCGAATAATTCTAATGCGTTTGTAGGCATGAAAATTATGTTTGACTTTCCTCCAGGTCTATGAGCACTTCTCCCGGCTCTTTGGATAAGTCTAGCTAGATTTTTTGCACTGCCAATTTGAACAATTTGATCGACAGGTTGAAAGTCAATTCCTAAATCTAAAGAGCTTGTACAAACCACCCATTTTATTAATCCATTTTTAACTCCATCCTCAACTATCTTCCTCTCATCTTTATCTAATGACCCATGATGTAAAGCAATTTTTTCTTGCATTTCTGGTAGGCAGAATTTAAGACATTGGTACCATCTTTCAGATTGATTTCTTGTATTAGTGAATAATAAGGTACTTTTATTTTTGTCTAAGATTTTTAAAAGTGAAGAATAGCTTCTAATACCTAAATGGCCACCCCATGGGAAGGTTGTTTCTTCTTCTGGTAAAACACTTGTTATTTCAATTTCTTTTTGAATATTTGTACTAATTATTTTTGGGGTATTTGCATTAATACCAATAATTGCTCTGGCGGCTTCTTCAATATTGCCAATAGTGGCAGACATTGCCCAAATTTGTAATTCTTTTTTATTTCCTCTTAGCCAACTTAAACATAATTCGCATTGATTACCCCTTTTACTGCCCATTAACTCATGCCATTCATCAATAATAATTGAAAATAAATTCCTAAAAATATTCTTAGATTCTTTGTTGGACAATAAAAGAGAAAGGGATTCTGGAGTTGTTATAAGAATATTTGGAGGATTAAGTATTTGTTTTTTCTTTTCATATGGACTAGTGTCTCCATTTCTAATACCAACAGTTATCTCTTTATCAAAATATTTTGCAGCTGAATCTATTGCATTTTTTAGATCTCTACTCAATGCTTTTAATGGGGTTATTAATAAAATGTTTAGACCGGATTTTTTTCTGCAATCTTTTAATTTTGAAAGAGGTCCCATTAAGGCTGCATATGTTTTTCCGCAGCCAGTAGGAACTTGTATTATTCCGTTTTCCCCATTCAAATATGCTTCCCATGATTCAATTTGAAAAGGCAATGGCTTCCAGTCATTTTTATCAAAGAATTTTATAATTTGTTCTAAGGATGTTTTATTAGCAGTTATTGTCATAATTTATTTAACATTAATTTTTGAGCATTTTCTAAAGTATCAGCATCTTTAATATTTTTGTCTTTTCTCCATTTTGTTATTCTTGGAAATCTTACTGAAATTCCTGCTTTATGGCGATTTGAAACTTGTATATTTTCAAAAGATATTTCGAAAACCATTTCTGGCTTTACTGACCTTACAGGACCAAATTTTTCAATTGTATTTTTTCTAATCCATTTATCAAGCTCTTTAATCTCTTGGTTATTTAAACCAGAATAGGCACTTGCAAATTTTATTAATTGTCCATCTTTCCATAAAGCAAAACTATAGTCAGTATATAAACCAGCTCTTTTACCGCTTCCTCCTTTGGCATATATAAGAACGGCATCAAGTTGCATTGGATCAACTTTATACTTCCACCAAATACCTTTTTTTCGACCTAAAGCATATGTAGAATTTTTATTTTTTATAACTAAGCCCTCTGTAGCGTTTTCTCTAGATTTATTTTTTAAGTTTTCAACCTCTTCCCAATTTTTTGGAAATAATAAATTACTAATTTTAAAAATAATAGATATATCTTTTTCACTTTCATTTATCCATTTATGAAAATTCTTTTCTAAGTTAATTCTTCGATTTTCTAAATTTAATTCTCTTTTATCCACACCATTTAATTCTAAAAGATCATAGGCAATAAAAATAATTGGTATTTTATTTTGTATTGATTTTGAGGGAGATTTTCTATTAATTCTTTTTTGAAGAAAAGAGAAATTCATAGGAAGTTCCTCTGCAAAATTCCAAACTAATAATTCACCGTCTATTACAAAGTCATCTTTAATAAATAAAGTATTCTCAACTAATTCTGGGAATGATCTATTAATTAAATCTTGACCTCTAGTCCATATTGAAACTTTACCTAATCTTTTTATTAATTGAATTCTTATGCCATCCCATTTCCATTCATATTGAAAACTATTTATTGATTCTTCTGTAATTTTTTTTTCAAATGTATTTGCAAGAAGAAAAGGATATGGTTTGTAATTTAATTCTTCTAAATCTACTTTATTATTTATTAAAAATTTATATGAATCTTCTGAGGGCTTAAAATCACCCATTAATCTATGGGAAATTATTGCCTCATCTAAATTTATAAGATTCGCGATAGATTTTGTTATTAAACCAATTGATACTCCAACTCTAAATGTACCAGTTAAAATTTTATTAAAAATTAGTAAATTTTCTTTTGGTAATTTCGTCCAGATTTCTTTGACCCTCAATTTCTTTTCATCTTCTTTAAGAACCGCTAATTCGGGCAAAATTTTATTTAATAATTCATCTAAAGAAATATCTTGAGTAAATTTATTTTTCCCAATATTTTTACTCTTTAATAATAAAGTTATCACTTCAGCTGAATCTCCAACTCTTAAGTAACAAGTATCAATTAACCATAAAGGAAATTCATAAATATCTGAAAAAAAACTTTTAAGGTATCGCCCACTAATAAATCTTTTATTCTTTTTCCCAGTAAGCAAATATATTGACCAAGAATTTTCTAAATCATCATTTGTAGAAAAATAATTTTTTAAAATTTCAATTTTCTTTTTTGTACTATTATTTGAATCTAAATTTAGAAATAATTCTGAAAACTTATTTAGGCTCATTTCTAAGGTGCAAATTTAAGAACATTTATTGAGTTTTTTTCATTTAAATATCTAATTAAGGCTTCACTATCTCCATGATGGAAAAAAACATTTTTAGCTTCTGTTTCATTTAATGTTTTTAAAATAGCCTCCCAATCTGCATGGTCTGAAATAGCAAATCCTTTATCATAGCCAGATCTTTTTCTGAGGGCTCTTATTGACATCCATCCACTTGCAAAACCAGTTTGGATATTTTTAAATTTTTTAAGAAAAGATCCTCTGTTCAATGATGGTGGAAGTAAAATTAGATTCCCTTTGAATTTATTGATATTTTGTGTTTTATCAAATTTATTTGTTTCAAAAATATCAATTCCTAATTTCTTATAACAGTTATTCATCTTATTAATACTAGTGTGAGTATAAATTTTATTTTTAAAATTTGTTTTATTAATTTCATTTAATAATCTTTGAGCTTTCCCAAGGGAATAACAAAATAGTATAGAAGTTCTATCAGGGGATAAATTTACCCATTTTGAAATATCAATAGCAATTTTTTGAGTTTCTTCCCATTTAAATATAGGCAAACCAAAAGTTGATTCACTTATAAGATAATCAGTTTTTACTTTTTCAAATTCTTGGCAAGTTTCATCTATTTGACGTTTAAAATCTCCTGTTATTAACCAGATCTCACCTCCAAAATTAAATTTTATTTGACTAGAACCAAGTATATGTCCAGAAGGATGGAAAGAAAGTTTGATACCATTAATTTTAAATTCTTTTCCATAATCGTAAGTTTTAATATTTATATTACTACCTATTCTTTCTTTTATAATTAAAGAGGTTTCAGGTGTGGAAATATATTCATTACATCCAAAAGTAAAATGATCCATGTGAGCATGTGTAATAAGAGCTCTTTTTACTGGTTTATGTGGATCTATCCAAGTATCTGTGAGTTCGCAATACAAACCTTGGTCACTATATTTTATTAAATCAGTACTTTTTTGAATCAAAAAATCAAAAAATTAATTGATTATAATTTAGCTAATTATATCCATGCCTGTTTAGTTAAAGCTATTGCTGATATAACTAAAAGAGAAATAAATACAAATTTATTACTCCATTTCATCATGAACAAACCTAAATTAAATAAGTTTTTTGGTTCATGTTTTAGAAAGGATTCTTGAACTTTTTCTTTTATTGAAGAATCATTTTTAGTAAAATTATAGTTTTTAATTTTATTTATAAGTTTTGATTCAATTTTTGATAGATTTTCTATCTCACCTAGGAGAATTTTATCTTCTAGATTAATAAAATTAGTGAGTGTCTCTATTTCTTGTTTATTTGTATTCAAGAAATCATTTATTATTTTTTCGGATTCTTCTCCTTTTTTAATTTTTATTAGAACATCCTCTCTTGACCAAGCATTTTCAAGAGTTTTTAATGCCTCAGTGATTTTCATTTTAAGTATTTTTACTTATAATAATTTACTAGTTATTTCTTCTGTGGCTTTCCAAATTTGAAATAAGAAAAAATTTGTTTTATTTAAGATTTGCCAATAAGTCTATTTGGGAAATAGTTTGTTTTTGCGTCTTTTTTTACTTCAGAGTTTTTCTTCTTTGTTTTTGTAACCTTTTTGTTTATCTCAACTATTTCTTCAGAGACGTTTTTACCAGTTTCAAAGTAATTTTTAACTTTTTCTAACTCTTCCTGATTTAATCTTTTTGTTGCTCCTTTTGCAGGTATACCAATAGATTTGCAAGCTAAAATAATTCTATTACTATCAATATCAAGTTCCTTTGCAATACTATAAATAGGAGTGTTATTAGCCATTATTTTTTCAAATAATAATTTTTATCATTATATCTCGATTAGTAAATAAATTAATAAAAATGAAATTTTTATGATGTTTCTCTAGTCGAAATTAATTTATTATTCTCCTAAACTTCTCAATTCATTAAATTTCTTTTTCATTGTTGGATTATTTTTAATTAATTTTTTAACTGTTAAATCTTGCGATTTACTATCAGCAGATAAAAGATGTTTTTTTGATTTCAGCAAAGCCTCTTTTGTTTTTTGTAAATGACTTATAGATTTTTCAATCTCCGAAATTGCTTCATTAAATCTGTCCTGGGCCAAAGATACATTTTTACCAACTGCATTTTTGAATTGATCAAGAGTACTTTCAAAATTTGTTATGTCATAATTTTCTCGCTTCATTAAATCTATTTGTGATTTATATTTTAAAGCTTCTAAAGAGGCATTCCTTAGAAGAGAAATAATTGGTAGGAAGAATTGCGGCCTTATTACAAACATTTTTGGATATTTATAAGATACATCAACTATCCCAGAGTTATATAATTCACTTTCTGGTTCTAATAATGAAACCAATACAGCATATTCGCATGATTTCTGAGTTCTATCTTTATCTAATTGTCTAAAAAATTCTTCGTTCTTACGTTTATGGTATCCACCTTCAATTTCATTTTTCATTTCGAACATAATTGATACGATCTCAATTTTATTATCATCAAGTTCTCTAAAAATATAATCACCTTTGCTTCCTGAACTTGCATCATTATCTTTTTCAAAATATGAATTTTTAAAAGAGGTTGCTCTATTAAGATTAAATTGAGTTTCACAATGTATTTCTAAAGTTTCCCCAACCATTTTTGTAGATAGTTTCGCTTTCATATCTCTTAATTCTTGAATTGTTAAATCCCTTTCAGTAATTTTGTTCTTGAATTTTTCTTCAATTACTTTCTCATTTAAAGTTTGTTCTAATTTCATTTTTTCAATAGAATTTATTAAGGAAGTTTTTTCTTTTTCTAAATTATTTACAGCTTCACTTACTTTATTCTTTAATGATAAATCACTAATTATTGATTGTCTTTCTATGTCCTTCTTCAATTTGTCAATTTCATTATTTAACAAATTAATTTTATTAGAAGCTTTATTATTTAGCTCATTTAATGCATTCGATTTTTTTTCTTCAGCGATATTCAACTTTGACTCCAGGTCTTGAATTTTCGCATCTTTTTTCTGCCTATCCTCCATTAACTGTATTTTTAATTCTTGTTTGGCAATTTCTATCCCTTTCTTCTTATCTTCTTCAGCGAGTTGAAGTCGCTGCTCTATTTGTTTGTTAAATTCCTCGTCTTTTATTTGAAGAAGTATTTCTTCAAAGCTACTTGGATCAATTCTGAAGGTTTTCCCACAAGATGGACATTTTATATCTTTCATTTTTTATTAATAAAGATTTTTTACTCGAATATTAAATAATATTCAAATAATTTTATAATGAATAATAATTATGGCTACACAATAATAATAGATTGAAAATTGTGCATTAATGTCTTATGAAAGATATAAATTATCGTCTTTTTTATATTAAACCTGATTCTTTTAAAATATTAATTTTATTAGCCAATTCAATATCTGCAGTTGATATAGATCTATCTAATGTTTTGTGAGATGAGATTGTATATCCGCTATCATCAACAAATTCGTCCTCTGAATCAGAAATATTTTTAATGGATTTATTTTCTATATGATTTTCAGAAATAAACGATTTGGGCTTGCTCAAATTGCTATATCCAAAATTTGCTATACCTCTAGCATCTAATGCTTCTTCCACTAATATCCCAACTACTTTTGACCTACTTATAGATTCACTCTTGGATATTTGGTCTATAATTTCCAGAACTCTTTTCCTAGGTAAATATCCTATTCTCTTTACTGGTTTTTCCATTTTAATTATTAACTTGTCAGTATTGTAACATTTCTGTCAAATTGAGTTCAAATATTTAAAGGGATCTTAATTATTCATAATTTGGTATGGTATTACAAGTACCTTTTAAGAAAGTTCTTTCCAAAATTATCTTCTTGATAATTTCTACTCAAATCTATTTTTATGATTATCAATTCCCTTTAGAGTAAACAATGAAGATAATTTAACTTTTAAATTTCAATTTATTATGAAAGATAAAACTTATAATAACGCAGACAGTTTTGCTATATCTTTTGATGAGGAATGGCAAAAATTTAATTGTAAAGATATAACCCATAAAATTGATAAGATAATTGAAATTTTATCTGATCACCCATTTGTCATTTCAAATCCAAATAATGCCAGAAATATTGCTAAATTCAGAATATACACACTCAAAAAGTTTGTTTAATTCTTGGTTGCTATAAATTTTGCTTAATTATTAATTTCTTTAATTTGAGAATTTTATTTTCAAACTAAATATTTGGGGAATTAAAAAATCCTTTACTATATAAGAAAATTATTATTCCAATTATTGGTCCAACTCCAAATATAAATAAAATTAATTTGGCTGAATTTTTTGTTTGACCTAACTCATTCTTCTCTTTTTTTATTAATATTTTGGAATTCTTTTTTGATAATTTTTTCTTCATATAATTTATATTATAGCAAAATACTAAAAATATTTAATAAATGATTCCTTATTCAATAGATATTTTTTTAGATTGTTCCATAGGAATTCTCTTTAACGCAATATTGTATAATTAAAAGATAAAGAGCTTTTATGAGTGCATCTAAGAGAGAGGAAGTGAGTTCACACCTCAGATATATAAGGCTAGAACTAAGAGAGATGTATCAAATGCTTATAAAGGATGATTTGTTACCTGATATAAATGAAGCAAAAGAAGTTCATGCACAATTAGATGCTCTTTATGAATTGTTGTCTGATAAACGGAAAAAAAAGATTAAAAATGAATTTGAAAATTTTTAACTTTTTTGAGTTATTTTTGATTATTAATTAAGAACTAAATTCAATTTTTTTTCGCTTATCATGCATAACCTCGAGGGTATTATAAATTTCTCTTATTTGTATTTGTAAAACTTCTGTGGAATTGATGTTACTTAATGATTCCATCGCTAATAAAAGACTATCTTTAGCTTCTATCAAATGTCTACATTCTTTACTTCCGGCTTCGTATGGCATAGTTCTAAATTAACCAATTATCCTAAATATAACTGAATTAATTCAGTATTGCTTGATACTCTTATGGAATGGATCTTTATTAATGTTATTTGTAATACAAAAAATTGAAGATATTTTATTAACATTTAGATAATTAACAATGTTCTATGAATGAAAATTTTAATGATTATAAATTCTGTATAAATATGGCAATTGATAATGCTAAGAAAAGAATTAATTTATTAGATCAAAATGATCAAAAATGCATTTTGGATGAATATAAAGAATGGATAAAAGAAGATTTTGATTATCAATCTGTTTTATTACTCAGAGAAGATCCAATTATTTAAAAATTAAATGAAAAAAAATTGATTTAATCTTTTGATTTAGTAGTAACTCTAAATAAAAAGTATATACTTAGAACAAAAATAAATATAAGTAATATAGTTAAACTTGAGAAATTGAACATTTATTTTTAATAACTATTTAAATAGTATTAGTTTTCTTTGATGTTTAACTATTTCGATTTGTAATTATTCACTTTTAATTATTATTTATAAGGAATTTAATAAATTTAGTAAATTCTTCCTTTTTTAAATTTAGTTTTCTTGATTTGTTATTTTTTAATTTCTTAAGTATTAATTCCATTAAATACTCTTGATTATTAGGCATTAATATTTACTATTTTTCTAATAAATAAGTTTTTTCTTCACCTATTTTATCAGGAATAGTTATCTTACAACCTTTGTCCTTTTCCATATCGCAATTTTTAGTAGCTGGAAAAGATTTCCAGGTACATATTTTTTCTTCTGAATATTCCTCAACAATAATCCATCCATCACTGAGAAACTCTGAGACCCCATCTTCTCCGCAAGAATATTTTAATTCCATTTTGCTCTTTGCTGTATTTATTTGATCACTTTTCTGATCTTCCGAATTTATAATTAATTCCTCTTTATTAACTGATGTTTTACAGGATGTTAAAAATACAATAAAAAATAATAATTGGGTAAGTTTTATAAAATTTTTCATTTAATTTAAATTCTTTGGAAATTCTTTTGCAGTTAAATTGAATTATAGTTTATTTTGATTCTATTGCTTTTAACAATTGATCCATTTTTTGGATTAGAGTTTTAACTTCATCAGCTTGTGGAAGTAATAACTCTTCAGTAACAGCAAGATGCATTTTTTTTAAATCTAATCTTAAATCTCTTAAATGCATTTTTACATTTTCTTTTTTGTGGTTCAAATTAGTCATCAAATAAATAATTGAGTTTAAATCAATTTTTAAATTATAAATTATTCTAGTTTCAGGAAATTAATTTGGGCTTAAAACTTAGATCAATCTTTCAGATTTTTAATTTGTTTTATCTCATCACCTCCATTACAAAAATTAATAGATAACATTCTCAACTGTTGCGCATTAATTTTTTTTAAATTTTTATTCTCTAAAATATAGCTTTTAGCAATAGTCTCACAATCTAATTTACTTTTAGAGTATTTTACTACTGGATAAAAATAGATAAGCCCTCCTAAAACAAATAAAAAAATAACTACTATTCTTTTTTCATTTTTAATTAACTCTTTACTTTTTTTCTTTGTCTTTAAAACTTTAATTAGCCATTTATCTGGCAAACCAATTTGAACAAATAATAATTCCACCCACCAAGGAAGAGATTTATCTCTTTTATTATTTGAATTGCTAGAAGCTTTTAAATTTTTAGTCTCAAAGGTTGGATTTTTTATATCTTGAGCCTTTCTTGATTCTTTTTTCTCCATATTATCAGAAATCTTATTTGGAATATACTGTTTTTATTTTGATTTGAAAACTATATTTTTATTTTTTAATTTTTAATTTAATTTATTCATAATTTTGAGTATTGTAAGTTGATAATATAAATATGTAATTACATAATGCCTAAAAAAAGGAGAAAGTTAAATAAAGATTTTGAGAAGGAAATATATTCATCAAAAAAAAATGTAGAATTAGTATTGGCTAAGATTTATGACATTGACGATGAGGATATTCAAAAAGAATATATGAGCGCGTTTAACGAGGTTGTTCATACATACGATAAATTAAAAAATGACTATGAGTTAGTGGGCTTTAATGATAATTCTGAAAATTTAATTACTGATTACAATAAAGCTTTTTCTCAATTTGAGTCGGAATTTGAAATTTGAAATATATTTATTTTTTGAATGGAATTACAGGTATTTCAATGCGATTTCCTTGAATTAAATTTAATTTTTTGATTTGTAAATTTTTAACACAGGATAATTTTCTAGGTTTTTTTTCACATATTTCTTTTATTTGCTTATCAGATAGTGAATAAGCACTATTTTCAAATGAAAATAAAACTAGTAAATATAAAAGCGAATTGAAAAAAAATTTCATTATTCTATACCTTATAAAAGCAGAAATAATATTTTCAACATTAACTTTGACTGCAATGATCTAAAAGATTTTTTAATTGATCTTTACTTAAATCAGTTGAAATAAAAACTTCTTGGGTTGTTTTTCCTTTTCTAGCAATAGCTTTGTAACCATTGATTGTTTTTACGGAAATCCTAATTACCAAGTTCGTGCATTTTCCTCTGGATCTTGATATTATCGCTGGAGTTATAATTTTAATTCTTTTGTTTAATGCTAGTTTTTTAAGGACTGGTATTAAACCCTCAATATGCGTACTATGGTTTAAAACAACTCTGCCCAAAATAATCTTTATTTATATTATATTTATAAGATTGTATTTCTGAGAAATCAATTTTTATTTGAATATTACTTGATTAATAAAAAAAATTTAGAAGTTCTGTTATATTTAGATTAGTAATTAAATTATGATGATTTTTCAATTAGGATGGGCTGCCCTGGCAGCAATTTTTACTTTTTCAATTGCCATGGTAGTTTGGGGCAGAAATGGTGATGGTTCTATTGATATTTGATTTTGTATCATATGGCTTTGAAGATTATTTAAACAAGTTTATTATTTTTTCATCTTTTACTTTACTAACTCTAATAACAATTGCTGTAATTTATATTTCTTACATTTCTTGGAAAGATAAGAAAAGGATCCATAAATAAATTTTGATTTAGAGATTATTTATCCTTTTTTTTCTTATTTTGAATTATTGACTCTTGAAGAAGTTCTCTAGCTTGCTCCATTTTCTTAATAGTGCTTTTATAAATACTAATATCTTTCTCTGCCTTAATAACAGATAAATTTAAATTTTTAATGATACCAGCAAAAGCTTTATTTTTTTCAGAATCCTTTAACTCTTTGAAATCATTAGCGTTACCGATTATGAGGTAAATACCTATATTCAATATTCTAGAGGAGTATAGTTTCTCAGCACTTTTTTCTTTTAATAAAATAGAAATTTCTTCTAAAGATTTTTCTTTATATTTTTCAAGAGTTTTCTTAGAAATATCCTTTATTTTTGAAGGTTCAAAATTTGAAGAATTACATAATGATTCAAAAAGAAGCATTAAATGTTCCTCTGGCTTATAACCTATTGTCAAATCTTTGAATGTTTCTGTAAGACCAACGCAAAATAAATCATCTTGAATAAATTCATTTTGGTGATTTAAAAGATTTAGTTCAACAAGCATTTCATCCACTATCCTTTTATATAAACCAGGAATAACGTAAGGGAATTGTTCATGAAATAACTTTTTGCTATCTGAGACAGTCAATTTTTCTTTCAATTTTTTATATGTAAACCTTAATAACCATAGCGTATGTTGACTCAATATCGTTAAGATCTAGTAAACAGATAAACATTATTATGATCCCTTTAGTTCTGGAAGAATCTGGTGGAAGTGAAAGAGTATTTGATATTTACTCTAGACTTTTAAGAGAAAGAATAATATTTTTAGGTGAACAAGTCACAAGTGATACTGCAAATAGAATTGTTGCTCAATTACTTTTTCTTGAAGCAGAGGATCCTGAAAAAGACATTTATATGTATATAAATTCACCAGGAGGCTCTGTCTATGATGGTTTAGGTATTTTCGATACTATGCAACATGTAAAACCAGATATTCATACTGTTTGCGTTGGACTTGCAGCTAGCATGGGTGCTTTCTTACTTGCCGCTGGAACTAATGGTAAAAGAAGTAGTTTAAGACATTCAAGGATAATGATCCATCAACCACTTGGTGGAGCAAGAGGGCAAGCTAGCGATATAAGAATTCAAGCAGATGAGATTTTATATTTAAAAGAACGACTAAATACTGAATTATCGGAAAGAACAGGCAAAAATCTAGAAACTATAAAAGAAGATACAGATAGAGATTTTTATATGTCTCCTCAAGAAGCAGTTGAATATGGTTTAATTGACTTGGTTTTGGATAAAAAACCTGTTCAAGTAACTTAATTTAATAATTGTGGAGTTCTTTCTTTCTCAGGTATGGCTGTGTATTCAGAAAGTATTTTTACAAACTCTTCACCATCTAGAGTTTCTTTCTCTATTAAGATATCGACTAATTTATCCATCGCTTCTCTGTTTTTGCTGATTATAGAATAAGTTTCTTTATAGCAATCCTTGACCATAACTCTTACACTTTCATCAATTTGTTTGGAGATAGAATCAGAAACCTCACTTCTAGTCATTAAATCTCTACCTACAAAAACTTCCTGATTACCACTTTCAAGAGCTATTGGTCCTAACTCGCTCATTCCAAATCTTGTAACCATTTGTCTCGCCATTGATGCGACTTGCTGAAAATCACCACCAGCACCTGTTGTTATTTCACCTCTGCCAAATACAACATCTTCTGCTGCTCTTCCTCCAAGTGCACCCATTATTCTAGCTTTTAAATTTGCTCTGCTTACAAGGGATTGATCGTCATCAGGTGTAAACCAAGTGAGTCCTTTTGCTTGTCCTCTTGGAATTACTGTAACTTTCTGCACAGGATCATGTGCTTTTACTAAAGTACCTATGATTGCATGTCCTACTTCATGATAAGCAATTAGTCTTTTGCTTCTTCCATCTGTAAGTGGAGAGCCTTCCATCCCTGCAACAATTCTATCAACAGAATCATCTATCTCTAAAATACTTATAGACTTTTTTCTTCTTCTTGCAGTTAAAATTGCAGCCTCATTTAAGAGATTTGCTAAATCAGCACCAGTGAAACCTGGAGTCCTTCTTGCAATGCTTTCTAAAGTTAGATCCTCTTGAAGGGTTTTATTTTTTGAGTGAACCTCCAATATTGATAATCTTCCTTTGATATCAGGAGCATCAACTGTTACTTGTCTATCAAATCTCCCTGGCCTCATCAAAGCTGAGTCTAAAACATCAGGACGGTTAGTTGCAGCAATAATAATGATTCCGCTATTTCCTTCAAATCCATCCATTTCGGTTAAAAGTTGATTAAGTGTTTGCTCTCTTTCGTCATTACCCCCTCCAATACCAGCACCTCTCTGTCTCCCCACAGCATCAATTTCGTCAATAAAGATTAAGCATGGACTATTTTCTTTAGCTTTCTTAAAAAGATCTCTGACTCTGCTTGCTCCTACTCCAACAAACATTTCAACGAATTCAGATCCTGCTAGTGAGAAAAAAGGAACTCCTGCTTCACCAGCAATTGCTTTTGCTAAAAGTGTTTTACCTGTTCCAGGAGGCCCAACTAATAAAACACCTTTTGGTATGCGTGCTCCAACAGAGGTGAATTTTTCTGGTTTTTTTAAAAATGTTACAACTTCCTCTAAATCCTCTTTTGCTTCATTAACCCCTGCTACATCATCGAAAACAACGCCGGTGTTTGCATCCATCGCAAATCTTGCTTTTGATTTTCCAAATTGCATAGCTTGACCTGGGCCACCAGGCATACCATTAGATCTCCTTGCTAAAAGAATCAAACCACCTATCAAAAGAGCGGGGAAAAGAAGATTACCTAGAATTCCTAAAGCAGGTGGTGCTGCTTTTACAGGATGAACATCAAAACTTATACCCTCATTTTTGAGGTTATTAATCAATTCAGGAGTTAAACCTGGTAAATCAACCCTTAATCTTTGTACTTTATTATCTAAATCTGAGTCTATGGTTTCAACAACAGCATTTCTGCCTCCATCAAAAATATCTACAGATGTAACTCTACCTGATTTGATATAGTCTAAAAATCTGCCATAACTTACTCTTGCTACTGCAGTATTCCTTGGAGCAATGGTTGTACCATTGGATTTTAAGTTATCAATATTGCTTGTAGAAAGAAATTGATATGAAAGAGCGATAACTAAAATTATAGGGAGAGCCCAAAGGATAATCGTTTTGAATTTTTGATTCATTAATTCATTTCACACCGACGTTAAGGATTCTAGAACGAAACGATGCTTTTCGTTGATATTTTTTTTTACATAATTTTGTAGTAGATTAAAAATTAAAATTTTGTAGCTAAATTAATGGAATTTAATATTCAAGATAAAGTAAAACTAATAGTTCCTCTGCCATATCTAAAAACTTCTGACAATATGCCTATGTTAAGGCCACCTGATTTGGTGGCTATTGATGAAGTTGGAGAAGTAATTTCTATAAAAACACCCTCAACTGTTGAAATAAAATTCAGAAGGGGTTCCTTTTTAATTGATACTGACAAAATTGAAAAAATATGAAACTAAAAGCTTTCTATCCAAAGATTATTAATTTCATTACATATTTTTTTGTTTCCATAAATGCTTAAAAATGGTTTTGATAGATATTTGTTTGTTGTTTTAAAAATATCTTCTGAAGTAATATTTTCAATTTTCTCGAGAAAATTAGTATCTAAATCGGGATCTTGACCATACCCAATTAATTGTATTCTTCTTTGCAAAATTTCATCTAAAGTTTGATTAGCGATTAGAAAAGAACTTTTTAACTTTACTTTCGCTAAAGTAATTTCCTTTTCTGTAATAAAAGTTGTTAATAAATTGTTCCATATTTTGCTTAAAATTCTAAAGGCTAAAATTGCATTTTTATTAGATACAGAAAGGTAAATTAAAAATGGTGAATTTTGTTTCCTTGCGGGGTTAAAAACACCAACATCATAGGTTATACCATTCTTTTCTCTAAACAATTTGAACAATTTAGAACTCATTCCATATGAAAGATGTGATTCTAAAACTTTTAAAGGTAAATGTTCCCTACTTGAATGCGAACATGTTTGATTTCCTATCATTAAAATTATTTGATTAGACTCTCGATGTGTACTAGTAAACCTTTTCAAATTATTGCAATCTAATTCAATAGATTTAAAATTAGTTTCACAAATGTTGTTGTTAAATAACTCTTCACTTTTGGTATTTATTATCAAATTATTAGAAATTAGATACTTATTTCTACCCTTAAAATTTTCATATTCAGATAAAATATCATCATGTGTGATGTTTAAAATATCTTCCTCATAACCAGATGGATTATATGCGTATGGATGTTTAAAATAAACAAGTTTTCTCCATTTTTCAAAGGCAATATTGAAAGGATTTTCATTATCTTTTTTGAGAGAGTCAATGGTAGTTTTTTTTACATTTTGAAATTGGCTTTTTAAAAGTAACGGCCTATTTATCATGAGTTCTAGTAAGGGCAAAATTTTATAAAAATACTCATCTAAAGATTTAAGACTTATTAACGTACCATCCTCAAATGTCTCAATATTTAATTCTGCTCCATGTGAATCTATATATTCTGAGAACTCTAAGTTTTTAAACCCCTCGCACCCTCTTTCAAATAATGAGGAAAGAACTTTATTTATGCCTTTTTTACCCTCACTGTCTGAAGAACTACCACCATTTATCCAAACCATAGCAATTGAAAAATTCCTCATGGTTTTTGTTTGTAAATATTTTTGTATCATTTTTTTTGTGATGCAATTAAGGTAAATTTATCTTTACCCAAATAATTTATGATTTCTTTGAAATTATTTAAATTATTCCAATAACTTAAATGATTTTCTAAATCTTTTATAGAATTTTTTCTGCCCCACAACAGATCATTCCCGAAAAATGAAGTTATTTGGGAAGAAGTTTCTAGATTAAAAACATAGTTGCTTTTTACAGTATTAATTGCTTTGCCTAGCTCATTCAGATTAAGATTTTTGAAACTTATCAATTCTTCAATTATTTTATTAATTTCTTCCTCTGCGGTTTTCAAATTCATATCTTCACAACATGCTTCAATAATTAATAAACTTCCAAATTCTCCAGCATTAACATCCATATATATTGACTGCACAAGATTCTTTTCTTCTTTTAAAACTTTAACTAATCTGCTATTTCTTCCTGCAGAAAGAATCGAAACTAAAATTTCAAAACCTATATTAATGCGTAGATTTTTAAGACTCGGTATACCCCAAGCAATAAATATTCTTGAAAATTCAATATTATTAAAATCTATTTCTTCCCTACCAGTTGTCGAGATTAGGTTTAAATCATTTTTTAACTTTATTTGAGAAGTCTTTAGTTGATCTAGAAAAGAAAAATTATTTTCATAATATTCTCTAAAAACTCTATGAGATAGATTTCCAGCAATTGCAATACAAAGATTTTCTTTTTTGTAAAATCTCTTATGGAAGTTTTCTAAGTCAGATATTTCTAAAGATTGGATATCTTTTTCAGTCCCTAATATTGTTTTGCCATACTTGTTATTCCTCCATACTCTACTCAAGAAATAATTAAAAAGTTTTTCATCGGGCTGATCATCTTGTTGTTTTATTTCATCAATAACAACAGTTTTCTCTTTATTGAATTCTTCAATGTTGATGCTTGGTGATAAAACAATGTTTGTCAAAAGAGCTAATGATTCTTTAAAGTTGTCTTTGGGAATAAGAACATAGTAATGTGCATCATCATATCCAGTTGAAGCATTACTTATTCCACCAAGAGATTCGATTTTGTGATCGAATTCTCCTGGCATTAATTTATTACTTCCCTTAAATATCATATGCTCTAAAAAATGAGCTGTTCCATTTTTATCTGTTTCCTCAAATGCAGAACCTGCTTTAAACCAAAAATCTATGCATATCAGAGGTAATTCTTTATTTTCCACAAATACGCATTTAGGTTTGTTTGAATAGTTAAAGTAATTAATTTCCCCTACTTTCATTAAAGTTCTGTTCTTAACCCTTATTTTGATACCTTTTACCCTTGTTGTCTGAATCTTTAACCAAAAATAAATTAATTGACCCACTTATTTTGACTTTATTGCAAAATATTAAAGGACATAGGTCTAATCTGGAAAACCTTGAGTGCATGCAGGTAGATCCTAAGATATCAAATATTATTTCTAATCAGGTAGGAAAAGAATTACACATAATAAATGAATTTTACAAAGCAAGAGGATTTAGAAAGTTGCACATAGAGGTAGCTGAGTTTTCAAAACGTCTTAAGATTTTACACTGCGTATTTTTCCCTGATCCAATGTATGATATCCCAATATTTGGGATGGATTTAGTAAAAGTTAATGAAGTGGTTTCTGCAGCGATTGTTGATTTATCTCCTTCATGCAAGAACCAAAATAAAAAATACGATAAATTATTGCCCATAATTGACAGAAGTGTTTTTGAATCAAAAAGGGATATCCCAGAATGGGGAGATATTTTCTCTGAGAATGTATTTTTTGCTTCTTTAAAAAATGAAAGTGAAAAAAATACTTTTTGCAAAATAGTTGATAATTACCTTTCGGTTTTAATAAATTTAAGTAAAACTGCTTGTCCTGATTCTGATCAAGATATAATTAATGAAAGAATATATTATCAAAAAAAGTATTGTATTCAGCAAATGAAAAATGAAAAAACGAGTTTGGTTCTGCTGAGATATTTTGACAAACAATGGGTAGATGAATACATCAAAAAAGTACTATTTGATTTTTGATGCCTAAAAGTAAATTTAAAAATTTAATTTTTTATTTTTTGATTTTATTATCATTATCTTTCGGGATAAGTTCATGTTCGCAAAATAAAAAAACAAATTCTAATACGAAAATTGATATTAATACTGAGGTTTTACCAAAAATAGATGCTGTTGCAGCACTTGGTCAACTTTCGCCAGCTGGAGAAATAAGGCAATTAGCAGCGCCAATCAGTCAATTTGGATCCTCTCCACGTTTATCTGAACTATTAGTTAATGAAGGTGATTTTGTCAAAAAGGGATCAGTTTTAGCTATTTTTGAAAATAGAAAGAAATTAATTTCTGATCTTGAAAAAAAGAACAATCTTATTAAAACAAATAACTTAGAGATTTCATTAAAAGAAGATCAAATTAAAAGATATGAATTAGCAACAGAAAAGTCGGCTTATTCAATTGTTCAACTGTCTATGAGAAAAGATGAATTGTTGAAATTGCAAAAACAAAAAATAATTAATGTTAGTGATAAAAAAAATATTGAGATCGATCTATTTAATTCTAAATTAAGAAGTCCAATTGATGGCTTTATCCTCTCTGTCAATACACGAGTTGGAGAAAGAGCTAAAAATGAAGGGATACTTGATATTGGCTCAAGCCAGAAGATGGAGGCTCTTATCGAAGTCTATGAATCTGATATTAATAGAGTCTTTATCTCACAAAAGGTTGAATTAACAAGTGAAAATGGAGGATTCTCAAAGATACTAAAAGGGGAAGTAATAAGAATTAGCCCTCAGGTAAAACAAAGAAAAGTTTTGTCTACAGATCCCACAGGTGATGCTGACGCTCGAATAATTGAGGTTCTTGTGAAGCTAAATGAGGAATCGATAAAATTGGTAAAAAACTTTACAGGTATGAAGGTTATTGCGATATTCCTGCCCTCATGAAATTTTCTTTTGTAAAATTTAGAAAAATCCCTTTAGCTTGGTTGTTACTTACTAGGCAACCACTCAGATTAATAGTTGCGATAGCAGGAATTAGTTTTGCAGGAATTTTAATGTTTATGCAATTAGGTTTTCGAGATGGCTTATTTGATACGAGCGTGACTATTCACAAACTTTTAGATGCTGATCTTGTGTTAATAAGTCCTAGATCTAAAAGTTCTATAAGCATGAGTGGCTTCCCAAAAAGAAGATTAATTCAAACTTTAGCTTTAGAAGATGTTGAAAAAACCGCCCCTGTTAATTTGACTTATCTATTATGGAGAAATCCAGAAAATCTCAAAACAAGATCAATTCTTGCTTTGGGTTTTAATCCCGCAGATTCTCTTTTGCTTGATGATGGATTCTCGAATAAGTCTGAAAGATTAAAAAATCCAGGAAGAGTTCTTTTCGATAAACTTTCAAGGCCAGAATTTGGTCCAATAGAGGATTGGTTCCTTTCTGGAAAGAAGGTAGAAACAGAAGTTGCTGGTAAAAGAGTAATAGTTGAAGGTCTTGTAGAACTGGGACCTTCCTTTGGTGCTGATGGAAATATAATAACGAGCAGAGAAACATTCTTAAGACTCTTTCCAGCTAATCCAAAAGGAAGTATTGAAATAGGTTTAGTAAAACTTAGAAGCGGTTCTAATCCTAATTTAGTATCTGAAATATTAAGTAAATCCCTGCCTAATGATGTTCGAATTTTAACAAAAGATCAATTTATAGAATTTGAAAAAAATTATTGGAGAAACAGTACTGCAATTGGTTTTATTTTTAGTTTAGGAGCATTGATGGGTTTTGTCGTTGGTTGCGTTGTTGTTTATCAAATTCTTTATAGCGATGTCACAGACCACCTTCCTGAATATGCAACTTTATTGGCTATGGGGTATAGGTTAAAATCTCTTTTCTTTGTTGTCGCTAGAGAAGGATTCTTATTAGCGTTATTTGGTTATTTACCCGCTTATTTTTCAGGACAAGTACTTTATTCTATTGTAAGGGATTCTACAAAGCTACCTATAATAATGGACGCTAATAAAACAATCTTAATTTTTGTTTTGATTTTAGTAATGTGTATGGGATCAGCAGGAATTGCTATGCGTAAATTAGTTGATGCTGATCCTGCTGAAATTTTTTAGACCTGTCTATTAAAAATGAAAAAAACTTCAAATAGAGAAAATAAAAATTTAAAAAC
Organism: Prochlorococcus sp. AG-347-J22; assembly: GCA_003279005.1. GTDB lineage: Bacteria > Cyanobacteriota > Cyanobacteriia > PCC-6307 > Cyanobiaceae > Prochlorococcus_A. The sequence continues at coordinate 96,745 of QCBY01000002.1, read as the reverse complement.
TGTTTCCATTAATAATTTGAGTCACTTTTATGGAAAAGATGAGAATAAGAAAAAAGTTCTGAATGATGTTAATTTTTTTATTAAAAAAGGAGAATTAGTTCTTTTGAAGGGACCTTCTGGATGTGGTAAAACAACACTCCTAACTTTGATTGGTGCCCTGAGAACATGTCAAAGTGGAGATTTGACAGTGTTAAATAATCAATTAAATGGAGCATCAAGGAAAACGAGACAAAGATTAAGAAGAAATATTGGGATGATTTTTCAGGGACATAATTTGCTCAGATGTTTAACAGCGGAGCAAAACGTTCAAATGGGTGCCGATTTACTTAAGAATTTAACATATTTGCAAAGAAGAGAAATTGCAAGGAAATGGCTATCTGCAGTTGGACTAGAAGATCATCATAAAAAGCTACCAAATGATTTGTCTGGAGGTCAGAAACAAAGGGTAGCAATTGCAAGAGCATTATCTGCTAATCCTAAACTTTTACTCGCAGATGAACCAACTTCTGCTTTAGATAGTGTCACAGGAAGAGAGATAGTTTCCCTTTTAAAGAAATTAGCAAAAGATCAAAATTGTTCTGTCCTAATGGTTACTCATGATCCCAGGATTTCAGATATGGCAGACAGGATATTAAATATGGAAGATGGTAAGATATTTAATGCACTTGGTGGGTTAGGATAGTTACAAGAAAAAAAATTTTTTATGTCTAAGAGAAGGAATTTAAAAAAAGAAAAGCAAGATCGTAATCGTGCATATGCTAGAAAATTTAAGAAAAGAAAACTTAGAACTGATGGCAGACCAGATGGTATGAATAATGTAACTGGGACTGCCAGTAATGGTGGAGCAGCGGATTAAGATAACTTTTGATTTCCTGTTATTTAAATTCTGTATATTACCTTTTGCTTAATATATGGTTATGAATGTAAGCGTTGTTATCCCTACTTTTAATAGAAAATTCATATTAGAGAAATGTCTTAAAGCTCTTGAGAAACAGAATTTAAATAATATTATCAGTGATTATGAAATAGTGGTTGTTGATGATGGTTCTTCAGATGGGACTCCTTCTTGGATAAGAGATAATAAAAAAACACTCCCCCATGTTGTCTTATATGAACAAGAACATGGAGGGCCTGCACTAGGGAGAAACCTTGGTGTAATGAAATCAAAATACGAAATCATAGTATTTATTGATAGCGATCTGATAGTTTTAGAAGACTTTTTAGTCTCTCATGTTATTAAGCTTTCATCTTCATGGAAAAAAAATAACAAAAAATGTTTTACTTATGGTTCGGTTATAAATACTTCTAATTTTAAAAATCCAGAAAATGAAAAGTATAAATTAACAGATGTTTCTTTCGCATATTTTGCTACTGGAAATGTTGCTATATCCAAAGAATTACTTTTAAATGTTGGGTTGTTTGATACTTCTTTTAGTCTTTATGGATGGGAAGATTTAGAATTGGGAGAAAGATTAAATAATTTTGGTACGAGATTAATTAAATGTCCAAAAGCCGTTGGATTTCATTGGCATCCTCCTTTTGATTGTGGACAAATTGAATCATTAATATCCCAAGAAAAAGAGAGGGCAAGGATGGCCTTAGTCTTTTACAAAAAACATTCAAATTTGAGGGTTAGATTTATGATTCAACTAACCCCGATTCATAATTTTCTATGGGAAATGTTGTGTTTGGGGGGGGTAATCAGTATTAAAAATTTATTCCCATTATTAAAATTTTTAGTTGATTCAGGTAGAAATAGACTCGCTTTAGAGATAATTAGGATCCCTCTTAATTTGATATATGTTAGAGAATTGAGGAAATTAATCTAATATTAGGAGATTAATTTCTAAAGGAACTCTTTAAGAAATACTCATTATTTGCTACAATTATTTAAATTTAATCCACACATCTGGCTGTTTCGGGTGATTTAAATATTTAAATTTCCCGTCAGATGGAGGCAAACCCGAAACTTTTTAACAAATGGCTGTTGTATCACTATCTGAAATGATGGAAGCTGGTGCTCATTTTGGGCATCAAACTAGACGTTGGAATCCAAAAATGTCTAAGTATATTTATTGTGCAAGGAACGGTGTTCATATTATTGACCTTGTTAAAACTGCTTTATGTATGAATAATGCATATAAATGGACTAGAAACGCTGCAAAGAGTGGGAAAAGATTTCTATTCGTCGGAACAAAAAAGCAGGCTTCTGATGTCGTTGCTCAAGAAGCTCTTAGATGTGGGGCAGCATATGTAAATCAAAGATGGTTAGGAGGTATGTTAACCAACTGGACTACCATGAAAGCAAGGATTGAAAGATTGAAAGATCTTGAGAGAATGGATAGTAGTGGGGCCATAGCTATGAGACCTAAAAAGGAAGCAGCTGTTTTGAGAAGGGAGCTTGAACGATTGCAAAAATATTTAGGTGGTCTAAAAGGTATGAGAAGATTACCTGATGTAGTTGTCCTAGTTGATCAAAGAAGAGAAACAAATGCAGTGCTAGAAGCTAGGAAATTAGATATTTCATTAGTTTCAATGTTAGATACTAATTGCGATCCAGATTTGTGTGAAGTTCCTATCCCATGCAATGATGATGCTGTTAGATCTGTTCAACTTATTTTAGGAAGACTTGCAGATGCGATCAATGAGGGAAGAAAAGGTTCAAACGAGCAAAGAAAAAATTAATATTAATTAAAACTTAAATAAAAACAAAAATTTTATCTTTTTTTAAATGGGAAACATTACAGCAAAACTAGTCAAGGATCTTAGAGATAAGACTGGAGCAGGAATGATGGATTGCAAAAAGGCTTTAAATGAGACTAATGGAAACATTGAAAAAGCTTTAGAGTGGTTAAGGAAAAAAGGTATAGCAAGTGCTGAGAAGAAATCTGGTAGGGTCGCTGCAGAAGGCTCTATTGGTAGCTATATTCATACTGGCTCAAGGGTTGGTGTACTTTTAGAACTAAATTGTGAGACTGATTTTGTTGCTAGAGGAGATATATTTCAAGCTCTTTTAAAGGATGTATCTATGCAAGTAGCTGCATGTCCAAATGTAGAATATGTATCTATTGATGAAATACCAAAAGAGGTAATAGAAAAAGAAAAACAAATAGAGTTGGGAAGAGACGATCTGTCTGGAAAACCAGAAAATATTAAAGAAAAAATTGTTGAAGGTAGAATTACAAAAAGACTAAATGAATTAGTACTACTGTCTCAACCTTATATAAAAGATAGTTCACTAACAGTCGAGGACTTGGTAAAGCAGGCCGCAGCAAAAATTGGTGAAAATATCAAAGTGAGGCGTTTTACAAGATATACATTAGGAGAAGGTATTGAAAAAAATGAAATGGACTTTGCTGATGAAGTTGCATCTTTAAAGTCAAACTAAAAATTGAATAATATTATTAAAGGAAGAACTTCAGAAGAAGTAACAATTCAGCTAAAGAGGGCTGAGGTACAAAAAGATCTATTAATAAAAAGTATCTACAAAGAATATGAAATTTATTTTCAGATTGTTAGAAAATCCATTTTTACCTTTGCTAAAAAAGGGATATTTGGGCTTTATTCTGATTTTTCTAATAGTGAAATATTATTAAATTTAAAGGATTTAAATAACTTTTTTAAAAAGAATATTAGCTTAATAATAAATTCAAGACTTCCTTTTATAACTATTGAACAATTAAAGTTGGAAGATATTAGTTATCACTCGAAACAGTCCATAAATGCCAATGATATAAAAGGACTGCCAGAATCAAGAAAATATCAAAAGATTAATTTTGATTATGACAATGACTTGGCTTGTAAAGAAGCTAGTGAATTTTATTTTAACAATGATTTAAATAGATATGAATATTATGCTTCTCCTAGCGGGTATAATCTCTCCTCTTTAAATCTGGATGAAAGATATAATTTAAATTTTTTATCCGAATATAATTATAAAAAAGATCAAAAGATAAAAGATATTGATTCTTTACTTGAATTAATAGAAGAAACAAATGAGAATAAATTAAATGAATATGAAAACATAAAATTTAAAGAGAGTTATGATTATTTATTTAGTCAAAACTTAAATATCTTTGATTTGATTGATAAATCATTTAATAATTTATTATCAAATATGTCCTATAGTATTAATTCAGAATTATTTAAAATAAATCTACTAAAAAAATTAATGTCTGAAGATACATTTAAATCTTTATCAAGTAATAGTTTAATTATTAAACATCCTTATCCTTTCGTTTTTAAATATGATTCAACCTCACTTGATTTATCATTCAACAAAAGAGAATCTTCAGATATATATTTATTTACTATTAATAATGTTGAATTAGAATTTCATAATTTAGATCTTACTATCTGCAGAAATAATATAAATGAATTAAAAAATAAATTTAGATTAATAAATAAGAAAGAAAAATATTGGAGAAATAAAGAAATTAATCTAAATAACTTAATTTAATAAATTACTAAAATTCAATTTTATGAAGAAGTGACAAATAATGATTTGTATATAAATTTAATTAAGGATTGGATTAGACCCATACAAAAATCCCTTACGATCGAGTCAGAAAATAAATTTTGTAATTTACTTGGTAAAAAAAAATACTTTAATGAATACTTATATGAATCATTAAGTAAATTAGATAGACTAAAACTAACAGATGAATTTATTAAATTATTTAATGATTTTTCTAAAAGATATTTTGAATATAATAATTTAGATTCCAATCAAAGAAAAAGACTTGTCATTGATACAAGAAAAAGTCTACTAAAATTAGGCAAATCTGTTGAATTAATAAATTCTAAAAAAAATAATAATAACAATTATTCAAAAGTAATAGATTCTAATCTGTCTTTAAATTCTGACGTATCACTAATAAAAAGTATTGGTAAGATAAATAAAAATAAGTTAAATGAATTAGGTATTTATAACATAAAAGATTTAATAAATTATTTTCCAAGAACATATTTAGATTATACAAATAGAGTTAAAATAATTAATTTAAAACCAGACAACTTATATACTTGTATTGCAACTATAAAGAAATTTTATATTTATAAAAGTATTAATAATAGTAATTTATCAATAATGAATATAATTATATTCGACGAGACATCATCTATAAAAGTTACTAAATTTTTTTTAGGAAAAAGATTTAGATCTTTCTCATTTTTTGCTTCTCAAAAATCTTTATATGTGCCAGGTACTAAATTAGCAATTTCTGGAAAGGTTAAATTATCTGAGTACGGAAAAAATTTTGTAGATCCTCAGATAGAAATTCTAAATAATAATGAAGAAACTTTTAATTTCTCTGGTAAGATTTTGCCATTATATTCTCTTTCAGAGTCATTCTCAAATATAAGTTTTATTAAATTGATTAAAAAAGTAATTATTTATTCAAAACAATATCCAGATTTCCTTAATAAAAAACAACTTAATTCATTATCACTTCTATCTAAAACCGATTCTTTAATCAATATACATTTGCCTCTAAATCAAAATTCTTTAATTGAATCAAAAAAAAGATTGGTATTTGATGAATTATTTTTATTACAAATGAAGTTTTTATTGAGAAAAAGAAAAAGTAATAAAAAATTTACTCAAAAAAAGTTTATTCAAAAAAGATTTTTACTTCAAGACTTTTTAAATAAAATACCTTTTCAATTAACAAAGTCGCAGAAAAAAGTACTTGATGAAATTAAATATGATTTATCAGAATTAATACCTATGTCTAGATTACTACAGGGAGATGTTGGCAGTGGTAAAACTATAATTGCAATCATTTCTATTTTGCTTGTCCTAGAAAAAAATCAACAAGGTGCATTAATGGTTCCAACTGAAGTACTTGCTGGACAGCACTATAAGAATTTAATTAAATATTTAAACCCCCTTTTAGTTTCTGTAGAACTTCTTACGGGTAATACCCCACTAAAAAAGAGAAAGGAAATACTTACAAATTTAAAAAATGGAATGATTGATATTCTTGTAGGTACTCATGCTTTATTTGAAGATAAAGTTATATTTGATTCATTAGGGATAGTAGTAATAGATGAACAACACAGGTTTGGAGTAACACAAAGAAATCGATTACTTAATAAAGGTGATAATACTAATTTGTTATCTATGACAGCAACTCCAATACCAAGGACTCTTGCCCTTTCACTATATGGGGATTTAGACATTAGTCAGATTACGGAACTACCCCCTGGAAGAGTTCCAATAACTACAAAAATAATTTCAGAAGATGAGTTAGGGGAATTATTTAAAAATATTGAGAATGAAATAGAAAAGGGGAAGCAAGCTTATGTAATTTTGCCATTAATTGAAGATTCTGAAAAAATGAATTTAAGTTCTGCAAAAAAAATTTTTAAATATTTATCAGAGGAGATCTTTTTAAAAAATGAAGTTGGACTTTTACATGGAAAATTAAACTCAGAGGAGAAGAATAATGTAATAAATTCTTTTTTAAAAAATGAAATTAATATTTTGGTTTCTACAACAGTTATTGAGGTTGGAATTGATGTGCCTAATGCATCTATCATGCTTATTTATAATTCAGAAAGATTCGGATTATCTCAGTTACATCAATTAAGAGGGAGAGTTGGGAGAGGCACCCATCAGTCATTTTGTTACCTAGTAACCTCTGTAAATAATGGCTTAGAAAACAAAAGACTAAGTGTTTTAGAAAAATCTAATGATGGTTTTTATATCGCGGAAAAAGATTTGGAACTTAGAGGTCCAGGCCAGCTTTTGGGATATAAGCAGTCAGGATTGCCCGATTTTGTATTAGATAATTTACCAAATAATAAAGTTTTAATTGAAAAGGCGCGGCAAGAGGCGCAGAAGGTAGTAAATGATGATCCAGATTTAAGAAAAAATATTTTATTGAAAGATTTATTAATAAATAATTCTGATAACAAATTTATACATGACTTCTTAAATTAATACATTTATTTGTCAATTTTTAAATATATGCAAATATGAGATTAATTTTAAATATTTAATTGAAAACTTGGAATAAAATCCCTATTAAAGATAATAAAGAAAAATTAATAACTATACCAAACTGCTTTAAATTTTTTAGTCCTCATCCTTATCATGATTTAGGTGCCCCTTATAATGGGGAAAAGGAAATTTGGAAATTAAGAGAAGAAGTTGTCAAAAGATTAATAAAAGTAAATGAATATTTAAAATCGATAAATGATAGTTTTTACCTTTTGATTTATGACAGTTGGCGTCCAGTAGAAGTGCAAGAATTTATGTTCAATAGAGCATTTAGTTTGGAGTGTGATAAGTTAGGCATTGAAACTTCTATGAAAGATTTTAAACGATATCCTCTAGTACAAAAAAAAGTTGAACAATTTTGGGCATACCCATCAGTTGATAAAAGATTTCCTCCTCCGCATTCAACTGGTGGTGCTTTGGACATTACTTTGGCAGATAAATACGGAAACATTGTTGATATGGGAAGTAATATTGATCAGATGGATGAGAAATCTAAACCAGATTTCTATAAAAATATTGAAAGAGAAGACGCTATTATTTTTAATTATAGAAGAAATTTATTAAGAGAAATTATGCTTGAATTTGAATTCGTTCAGCATCCAAATGAATGGTGGCATTTTAGTTACGGTGATCAATTATGGGCTTGGAAGAATAAAAAGGCTTGCGCTTTATATGGGAAAATTTAAATCTTAATCAATTGCTTTTAGTAAATTTATAATTAGTGAATCATTTTGATTATACATAAAATCCCCAAAATCTTCTTCTGAACAACTTTTCTTCCAACAATCTAATAAAGGTTTAATGGTTTTTTCTAGATCGTCAAGCTCCATTCTTTGCAAGTAGGGCTTAGCTAATCTTTGTAAGTTTTTACTGCCTCCTAACCATAGTTGATATTTATTTTGCCCACTTCCAACAAGGGCTAACTCTGCCATATAAGGTCTTGTACATCCGTTTGGACAGCCTGTCATTCGGAATAATATTGTTTTTTCTATATTCATTTCATTAAGTAATTTTTCAATTCTATTGAGTACTTCAGGTAAAATTCTCTCCGCTTCAGTCATAGCAAGTCCGCAAAGAGGAAGGGCTGGACATGCTAAAGCGTGTCTTTGGATTTCATTGATATTATCTAGATTGTCATATCCAATATTTACTAAAGCCTTTTTAATTTCGCTTTTATTTTTATTGGGTACATTACAAAGCAAAATATCCTGATTAGGAGTAAGTCTTATATCAAGATCATTTTCTTTGACAATATCTCTAATTACTGATTTTTTCTTTCCTGAAAGCCTTCCTGATAATAAAGGTAGTCCAACGAATGAGTAATCTTTATTTTGTTCATGCCAACCTAGATAATCAATTAATTTGTTCTCAGGTTCTTTTCTTAAAGGCTTAATTTCTTTTTTAAAGTACTTATCTAAAAGAATTTTTTTGAACCACTTAATCCCTTTCCTATGAAGAAGATATTTCATTCTTGAATTTTTTCTTGATTTCCTGTCACCAAAATCTCTTTGTATAGCAACAATACTCTGAATTAATTCATATGTATCCCTCTCTGGTACATAACCAAGTGGATCTGCAATTCTTGCAAATGTCTCTTCATTATTATGGGTTCTGCCCATACCTCCGCCGATATAAAAATTACAACCTTCAAAGTCTCCATTTTTAGATGTAAATGCAACTATTCCAATATCATTAGTGAGAAGATCAACAGAATTATCCCCTGGAACTGTAACAGCACATTTAAATTTTCTTGGAAGGTAATTAGCACCATAAAGAGGTTCCTCTTTGGTTCCGCTAAAAACATGCTCTTTGTACTGTAATTTTCTATTCTTTAATATTTCTTTGTCAGGTTTTATTGTGTATTCCAAATCTCCATCCGCCCAAAGTTCTAAAAAGGTTCCTTGTCCTGCTACGGGGGTTAAAAGATCAGCAACTTTTACAGCTAAATTTCTTGCGGTTTTGTATTCTGATGTTTCGAAGGGTGCGGCCGGAGCCATAACATTTCTATTTATGTCCCCACACGCAGCTAAAGTGGAACCCATTGAATTTACAATAGAATGAATAACTTCTTTCAAATTTTCTTTTCTGATTCCATGCATTTGGAAGGCTTGTCTAGTTGTTGCCCTAAGCGTTCCATTACCAAGTTTGTCTGATAATTCATTCAAAGATAGAAATAATTTTCCAGGTATTTCTCCTCCAGGGCTTCTCAGCCTCAGCATCATTTGCCAATCTTTTTTTTTGCCAGGTTTTCTATTCTCTCTATTATCTTGTTGATAACTTCCATGAAATTTCAATAACTGAACCGCATCATTGGTAAAATGGTCACTTTCATTTTTTAATTCACTTGCAAGTGGTTCCTTAAGAAATTCACTACCTTTTTTGAAATTCTCAAATTTGGATACTTCTAAGCCATTTGCTAAACAAACAGTATCTTGTTTAGCAATCTCTTTTTTCTTTTTTACTTTCTCAACCTTGATCAAGGGACCAAAACATATCTCTTTTTATACATTAGCGAAAACCTTATTTAACCGGTAGTAAATTATAGTTGTAATAGCCATAATTTTTTTTTGTCAAAATATTTACTTGAGATAGGTACAGAAGAGCTACCAGCAGATTTTTCTCATTCTGTAATAGAACAAATTGATTCTCTAATAAAATTCGAACTTGATAAAAATCTTATCAAATATAAAAGTATTATTTGCACGTCCACGCCAAGGAGAATCGTTTTATTTATTGATGGTTTAGTTGATTACTCGGAAGACAAAATTGAGATTAGAAAAGGTCCCAAAGCAAGTTCTGCTTATTTAAATGGAGTCCCTACAAATGCTGCTGTAGGTTTCGCAAATAGTTTAGGGATAGGTATTGATGATCTTGAAATAAAAAATACTGAAAAGGATGATTTTGTTTATGGAAAAAAAATTGAGAAAGGAGTATCTACAAAGTCTTCTTTATCTTCAATAATTCCTAAGTTAATAAAAAACTTGCAAGGGCCCAGATTTATGAAATGGGGATATGGTAGCTTCAAATTTTCTAGGCCTATCAGATGGCTCGTTTCACTTTATAATGATGAAATTCTTGATTTTGTATTCGATGAATGTGATCCAAAGATTTGGATAGGTAATAAATCAAAAAGTAACAGACTTTTTAGTAAGGTTATTAAAATTATAAGTCCAGATAAGTATTTTGAATTAATGGCAAGTAATGGTGTAATAGTTAAAAGAGAGCAAAGAAAAGAAAAAATTGTAGAACTTGTAAGTCAGGAATCTCAATCATTAAGTTTAAATCCTGATCTCTCTGAGGATTTACTTAACGAACTAACTGATTTGGTTGAATTACCTAATTTAATAAAAGGTAATTTTGATAAGCTATTTCTTAGTTTACCTGTTGAAGTTCTTTCAACAGTAATGAAAAGTCACCAAAGATATATTCCTCTTCTTAAGAAAAATGTAATATTTTCAAAATTAGAATTGAGTTCTGAAAAAATCATAAGTACAAATTTCTTTATCATCTCAAATGGTTTAAAAGAATCCAATGATATTATCTCAAGCGGTAACGAAAAAGTGCTAAAGGCAAGATTTTCTGATGCAAAGTTTTTTGTAGAAAGTGATAAAAAGGTTCCTTCTAAAGAAAGAAATGAAAAACTAAAATTGGTTTCTTACTTAAAAGGAATGGGAAATGTTTTTGAGAGGGTAGAAAGAATTCAGGTAATAGCGGAAATGATAATTAAATTTTTGAATGATAATTCTCTAGATAGAGAAAAAATAAAAGAAGCTGCAAAATACTGTAAAAACGATTTATGTAGTGAAATTGTTTATGAATTTCCTGAATTACAAGGGATAATGGGAGGAAAATATTTGCGAAATGAAGGCTTTAGTGAGGAAATTTGCATAGCAGTATCTGAACATTATTTGCCTAGTTTTTATAAAGATGATTTACCCTCCACAAAATATGGAGCTATTGTTTCTATTTCTGACAAAATAGAAACTTTAATAAGTATATTTATTTCTGGTAAAAGACCAAGTGGTTCCTCTGACCCTTATGCATTAAGAAGAACTTTAAATGGGATTATTGTTATTATTTGGCAATTTGAGCTAGATTTATCATTTAAAAATATCTTTGAGGAACTTCTAGAATATTGGAGAATTTCATTACCAAATTTAAAATTTGTGAAGGAAAAAGTTTTAGATGATTTAGTTGAATTTACTAATCAAAGAATTATCAATCATCTTGATGAATTATCAATCGGTAAAGAAATAATTAAAGCTACTTGTTTTATTGATTCTTCTTACGACAAAAAAATAATTAATATTTTGGATTTAAAAAATAGAATAAATACTATTAACCAAATTAAAGGTAACGCAAATTTTTATGAAGTTAAAAAAGTTATCTCTAGAATTAGCAAACTCGCTGAAAAGGGTAATTTAAAAATTACAATTTTTTCATCCATAGATCATGTAAATCCAAGGTTATTTGAAAAAGAATGTGAAACTAAAGTATTTGAATTCGTTAAAGAATTAGAAAAACTCCAATCATATTCGGATTTTGATAATTTAAAATTATTTAGCCTTTTTGACAAAAATACTAAAAATCTTAATGAACTTTTTGATAACGAAAAGGGCGTTCTAGTGATGGCAGCAGATCTTCTAATTAGAAAAAATCGCCTCAATTTATTGGGGTTGGTTAGAAATTACTCTTTAAAAATAGCTGACTTTAGATTACTCTAACTTTTAACTTTAATTCCACCTTTAATTGAATAATTTTTAAGCATATTTTCGACTTCTTTGTCTTCCCTTACAGCGCTCTTAACAGGTTTATAAATTAATGGTGCTAGTGCTTTACCCCTTAAAATTGATCCTAGAGTGAGCATTGTAATCTTAAGTTGTTGGAGAGGTTTCATAGAAACAACTCTTTTGTATAGGTAACTATCAAAAGTTAGTCTTTGAACATCCATGTCATCACACATCTCAACAAAAGCTTCTCTTGCAGAATCATTTCTATAAAAAATACTTTGAAGAATTTCTAATACTTTGTAAGTTGTGCCATATTTCTTATCCCATTTCTTCAGGTAATTTTTTAAATCATTTTCAGTTGGAATAACTTGTCCATTTTTTGAAGCTTCAACAACTTCTTCAGCACACATTCTTCCACTTTTTGCTGCAAAATATATACCTTCTCCAGAACTCTTCGTAACATAGCCTGCTGCGTCTCCTACTAAAGCCATTCTTCCAACAACTCTTCGAGGCCTTGGATGCTCAGGGATAGGGTGTGCTTCAACTTTAATAACTTCTCCATTAACAAGCCTTTTTTTTGCTCTATTTCTTACACCTTCTTGAAGTCCTTTTATTAAGGATTGATTCTTTTGCATTGTACCTGTCCCAACTGCAACATGATCATATTTAGGAAATACCCAACCATAAAAGTCAGGAGAAACATCGGTTCCTACGTACATCTCAGCTAGGTCTTCGTAGTAACTCATCTCTTCTTTAGGTAATTTAATTCTTTCTTGGAATGCGATGGCCACTTTGTAATCGCCAGCATCCATAGCTTTAGCAACTCTGCTATTAGCTCCGTCAGCTCCGATTAATAGATCTACTGTTAGTTCTTTAAGCTCTCCTTTCTTATCTCCTGAAGAAAAATCAGAATATGTAAGTTTGTATGGACCTTGGTTATTATTTCCAGTATCTATTGAGGTAACTAATCCATTAATTAATGTTGCTCCAAGCTCAGATGCCCTGTTTCTCATGAATGCATCCATTACTTCTCTTCTGCACATTCCAATAAATTCATTATCACTTTTTCCATAAACATTATCTAAGCTAATATCAACTTCTCTATTAGAGGGAGAAATCATTTTCATATGTCTCACCTTCCTATCGATAATTGATTCTGGTAAGTCGAACTCTTCAACCATGCATAAAGGTATAGCTCCTCCACAAGGTTTGGCATTATCTAATTTCCTTTCAAAAAGCCAAGTCTTTATCCCGGATTTAGCAAGTATTTCAGCAGCACATGAACCACTTGGACCCCCACCGATTACAGCAACTCTCAACATATAAAAAAATAGTACCCTATTAAAAAACTACATCAATTTGCTTATAAAAGTGCATTTCGTAAATTTATAGTTAATATCGAAATAAGTTTTTCAATAAATCTTTAAATATTGGACCGGCAAGAAGAAGCAAATGATGTATTTGATATCCTAGTTGCTGAAAGGAAATATCCTAGAGAAACTTATCCAAAATTTAAAAAAATAATACTACTAATATTTCCAGTTGTTTTATTATTATTCTCTATTGCTGGATTGAGGTTTATTAGGAATTTAAGACTAAGTTCTATAGATAATATCGAAAATGCTCATGATCATGATCATAGTATTTTAGGTCACTTACCTTACAGTGAAATTTCTAAAGAAAAACTGGTTTTGATTGAGCCTAATATAGAGGTTCATATTGATATGAGAGAATCTCTTCTAAAAATGAGGCAAGATGCGAAAAATGATGGAATATTGTTAGTTTTCTTAAGTGGATATAGATCAATAAATTTGCAGAGAGAAATTTTTTATTCTTTAAAATCTAAAAGGAATCAAGTTGCTGCGGAAAGGGCCAGGGTATCAGCCCCTCCTGGATATTCTGAACATAGTACTGGTTTTGCTATAGATATTGGTGATTTTAATAATCCAAAAACAGACTTTGATGTTGAATTTGAGAATACCGATGCTTTTATGTGGTTAAAAAATAATGCTGCTAAATACCACTTTAAATTATCTTTCAATAAAAATAATCAAAATGTTGATTATGAGCCTTGGCATTGGAGATATGAAGGATCAATTGAAGCACTTAAAGTATTTGAAGCATCAAATAGGAAATAGATAAATTTAAAAATTAATATAATTAATATAATACTGAAAAATTTATATAAGATTTTCAAAGTCTTAGAATTAATTACTTCAGAATAAGCATTCTTTGAGTTAGCCTTGATATAGTCACTTATCGGGTTGTTTGTTTTTAGATGTCATCCTCAAATACTGAAATAAGAAATGTAGCAATAATAGCTCATGTAGATCATGGGAAAACAACTCTTGTAGATGCATTACTATCTCAATCTGGAATATTTAGGGATAATGAAGTTGTTCCAACTTGTGTAATGGACTCTAATGATCTCGAGAGGGAAAGAGGGATAACAATTCTTTCAAAAAATACAGCTGTGAATTATAAAAACACAAGAATTAACATTATTGATACACCAGGACATGCTGACTTTGGAGGAGAAGTTGAGAGGGTATTAGGCATGGTTGATGGTTGCTTGTTAATTGTTGATGCTAATGAGGGTCCAATGCCTCAAACAAGATTTGTTTTAAAAAAAGCATTGGAAAAGGGGCTCAGGCCTATAGTATTTGTAAATAAAATAGATAGACCTAGAGTTGTCCCTGAAATAGCTGTGGATAAAGTTCTTGATTTGTTTCTTGAATTGGGAGCTGATGATGATCAATGTGATTTTCCTTATTTATATGGAAGCGGCTTATCTGGCTTCGCAAAAGAAGAAATGGAATCTAATAGTGATAATATGATGCCCCTTTTTGAATCTATTCTTAGGCATGTACCTCCTCCCGTAGGAGATCTAAAAAAGCCACTTCAGCTTCAAATTACAACTCTGGATTATTCTGATTTCTTGGGAAGAATTGTTATTGGAAAGATTCATAATGGAACTATAAAAAATGGACAACAAGCAAGTTTAATAAAAGAAAATGGAAAAACTATCAAGGGAAAAGTAAGTAAACTTTTAGGATTTGAAGGTTTACAAAGAATTGATATTGATGAAGCTTTTGCCGGAGATATTGTGGCTCTTTCTGGTTTTGATGATGTAAATATTGGAGAAACAATTGCTTGTCCGGATTCTCCTCATCCACTTCCTTTAATTAAAGTTGATGAACCTACATTAAATATGACCTTCGTAGTAAATGATTCTCCATTTGCTGGAAAAGAAGGGAAATTTGTTACCAGCAGACAATTAAAAAATAGATTGGAGAGAGAATTGTTAACAAATGTAGCTCTTAGAGTTGAAGAAACAGATTCTCCAGATAGGTTCTCTGTCTCTGGGAGAGGAGAACTTCATTTAGGAATTTTGATAGAAACAATGCGCAGGGAAGGTTTTGAATTTCAAATTTCGCAACCACAAGTTATTTTTAGAGAAATTGATAATGTTGAATGTGAGCCCATAGAGACATTGGTTTTAGATGTTCCAGAAGTAGCAGTTGGTTCTTGTATTGAAAAACTAGGATCAAGAAAAGCTGAAATGAAAAATATGCAGACAAGTTCAGATGGGAGAACTCAATTAGAATTTTTAGTACCATCAAGAGGACTTATAGGATTTCGGGGTGAATTTGTCCGAATTACAAGAGGTGAGGGAATTATGAGTCACTCTTTTTATGAATATAAACCTAAAACAGGCGATTTTGAGACTAGAAGAAATGGAGTGCTTGTTTCTTTTGAAGAAGGTGTTGCTACTTTCTATGCTTTAAAAAATGCTGAAGATAGAGGAGTCTATTTTATAAAGCCTGGAGTAAAAGTTTATAAAGGTATGATTATTGGCGAGAACAATAGACCTCAAGACCTAGAGTTGAATATTTGCAAAACTAAGCAATTGACAAATATGAGATCGGCGGGTGCAGAAGAATTAGATACTTTACAATCTCCTGTAGATATTACTCTTGAAAGAGCACTTGAGTATATAGGACCCGATGAAATGTTAGAAGTAACCCCTGATTCAATAAGAATGAGAAAATTGAATAAGAAGAAATCATTGAAAAATTAGAACATTATGGAATTAGTAGATTTAAAAAGTTTCGAGGAAAATTTTTTAAACGCTTTAAATCTTTTTAATAATCAAAAATGGTATGAAGCTCATGATGCTTTTGAGGATATTTGGAATACTCTTGATGGAGATGAAAGACAAATTATACAGGGAATTCTTCAAGTTTCTGTTTCTCAATTCCATTTAAGTAAAGGAAATCATAATGGAGCAACTATATTACTGGGGGAAGGTTTAGGAAGGATAAAAAATAGAACTAATATTGATTTGGGAATAGACCTTGAAACTTTATGTAAATGTCTTGAGAAATTATTAATAAAACTTCAACATAGAGAAGAATTAAATGAAAACGATAAACCTTACTTAGTAGTTAAAGTGAAAAATGATTTTTGAAATTAGAAACGTATCTCTAACTATTGAAGGGAAATCTATAGTAAATGATGTATCAATAAGAGTATGCCCAGGAGAAATTGTTGGTTTAATGGGTCCTAATGGTGCTGGTAAAACTTCTACTTTTAATCTTGCAATAGGTAATTTAAAACCAGATAAAGGTGATGTCTTAATAGATAATAAGTCGATAAAAAACTTACCTTTGCCTAGCAGAGCAAGGCTTGGTTTAGGATATTTAACTCAAGAGGCAAGTATCTTTAGAGATCTTACTGTCAAAGAAAATATTGACTTAGCCTTACAACATTCATTTTTTAGTAGAGCAATAATAAGAAACATGAGAGAAAAAATAATTAACGAATTTAATCTAAATAAAGTTGTAGATAATTATGGTTTTCAACTATCTGGAGGAGAGAGAAGAAGGTGTGAAATAGCAAGGGCTCTATCAGTTGGCAGAGAAGGACCTAAATACTTACTTTTGGATGAACCTTTTGCAGGGATAGACCCCTTGGCTGTTAATGATTTAAAGAAACTTATTATCAAACTTAGTAAAAATGGGGTTGGAATTCTTATAACAGACCATAATGTAAGGGAGACTCTTTTGATAACAAATAAATCATACGTTTTAAGTGAAGGTAAGATTTTGGCTTCTGGATCTTCTGAGGAACTTGCAAATAACAAAATAGTGAAAAAGTTTTATTTGGGTGATGATTTTCAACTTTGAGTAATTAAATTTGAAAAAAATTAAAATTAAATTATTTTTTAATTAATCGTCATACCTATTTAATTTATTATTTTATAATTGGTTCAAATAATTAGCTTTAGATCTTAGTAATGATATTTGATGGTTTTATCAAAAATTTAATTTACGATCCTGTATCTGCTTTTGGAATATTGGTTTTTTATTTTTTATTGATTAATTTGCCTATTTCTTTAATTGCTTTATTTAATAAAAAATTCTCCTCATATGTAAGGTTTATTACAATCACAATTAATATATTCATAGCCATACAACTTTTTTCGAGATGGCTTATATCTGGTCATTTTCCCATAAGTAATTTATATGAATCGCTTTATTTTCTAGTTTGGGGAATAACTTTCGGACAATTATTAGTTGAGAAAGAATACCAAAATTCAATAATCCCCGCAATAGCTATTCCAATAGAGCTTTTAACTGTAGCTTTTGCTTGCTTTGTTTTGCCTGAAGATTTGAAGATTTCATCTAATCTTGTCCCGGCATTAAGATCAAGTTGGTTAATTATGCATGTAAGTGTGATAATGCTTAGTTATGCCGCCCTTATCATTGGCTCATTACTCTCAGCTTCAGTACTTTTTATTGACAATTCAGAGCCGCTTCAACTTAGAAGTAGTTCAACAGGTGTTGGAGGTTTTAAGATTTCTACTTCTTACTCTATTAATAACATAGTTGGATCTATCAATTTTTCTCATTCTGAGGAGCTAGATACTCTCAGTTACAGATCTATATTAGTAGGGTTTGTTCTACTCACTCTTGGCTTAATTACGGGAGCTATTTGGGCTAATGAAGCTTGGGGAACTTGGTGGAGTTGGGACCCTAAGGAAACATGGGCTTTTATATCTTGGTTATTTTATGCCGCATACCTGCACATGAGAATAAGTAGAGGCTGGCAAGGCAGAAGACCTGCATTACTAGCTACATCAGGCTTTTTCGTTGTACTAATATGTTACATAGGAGTTAATTTTTTAGGGGTAGGTTTGCATAGTTATGGCTGGATATTCGGAATATTAAGTTAACTTTAAGTATTAGTCTTTAGGGCTCTGAAATTATCTTTCCGTTTTGAGCATCGAGAGCAACTGACCTTAATTCATCACAACCCTTTTTTAAAGATGGATAAGCAAACATTCCACTTCCCGCAATGAAACAATTAGCACCAGCCTCTGCACATTGTGAAATCGTCCAATTTGCTTTTATTCCACCATCAACTTCAATATCTACATTTAGATTATTTTCAATTACAAATTGTCTAATTTTTCTTATTTTATTGAGCATTGTCGGTATGTAAGCTTGCCCTCCAAACCCTGGGTTTACAGTCATAACTAAAACATGATCGACCATATCCATAATATTTGAAATCATTTCAAAAGGAGTATGAGGATTTAATGCAACAGATGGTGAACCACCGAGGTCCCTTATTCTTCCAAGTACTCTATGCAGGTGAATATTGGCTTCGGCATGAGCTATAACAACCCCGGGTTCTCCATTAGGACCTTTGGTTGCTTCAACGTATGCCTCAAGCATCGTCTCACAGTTATATTGACTTACCATTAATTGAGTCTCAAAAGGAACATTGCAATACTTCCTACAAGCAGCAATCATTTCGGGGCCAAATGTAAGATTTGGAACAAAATTTCCATCCATAACATCAAACTGAATGCGATCAACACCTGCTTCTTCAAGATCTTTTACGCATCCCCCCATATTTGCCCAGTCTGCAGGAAGAACTGAAGGGATAATTTGTATTGGTCGATAAACACTAAATGATTTTTTAGGATTAGATTCGGTCATTTATTTTTTAAAATATTTAATAAAGATACTATATTTGGTTGCTTATTCCTAATTTAAAGTCACGGCCTGATAAAGTAACATCTGCAAAGAGTTAAAAAAAGCTAATTAGCAAAATAATTCTCATAAAATAGGCATTCTTTATGAGAACATATTTAAAACTCTTAGAAAATCTTTAAAAATTTAATTGTGAATCAAACTTTAATTCAAGAAATTCTCGAAGTAGTCGAGCAAGCCGCAATCGCATCAGCTAAACTTACAGGCTTAGGCCAGAAAGACGAAGCTGATGCTGCTGCTGTTGAAGCAATGCGATTGCGAATGGGTAAAATAGAGATGAAAGGGAAAATTGTTATAGGAGAAGGAGAACGTGATGAAGCACCTATGTTATATATCGGTGAAGAGGTGGGAAGTGGCAAAGGTCCAGGTGTTGATTTTGCTGTAGACCCTTGTGAGGGTACCAATCTTTGTGCAAACAATCAGAGAGGATCTATGGCAGTATTAGCTGCTTCAGATACTGGTGGTCTTTTCAATGCTCCAGATTTCTATATGAATAAACTAGCAGCTCCTCCCGCAGCTAAAGGAAAAGTTGATATTAGGAACTCAGCTACTGAAAACTTGAAGATCTTAAGTAATTGCTTGGATTTAGCAATTAATGAACTCACTGTAGTTGTTATGGACAGAGCAAGACATAAAGGGTTGATCAAGGAGATCCGAGAATGTGGAGCTAAAATCCAACCAATTTCTGATGGAGATGTTCAAGCTGCAATTGCATGTGGATTTGCAGGCACTGGGACTCATTGCTTAATGGGTATTGGCGCAGCTCCCGAAGGTGTTATATCAGCAGCTGCCATGAGAGCTTTAGGAGGACATTTTCAAGGACAGTTAGTTTATGATCCAGCAATTGCACAAACTTCTGAGTGGGCGGACTATACAAAAGAAGGGAATATAAAACGATTAAATGAAATGGGAATTACCGATATAGATAAAATTTATGAAGCGAATGAACTTGCATCAGGAGAAAATGTTATTTTTGCTGGTAGTGGAATAACGGATGGATTATTATTTGATGGAGTCAAATTTGAAAAAGACTGTACTAAAACAAGTAGCCTAGTAATAAGTACATTGGATAGTACATGTCGATTTACAAAAACAATACATATGAGAGATGGCGCTAAAAGCATCAGACTTTAATATTTTTATTTGATTTTATGAATATTGTTGTCGTCGGACTAAGTCATCGCACGGCACCTGTTGAAGTGCGCGAGCAGTTAAGTATTTCAGATCAATCTATGTCTGAATCACTAAAAACTCTAATAGCCTACTCTGATATTTTAGAAGTTTCTATTTTGAGTACTTGCAATAGGTTAGAAATATATGCTCTTGTGAAAGATAAAAATATTGGTATTTCTTCTATTAAAGAATTTTTATCAGATTATTCTAAAGTTAATATTGAAGATCTAATTCCACATTTATTTGATTTTAGACAAGAAGAAGCTGTTTTACATTTAATGAAGGTATCAGCTGGATTAGATAGTCTAGTTTTGGGTGAAGGGCAAATACTTTCGCAAGTTAAAAAAATGATGAGATTAGGTCAGGAGAATAACTCCACTGGACCAATACTCAATAGGTTATTAAGTCAATCAGTTAGTGCTGGGAAGAAAGTCAGATCCGAAACAAATTTAGGAACTGGAGCTGTATCAATTAGTTCTGCCGCTGTAGAATTAGCTCAATTAAAAATTGGACAAGATCATGGTGTTGATGGTCTTGTAAGTTTGAAATCAGAAAAAGTTCTTGTCGTTGGTGCAGGTCGGATGAGTAGACTTTTGATTACTCATCTAAAATCCAAAGGATGCAATAAACTAACACTTTTAAATAGAAATATTGATAGAGCAGTAAATCTTGCAGGTGACTTCCCAGATATTGAAATTATTTGTAAGAACTTAAACGAATTGGATGAAAACATATCATTATCCTCTCTTGTCTTCACTAGTACTGCCTCTGAAAAACCATTTATTGATTTAGCAAGAGTTGAAAATATAAGTCTAAAAAATAAACTTAAATTCATTGATATCGGTGTACCTAGAAATATTTCTAATGATGTTAAACGGCATGCTTTCATTGAGTCATTCGATGTTGATGACTTAGAGGAAGTTGTTTCTAGAAATCAGGAATTCAGACAAAAAATAGCAAAAGAAGCTGAATCTTTAGTGAAAGAAGAAAGAATCATTTTTTTGGAGTGGTGGGCAAGTTTGGAAGCAGTTCCAGTTATAAATAAATTAAGATCTGATTTAGAATTAATAAGAAAAGAAGAATTACAAAAAGCTTTAAGCAGAATGGGACCTGATTTCTCTGCAAGAGAAAGAAAAGTTGTGGAAGCGTTAACAAAAGGAATTATTAATAAGATTCTTCATACACCAGTAACTAAATTAAGAAGTCCTCAGTCAAGAGAAGAAAGACAAGCATCATTAAAAATAGTGGAAAAATTATTCTCGTTGATAGAGGATGAGCAAAATAATTAAAAATTCCTGACTTTATATTAAGTTTTTCAATAGATTTTTCTAAATACCTTTGTAAAGTGGCCATTTTCATTTTTATATTTGCACATAATCAGTTAATTTTAATAATTGAGTATACCTCCATTAAATTGAATGAAGCGTGTGTTGGCAATCATCCTCGGAGGAGGAAAAGGATCTAGGCTTTATCCCTTAACAAAAATGAGGGCCAAACCTGCTGTCCCTTTAGCGGGTAAATACCGTTTGATTGATATCCCTATTAGTAATTGTATTAATTCTGGGATTAATAAAATGTACGTTTTGACTCAGTTCAATAGTGCATCTCTTAACAGACATATTGGAAGAACCTATAATTTGAGCGCGCCTTTTGGTCAAGGTTTTGTGGAGGTTTTAGCTGCTCAACAGACTCCTGATAGCCCTAAATGGTTTGAAGGTACTGCTGATGCAGTAAGGAAGTATCAATGGTTATTTCAAGAGTGGGATGTTGATGAATATTTAATATTGTCAGGTGATCAGCTTTATAGAATGGACTATAGTTTATTCGTTAAACATCATAGAGAAAATGATGCTGATTTGACAGTAGCTGCCTTACCTGTTGATGAGATGCAGGCTGAAGGCTTTGGCCTTATGAGAACAGATGATTTGGGGAATATTAAAGAATTTAGCGAAAAGCCTACTGGCGATAAATTAAAATCAATGGCTGTTGATACCTCTATGTTCGGATTAACTAGGGAATCAGCATTAGAGAAACCATATCTTGCATCAATGGGGATATATGTTTTTAGTAGAAAGACTCTTTTTGATCTTTTAAATAGGTTTCCAAATTATACAGATTTTGGTAAAGATATAATCCCTGAAGCATTAAGCAGAGGAGATACATTGAAGAGTTATGTTTTTGATGATTACTGGGAAGATATTGGAACTATTGGAGCATTTTTTGAATCAAACTTAGCATTAACACAACAACCAAAACCTCCATTTAGTTTTTACGATGAAAAATTTCCAATATATACAAGACCAAGATATCTTCCTCCATCAAAACTGGTAGATGCTCAAATTACTGATTCAATTGTTTGCGAAGGAACTATTTTGAAATCTTGTAGCATTTTGCACTGTGTTTTAGGGGTGAGAAGTAGAATTGAAAGTGATTCTGTTATTGAAGATACCTTGGTAATGGGTGCGGATTTCTTTGAGTCGGTTGAGGAAAGGATTGAATTAAGAAAAGGTGGTGGTACTCCTCTGGGAGTAGGTGAAGGCTCAACTATCAAAAGAGCTATCCTTGATAAGAATACAAGGATTGGAGATAACGTTGTGATAGTCAATAAGGATAGAGTAGAAGAAGCAGACAAGCCTGATCTGGGATTTTATATACGTAATGGAATAGTTGTTGTGGTAAAAAATGCAACTATTGCTAACGGAACGATTATCTAATTAATTATTTCGATCATTTTTCGCTGACATAAGCAATTTTTTTTAAGCAATTTTTATTAGTTGCATGCAATATATATTTATTGCGTTTTTTATTTTTTATGTCCAAGGCACATTTTGGTTTAATCGGTCTTGGAGTAATGGGGGAGAACTTAGTTCTTAATGCCGAAAGGAATGGTTTTTCTAGTGTAGTTTTTAATAGAACTTATTCAAAAACTGAAGAATTTTTAGAGGGTAGAGGCTTTGGTAAAAATATAGATGGGGCTAAGACACTTCAAGAATTTGTAAATAAACTTGAAAGGCCTAGAAGAATACTAATGATGGTCAAAGCTGGATCTGCAACAGATGCTGTCATTGATAATATTTCAGAATACCTTGAAGAAGGTGATCTATTAATAGATGGTGGAAATTCTCAGTTTAAGGATACTGAAAGAAGGGTTGAGACACTTGAAAGTAAAAGCTTTGGTTATATAGGAATGGGTGTTTCTGGAGGCGCAAAAGGAGCTTTAGAAGGGCCAAGTATGATGCCAGGGGGAACTAAGGCTTCCTACGATGCAATAGAAAGTTTATTGACCAAAATGGCTGCTAAAGTTGAAGATGGCCCGTGTGTTGCTTATGTTGGGCCAGGTGGTTCAGGTCATTTTGTTAAAACTGTTCATAACGGTATTGAATATGGTATTGAACAAATACTTGCAGAGGCTTATGACCTTATGAAGAGAGTCAAAGGTATGAATGGTCAAGAGATGTCAGAGGTTTTTGGTATTTGGAATAATACTGATGAATTAGCTTCTTATCTAGTTGAGATAACAGAGATTTGTCTGAATACAAAAGATGAAATAACTGATGATTATGTTGTAGAGAAAATTTTAGATAAAGCCGGCCAGAAAGGAACTGGTTTATGGACTGTTGTAAGTGCTTTAGAACTTGGGGTGTCAGTCCCAACGATTTACGCTTCTTTAAATGCAAGAGTAATGAGTTCTTTAAAAGATCAACGCAGTGAAATCGAAAAATTCATTCCAACTAAAAAGATAGATGATTTTGATTTAGGAGATATTTCAGATGGAATGAAACCTTTATTTGATGCTGTAGTCCTTGCCACAATTGCTAGCTATGCCCAAGGTATGGATATTTTAAGAGAAGCATCTGCAGTTTATAACTATGGTTTGAATATGCCTTCAATTGCTCAAATATGGAAAGGTGGTTGCATAATTAGATCAAAATTATTAAGTAAAATTCAAGATGCTTATAATAAAGACCCTAGTCTAAAAAATTTAATTTTTGATGATTGGTTCAATAATGAAATCGCGATAAGATTAGATAACTTAGCTAAAGTAGTTTCTTTATCCACAAAAGCAGGTATACCAGTGCCATGCCTATCAAGTACTTTAGATTATTTGAATAGTTATAGAACAAATAGACTTCCTCAGAATCTTGTTCAGGCAATGAGAGACTGTTTTGGCTCTCATACTTACGAAAGAATTGATAAGGAAGGTAGTTTTCATACTGAATGGATGAAATGATTGAAAAGGTTAAAAATGGATATACACTCTACATTTACAGAGACAAGTTAGAACTATCCTCAGAAGTCTTTAAGTTTATTGAAAGCCAAATTGTTCATACATTGAAGAATAAAGAAAGATTCAAATTTTGCGTAAGTGGAGGTTCAACCCCTAAAGCTGTCTACAATCTTTTATCAAAAAGTGATCTTAGATGGGATATGGTTGATGTCTTTTTAGGGGATGAAAGATGTGTTGATCCAAATTCAGAATTGAGTAACTCGTTAATGATGAAGAATTCATTGTTAACTAATTTTGGATCTAAAGCTTTTTTTTATGAAATTTTCAATGACTTAAATGCTGATGATGAAGCTACAAAAAATCAATTTATTTCTAAATTATTTGAAAAATGCGGATCAAACCCTCCAACTTTTGATTTAACATTATTAGGTCTTGGAGACGATGGTCATACAGCCTCACTATTCCCTTATCAAAAAAATAATAATGTAGATGATTTTGTTGTTTTTAATGAAGGTAAAGGTTTAAAAAGAATTTCATTAACTCCAAAGGTTCTTTCAGCCTCTTCAAAGATAGTTTTTTTAGTTAGTGGAGCTTCTAAAAGAATTGCTCTTGAGAGGTTATTAGATGAAAAAGAGCCACCAGATAGAACACCATCAAAATTAATAAAATCTATTAATCAAATTTCAATATTTTGTGATCAGGAATCAGCAAAAGAATTAGAAATTTAGTTAAAGTCTATTAATAATTTTAATTATCTAATGAGTAAGAAAAAATTTTTATTCCAAAAAAAGGAGTTCGATGGTTGGAAAACTTTAAATGATACTGTTATGGGCGGATCAAGTTCAGCTCTTTGTGAAATTTCAAATTCGGGTTTGATATTAAAGGGTAATATTGTCGAGAAAGCAGGAGGATTTGTTAGTTGCAGATCATCTATATATAAACCTTCTTTAAATGTATCTGAGTATTCATCCTTTGAATTAAATATTAATGGACAAGGAAGAACTTTTAAATTTGCTGTCGCTTGTGAAGATGATCTATTAGGACTAACCGAATTTATTCCGGGTGGACTTAGATGGATTAAATCTTTCCCAACAAAAAGATTCGGGACAACAAATGTTCAAATTCCTTTT
Organism: Prochlorococcus sp. AG-347-J22; assembly: GCA_003279005.1. Classification (GTDB taxonomy): domain Bacteria; phylum Cyanobacteriota; class Cyanobacteriia; order PCC-6307; family Cyanobiaceae; genus Prochlorococcus_A. The sequence goes on along the minus strand of QCBY01000002.1, from coordinate 71,414 downwards.
AGTGAGCTAAAACCTTCAGTAAGAGCTAATAAAGTACGTTTTCCATTTAAATTCAAGCCATCTAAAATTAAAAGATTGCAACTATTACACTCTAAGTTCGGTGATGATGGATTACTTAATAATAAGTTTAAACAGGGTTCAATAAAAGTTTTAATTAAATCAATAAGTGTTATTTGAAAATCCACCTAAAAATATAGAGAGCTTAATCGCTAAGTCAGCAGATTTAACAAATAAACCTTTTGTTCATTCTGTCGTAAAAATAAATGGTGAATACGAATTCGAAGATGAAGATATTGATTTAACAGTTAACATCTTATGTCGAGATAAAGAAGGTAAAAGATTAGAAATTTATGATCTTGAATTAGAACTTTTTAAATCAAAAAAAGAGTTGGTTTTAGTAATCTCTAAGCTTAATTTCCCTGATGAACCAATATTATGGTGTGGAGTTAAAACATTATGGATGGGTAGCAATAATGGGAAAAAATGCAAACCACCAAAATATAACGCTAGATTGGAAAATTTAGCAAATAGGATAAAAAGTTTTATTGATTAAGAAAATAAAATTTGAGGTGATTTATAAATCAGTTACAGCCCCTAAGCTTGAGGTGCTTACGATTCTCGAATATTTTGAAAGAATTCCTCTTTTGTATTTCTGAATAGGTTTTACCCAATCATTTTTTCTTTTTTCTAATTCTTCGTCAGATAAATCAACTTCAATTAGTTGTTTTACAGCATCAACTGTAATTAAATCACCTTGTTTTATTAGAGCAATATTTCCTCCTACAGCAGCCTCTGGAGCTATGTGACCCACAACAAGACCATAGGTACCTCCGCTAAATCTGCCATCGGTAATTAAAGCCACCTTCTCTCCAAGACCTTGACCAACAATCGCAGATGTTGGAGCTAACATTTCTCTCATGCCTGGACCTCCTACAGGACCTTCGTTTCTAATAACAACAACATCACCAGCTTTGATATCGTTATTTAATATCGATTTTAAACAATCCTCTTCACTTTCAAAAATATTTGCTGGACCTGTTAATACAGGGTTTTTTACTCCGCTAATTTTGGCTACAGAACCTTCGCTCGCTAAGTTACCTTTTAAGATCGCTAGATGTCCTTTTTCATAAAGAGGGTAATCTATGTCTCTTATGACATTTTGATTTGTTGGGGGCTTATCTGGAATATTCTGTAAGTATTCTGAGATGGTTTTGCCTTCAATGTTTTTGCAATCGCCATGAATTAATCCTGCATTCAAAAGTATTTTCATGACTTGTGGAATCCCACCTGCCTTATGAAGATCCACCGTCACATATTTACCACTCGGTTTAAGGTCACAAATAACGGGTACTTTTTGTCTGATTCTCTCAAAATCATTAATGTTGATATCTATTCCTGCAGTATTTGCAATAGCTAAGATGTGCAATACCGCATTTGTTGATCCGCCAATTGCCATAATTACTGATATTGCATTTTCAAATGCTTTCTTTGTCATTAGGTCTAGAGGTCTTATATCCTTTTCAATTGCAGAAACTAATATCTCAGCACTTTTATCTGCACTTAGTTCTTTTTCAAGATCTTCAGCAGCCATAGTGGAACTATGAGGAAGACTTAACCCTAAAACTTCAATAACTGCAGACATTGTATTAGCTGTAAACATTCCTCCACAGCTACCAGCACCAGGAATGCAATTTTTCTCAACTTGGATTAGCCTTTCTTCATTAATTTTGCCTGATGTTAATTGTCCAACAGCTTCAAATGCACTAACAACAGTAAGGTCTTCTCCATGCAATTTCCCAGGCTTTATTGTCCCTCCATAAATGAAAATTGAGGGTATATTCATTCTTGCAATCGCAATCATTGCACCCGGCATATTTTTATCACATCCACCTATAGCAAGTACTCCATCCATACTCTGAGCATTACATGCTGTTTCAATTGAATCAGCAATAACTTCTCTTGAAACTAGGGAATATTTCATACCCTCTGTTCCCATAGAAATGCCATCACTTACTGTTATAGTCCCAAACATCTGAGGCATCCCGCCTGATCTTTTTATTGACTCTTCAGCTTTTAGAGCTAACTTATTTAAACCCATATTGCATGGTGTTATGGTGCTGTATCCATTTGCAACTCCAATAATAGGTTTACTAAAATCTTCATCATTAAATCCAACAGCTCTTAACATCGATCTGTTAGGGGATCTTTGCACACCTTGTGTTATTGCAGATGATCTAAGTTTATTCATATTATTTGAGAACCTTTTTTATTCTATTGCCCCAACTCTTCAAGTTGCTTCCTAACATCAGCAATTGCAGAATTAAGTTGCTCAACTTTCTTCTCCAGATTCTCTCCTTCAACTTCATTTATATTTTCATTTGAATCAATCGCTTCTGAGCCGTCTTGAATTCTGGAGGAATACATCATTGCTTTTTGTTTTTTTTCCTCCTTTCTTTTGTCTGCTTCGGATATTAACCACCAGGCTAGGCCTGCTGCTCCAATAAAAGCACCGCTTATTAATGATAAAAGATTATTTGAGGACGAATCTCTGTATTCAGACATTGGTAAAATATTTAATCCTATATTCTATATTAGTTCTTATCTTGAAATATAGTACTTAAACGTGATAGAGGATTCCCAATACCCGGTACTAATAATTGTGTTTTTTCGTCTTCCTCATCTATGCAAGAAGTGTAAATTACCTGATTAGGGAGTAATTTCGCAATTTCATTTAACCCTTTATTTGAGCAAATAGCAGTTATTAAAAGAATCCTATTTGAATCTACACCTAATTCCTTTAATTTAATTAAAGTTTCTAATGTTGCTGATTTTGTCGTTATTTGTTCTGAATAAAATATAACTCCTTCATTTGATTCAATAGTTTTTGGAAGTTCTCCTAATGAGAGGGTTGAATTAGGAATTATTTCTTTAGATCCAAACCAAAGAGATAACCCTTCGGGCAACATTGCGAGCACTTTTATTGGATAATCATTATTAATAAAAAATCCATCTGCGTCTCCATTATCAGTATTTATTATTTCTTTTTTATATGGCAGCCAATTACGTAATGCTTCATATGTAAGCCATTTCCCTAATTGCTCATATCCTGTTGAGTACAAAATATTTGGAGTATTTTTTTCTCGCAATATTGAAAGCCAATGTTTTATTAATGGATGAGGAGGAACAATAACCTTTAGTGACATAGCCATATATTTTCCTTTAAGATACTCTTACGAACTTTAAATACTTAAATTCTAAAATACAGTCTTATTATGATTAAATCAATTGTTTTCCCCTCACTAAAGAATGCATTAATTACTTTGTTATTCGTTGGGATTTTATTTTTTAATTCTGTAAATTCTGCATGGGCTAAAAGACCTCCTGAGATTAGAAACCAGCAAGACCTTAATTTAGAGCCAGATATGCATGGTCAAGACTTAAGCGGTAACGAATACGTTAAGTTTGATCTCAATGGTTTTAATTTCAGTAAAAGTAATTTAGAAGGGGCGGTGTTCAATAATAGTAAATTACAAAACTCAAAGTTTACTGGAGCAAATTTAAGAGATGCACTAGCTTATGCAACAGACTTTTCAGATGCTGATCTTTCCGATGTTAATTTTACTAATGCTTTATTAATGGAGAGTAATTTTGAAGGTGCGAAAATAGATGGTGCAGATTTTACTGATGCTGTTCTTAGTCGTACACAACAAAGACAATTATGTGCGATTGCTAATGGCACAAATAGTTCTACAGGAGAAAGTACACAATATAGTTTAGGTTGTTAATCATCAAAGGTGAAAAAAAAAATACCAGTTATAGTTGTTTCGGGATTTCTTGGTTCAGGTAAAACAACTTTTCTTAGATATTTATTAAAAGAGAGTAATAAAAAATTTGGTTTAATAATTAATGAATTTGGTGATGTTGGAATTGACGGTGATTTGATTAAAAGTTGTAATGAATGTGATGAATCTGAAGACGACTGCGTAATCGAATTAAACAATGGATGTTTATGTTGTACTGTTCAAGATGATTTTGTTCCATCAATAAAAGCTCTCCTAGAATTTAATCCTCCTATCGAATCAATAATTATCGAAACAAGTGGCTTGGCACTACCAATTCCCTTAATTCAAGCACTGAACTGGCCTGAGATTAGATCTTCCATCTACCTTGATGTTGTTGTTGGTATCGTTAATGGAGAATCAATGCTTAATGGTTCACCAATTAATGACTTAAATAAAATAACAAAACAATATGATGAAACAGATAAAATTGATCACAACGCTACTATAGATGAACTTTTTGAGGAGCAACTAGAAGTTTCTGATATCGTTTTAGTCTCTAGATCAGATATCTTAAATACTGATCAGTTTGAAGTTGTAAAAAATAAAATACAAGGAAGTCTAAATTCATCTACACCAGTCCTGAAATCTAAGAATGGCAAAATTGATTTAAATTATTTATTTGATTTTAATTTTAAAAAAGAGACTTATAAAGAATTTTTAACGGAAGAACATGACCATAATCATGTTGAGCTTGTATCAGATTCATTTAAATTAAATTATTTCCTTGAAAAAAATGACTTTGAAAAGGAGATGTCAAAAATCTTGGATGAATTAAACATTCTTCGAATAAAAGGACGTATTTGGATACCAAACAAATCATTGCCTTTACAAATACAAATTGTTGGAAAGAAAATTAATACTTGGTTTGAGGAAGCCCCAAACAATTGTTGGAGACCAAATGATAATGCTGGGCTTGAATTAGTTATAATTTCCTTTGACGAAAAATCTATAAAAACTTTCAAAAGAAAAATTAAAGAGAAATTTAAGATTTTAAGTGACCCAAAAATAGCAATTTGATTTTATAGTTAGCCCCGGGAAACTTACTACAGTAGAAAGCCCAAGATGGAAAATTCAAAAATTGCTTTAAAACAAATAATCTCTGACGACGTTACTTCAATTGATAAAATAAAATGCTCAAAATGTGGAGGGGCAGGAAATTTTAAAACACATGAAAATTCAAGAAGAACTTGCTTAGTTTGTTTTGGTAGAGGCTACATAAACATTTAATAACTCAGAAAACATTAAGGTAAAAAAATATTTGTTTATTAATCAATAGTACTTTTTATTAAAATTTAAACTAATCTTCTAGTAGAAATTAATTTTTAATTGGACCAATTTGCTGTAAAAGTTTTAGTAAGACTAAGATCCTCAGTTTTAGATCCAGCAGGGGAAGCTACTAAATCTGCTTCTATAAAACTTGGCGCCGAGGGAATAAAATCATTACGAATAGGAAAAATGATTGAGGTGAAAATAGAAGGTAATGGTGAAAACGAAGTAAGAGAAAAAATTGATTTATTGTGTGATAGGTTATTCGCAAATACTGTTATTGAAGATTATGAGTATTCACTAGAAAAATTATAAGATGGAGAATTTTACTGTAGGAGTTGTTGTCTTCCCTGGTTCTAATTGTGATCGTGATGTTTCATGGGCATTGGAAGGTTGTCTAGACATAAGAACAAAATACTTGTGGCATGAGTCTTCAGATTTAAGTGATGTAGATGCAATAGTTTTACCTGGAGGATTTAGCTATGGTGATTATTTAAGATGCGGAGCAATTGCGAGATTCTCTCCATTAATAAATGCCTTGGATGAGTTTGTTAAAAGCGGGAAAAGAGTTTTAGGAATTTGTAATGGGTTTCAAATTTTGACTGAATCAGGGTTTTTGCCTGGTGCTCTTGTTGCAAATAAAAATCTTAATTTTATCTGTGATGACGTTGAACTGGATATTGTTTCTTCAAAAGGAGGTTGGTTTAATAATGGAGTTGAAAAACAAACTATTAAGTTGCCAATAGCGCATGGTGAAGGAAGATATTATTGTGATTCTGATACTTTAAAAAAACTTGTAGATAATGAATTGATTGCTTTGAGATATAAAAATAATCCTAATGGGTCCTCATTCGATATCGCAGGCATAACTAATGAAAAGGGAAATGTTCTTGGTTTAATGCCTCATCCAGAGCGAGCATGTGACGAGACAATTGGTGGGACTGATGGTCTCTTTACATTAAAATCATTAATATTGAAATAAAAAAAAGACCCCCAATTTTGGAGGTTTTTTTATTTAATTTGGGAAGAAATTAAACAGTAGCTTTTACTTTTGGATCTAAATCACCTTTTGCGTAAAGATCTGCAAAATAATTTGTGCTGTTTTGTTTGATCTTACTTGCTTGACCTTCGCACCAGAACTGCTTGTATCTATCAAGACAAACTTGCTTCATATATTTTCTGGCAGGTTTGTTGAAATGTCTTGGATCAAAGTTTGCCTTATCAGCAAATGCTGCCTCTCTAACCGCGGCAGTGAAAGCAAGTCTGTTATCGGTATCAATGTTGACTTTCCTAACTCCATTTCTAATTCCCTCTTGAATCTCTTCAACAGGAACACCATATGTTTGAGGAATTTCACCACCATATTTGTTAATGATATCCAACCATTCTTGAGGAACTGAACTAGATCCATGCATTACAAGATGGGTATTTGGAAGTGCTTTATGAATTTCAGCAATTCTGCTTATTGCAAGAACTTCTCCTGTGGGTTTTCTTGTGAATTTATAAGCACCATGACTTGTACCTATAGCGATAGCTAATGCATCAACTTTTGTTTTAGCAACAAAATCTGCAGCTTCTTCAGGATCAGTCAAAAGCATATCTGTAGAAAGTTCACCTTCAAATCCATGACCATCTTCCGCTTCACCTTTCCCTGTTTCTAATGAACCTAAGCAACCTAATTCTCCTTCAACACTAACCCCAACTGAATGAGCAAAATCTACTACTTTTTTAGTAACTTCAACATTATATTCGTAACTAGCGGGTGTTTTTGCATCTGCCTCTAGAGAACCATCCATCATTACTGATGTGAAACCATTTATAGCTGCTGAATAACATGTTGATGGCTCATTACCATGGTCTTGGTGCATTACCACTGGAATATTAGGATATGTTTCTGTAGCAGCAAGGATTAGATGACGTAAGAAAATTTCTCCTGCATAATTTCTTGCTCCTCTTGAAGCTTGAAGGATTACTGGACTATCAGTTTCATATGCTGCTTCCATTATTGCTTGAACTTGCTCAAGATTATTAACATTGAAAGCTGGAATACCGTAACCATTCTCAGCAGCGTGATCTAAAAGTAGTCTTAGTGGAACGAGAGCCATAATTAAAATAAGTTAGATGCTATACAAAGCATTTGTTTCCGCGAGTTTAGTACAAAGAGGTATCAAATGTCACGTCATTAGATATACAAAATACTAAATTAAAGAAACTATTTTTATGACCCAGAGTATATTTTTAGAATTTTTTAGTTAATAAGTGTAGCCTGCTACAAATAATTGCTCATCAGATGAAGGTTGAGATCCTGCTACATAGGCCCCTTTTGAAGCTTCAGAGTTTGCTTGAGCTCTTGCTATTAATGCTTTTTGACCTCCTTCAACGTCGCTTCCTTTCCAAGCCTTTAAGCATGAATGCTGTAATGCTCTTCCATAGGAGAATGAAACATTCCATAAAGCTTTCCTGTAAAGAGTGTTCATATTATTTAAATAAACAGAAGCAGCTTCTTCGCTTAACCCTCCTGATAAGAAAACTATTCCAGGAACAGATGCAGGAACGCATCTTTCCATAGTTCTGATTGTCATTTCAGCAACTTTACTAGGATCAGCCTTTGTTGGACAATCTGCTCCATTGACAGTCATAGAAGGTTTTAATAGAGTTCCTTCCAGAAAAACTCCATTTGCTTGACAGGAAATATATACCTGCTTTATTACCTCTTCTTGGACTTCAGCAGTTTTTTCAATAGTATGATCGCCATCCATTAAGATTTCAGGTTCAATAATTGGTACTAAACCAGATTCTTGAACTGATCTTGCATACCTTGCTAATCCCCAAGCATTCTCTTGAATTGATAGTTTTGAAGGGCAACCATCTTTTGTAATTTGCAGAACTGCTCTCCACTTAGCAAATCTTGCACCTTGTTCATAATATTTTGCGGCTCTTTCAACTAATCCATCTAGGCCAGAGCAAAAAGTTTCTACATCTCCTCCTCCAGGAAGTGGATTTAGACCTTTATCGACCTTTATACCTGGAATAATACCTAAATCATTTAGTTTCTTAACCATTGACTCCCCATCTTGGTGATTCTGATAAAGAGTTTCTTCGAATAGGATTGCTCCACTTATATATTTACCAAGACCTTCTGTGGTAAAAAGCATTCCTCTATATGCTTTCCTATTGTCTTCAGTATTCTCAACGCCAATTCCAGCAAGTCTTTTACCTACCGTTTTAGTGGATTCATCTACTGCTAATATCCCTTTCCCCTTAGAAGCTAGTAATTGAGCATTTTCTTTAAGCTCATTTTTGTAATAATTTAAAGCCATTCTTTAATAAATCAGTTCAATTGATTTTTCCAGAATATGAAGAAAAAATAAAATCAATCTAATACTTTATCAGGTGATAAATGCTACTTATAAATGTATAGCCTTAAATTTTGATCCTTAATCCGCTTTTCGAAGATTCTCTTATAGCTTCACAAACTTTGTGACTAGCAAGTCCCTCACATAAGCCCGGAATGATAGGTGTTTTATTAAAAATACTCTCAGCCCATAAATTTTGAATTTTCAAAACTGGAGCTATTCTCCCATCAGTCCATGTTTTTTCAAAATTAAAAATTGAATCTGCTGTTAGATTTTGTATTTTATTTTTGTTGTTTGAATATTTCAAATTAAAACCATGGACATAATCTTTTTGATTCTCGCTTTTAAGAATAAGTGAACCTTCGCTTCCATATATTTCTAAACTAAATCCTCTACCGTTTTTAGAAACCGATGATAAAGATACCTGACATGGAATAAGATTTGAGTTGTAGTTTGATATTTCTATATTAGCGAGACAAACATCCTCACTAGTAACATCATTTAAATCAGATGAATTAGGTAAAGGTCTTTTTTTGATTGATGTTGCTAACTTACCAGATACATTTATTGATTCTCCAAAAAACCAATTCAACATGTCGAATGCATGAGTACCCAAGGCGCCAATAACTCCCCCACCTTTTTCTTCCAAAGAATACCAATTCCAAGCTCTTTTAGGATCGGATCTGCTCCCCATTAACCAATCTAATTTGACTAAAAATATTTCTCCTAAAATATTTTCATCAAGAAGTTTTTTTGTCTGAAGAAAAAGAGGTACTGCTCTATATTCAAAATCAACACATACGCTTAAATTATTAATCAAAGATATTCTCTGAAGCTCTTCAATTTCTGAGGAGGAAATTGAAACGGGTTTTTCTAGAAACAAATTTTTATTATTCTCGAGAGCTTGTTTTGCTAATTTAAATCTTGATTCGGGAGGAGTAGCAATAATAATTCCATCAATTTTTGGAGATTTAACTAATTCTTCCCAATTATTAAAGAATTCTAATCCAGTTTCTTTTTCTAGTAGCGATTTTTGCTTTGTCTCATAATGATAAATAGCTACAGGAGTTAAATAATCAGACTCTTTTAATGCCTCTAAATGAACTTTTTTACCAAACCCTAATCCAGCTATTGCTATTTTTAATTTTTTATTTTTAGTATTCATTCTTATCTATTAATAAATTCTGAACAACTATTTTCAATAACAACATCTATAAGTTCATCATTATTAGAAGTTTGCCATTTTGAATTAAATTGAGGTATTCCATTTATTGAAGTATCTTTGAACTTTTTATCATCGCAATTAATTCTCATTACATAAAGGGATAACTCTCCATCATCATCAGAATTAGTTGGATTTTTAAAGAACTTTGTTAAAACACTTATTTCACCATTTGGAAAAGGCTTAATACTGCCTTTATCAAGCCATTCTTTCCCTTCATTATTCTCTTTTAGTAGGACCCAGTCAACATTTCCTATTCCATAAGAATATGGAGCAAAATTTAAAATAAAAAATAAAAGGCTTAAAGAAAAATAAAAGAAATTTGAAATAATTCTCATATTATATATTTGATTTTTCAAGTTCTTTTACACCATGAATTTTTAAAATTTTAGTCAGAGTATCCTTGAGATCTTTTCTCTTAACAATTACATCTACAAAACCATGATCAAGCAGATATTCAGCTGTTTGAAAATTATCGGGTAATTTTTCTCTTAATGTTTGTTCTATAACCCTTCTTCCAGCAAATCCAATAAGAGCTTTAGGTTCCGCCAAAATTAAATCACCTAACATTGCAAAACTTGCTGTTACCCCCCCAGTGGTTGGATGAGTTAATAAAGGCATATAAAGAAGATTTTTTTCTTTATGTTTTTTTAGTGCTCCAGATATTTTTGCCATTTGCATCAGACTTAACATGCCTTCTTGCATTCTTGCTCCTCCTGATGCGCAAACAATAAGAATTGGATAATTTTCAAAAGTTGCTTTCTCAATTATCCTTGTAATTTTTTCACCAACTACTGAACCCATGGATCCTCCCATAAATCTAAAATCCATAACTGCTAATGCTAAAGGCATTGAATTTACAGAACAGATACCTGTTACGACTCCATCTCTTAAACCTGTGCCTGCTTGACTTTCTTTAATTCGATCAGCATATGATCTTCTATCTTTAAAACCTAAAGGATCTGTAGGACTTAGAGAACTATCAAACTCTTCGAATGAATTTTTGTCAGCAATTATATTTATTCTTTCATCGCTATTAATCCTATTATGATGACTACAATTACTACATACATTGAAATTCGATATCAAATCTTTTCTATAAGCAACTTGCCCACATTCTGAACATTTAACCCACAATCCATCTCCTTCATCAGTATCTTGAGAAACCTTCCCAACAAATTGATCTTTTCGCCTTGCGGCAAACCAGTCGATTAAAGACACAATATTCTCTCTTTTTTTATATTTAAGTCTAAATAAGGCACTTTTATCAAGGAAAATATATAAAAATTTTAAAAAAAAAACTAAGAATTAAGTCGCCTTTTTTAAAAAAACCCTTATTTATGAGAATATTTCAGGTAATAAACTTAATTTATGACTCTGATAAAAGTTTAAAAGTTTTATGAGTGATTCTTTTCTTCTATCATCTTATGGATGATTGGAGTAAGAATTAATTCCATCGCAAAACCCATTTTCCCCCCATTAACAACAATGCTAGTTGGACTAGACATGAATGAATCATGAATCATACCTAAGAGATATTGAAAATCAATTCCCCATTTTTCTCTTGCGCCTTTTCTGAAATGTATTATGACAAAACTTTCATCCGGTGTGGGAATGTTTCTACATATAAAAGGATTTGAGGTATCAATAGTTGGGATTCTCTGGAAATTTATATCTGTTTTACTAAATTGTGGGCAAATATGATTTATATAATCAGGCATTCTTCTCAATATAGTGTCAACTATAGTTTCAGCTGAATAACCTCTTTCCGCATTATCTCTATGGATTTTTTGTATCCACTCTAAGTTTGTAATCGGAACAACACCAACAAGCAAATCTGCATAGGAAGAAACGTTATATCCTTCTCCCTCAACACCACCATGTAAACCTTCGTAAAAAAGAACATCTGTTCCATTTGGGATATCTTCCCATGGTGTGAATTGGCCTGGCTCTAATGATGTTCCAAGTCTTGCATTATGTTCCTGAGCTTCTTCAGGACTGTGAAGATAATATCTTTTTTTACCTCCACCTGTTTCACCATAAATTTTGAAAAGTTCTTCTAATTTGTCAAAAAGATTTGCTTCTGGACCGAAGTGAGAGAAATTTTCTCCTTTTGAAAGTGCTTCAGCCATAGCCTTTTTCATAGGCATTCTCTCAAACCTGTGATAACTATCACCCTCTACAACAGCCGGTACTATATCTTCTCTTGCAAAAATATGCTCAAATGCTCTTTTTACTGTACTTGTTCCTGCTCCTGATGATCCTGTTACAGCAACTACTGGATGACGTTTAGACATTTAATTAAAACAATATTTAATAATTCTGACAGGTCATATGCCAACTTTTTGTTCAAGTTAAAGATAATTTTTAATTTTTAATTTTTTTTTAAATTTCATCTATTATTTTATCTCCCATTTCACTGCAAGATAAAACTTCAGAGAACCCATCGGCTAAATCAGCTGTTCTAAATCCGTTTGATAAAACTCTATCAACAGCATTTTCTATATTTTCTGCGGCTTCTTCTTCATTTAATCCAATTTTTAACATCATCGAAGCGGATAAAAGCATAGCAATAGGATTTGCAATGTTTTTACCTGCTATATCAGGAGCCGAACCATGAACAGGTTCAAAAACTCCTGGGCCATTATTGTTTAGAGAAGCAGATGGAAGCATACCAATAGAACCAGTTAACATTGCGGCTAAATCGCTTAAAATATCACCAAATAAATTACTAGTTAAAATAACATCAAATTGACTAGGATCTCTAACTAATTGCATTGCTGCATTGTCAACGTACATATTGCTTAGAGATATATTTTTATCTTTTGAGGTGATATTAAAAACTGTATCTCTCCACAATTGACTAACCTCAAGAACATTTGATTTATCAACAGAACATATTTTTTTATTTCTTTGGTTAGCAATTTTTATTGCTATTTCAGTTATTCTCACTATTTCGGCTGAATCATAAACCATTGTATTAAAGGCTTTTGGAATTTTTGTATTTGTTATATTTCCTCTTGGTTTTCCAAAATAAATACCCCCTATTAATTCTCTTACAACAATAAGATCTACATTCTCAACGATTTCTTTTTTTAATGTACTTGCATCTAAGAGAGATTTTCTTATTTTGACAGGCCTGATATTTGCAAAAAGGTTTAGGGCAGATCTTAACTTGAGTAACCCACTTTCTGGTCTTAATTCTCTTGCAAGAGAGTCATATTTAGTATCTCCAACACATGCAAGAAGTACAGCATCACTTTTTTTGCATTGATCTAGTGTCTCATCTGGAGCAGGAGTACCATATTTTTCATAAGCTATCCCTCCAAATAATTTTTCAGTAATCTCAATATCGAAATTATGATTTTTTGAGAGCTTTTTTAAAATTTTTTTTGAAACTTCTGAAATCTCTGGTCCAATTCCGTCTCCTGACAATAAAACAATCCTATATTTCTTCATTTAAATTTCTGTTTAATAGAACAATAAATTATTGCTTGTCTAATTGTCTAAGTTTTTTTGCCAATTCTGGTAATTTTTTAAAAATACTTGAACTCCTTAGCCATGATTTATTATCCATTGCTGGGAAACCACTAATTACCCTGCCATCTTCAATGTCGCAATGAATCCCACATTTTGAACTCGCTATGACATTATTCCCAACTTTTACTCTATTGTTTACACCTACTTGTCCCGCCAAAATAACACCATTTCCAATTTTTGCTCCTCCAGCAATACCAACCTGAGCTGCAAATGCGCAATTCTTACCGATTTTAACTCCATGACCTATTTGTATTAAATTATCCAACTTTGTTCCCTCGTCAATAAATGTAAACCCTACTGCGGGTCTATCAATACAGCAATTTGTTCCAATTTCTACAAAACTCATTATTTTCACACCACCTTTTTGAGGCATCTTTACCCATTTGCCATCTTTAGGAATAAAACCAAATCCTTCTGAACCAATAACAGAATTTGAATTAATTACACAATTATTTTTTAGAGTAGTATTTTCGTAAATAACACAATTTGAATGGATTAAATTATTATCTCCTATTCGAACATTTCCTAAAATTGATGTTCCAGGAAAAATATGATTATTTTCACCAATAACAGTATTTTCTCCAATATAGACATTAGGTCCAATATGGCAATCTGCTCCAATTATTGCTGTTTTGTGTATGACGGCTGATGCGTGAATTCCTGGTTTAAAGTTGATAGGTTTATATAAGCAATCCAATACTTCTGCAAATGCAATTCTAGGATTTTTAACGATAATGTTTGATATATTGAGTTTTTTTAGGGCACTAACAATTTCATCGTTGTTTGAAGTTATTATTGCTGAAGCTTTAGTTTGATCTAATTTTTCTTTAAGGATATTTTTTTCTTCTAAAAAAGATATTTGATGGTTATCTGCAGCATCTAATGAGGCAGCATCATCTATATTTAAATTTTCAAAAATATTGGCACTAATAAAATTTGAATTTCCTTTTTTTATTAGATCAACTAAATCACTTAAAAGCATTTGTCAGTTTAAATTATTTTCTAAGAGAGAGCAAGAACATCTCTGTGTACGACAATTATCGAGGAATAGTTATTTTCTTTATTATTTAGGATACTTCTTAATTTGTCGCTACTTATTGATACTAAACCTTTTGCAACTTCTTTATCATTTGTATTTACGATTTTAACTGCTTGATTAACCGTAAAGTTTCCTTCTACATTTTTTACACCCACAGCTAAAAGTGAGGCACCTTTTTTTTTAATTGCAAAAGAAGCCCCATCATCTAAGGTGATTTTCCCTACTGTGTGAATTGCATGTGAAAGCCAACTTTTTTTGTTCCCAATAGGTTTTTCCACTGGATAAAATAAAGTTCCAATTTTATTATCATTAAAAATTTCAATTAAGTTTCTTTTATTAGTTCCATCTACTAGTTGGACTTGAACTCCTCCTTTTGTTGCTATTTCTGCAGAAATTAGTTTTGTAGAAATTCCTCCAGTTCCCCATTCATTATGTGAGTTTTGAATGTTTTTATTTTTAATTTCTTTTAATTCACTATTATGAACCTCTTTAATAGGATGCGCATCTTTATTATTACGTGGATCTTTTGAGTATAGATTTTCAATATCGGTTAATAAAATAAGCTTGTTAGCATTAATAGCTAATGCTACTAAGGCAGAGAGGGTATCATTATCCCCATATTTTAGCTCTTCATTTGCTACCGTATCATTTTCATTCACTATTGGAATAACATTCAAATCGATTAATTTTTTTAAAGTTTTTGAAGCGTTGTTAAATGATTCTCGTGAATTGAAATCAGCTTTCGTGATTAAAATTTGAGCGATATTGTGACCTAATTTATTGAATACTTTATCGTACAAAGTCATTAAATTAACTTGGCCTACTGCAGCAGTAGCTTGAAGGGTACTTAAATCATTTGGTCTAGTTTTAATATTTAATTTTTGGCAACCTAATCCAACTGCTCCACTAGTGACTAAAATTAATTTATTTCCTTTTGAAAGAAAATTTTTAAAGGATCTACAAAGGGTTTCAATAACTTCTTCAGTAGATGTACCCTCTGTTCCTCTTAAAATACTAGTACCAATTTTTATAACCCAAGTTTTCATATTACAAAATGAGAAATGAATTTTTCTATTGTCAAAGTTAAATTAAATTTTATAGGCAAGCCATCTCTCTTTAATCGCTTAACTAAAATTGTTTTTATATTACATCTATTCCCAACAATAATATCTGTAAAAATCCTGTCACCAATAATGGCTATATTCTTTGGTTCACTGCCAATTTCTTTGATGGCAGACAAAGTTAAATTTTTTCTTGGTTTTGATGCATTGTATTTGTATTTTAAATTTAATTCTTTCGCTATTTTCGCGATCCTTTTTTTTGATGGATTATTACTTATAAGATACAAGGAGAAAAGTTTTTTAGATTCTCTGATCCAATTTTTTACAGCTTTTGGGATTATATTTGACTTTCTATTTACCAGAGTTCCATCCACGTCTAGTAATAAAGAATGAATGCCTTTTTTTTGTAACTCAGATTGAGAAATCGCATATATTGGTAATTTTGAATCCCAATTGACTTTTAGGATAGATCTCATTTATTTTAAGAATTACTTTTTTCAAGCTCAGTTTCAATCAAAGGTTGAATTTTATCGAACTCATCATCTTCAACTAATAAGGCACCTTTGTCATTTAATTTACCCACAATAAAAAAAGGATCTAGTGGAATATATAAGCCATATTCTTGATCAAAAAGATTAAAGTTAACAAGCAATTCATAACTCTCACTATCATCATCGACGTAATCTTCTTCTAATTCATCGTAAATTGGTTCTTCAAGTTCTCCTGATACTGTTAATGTTACTGCTGATCTGATAAGTCTTAAATCATGTTCTTGAAGAACCGCTTCAGCATTTTTAAGTATTTGTTCATTTTTATCTATTTTCTCAATTAGTTCAGGTTCATTTTTTTCATCTATCTTGAAAAGACTTACTGGAGTATCAACTGGTGTTAATAAAGCATATTCTTTTCCTTCAACACTTATTAATTGTTCAAGATAACAAAATAGTTCGTTCCCATTTGAGTCAATTAATATTAGTGTCTGCGCATCATAATTATTATTTGAGTTAGTTTCTTTCATTTAAAATTATCAATCCTCTTTAATACTAATATTTTATCTGACGTTTACCAGCTAATTCTTCTAATTCAGGACCTTCTTCGATCCATTGTTCAAGTATTATTTTTGCTGCAAAACTATCAATCAATCCGGATTTATCTTTTTTTATTCCAAATCTATTTGAAGATTCCCAAGTTGAACTATGTTCGTTGACGTAAGAAAATGGAAGCTTTAATTCATTTGAAAGTAATTGACCGTAATTTTTAC
This sequence comes from Prochlorococcus sp. AG-347-J22, assembly GCA_003279005.1. Lineage (GTDB taxonomy): Bacteria > Cyanobacteriota > Cyanobacteriia > PCC-6307 > Cyanobiaceae > Prochlorococcus_A. Next base: position 54,827 of record QCBY01000002.1, on the reverse strand, counting down.
AGTCAATAGCTTGAGTTGTCATTTTACATTCCTCATCTAGTGGTATACCCACAATAAACCCAGTCAAATTTAATTCATTTATATAATTTCTAATGATTTTAATCTCTTGATTATTTTCAAACCGTTTTACTGCTGGAAGTATATTTGATGTTATACAGAGGGGATCACAATAAGCTAATCCTATTCTTTTGGTACCTATATCCAAACTCAAAATTGACTTAGGTTTGGGTTTGCAAAATTTCACTTGGTTTTTAATGGAAAAGGAGATGGATATGGATCACCTTGTGGACCTAATTTTTCAAAGATTGATTCCAAAGATTGATTTATTATATTCACTTGTTTGGCTTCATTCTTAACTATTGTGTTCCTGATAAGAATTATTTCTTGATTTTTTTCTTTGAGATTACATTCTTCGAGAAAAAGATTTAATTGAGTATTTTCTTTATAGGTTTTTAAATATGAAACAGGAGATTTTTCAAAAAATCTTTTTATAAATTCTTTTAAATTAAAATTGAATCTCTTATCCCAATATCTACTTATAGTTAAAGTATATATATCTTCGTTTTGATAATTTATATCTTTTAAAATTGTACATAAAACTGAATTTTCATAAATTAAGGCAGCGCTTTTAGAGTTATTTCTTTTAAGAATGTCGTCTTGATCAAAATCTAAAATATTTCTAATTAAGGGGGATTGATTTGATCTTATGAAATTCACTATTTTTACTATATTTTGTTTATTAATGTTTTGGAATTCATTACTTAATCCATAGGAATTGGTATTTTGCTTTATGGATTTATTTAGATTAGAACCATCCCAAAGGATTATCTCTCCTAACGGTTGAAAGCCTAATTCTCTTGAGGTTGAAATGAGGTCAACATTATTTATATCAGAGTTAATTATCCAACTTGAAGTATTTATGTCTTTTATTGAGATAGATTTTTTTATCAATCCTAAAGTTAATTGTTTATCTGTTAAAGAACACTTATTGTTAATCAACTTGGGCTTAGATATTTTTAAGCAAGTCTCTTTTTTGTTTAAAGGAAAAATATTCAAATAACCAATAATTTCGTTTCCATATATAGCAATTATGCATTTATTTTTATTTTTCTTAAGATTATTTAAAAAAATTTTTAAGTCATCAAAGGTATTTATAATTGCCATCTTTAAAAACCAATTATTCAATTGCTTATTTTTAATATCTATTAAAAGATTAATGTGTCTAATATGGAGTTCTTTAAAAAATACTTCCATTTCTTTTTTAGATTGAAAAGAATAAGAGGTATCTTTTTTCATTTACTTTTTTTCTCTTATTAATACTATAGGGGTTTTTTCATCTCCATTGCCAGCCGGATTAGATATTAAGTTTCTTTTGAGTATTTTATTTACTGTTTTATTTGAACTTGCTAAGACTTTCACACCTCCAAGATCATTAACATCGACTACAGCAACATCTATATTCAGATAGCTCGAGACCTCCTTACAAAATAAATCCGCATTTAGAGGACCCATAACTATACTCTTGTCGTAAGGTGGAACTGTACCGCTTATATCATCAATGAGAGACGATTCAGAACCAGTTAACCTATAAAACATACCTTTAATACCAAATAATTTGAAGAGAATTCCAACAAATAGTGCAAAGGCTATTCTTGTGACTCCGATTCTATTTATTAATAGTTGCATGCCGCAGGCTGTTGCGAGACTGCTTGTAGGGTGAAAAAAATAACATAAAGCTTTCGAAAATAAACTATATTCTAAATTTTGAGGGGAAATATATCTATTTTGCATAATCGCTAGGGGACTCTCTCCGATTGTTAGAATATCATTTTCTTTTACAATTCCTTTACAGTATTCAATCACAGTATTTACTGGATTATCAAAGCAACCAAGTAAATCAGTTTTAATAGCAAAAGCTTTATATTTATTATTTAAAGGAATTTCAAAAACTTCTGGAGGTTTTTGTTTTTGACCATCTAAATTAATTAACAAACAATCCTTATTATTTGAAATACCAAAATGCCCATAGTTCTCCCAAAATACTTTTAACCATAGATATTTTATTTTTTTTCTAAAGTTATTATTGCTAAATTTATATATTATTCTTACAAATAATTCTGAATTTGACTTAATAATTGTTGTTGGCCAGTAATTATTTAAATTCTTAATTTTATTATTATGGTGTATATAAATATCTTCTTGATAATTTAAATCTTTGCAATATTCGTTATCTTTACTTTTAAAAAAATCTAATTCAAAATTTATATTTGATACCATCGTCTCTTTGGTTTTACTTGTATTAGTTATTTTTAAATCAATAATTAATTCGTTGAAACCATCTTTTTTTTTTGATTTTGTAATTTATAGGTACAAGATTTAACTTTGATTTGGGTGAGTTTTTAATATATAAATCAGAAATAATTAAAAAAATTAAAAGAACTAAGAGGATATTTATTAATATCATTTTTGTAATTAATTAATTTTTTTGTTTTTATCTTTTTTTTCAGAAATGATACTGTTGTATTCATTAAAACTTTCTACAGAAAATTCCGTATCATTTATATCAATTCCTTTTAACTCTCCTATAACTTTATTTAATTCATCGATATTAATAATTCCATTTTGATCATATTTAATTTCACCATCAGTGTTTAAAATGATTGTTTGTGGAATTAAACCGTTCCAATAGTAATTAGGTTCATTTCTGAGATCAGACTTTTCTTTATTTTGTAATTCATCGGTAGTTAGAGCAATGATATCTATATTATTTCTCCATATCAAATCTAAACCAGATATTATCGGCGCCATAGCTTTACTGTCTGAGCTATCGTCAAGATAAAAAAATAAAACTGCGACTCTTTTATTTTTTAATGATTCCTGAAGAGTTGTCTGGGGAGGAACTATAGCCCCATTACCTGCATATATAGGAAAGATGTTGCCATCGTAACTATTAGAATCTCTATAGGCATTTGCTTTATATGAACTTAAGAAAATTAATGCTATTAGGACCCATTGAATTATTTTCATTAAAGTTTAAAAACTTACTTTGAATTTGATCTTCCTAATCCTTGAAGGATTCCTTTCCCCACTAATCCAATAGCTTTGCCAACGACCTTTGTAAGGAAAGTTACGAAAAGATTACCGATATATTTTACCGCAACTTCTAACTGCGGTGCTACGGCATCTCTTATCTCAACTAACAATGTAACTTGTTTCTGTAGCCATTCGAGATTCTCTAATTCTTTCTCCCTATTTTCATTTTTAAAGTAACGAGTAAATTTTTTATCGATAATATCAATATATTCTCGTTTACTCTCATACAAGTAGATAGGCTTATAAATATAGTCATGCCAGCGATTGTAGTTATTAATATTATTTCTAAATCTTTCAAAATTTCTTGTCGATTGTAATTCAGGATTTATAAGTACAGTCCTTAATTCGGGCCAAGAGGAACAAATATTAAAGATTTCAGAAGCTAATAAATTACAGTTTCTTATTATCCAATTTGAAATTATATTTTCAAGGATCAAAAACGATTCTGTTTCATATAGAGGGAGTAATTTCCCATCATAGTCAAGAGCTTCATTTTTAATAATTGGCTCAATAAACATTATTGATTCATGTGATTCTCTATCTATCTCTTCGCAACTTACCTCACTGTAAATAAAATCATTTATTGAAATAGATTCGCTTCCTTTTTTTAATCGAAAATAGCTGTCTGTGATATTTGAAATTGTATTAACTTTAAGCTCTTTTATGAGAGAATTTAAATCATCTTTAAAATCTTTCTCTTTATAGTTTTCCTTAATATTTTTTACTAAATTATCTAACTCATCTAACATTTTGCAAATTAGGCGTGAAATGAATTCTTTTTTTATCCCAGAGAGAATTATTGATGAATTATTAAATTCAACCTGTAAGTTAGTTGAGCTATACCTTTCTTTTAGTCTATCTAAAATTAAGTTCCATATTTCTGTAGTGTTTTTATCTTTAATGAATACAGTGCTCTTGTTTTCAAGATTAATTTTATTGTCAGTGTAAACTGCCTCAGTATAAAGTTCTAGTGAATTACCCCATAAGAAAATTAGAAAAGATTTTGCAGTAATAAGTTCTCTTAATCTTCCTTTTAAAATGAATTTATAAAATTCTGGAGTTGAATCAGAGTTGACATATTTGAATATATAGTTTATTTCAGAATCAATTTGTTTAAGACCTGAAGTTAGAATTTTTTGACTAAAAGAGAGAGACTTATCTTTTTTTATTTGAACCTTAGAACTATTTTCAATATCAAATACCCTTCCTCCATTTAAAATGGTATCAATAGATTCAAGAACTTTTTCTGGACTAGGGTTTAAAAGAAAACCTTCAGCATTTAAAGATGGAGGGGTATTTGCTTCATAAACAAGTTCGCCAGACAGAATTATAAGAAACTTTGACTCATCATATCTTTCTCTTAATTTTAATAATTCTAACCTAATAAGATCTTCTGATTGGAAATTAAGAACATTCCATATAACTAAATCTGGAATTTTATCACCCGTTCCATTATTAAAATTAATGTCTAAATTTTGGTCTAGTGATGTTAACTTAAGCGATAAAGATTCTGCTATCAAGCTTGGAGCAATAATCAATATCGATTTTTTTGAAATTAATTCCAAGACTAGATTTCTTATCTCTTATTCAAATTAACTAACAATTACGGCAAATACCAGCCTTAAATCAATTTTTATACTCTTTTAAGCGTAGTAATTTTTTGTTTAGATCAAAGTCATTTAATCTCTCTGATGACAATACATTATTCGCTTCGTTTATCGTGAATTTATTTTCATATAGAGCTTTACCTACAATTACTCCAAGGAGTCCAGAATTTTCAAATTTTACTAACGATAATAAATCAGAAATTGTACCAATACCTCCTGAGGCTATTACTGGTATATCTGTAATTTCAAGTATGCTTTTTATGAATTCTTCATTTGTTCCTTCCAACGTCCCATCTGTATTTATATCTGTAACAATAAAACTAGCAATTTTGAATGAAGAAAACTCCCTTATTAGATCTGTAGCTAAAATATTAGATTGCTCAAGCCAACCCCTTGTACTAACTTTTCCATCTTTTGCATCTATGCCAACAATTATCCTTCCAGGAAATTTATTTGATAAGTCTTTAACTAATTCTTTATTTTCTATTGCAGAGGTTCCCATGATAACTTTCTCAATACCATAAGAAAATAATTGTTCGATCCTTTCTTGAGACCTTATTCCCCCACCTATCTGAATTGGTATATTAACTGTTTTTGCAATCTTTTTTATTGATTTATCGTTTGTTGGGGATCCAGTTTTTGCAGCATCCAAATCAACTATATGTATATATTTTGCCCCTTCGTTTTCCCAATATTTAGCCTGCTCATGAGGCTCTTTTGTGAAGTCTTTTCTTTTATTAAAGTCGCCTTTATAAAGCCTTACACACTTACCATTCATTAAATCAATTGCTGGTATTAGGTCCATAGAATCATCCTTTTCATTAATTACTTATTAGTAGTACTATTCAATATGTATTTCTATTTAAGATTACTACTTCAGTTAAATATTTTTTGAATATGAAAATTCTTGTAATGGGTGGCACTAGATTTGTTGGCAAGTCTTTGGTTGGAAAGTTATTAAGTCAAAATCATGATATTGATATTTTCACGAGAGGTAATAAAAGTAATCCTGAAAAAACAAATTTAATTAAGGGTGATAGAAATAGTTCAGAAGATATCGTCATGCTAAGAAATAATAAGTATGATGTTGTTTATGATATTTCTGGACGAGAGTTAGAACAAACTAAACTTCTTTTAGGAAATTTAGATAACTCTTTCCAGAGATATATATATGTCAGCTCTGCAGGTGTTTATAAAGATAATTATGAACTACCCTTAACAGAAGTTGATCCAATTGATCCAAATAGTAGGCACAAAGGAAAGTTTGAGACAGAAAATTGGTTAAAAAACCAAAAAATTCCTTTTACAAGTTTTAGGCCTACTTATATTTATGGACCAGGAAATTATAATAAAATTGAAAATTGGTTTTTCGAAAGGTTATTTACTAAAAAATCAATACCAATCCCTGGTGACGGGTCTTTAATTACTCAGCTAGGCCATGTTTCAGATCTAACTGATGTAATGATTAGGTGCTTGAATTTTGAAAATACAAAAAATAATATCTACAACTGTTCAGGTGAAAAAGCTATAACAATAAGGGGTTTAATTTATATCTGTGCGAATGTACTTGGATTAAACCAAAATGAGATTTCTCTAAAAACATTTGATTATAAAAAATTAGATCTTAAATCTCGAAAGGGATTTCCAATAAGATTAAATCATTATCAGACTGATATCTCCAAGATTAAACGTGATTTAGAGTGGGCGCCAACGTTTGATTTACTTAATGGTTTAAAGGATAGTTTTGTGAATGATTTTAATAATAAAAAGAGTGAGGAGTTTGATGAAAATTCAGATCATATTCTTTTTAATTCTTAAATAGCCTAATAAAGTAACAAAAGTCAGAATGAATCCTAACCAATAAAAAATTAATGCCAAATTATTCAATAAGCTTATTTTTAGTGGTGTAAAGAAGGTGACTACTGAAATAAAAAAGAAAAATGTTTTAAATTTACCCAACATAGATGCTGGCAAACCGTCTTTTGTAGAGTTCCTCAGGCTAGAGATAATTAATTCTCTAAATAAAATTAATGATAAAGACCAGAAAGGTATTAAATTATTTTTACAAAGGAAGGTTAATGGAATTAAATAGAATACTTTATCGCTTAAGGGATCAAGGATAGCTCCTAATCTGGTTTTAAGATTAAACTTCCTTGCAATTAACCCGTCAAAATAATCAGTTAAACCTCCAATAATAATCAATATAAAAACATAAATAGGTCTGTTAATTTCTAAAAAAAGTATTAATGGGAATACAAGGAAAAGGCGGGATATCGATAATAAGTTGGGAATATTCAATGTTAAATTTTTAAAATTTTTTTCTTAATAACCAATTGGTTTTTGCATATAAAAATATATTACACTCTCAACAAGCTTAAATTTTTAATAAAAATTTTAAATGGTTTTTTTAATTCTAGATTCTAAAACTCAATGTAAATCTGAATCCTAAAGATTATATACTCAACTTCTCTTTATGATTGATGATGTTTTATATTACAAATTATTCCTTAAATCTAATGCAGCCTCATAGCCTAAAGCTATCTCCAGAATCTGATTTGATAAATTCAATTAAAGAATATTCTTTATCGAATAATATATATGGGTATATTTCTGGAGTGGTTGGTAATCTAAGAACAGTTTGTATTCAATGCCCAGGAAATAAAGAGATAAATAAATTTGATGGAAATCTAGAGATAGTTTCTTTAAATGGACATTTCAATAAAGGAGATGTTCATTTACATTTGAGTTTTGCAGATGAGGGATGTAATGTCTTTGGCGGGCATCTTGAGGAGGGATGTATTGTAAAAAAAGGTACTGATATCTTATTAGTTTCTTTAGAAAATAATATTATTGATATAACAAGACAAAACTTAAAAGAAAATCGATCGCGAGTAAAAGTATATATTCTTAAAAATTGTCCTTGGTCTAAGAGAAGTGTTAGGTTGCTTGATTCGTTTTCTGTTCCCCATAAAGCCATTTTAATCGATAATGACGAAGACTTCCAAAAGGTTAATTATTTAAGTAATCACAATACTTTTCCACAAATATTTTTAGATGATGTTTTTTTTGGTGGATATGATGAACTTTCAAAACAAGCTAAAAATGATAATTTAAATTCTTTTAGATAATGATTTTCGTCTTAGTTGTTTCTATTTAATATTTTTTCTGAATTTAATTCATCCTCTAACTGCTTTATTAATCTTGAAACCAGACTTTGAAATTCTGGTTGACATCCTTTAAACGCTGCTTTATGCCTAATAGGTTCATTTCGTGTTCTTAAATCAGTTAGCATCAATTGTAATGCATCAATCTTTGGGTTTATTTTCATTGTTTTTATTTATTTTTGCATCTTTTAAATATTTTGCATAGCCTTTTTAAATGATACTTTTTTATTCTCACTTGAACTTGTGACCTCTATTATTTTATTTATAGATTGTTTATTACTTAAAGCATCAACACAACATTTTGCTACTAATCTTCTTGGAATGGAGCCTTTAAATTGTGTGTCTTCTTTTGTGTAATCGATGTTTTCAGATTCAATCTTTTCACTTTCATTTAATCCTCCAGGCCTTATTATCGTCCATTCAAAACTTGGATTTCTAAGAAAATTTTCACCTATCTTTTTCCATATAAGAATTAATCCAAATAAGTTTAATGGGTGAAATAATTTACCAGTACACAAAGAGCTAACTAAAATAATCCTCTTTATGCCAACTCTTTTACAACTTTGTAATTGTCTATATACACCAAGAGCATCAACTTTTGCAGGTCCAGTCAAATCTAAAGAGGCTCTTGCTCCAGTTGCTATTATTAATGCGTCTACATTTTCTAGAGCTTTATCTAGGGCATCATTATTATCTAATGAAACTCTAAAAGTCTCTGTATTTTTGGAGTCTTCTACAACATTTGAATTCTTCCTAACAATTTTCTTTACTTTTAATCCTTTTTTAATTGCTTCTTCAGCTATTCTGAATCCTGTTTTACCTGAGGCTCCTGTAATTGCTACTTTCATAATTTAATTTTGTAGTTAAAACATTATATGAAGTTTTCAAGGCTTTTTAGATACGAATTTCTTTTTTCTATTTGGATATAGAGTTCTGCACATTAAGCATTTTGTTCCGTCACACCCTCTTGCCGTGCAAAATTCTCTTCCGTAAAAAATTATTTGTAAATGTAATTTATTCCACTCTGATTTTGGAAATAATTTTTTAAGATCTTTCTCTGTTTGAATAACATTATCCCCTTTTGTTAGTCCCCATCTTTGAGATAAGCGATGAATATGTGTATCAACAGGGAAACTTGGAATATTGAATACTTGCGACATCACAACTGATGCTGTTTTATGGCCGACTCCTGGCAGTGATTCGAGCTCTTCAAATGAATTTGGGACTTGGCTATGAAATTTTTCAATTATTAATTTTGATAAGAGGTAAATATTTTTAGATTTTTGGTTAGAAAGACCAAGTTGTTTTATGTATCCATAAATTCTAGTGATTCCAAGTGAGACCATTTTTTCTGGATTATCTGCGACTTTGAACAAATCCTTTGTTAGTTCATTAACTTTTTTATCAGTAGACTGAGCGCTTAATACAACTGCAACGAGGAGTGTAAAATCATTTGTGTGATCAAGAGGGATTGGAGGGGATGGATATAGTCTTTTAAGTTCTTTGAGTATTATTTCTGCTCTTTCACTTTTTTTCATTTGGAGTGGTGTATAAAATTATACAAGTATTATTTAAGGCGAATATTTTCTGCTAGCTTTATTATTCTAATAATATTAGTGTTTTTGTGGAAAAAGAGGCGTTAATAATTGATGATTTATTTTATAGGTACGATGATCAAAAAAATTCGAATTGGATACTAAATGCAATTAATTTAAAAATTGAAGATGGAGAATTATTAGGACTTCTTGGTCCTTCTGGTTGTGGTAAAACTACTCTCTTAAGATTAATTGCTGGATTTGAATACCCCTCCAAAGGAAAAATTACTTTAAATAACATTGAAATTTCAACCAAACAAAAAATATTAACTCCAGAAAAAAGAAAAATTGGAATGGTTTTTCAGGATTATGCTCTTTTCCCACATTTAACTGTTTTAGAAAATGCAATGTTTGGTTTAAAAGATAAAAAGAATAAATCTAGATTAGATTTTTTAATAAATATAGTTGGTCTTGATAAATTCATAAATAGATATCCTCATGAATTATCAGGAGGACAAAAACAGAGGCTTGCCATTGCTAGAGCTTTAGCTCCAGGAACTAACTTTATATTGTTTGATGAACCTTTTTGTAGTCTAGATATACACGTAAAATTAAAACTGAGAAGCGAACTTCCAAATATTCTTAGAAATTGTAATGCAAGTGGATTAATGGTTACCCATGATCCAGAAGAAGCAATGTCTATCTGTAATAAGGTTGCTGTAATGAATGAAGGGAAAATTCATCAAGTTGATACTCCTATAAAACTTTTAGAAAACCCTCAATCACTCTTTGTAAGTAGTTTTATTCTTGGTAACAATATTCTTAATTTAAAAAAAGGGGAGAACTCTTACTCATGTTGTTTAGGCAAAATAAAAAATTCTTATTTAAAAGATAAAATTAATATCAAATTTATTTCTATTTCTCCAAGTTATATTTCTATTAAAAGATCTAAAGATGGGAAAGCAATAATAGTTTCGAAAGAATTTCTTGGCGAATTTTTTATTTATAAATTATCTCTTAATGGAGAATCTTTAAGGGTTAGAACTAACATTAAAAATAACTTTGATATAGGAGATTATTGTATCTTAAATATTGCAAAGGATAGCTTTTTATTTCTATATCCAGGAGCACATAAGATATTTATTTAGGTAATTTTATAGGCAATTACACTTGCCTCCTTTCCAGTTTGAGCACTTTTTCTTTTTACATTTCTTTTTTTTATTTACATATAATTTTTTAACTAATAACAACTCTGAATATTCTTTATTAAAATCCATTTAATTAATATTGCTATTGATATTCATTATCATATAAATTATTATATTTTAATTCTTTTTGTAATTACTTATTTATACAAAATGTTGTATTATTTAGACATCTTCTTAAATTGACAATGACAGAGAATAATTTAAAAACAAAAAAAATTATTAGTTTGGGCCCCTCTGGCAGGGCTGTAGCTCAACCAATGGATGAGGGCTTGTTGGATAATTTTTATGAACATCTAACGATGGAAAGATATGCAAATGTACAATATTTTTCTATCTATTTATGGTTCCAAGAAAGAGATTTAGACGGATTTGCTTCTTTTTTTCTTAATGAATCTCAAGGAGAAATGGAACATGCGTATAAATTTGCAAATTATTTTGTAGCTCGTGGACAAACTGTAAAACTTAATGAAATACCTGCTCCAGTTCAATCATGGGATTCTATTGAAGATTTAATATCCTATTCATTCAATATGGAAGCAGATTTAACTTCCTCTTTACAACAATTATATTCAATTTCAGAGAGAATTTCAGACACTAGAACTAATGTTTTTTTGGACCCTATTATTGATGCTCAAACAAAATCAGAAGATGAATTTGCTCACCTATTAGGAAAAGTAAAATTTGCTGCCAATCAGCCCTCTGCAATACTATTGATTAATAGTGATTTAAAGAAAAAATAAATTCCATTCCATTCTTTCTAGAGAAATTGTTCTTTCACATTTTTCTAGTAATAAAGCTGAATAACTTATTTTTTCATTTGTTCTATCTTTTAAAAATAAAGCTATTGAAAATATCTCGCTTAATCTCTGAGAGATATTTTTATTTTCATAAATTAATCTCATACGTAAACCAACATGAGCAGTGTTGCAGTAATCTCTCTTAATATTCATAATCCTGCAACTTAACAAATCAACTTCTCTCAATAAGTTGTTGATTATGGATTCAGATCTATACATATTTCGTCTATAAAGGTGAGGATTCAATAAAAGAAGGAGCTACGCTTACTGTTTGTGTTCCAAGGGGAGCAATTAACAACTCTGATGCTCTTAATTTCGAAATTAATCTAGTTGATGTTACTCTTGTGGAACCTATTAGTTCACCTATCCTTTCATGAGTAAGCCTAAAAGGTAATTCGCACCACTGACCGCATCTTCTTCCTAGACGGTTGACTAATATTGAAAAAAGAGCTTGCAATCTTTGTTCCGCATTACCTAGATGCCTGATTCTTAATAGTTGTAGAGTCCATTCATTAACAGCATCGAATCCAGAGCTTTCAGCAATGTTAACATTACTATGAAAGGATAAATCAGTTAAAGCCTCTACACAAACGCCTTCGCTGCATAATAAGTCAGTTCTTAATTGATCACCTGACTGAAGAAAAGCAAGAGTCATACCTTCAGTTTCTTCACAAGGACAATATACCCTTGCAATACCATTTTCAACTTCAAGACAGGTACCCTTTGGTCTTGACGATGGGTCTATAAGAACAGACTGACCGGTTATTATCTTGACTGAGTTAAGTGCAAAATCTCCATAACTGTGGAAATTCATTCGAGTAAAATATGATAATGAGAATTATTGTCAATTATGCATCAAAACTGATCTTATTGCAATAGATTCTCATTATCAGTCTAGTTTTATCTATTTTTCTTAACATATGAAATTTTTAATATAATTTATATGAGATGAAATAAATTTAAAATTAAGAATGAATTCAAAAATAATCTGCTTAAATTGCGGTAGTTCTAATCTTGTCTCTGATAGATCCTTAGGAGGAAAGATGGTTTGTTTTAATTGTGGTTCATCTTCATTCAGAAATAAGAATTTTAAACCTCTTGGAAACAAAAAAAATATTTATTTATTTATTGCTTTTATTATTTTGTTGATAATTATTATTTAGTTTTTCCTGTAAATATGCCAGTTTCCATTATGCTTTATTACATCGATATTAATATCAAATAATTTATTTATATTTTTATTATTTATAGTTTCATTTTGCTTTCCATCTGCAATTATTATCCTGTTCTTTAAAAAAATGATCCTATGGTATATTTCTGTGATCATTGAAATATCATGAGTTATGCATATTATTTTCGTATTTAAATTATTTAATTCATTAATTTGATCTATTACTTGAAATTTAGATTTCAAATCTAAATTACAAATTGGCTCATCTAGAATTAAAATCTTTGGCTTTCTAATTAAAGCTCTCGCAATAAGTACAATTTGTTTTTCTCCTTCAGATAAATGTGCAAAATATTTTTGAGATAAATTTGTTAATAACATTTTTTTGATTAGATCTTCTCCTAATGAGACATCCACCTCAGATATATCGGAGATTTTGCAATACTTACCATATAAACCACTAATAATTAAATCAAAAACTTTTATCCTAGGATTTATTCTTGTTTTTATATCATTACTTACTGTACTAATATTTTTTCTAAGTTCCCAAATATTAATAAGTTCTTTGTTAAATATTTTAAATACTGTATCTTTCTTTATTACTGGATATATATTCCTATTTATTAAATCTATAATCGATGACTTCCCTGAACCATTTGGTCCTATCAAAATTACATTTTCACCATATTTTAATTTTAAGTTTAAATCTTTTATAACCTCATATTTATTTTTTAAACAAGTAATATTTTTTGCTTCAAGCCAATAATCTTTAGTCACTAAAATTTGCTACTCCAAAATATGAATAATTGTATCGAGCTTATTATGAATATTGATAGATAAAGCCAATTAAGCCAAGCAGGTCTATTAACTTTCTTCATTTAATTATATTATTAGCAACAAAAAGATAAGAGGGGCTGCATATCTTGTAAATGTTTTTCTTATTATGCTTAGATTATTAATAATTTCTAATTTTTTAATTTCTGGTGGGTATTTAAATATTATTTCATCATAAACATTTAGTTCTTTATTTTTGCTTATTAATTTCCAAGGATTATCCTTCTCTTCTGATTTTTTATACCAGTTCCAGAAATAATTTATTATTCTATCTTCTCCTAATAATTTTATCTCGTCATTTTTTATTAGGCCTAATTTGTGATTATAAGTTTGAGTTTTAAGAATCATATAATCTTCATCAAAAATCTTATAAAAAATCTTTTTTTGAATCTCCTTAAATAATATTAAGTTATTTAGCAATTTGTTTTTAAGGAATTTCCTGTAATGTCTAACAATTACTCTTGATTTGTTTTCTCCTAATGGTATGTGATCTAAAACTTGCACATATTTAGAAACTGATGGATCACCTTTATATATTAAAACTCTCCCAGGAGGGATATACTTTATTCTTATGAATTCTTTCGTAGGATTATTTTTATAATAATATATGCTTTCAATAAACTTTTGATTGATATTTATTTTTTGATTAAAACTTACTAATACATTTTTATTAACTTCTTTATCGGGGATTGTATCTCCGTGAACCCAGAAAATATGAAGTATATCTAAATGATTTTCGATAATTCTTGACCAGTCACATTTAAAGTCAACTAAAACTTCTTCCGATACAGAATCATGAAGATTAAAACCATTAGAAATTAATTCATAATTATTAATTAAAGACTTCTCATTAATATTATTTAAATCTGTTTCAGAGTGGTCGGAAAAATAAACGTAAATATAGCTGTCCTTCTCTACTGCTTTATATTGAGATAAATGAATTCTTTTTGCGTAATTATCATAATTATTATCAACTATATGACTACAGGTAATTCTATCAAGATTCTGGCAATTACCTTCAGCACTGAATCTTGCCCCATGGTATGGGCATGTTAATTTACCATTTGAAATTGAGCCTCCATAAAAAGAGGCACCTCTATGAGGACAAATATTTTTGATACATCTTACATTATTCTTCTCGTCTCTAAACAAAAGAAGGGGTTCATCAAACAATGAGAAATAATGTATCTTATTGTTTTTAAGCTCACTTGATGGACAAATTGCATACCAACCATATAAACCTATTTCTAATTGTTTTGGCTTTTCTCTAATATCAACATTATCGATACTTATAACAGAACCCTTCTTAAAAGGTTTTAAAACCGTGTTAATGTCTTTAACTTTAAAAAAATTAATTTGCTTATTTTCCATAAACTAATATCTTTTTTTAATTAACTAGTTATCTTCCGGAACTATAACCCAAGTGAATAATTAAAATCAGATAAAAGAAAATTTCTCTATCATTTGTAGCAATATTTTAAGAGAAAAGATTTAATCACCAGTTCATTTCAAAATTCTATATCTATTATTTGATGTGATGGGCATTATTTGATTGTATGTTTGCGGTTTTTTTTCTTAAGTAGAAGATTTTACTATATTTAAATTATTCATAATTTGATAGATATCATTTTTCAATCTAATAAATTCTGTTTTACCTCTAAAAATTTTTTTAGAATAATATTTTAGTAATTTAGTTTACATCAAAAGTAAAAAGCCAATACTTTTTTGAATTTTGTTTTTAATAGTTTTATTCATTTAAATACATATATTTTTATATAGACTTTTTTTCGTTGTATCAACAAATCCTAGAAAAAAAAATAAATTTTTTCAATATGCAAAAACAGAGTTCTTATTTGGATGTTAAATATTTCATTTCAAACAGATTTTATATCGATCCTTTAAACCTTTTTTTTATTTGAATACTTTAATGTAAATTAATTATTAATTTTTGAAACCCAATGATTAGAAATATTTTAAATATTCTTTTATCATTAATTTTAATTACATTAGATAGCCCAGTTTATTCTATTGATTTTTCAGCAAAAACAGTTGAAAACTATACACTAAAGATTTCTAGAAAATTTTCAAATACATACTGTAATTCAATTAAATTTGGTATTTCAGATGTTGGGGCTTTAAAATTTTCAATTGGCGAGACAAATAAAGAATTTGCAAAAAATAAATTAAACAAATTTATTGACAATGAATTTCTTAAAAAAAATATTCTTTTAAGTCTCGAGAATAATTGCCAGATATTTGACTTCCCTGAGAATGAATTAGAAAATTTATCATTCAGAAACTAAATATTAAAAACTCTATTTTCTCCCAATCCAGTCATTTGGCTTTTCCATCATCCAGTCAAATACACCCTTTGCATCTAGATTCTTCGATGCAATTATGAATAATATTGGAAATAATAATGATACTATCACTATCACAAGTATTTCTAACTTTCCTATTCCGATTTCAGTTAATGTTAAAGCAAAAAAATTGAACATTTTTTGAATTTTTGATCAAATTCGTAGTTTATGATAGTTTACAAACCATAGTCCATCTTGAAATTTATAGTCAAAAAAATTAATTTTAAATTATGTATTAAGTACCTATTGGATTAAACTCTATATTTAAATAACTTAAATAAAGAGATGATGAATGAATGGCTTTTAATTCACTTGTAGTTTTTATAGAAGTAATATCTATATTAATGGGTTGCTTAGTCCTGATTAATTTCTTCTTTAAAAGAAGGAAAAGATCTGCTGAAAGTATTTATAATTTAATTTATGATTTAGAAAAAAAATTAAATTCAATAGGGTGATTATTATTGAAAATATCTACGTAGAACTATAAAAATTAATTTCTGCGTATAAAAAGTAGTTAATCAAAATCTATTCCAACTTCTTCTTTAAAATCTCTATCTAAATCCGGAAGATTTGGTTCAACCCAGTGCTCCTTATTATCTATCCCAGCAGCATTCACATAATTCATTATGTGTTGATCAACTTGCTTATATAAGTCATGAAGATTTAGATCCATTCTAATATCATGTGCAATTTCAGAAACTTGTTCTTCTGTTAAGCAGTGATCAGGATGTAATAAATCACAACAAGGAATTCTTTTTTCGATCAACTCATTGATGTTGATCTTTATTTCATAATCTTGATGTACAGTCATAGCTGCAAACTTTAATTAAAATAATTTTAATTACTAAAAAATATATTTAATGGTTCGGTTATGAAACGAACTTGTTCGGTTAAAGAATTTATGCTTATCAATAACTCTCATTTTAAGATTTATTAAATTAAATTTTGTATTGATCTTAAGAAAACTGAAAAAAACTTGCACAGATATATTTTTTTTGCTTGATTAAAAAAAACAAATAATTATGAAAACTTTAAGAATCTCCACATACAACTTTAATGATTTTTCAAAAATATTTGAGAAATTTCAAAATAAGAAATCTAGTGGTGTTGACTTCATTACATGGATCCTTATTTGGTATTTTGGTTCTTCGATACTATTATTACTTAGCTTGCATTCCTACTATATGGGTTTTAGTAAATAATAATAAAAGATAATTTAAATATTTTTTCATTAAATAAAAAGGTCTTCCAAATCTTTGTATAAATCGTCTTCTTTTAGTTTTTCGTTAGTGATATCTGATTGTTCAAATTCAATCAAAGGTACTTCGTCCTTTGATTTGTAATAAAGATATCCTAATGCTCCGAACAAAATGGTAATTGGAATAATCATAAAAAAACGTTGACTTGCTTTTAATATAGTGCAACACTTATTATAGTCAAGTGCAGAACTATTTTATGCCTACAAAAAAAAGGAGAGTAGGTTTTATACCTAGAAGAGACGTATTAGATTTAATTAATAAAATAAGCTTTGAAAACAATCTGAGTAATGCGAAAGTAATTAATATTTTAGTTGAGGAGGCCTTGTATAAAAGAGGACTTTTCGATTTAGGTAAAGACAAATCACTAAACAATTATGGAGAAAATAATTTAAATAATGAAAGCCTTGAAACAAAAAAAATTATTAATAAAGAATTTAATTATAATTTTAAAAAAAAATTATTAAATGACGAAAATCTCAATTTAAAGGAAGTAAAAGAAGAACCTTTTGATAATGAAATTTACTCAAAATTTTTAATCTTCCTTCAATTCCAGGAAAGAATGAAAAAGAGGAATTCCTAAGATAAGTGTTGCACTGTGCAATACTTTGTGTTACTAATTTAATAATATTTCTTTGATTACTAAGAATACATTTTTAATATTTTTTTTGCAGATAATAAAAATGTAATTAATAATTTGGAAATTAATTTTTTATGACCTTCTACTATGAATTCTTCAACGCAGGTATTAAAGCTTAATCTCCTACCTCCAGAAAAATTATATTGTGATTTTAATTATTGGAGTTCTTTATTTTCTCAAGATATGCAGATTATATGGGCAAAGGGTCACTGTGTCCCTTTGAAAAATCTGCCTCCTGGTCTTTTAGATATGATCTTTCCCTATTTATTACTTGCTTTATCAGACTATAAAATTTTAAATAAAAAATATTTAGTAGGAATAGGTCTCGATAATTTATTAAACCTTTGGTTCGATAAATATTCCTTAAACAAGAATGGTTATTTTCAGCTTACAAATTTAACTAAAAAAACTAAAATTAAATAATAATTAATAAAAAGTTAAGTTATAGTCAGAGCATATTATTTGAAGACCCGATATTTAAATTCTGAGCTGAAATTTGATAAAATTTTGAATGAATAGAGTCAGTAAACTCAGCTTCGTTTGTATAGTCAATTAAGTCAATGGGATCTATATTTGCGTCAAACCATTCGTCATATTCTATGTAATTTGGTTCTGCATAGTAACTCATAATTTATTGATAACAAATGGTTCAATTCTAAACCGTACAATTGATACAAAATCAAAAACCCTTTATAAAAAATTTTATCTTGTTTAAACCTTTTGATTGCCTATCTCTATTAATAACTTCTAAAAAAGATTAACCTTGAATCAGAGCCAGCAGATATTAATTACATTATAAATTTCAGTTTAAATCAATTGTTTATGAACTTTTAAAAAATAAATTAATCAGGTAAACGAATCAAGAGCGGACTAAATCCTCGTGGAGTATTGGACTTTAGTCCGCTCTATCTTTTTAGCAAAGGAATATTAAAGTGGCAAGCAAAGCCTCATTACATATTTAATTGAAATATTTATAAAATATTATCTCTTGAAATTGAGCTTTAATTTTAATATTTTATAAATGTTTTAAATGGCTTAAAATTTTTTATCTAAAGATTATGAGATAAAAGATCTCTTGGAAGAATAGCCATTATATAGATTGGCATACATATCCGCTTATTGGTGGCGGGGAGAAGATTTGAACTTCCGACCTTCGGGTTATGAGCCCGACGAGCTACCAGACTGCTCTACCCCGCGACATATACATAGCATACATCTGAAAGGGATCTTTTTTTCTTTTTTTATGATTCCTGGAATTTTAATTGACCTTTTACTTCTATTTGAACGCCTTCAGACAATTTTAAGATCTTTTCCTTAATGTCTTGTATCCTTAAATCTGAAATCCATTCTAGTTGTTTTAATAAATGTAAACCTACAGCTTGTTTTGCTCTTTTTGAACCGTCCTCAACTTTTAAGGCTAAACCCATTCCTTCATTTACCTTACAAAGACATTGTATTCCTTCTGCTCCTCCTTTACTAATAACTTGCCCATGTGAGGACTGTATTACTTCGGTATCAAATCTATTGTAGTCGCTAATCATTGCTGGATCGGTCGTCATAGCTCTACTTATTTGCTCTAACTCAGCATTGTCCGAACTACTTAATAGTGAATATAATTTTGCCATTTCTATTAACTTCATATAAAGAGTTGGTGCCCCACAGTCATCTCTCTCTGCGTATATGTGCTTTAAAGGAATTTCAAGAAGTTCGGAAATTATTCTAAATATTTCTTTCTGAAGTGGATGATCTCCTTTTAAATAACTTTCTAAAGGCCAATTTAATTTTTTACATGTTGCAAGAAATGCTGAATGCTTACCTGAACAATTATGTTCTAAAGGGCTTGTTATTTTCAAAGGACATTTAAGATTATTGATATCTATATCGTATTCCCATAATATTTTGAAAGCTTCTCTAGTATGTAATATGGACCCACTATGAGATCCACAGGATAAGGCTATTGACCTTGATGGATTTTTGAATTTTGATGAAGCTCCACTACTTACAAACGGTATTGCCTGAAATGGTTTTAATGCTGATCTTATAAAGCTTTTATATTCGGGATTGCCAGCGCACATTAAAACTCTACCTTTTTTATCACTAATTACTGCATGTACTTTGTGTATTGATTCAAGTTTGGAACCTCTCATTAAGATCGCCTCTAATGGAGGATTGTTTGATGTGTATAAATTTTTAAAATTAGAACTCATTTTAGAAATGATTATATTGGAATAATAAAATTCCAATTAAGGCAAATATTATAATAAGAGATAAAGTTTGTATTAAATTTTTTAATATCGGCTTTACTTCTAAATTAGCTATTAATGATTCTTTCTCTTTTAAATCAACTGGTTTTATCCATATTTGTCCGTCATACCACCCGGATTCTTCATATTCCACTTTTTCTGAAGTTAATCTTTTAAATATATGATTCCAACCAAGATATAACCTAATAGATAAAAGTAAAGGCAAAGATAAACTACCAAAAAAGCTTATTAAAATGTACTTTAACGTTGCAGTTTCGAAATAGACACTTCCCGATGAAATAATAATAAAGAAAATAAAAGTACCTAGCCAAAACTTAAGTAATATAAATAAAAAGGATATCTTTGATTTAGGCCATGAAAATATCTTGGATTTGGATAATTCAATAAATTCATTAGTGGGTTGTTGGTTTTTTGGAACAGGACAATTAGATGGGTTCATCATTATTGCTTATGGGAATTTTAAATTATCGCCATTGCTCCAAAAAGATTCAAGATCATAAAATTTTCTTATTTCAGGTTGAAAAATATTTATTATTAAATCTCCATAATCAAGCAAGGCCCATTTTGCTTCGTTAACTCCTTCTTTTCTAATTGGTTCAATATTTGCATTTTCTCTTAATTCAACCTCTACAGAATTAGAAATTGACCTAACTTGTACATCTGATAGGCCTTCAGCTATAAGTATCCATTCACTAATGAACGAGACTTTATTAATATTAATCAATCTTATCTCTTGGGCCTTTTTTTGATCACAGGCTTTTGCTGCCATTAGAACTAAAAATTTACTGTCCATAGACGTTTTCGCTTGAAACTGATCTTTCCGAACCTTCTTGTTGTGACAATTCTGATCTAGCTTTTTCTGCACTTTTCCTTAATGCTTCTAATCTATCTTCAAAAAAACTCCTTTTTTTCTTCTTTCTTGTCTTTTCTATTAGCTCTTTTAGTGCCCCACCAAGACTTTTATAGGCATTAGGAATACTATATCCGAATCTGCAAGCAAGGTCTATTGCTCTTTCATCTGCAAAAATTGCATCTTGTAGTTTTTTTTCGGAATTGTTTTTTATGTATAGTCTATATCCTGCAAAACCTGATAAACCAAGTGCCAGCAATAAAAGTAATCCATCTTGTACCCATAGTTCACCTATTGCCCCACCTAATCCTATTGCTAATGCTGCCATTTCCCAACCGTCTCTTGGAATTGCATCATTTTGTATTTTCCCAACTTCATGCCAAAACAATAAATTTCTATGGTCTATTGCAAAATTTTCCCATTCTTCTAAATCTATTTGAATTTCAACTTCGTCACGACCAATTTCTTCCAATGTTATCAATGGGGGGCTTATAGCGGCGGCTGCTTCGATAAAAACCCAACTTTCATTCTCCGGAGGCAACAAACTCTTAAGTCGCTGAAGTTCGCTCATAAATTATTTTTTACTACCAATACTATAGAAACAAATGTTGCTTTTCAAGTCACTTGATTAACATCTGATGATTTATAAGTAGCATTAGATAAATGAAGATTTCAAATTATGCCTCAAAGAGGTGATCTTAAAAGAATACTTATTCTTGGTTCAGGTCCAATTGTAATTGGTCAAGCTTGTGAATTTGATTATTCAGGAACTCAGGCTTGTAAAGCTTTAAGAAACGCTGGCTATGAAATTATTTTAATTAATTCGAATCCAGCATCTATAATGACCGATCCTGACATAGCAAATAAAACGTACATTGAGCCATTAACTCCTGAAATAGTTTCTCAAATAATTTTAAAGGAAAAACCCGATGCGATACTTCCTACAATGGGTGGTCAGACAGCTCTTAATTTAGTTGTAAAACTCTCTGAAACTGATTTCTTGAAAAATAATAATGTTGAATTAATAGGGGCCGATCTAAAAGCTATTAATAAAGCTGAAGATAGAAAGTTGTTTAAAGAATCGATGGAAAAAATAAATGTAAATGTTTGTCCCTCTGGTATTGCTTCTGATTTAGTTGAAGCAATGAAAGTATCTAAACAAATAAATTCATATCCATTAATCATTAGACCCGCTTTTACATTAGGCGGAGTTGGAGGAGGCATAGCATATAATCTTGAAGAATTTAACGATCTTTGTAAATCTGGTTTAGATGAAAGTCCTAGTAATCAAATACTTATTGAGAAATCTTTAATTGGTTGGAAAGAATTTGAATTAGAGGTTATGAGAGATAAAGCTGATAACGTAGTGATTATTTGTAGTATTGAAAATCTAGACCCTATGGGGGTGCACACTGGCGACTCAATAACTGTTGCTCCAGCTCAAACATTAACTGATAAAGAATATCAGAGACTTAGAGACTTAGCATTAAAAATCATAAGGGAAGTTGGAGTTGAAACAGGAGGAAGTAATATCCAATTTGCTGTAAATCCAAAAAATGGAGATGTAATCGTTATTGAGATGAATCCAAGAGTAAGTAGATCATCTGCATTAGCTAGTAAAGCTACAGGATTTCCAATTGCTAAAATTGCAGCTTTGTTGTCTGTTGGATATACCCTTGATGAAATAATTAATGATATTACCAAAAAAACTCCTGCATGTTTTGAACCTTCCATTGATTATGTCGTAACTAAAGTTCCTAGATTTGCTTTTGAAAAATTTAAAGGCTCGTCAAATATTTTGAATACAGCAATGAAATCTGTAGGGGAATCAATGGCAATTGGTCGTTCATTTGAAGAATCTTTTCAAAAAGCCTTGAGATCCTTGGAAATTGATATCTATGGTTGGGAATGTGATTCTATTGAAGATTTCAATAACGAAAATGATTTAAAAAACAATTTAAGAAATCCTACTTCTGAGAGAATACTAATTGTTAAAAAAGCTATGGAAGCTGGTAAGACCGATGCTTATATAAATGAAATAACTAATATAGATCTGTGGTTTATTGAGAAATTACGAAATATATTCAACTTTGAGAATCAATTTTTGAAAGGTAAGCAGCTTAATGGAATTGATAGAGATTTAATGCTATGTGCTAAACAATTTGGTTTTTCAGATCAGCAGATTGCAAAACTAACTAACTCGGACTTTTTTGAATTAAGAAATTATAGAAAAAAATTAAATATAATACCTCTTTATAAAACAGTAGATACTTGTTCCGCTGAGTTTTCATCAGATACGCCCTACCATTATTCAACTTATGAAGAATCTTTTTCGAATAAAAGTTTTCAGTTAACTGACAATGAAGTTTCTTCTAATCATGAGATTTCATCAAAAAAAATTATGATTTTAGGCGGTGGACCTAACAGAATTGGTCAAGGCATTGAATTTGATTACTGTTGTTGCCATGCTTCTTTTCAATCATCAAGTAATGGATACCAAACCATAATGGTAAATAGTAATCCTGAAACTGTTTCAACTGATTATGATACTAGTGATATATTATATTTTGAGCCTGTTACTTTAGAAGATGTTCTCAATATTATCGAGGCTGAAAATCCCTTTGGATTAATAGTCCAATTTGGTGGGCAAACCCCTCTTAAGTTATCATTACCACTATTCAATTGGTTGAAATCAAAAGAAGGTGTTAAATGTAATTCGAAAATTCTTGGGACATCGCCCTTATCTATTGATATTGCAGAAGATAGAAAAGAATTTACAAAGATTCTAGAAGAATTAAAAATCAAACAACCTCTCAATGGAATAGCGAGTAATCAACAAGAGGCATTATCAGTTTCAAAAGATATAGGTTTCCCACTAGTTGTTAGACCTTCTTATGTCTTAGGTGGAAGGGCTATGGAAATAGTTAAAGATAAAATTGAATTAACTCGTTATGTATCAGAGGCTGTTAAAGTTTCACCCGATCATCCAATCCTTTTGGATCAATTTTTAAGTAATGCAATAGAGATTGACGTGGATGCATTATGTGATGATACCGGTTCGGTTGTAATAGCAGGACTTATGGAACATGTAGAACCTGCCGGGATCCATTCCGGTGATTCAGCTTGTTGCCTGCCTTCAATTTCTTTATCCAAACAAACATTAGAGACTGTAAAAGAATGGACAAAATTAATTGCTAACAGATTAAATGTTGTTGGGTTAATAAATCTACAATTCGCAGTTACAAACATAAATAATCAAGAAAATGAAGTATTTATTCTTGAGGCTAATCCAAGAGCTTCAAGAACAATTCCTTTTGTTTCTAAAGCTATAGGTAAGCCTGTTGCGAAATTAGCTACACAACTAATGCAAGGAAGTTCTTTAAAAGATATAAATTTTACTGAGGAAATAATTCCAAAATATCAAGCTGTTAAAGAAGCAGTTTTGCCATTCAAAAGGTTTCCAGGTTCTGATACTTTACTTGGACCTGAGATGCGTTCAACTGGTGAAGTGATGGGTTTAGCTGAGAATTTTGGTTTGGCTTATGCTAAGTCTGAATTATCTGCAGGGAATGGTGTTCCTTCTGAGGGTGTTGCTTTTTTATCTACAAATGATTTAGATAAAGATCAACTAGAGGAGATCGCGAGAGAACTTATAATTTTAGATTTTAAATTAATTGCAACCAAGGGTACTGCTAGATATTTGTTAGATTTAGGGATTGAAGTAGATGAAGTTTTGAAAGTACATGAAGGAAGGCCTAATATTGAAGATTTAATTCGTTCAGGTCTTATCCAATTAGTTATAAATACACCAGTTGGTTCTCAAGCCTTTCATGATGATACCTATCTAAGGAGAGCAGCTTTAGAATACAATATACCGACATTTACTACTATTCCTGCTGCAAAAGCAGCTTTGCAAGCAATTAAATCTTTGCAGATAAATAAAATTGATACACTATCCCTTCAGGAAATGCACAATTACTAGAAATTACTCATAATTTTTAAGTTTCTCTCTTAATTGGTTAGCTAGAGATTTTCTACCAATAGATAATAATTTGAGAGTGTCTTCATGTATTTTAAGTTGTGTTTCTGCTATTTGTAATCCTTTAATTATTTCTTTCGTATCATTTGATAAATCATTAACATTATACTTTTTCCCCTCAAATGTTAATACTGGACTACTATTTTCAATGTTTTTCTCAATCATGATTTTTATTTTTTAATAAATAAAACATAATCATATTATCTTAATGAACTGTTTTTCACATAATTCTTTATAAATGCCATTTTTATTAAATAAATCGATGTGTTTCCCAGTATCCATAATTTTACCTTTATCAAAAAGAACAATTTTATCTGCACCCTGAGTAGTTGATAATCTATGAGCAATAATAATAACTGTTCTATTATTCATTGCTTGATTTAACCCTTTTTGAACCTCTGCTTCTGATTCAGCATCTAATGCACTTGTAGCCTCATCCAATAAAAGTATTGATGGATTTCCCAATATTGCTCTAGCAATAGCTATCCTCTGAATCTGACCTCCTGATAAGTTTGTACCTCTTTCGCTTATTACTGTTTCGTATTTGCTGGGGAGCTTTTGAATGAATTTATGGGCATTTGCAATTTTGGCTGACTCAATTACCTCTTCTTCGCTGAAATCACGTCCCATTTTTATTACTTCATTAATTTGACCAGAGAATAAAAAAGGTTGTTGTTGCACTAAAGCTATGTTTTTTCTTAAATCTACTGAGCTTATAGTATTTATTTCTTTATCGTCTATATAAATTTTGCCTGTCATAGGAGATATAAATTTTAGTATCAAAGCCATCATTGTACTTTTACCAGCACCTGAAGATCCAACGAATGCGATAACCTTTCCTTTTGCAATTTCTAAAGTTATGTCTTTTAAGACTTTGTTACCCTTCTTATATTCAAAACTAACATTTTTGAACTCTATTTTCCCATCAATTTTTGATAAATTCTTCAAATCTTTCTCATCTTGTTCTAAAGGTTCTAAATTTATCTTTTTTAATCTTTTCAAAGAAGCTTCTGCTTGCTTAAAATCGTTAAAGTTTGCACTAATTTGGCTAATCGGGTCAATAAGCATAAGGATTGCTGCAAAAAAACTGCTGAATTCTTCACTCGTTAATAGTCCTTGGCTTATTCTTAATGTTCCTAAACCTAAGATTGCTAATATTCCAAATGCTTCAATAAATCCTACAACAGGATGCTGGAAGGCAAGTAATTTAAGAGTTTTGTATTTTGCATTTTTATTATTCCTCAACCTTTTATTAAATCTACCTTTTATCCATTTTTCTGCTGCAAATGCTCTTATGGTTGACATGCCATTAATAGATTCTCCTATTAAACCTGCTAAATCACTTGTTGATTCTTGACTTTTTTCAGAGGCTTTTAAAACTCTTTTTCCAAAGGTATTTACTGAAATGATAATAATTGGAGCTATGACGAAAGCGGATAATGTTAATGACCAATCTAAATAAAACATATAAATAATTACTGCTAATAATTGCAAAAGAGATGGTAATGTACCTTGAAAAGTTTTATAAATTACTTCACTTACTCTGTCAGCGTCTTCAGTTAGTCTATAAGTAAAATCACCCGCAGAGATTTTACTTATAAAATTCATTTTTATTTTGTGAATATTGCTAAATAATTTTTGTCTCATTACCTCACTAATTTCTAGTGATGGTTTTGCAATATAAACATCTTGACCAAATTGAGCAATTTTTTGAATTAGGAAAATAACAAGGGTGCTAGTTATTATTTTAGAAACTCTTGAAATATCTCCTGAGCCAATTGCAGGAATTAATTTACCCGCCACAAAAGCTAATATTGGCCAACAACTTACATATATAATCATGCATATAAATCCTTTTAAAAATCTATTAATATAGGGAGTGATTGGAGGAATTAATTGCAAAATATTTTTTTAAAGTATTTCTTTTACTTTATCAATTGCTGTGGTTTATTAAAACCATGAAACTAGATCAATTTTTAAAATGGCGTAACCTTGTTTCTTCTGGAGGTGAAGCAAAAATCTTCATAAAAGCAGGTCATGTTAAAGTTAATGGGCAAATAGAAACAAAAAGAGGAAGAAAACTGGTTAGAGGAGATAAAGTTATGTTTCTAAAAAATGAATTATTTTTTGAATAATTAACTTATTATCCTCAGCTTATATTAATATATTTTTCTTGGACATTATATTTTGAGAAAATCTGTAATCGCTGGTAATTGGAAAATGCACATGACTTGTGCAGAAACGAAACGTTTCTTGGAAGACTTTATTCCTCTCATTAAGAATATTCCAAATGATAGAAAAATTATAATCGCTCCTCCATTTACTGCTATTTCTACATTTGCAAGTTTTTCTGATTTTGATTATTTAAATATTTCAAGTCAAAATATTCACTGGGAAGAACAGGGAGCTTTTACAGCAGAAATTTCTTCCAATATGCTTATTGAACACAATGTAAAATATGCCATTGTTGGACATAGTGAACCTAGGAAATATTTTAGTGAAAGTGATGAACAAATCAACAAAAGAGCAGTTTTTGCGCAATCTAATGGACTTACCCCAATTGTTTGTGTTGGAGAAACATTAGAGCAAAGAGAAAGAGGAGAAGCCGATAGAGTTATTACTAGACAGGTTGAACAAGGGTTGGAAAAAACAGATCCATCAAATTTAATTGTTGCGTATGAACCAATTTGGGCTATTGGGACAGGAAAAACATGTGAGGCCAAAGATGCTAATAAGATATGTTCTTTGATTCGAAAATTAATAGGTTTCGAAGATGTAATTATTCAATATGGAGGATCAGTTAAACCTAATAATATTGACGAAATAATGTCAATGAGTGATATAGATGGAGTCTTAGTTGGAGGGGCTTCATTAGATCCAAATAGTTTTGCAAGAATTGCAAATTATCAATAATACAAATCCATGGCCTAAAGGTTGGGGACAAAAAACTTCAATTATGGGGGTTATTAATTTAACTCCTGATTCCTTTAGTGATGGGGGGGAATTAAATTCTCCAAAAAAAGTTTTAAATCAAGTTAATCATTTTTTAAATAATGGTGTGGATGTTATTGATCTTGGTGCGCAGAGCACTAGGCCTGGGGCTGAAGAAGTTGGTTCCAATATAGAAATTAAAAGACTGATCCCATATCTGAAATTAATAAAATCTGAATATCCTCATGCTTTAGTTTCTATTGATACTTTTAATTCTGAGGTAGCATACGAAGCTCTTTTAAATGGCGCTGATTGGATAAATGATGTCACGGGAGGAAGAAGAGATAGAGAAATTTTGGATGTTGTTTCAAAATTCAACTGCCCATATGTCATAACTCACAGTCGAGGAAATAGTCAAAATATGAATGAACTTTCTAAATATGATAATTTGTTGAGTGAGGTTAAGTGCTCTATCGATAGTTTAATAAAAAATGCCATAGAAAAGAATATATCTAAAAGAAATATAATTGTTGATCCTGGAATAGGTTTTTCAAAGGATATTAATCAAAATTTGGAAATTCTAAAAAACTTGAATGTTTTTAAGAACTTAAATTTGCCAATCTTAATTGGTGCATCAAGGAAAAGATTTATAGGAGAAATATTGAATGAGGAAAATCCTAAAGAAAGGGATATTGGAACACTTGCAATAAGTTGCCTTTGCTCACAATTTAATATTGATATTGTGCGAGTTCACAATGTGAAATTGAATTACCAAATTCTAAAAGTTGCTGATAAGTTATATAGGAAATAATAATAAAATTATTCTTTAACACCCTCGATTTTATCCTCTACCTCTTGGTATAGTTCTTTCAACTGTTCTATATTTTCTTCTGAGGTTTCCCAATATCCTCTACCATTTACCTCTAGCAAAGTCCCTACTATTCTTCTAAAACTATTAGGATTTAAATCCATTAACCTTTTCCTCATCTCTTCGTCATTTATAAATGTTTCATTTGTTTCTTCATATACAAAATTATCTACTTGGCCACTTGTCGCACTCCATCCTAAAGTGTAATTTAGTCTGTTAGAAAGCTCTCTTACTCCCTCATAACCTGATTTGAGCATACCTTCATACCACTTGGGATTTAAAAGTTTTGTCCTTGAGTCTAATCTGATAGTCTCTCCAAGTGTTCTAACTTGAGCATTAGAAGTGGTAGTGTCTGCAATGTAGCTACTCGGTTCTTTACCGTCATCTCTTAG
The DNA here is from genome assembly GCA_003279005.1 of Prochlorococcus sp. AG-347-J22. GTDB lineage: Bacteria > Cyanobacteriota > Cyanobacteriia > PCC-6307 > Cyanobiaceae > Prochlorococcus_A. The sequence continues at coordinate 25,821 of QCBY01000002.1, read as the reverse complement.
AGTTTTAATTAATTTGGTTGGATCTGAATCGAAATAATGACTTACATCAGTTAGGGAAATCTCTGAGGAATCAAGGTTTTGAAATGTGACATCTGCTGTTTTCATTACAGATTCAAATACTTCTCTCTTTTGATTCATTTCACCTGGATTATCAGCATTAAAAGCATATGTTTTACGTGATAAATACATTTCTTGTAATTCATTTTCTTCCTCCCAAGTTGAATTTTCTACAGCTAAATTTACATTTGAACTGTAACTACCGCTTGCATTGGAGAATACTCTCGCTGAAGCCTCTCTGATAGAAGTGCCTTCTTTTTCAGCTTGTTCTAATGAATGTTTTCTTACAAAATTTGATTCCAAAGGCTCATCAGCCTCAGCAGCTAATTTTACTGCCTGATCTATTAAGGCCATTTGATTGATAAATAGATCTCTGAATACGCCTGAGCAGTTAACTACTACATCTATTCTTGGTCTACCTAATTCTTTTAAAGGGATTAATTCTAATTTATTGATTCTCCCAACAGAATCTGGTTTAGGTTTTACCCCAACAAACCATAAGATTTGTGCAAGTGATTCTCCATATGTTTTGATGTTATCGGTGCCCCATAAAACACAAGCAATTGTTTCAGGCCAAGTACCTTGTTCCTCCTTTTGCCTTTGTATTAATTTATCTACAACAGACTTTGCTGCAGCGACTGCTGCTGTAGTGGGGATTGATTGAGGATCAAGTGCATGGATGTTTTTACCACTAGGCAAAACACCTGGGTTTCTTATAGGATCTCCTCCTGGTCCAGGTAAAACATAGTTGCCATCTAACGCTTTAATAAGACTATCCATCTCTTTGTCAGCACATACTTGTTCCAAGCAGAAAAGTAAATAATCAAACAATTTATTTAATTCTTTTTGGTTTACTCCATTAAATCCATTATATCTACATGCTCTTAGCCATGGTGTAGGAAAATTTATACCAAATACTTTAAGAAAGTCAAATAGTTTGGAAAGAAGTGATTTCTCTAAATAAACTCTTCCATCAACAATTTTTAAAGAGTTAACCATAGCAAAAATAGACTCTCTTGCTGTCTTTATTATTTTTTCATTTAACTCTACAAATTTGAGTTCACCTTTATTATTTCCATCATAAATTTGGTCGATAGTTAAATCCATGGATTCTGCGAGTAGTCCAGGAAGAGATCTTAATCCCTCTTGTTCTCTTTCTAAAGATGCAATGTTAACGAGGGTAGCTACAGCTTCTTCTGAAGTTGGTGCTTCTCCAATCGTATGTAGACCACATGGTAATAGTCTGCTCTCTATTTCCATTAATTGTTTATAGATATTACCCACAAATAAATCTCTTTCTTCTATTGAAAGTTCTTCTACATCTTTTGAAGGTAGTTCAACATCTTTATCAAGATTACATTGCTTAGAAGTCTCAATTATTGCATTAACAATTTGTATACCTCTACTATTTTCTCTTAACTGTTGATAAGAACCAACAAGTTCACTTAATTCTTTTAAACCTTTATAAAGTCCTGCATTTTCTGCTGGAGGTGTCAGATAGCTAATAGTTGAAGCGTATCCCCTTCTCTTCGCAATTGTTGCTTCAGAAGGATTATTAGCTGCATAGTAATACAAATTTGGCAATGATCCAATCAGAGAATCCGGATAGCATGTTTCACTCATACCCATCTGTTTACCTGGCATAAATTCAAGTGAACCGTGAGTTCCAAAATGAAGAACAGCATCAGCACCCCAGATTTTTTCTACATAGGTGTAATAAGCAGCAAAACCATGATGAGGGCTTGCGCTTCTTGAATATAGTAATCTCATTGGATCACCTTCATAACCGAATGTTGGTTGTACTCCTATAAATACATTTCCAAAATGTTTTCCATAGATTAGTAAATTCTGTCCATCACTATTTAAATTTCCAGGGGGTTTACCCCAATTCTCTTCAAGCCTTTGTGAGTATGGTGTGAACTCTTCGTATTCTTTTACTGACATTTTGTGAGCAATATTTAATTCGGGCGAACCATCCATTGCCTCAGGGTTGTTAATGACTTTTTCCATTAATTCTTTTGAATTATTTGGAAGTTCATCTATTTGATAGCCTTTTGATTTCATTTCAAGAAGTACCCTGTAAATTGAACCAAAAACATTCAAATATGCTGCTGTACCAACATTTCCTTTGTCTGGAGGAAAACTAAATACTGTAATAGCTAGTTTTTTGTCTTTTCTTTGCTTTACTCTTAATGTTGACCATTTTATTGCTCTTTCCGCGATTACATCAACTCTATCTTGGAGAGTATGAGCCTTTCCTGTTGCATCGTCACGACCTGAGAGGATAATAGGTTCAATTGCACCATCAAGCTCTGGAATTGCAATTTGAAGTGCTACTTGAACTGGGTGTAATCCTAAGTCGCTATCTTCCCATTCTTGAGTTGTCTGAAAAACTAATGGAAGTGCAACCATGTACGGTCTATTAAGTCTTTTCAAAGCTTCAATAGCTTTAGGGTGATCTTGTCTTGCGGGTCCTCCAACTAGTGCAAAACCCGTTAAAGATACAACTCCATCTACAATAGGTATATCTTTATTGATTGAATCGTAATAAAATTCATTAACTGGCTTAGAGAAATCTAAACCTCCACAGAAAATAGGAAGAACTCTTGCTCCTCTATATTCTAATTCTTGAATAACAGCAACATAATGAGCATCATCTCCTGTAACTATATGACTCCTTTGAAGCACTAATCCTATTATTGGAGATTTGTCATCTTTTAGGTTTAGATCTTTCCTATTACTTTCCCAATTCTTATATTCATTAAGACTTTCAAACATACAAGGCGCTAGGGGATGCCAAATACCTAAATCTGGAAATGTTTCAGGGTCTTGTATCTTAAATTCTTCTATTTGATCTTTTATGTTTTCTTCAACTACATATTTTTCTGAAATCATTAATAAGAAATTTTTAAGATTCTCTGTAGTTCCTCCAAGCCAATACTGAAAACTTAAGATAAATGTTCTCGCATCTTGAGCTTTCTCAACTGGTAAATATTTTAGAATTGAAGGTAATGTATTAAGCAACTTCAACATAGAATCTTGGAAGCTTGCTCCATCAGATTCTTTTTTCTTTTTAATAAGATCCCCAATAATGCTTTTAGACTGTCCCAGTTGAGCCATACTAAAAGAACCCAATTTATTTAATCTCATCACCTCAGGCATTGAGGGAAATATAATTGAAGCCTTAAGATTCTCTTTGTATGGGGCGACTGCATCAACTACTTTTTGGGCTAAATCTTCAATAAATATCAATGAAGCAACAAATATGTCCGCTTTTGCGATGTCATTCTTAAAATCTGCATAATTCTTCTCATTCCTTAATTCTTCAATGAGATATCCACAAAGATCTATCCCTAATGGGCCATTCATTTCATTTATTGATTTTGCAGCTTCGGTTAAGGAATTTTGGTATTGTGGCTCAAGGACAACATAAACTGCTTTTATAACAATTTTATGTTTGTTATCCTCAACAGGAGATACTCTGCGATTTGCTGAGCGGACCTGCGTAAACATTGATTCTCTTTAAGTATTTTTACCAGCCTACGAGTGAATTGCCGTTATTGTGTGCATTATCAATAGCGTGTAACAACCTTTAAAATTTATTTTTTATTTCAAATGACAGAAATTTCTAAAAAAACCATACCTGTACTTGTTTCTGGTGCTTTAGGCAGAATGGGAAGTGAAGTTGTGAATTCCATTCTAAATTCCACAGAATGTAAACTTGTAGCAGCAATTGATATAAATAAAAAAAATAATGGTAAAAATATTTCACAATTATTGAATTTAAAAAGTAGCGAAGTTTTTGTTTCAAATGATCTTGAGGGAACTCTATGTTCAATCAGCCAGAACTATAGAAACCAAAATATTAAACCTGTTTTAATCGATTTTACACATCCAGATTCAGTTTTTGAAAATACTAGATCCGCTATAGCCTATGGTATATCACCAATTATTGGGACTACTGGTCTTTCTCCTTCGCAAATAAATGATTTATCTATTTTTGCGCAGAAAGCTGAAGTTGGTTGTGCAATTATTCCAAATTTCTCAATAGGAATGGTACTTCTTCAACAGGCTGCTTCTGTGGCAGCAAAGTTTTACGATAATATTGAATTAATAGAAATGCATCATAATCAAAAGGCGGATTCTCCAAGTGGAACTTGTATTAAAACTGCTGAAATGATTGAAGAATATCCAAAAAAATATAATGAAGACTTAGTTAAAGAATCTGAATCTTTAAAAGGAGTTAGAGGTGGAGTAAGAGATTCAGGTTTAAATATTCATTCAATAAGATTGCCTGGGCTGTTAGCACATCAAGTTGTTATTATGGGTTCACCTGGAGAGACATACACGATAAGACATGACACTATAGATAGGAAAGCTTATATGCCTGGAGTTTTACAAGCAATACGAAAAATAGGTAATTTTAAAGGATTAGTTTATGGACTTGAAAAGTTAATATTTTAAATGCTTATTCCTATAAAGCAAAATCAAATTACTAAACTAATCCCCTCTGTTGGAACAGGGAGTCAGTTTAGGTATGCTCTTGGAGACCCTAGAAAAGTTTTACAGAGATTAATAATTTCCTCCATTGGGGGAGTTTTAAATCTTTTGCTTTTTATTAGTCAATCATCAACTCAGACAGAAAATCTTTGGTTATTATTATGTGTAATTTTCTTTCTGTATATAATTTGGGGACCAATACTTGAATCAAGTAGGATAAATTCCAATTATAAAAAATCAAAGTTTTTTTCACTTTTTGATGGTTTTATTTCAGATATTTATAAAATTGAAAAAATTGAAAGTACTCGTGAGCAATCTAATAGACAAGGTCGTTTGGAGTTGATTGAAAAAAAAAGAACTTGGCTTGTTATTGAATTAGAGGATGAGGATGGTTATCTCGATAAGATAAGTTTTCCTATGGAAAATAAGCATAGTCAAATTAGAATTGGTTCTAAAATTAGATGTTTAGTTTCATCTAATTATCGTAATTTCAATAGAGAGATCTATTTAACTGATGCCTGGTTACCTGATGCAAATATTTGGATCGGAGAGTACCCATATCTACTTAGACCAGCATTCAAGGAAATTTGCTATATTTATTTGAAATAAATTGCAGTTATATCTATTCATTAATGAATAATTTTTTAAATTTTAAAATTGTTGGTTCTGGCCCTACAGGATTACTTTTGGCAATAACTCTATCAAAATTAAACTTTAATATTTATCTCACGGATTTGCTGACAAGAGAGAAACTGATAAACAAAGATAAAACATATGCTATTACTCATTCAACTAGAAAAATACTTTCAAAATTCAATCTCTGGTATAAATTAAAACCTTATCTTTATAAATTTGATTCTCTCTCAATCTCTGACAGCGTAACTTCAGACTTTACGATCTTAACAACCTCAGATTTAGATAGAGATATAAGTTCTTTAGATTCAATTGGATGGATAGTAAAACATTCTGATCTTATGAATGTATTTTTCCATGAAATAGACAAAATGGATAATGTATTTTTTAAATCATCTTTCGATTCATCTTTTGAAAATATTAATTTTGATTATAAATTTATATCAACTGGCGCAAATTCAAACTACAAAAAATATCCTAAGTATATTGATTTAAAAAAATCCTATAATCAATCCTGCTTAACTTTTGAGGTTTTAGTAAGAGGTAATATTCCTCGAAGAGCTTATGAAATTTTCAGGAAGGAAGGTCCACTTGCACTATTACCATTAGATGCAAACAGATATCAAATAATTTGGACAGCAAGCACATCAAAATCTATTGATAGATTGAATTCAAGTAAAAGCTTTTTATTAGATAATCTGTCAACAATAATCCCTGAATACTTTCAGTTAGATCAGATAAATAGCGAAATTAATATCTTTCCCGTTTCTCTTTCGTTATGTCTACCAATTTTTGACTTCAGTAAGGAATTGTTTGTAGGAGATTCATTACATACATTTCATCCAGTGGGTGGCCAAGGATTAAACACTTGCTGGAGAGACGTTAATGTTATTTATGATATTTTAAAAAGTAATGTATCTAAAAGTAAAAAGGGATTGATTGTATTCAAATATAGATTTTATTTTTATAGATTTTTTGATATTTTTTCAACCATGATCATTACAGACTCTTTAATTAAAATATTCGCTAATAATAATCAACTATTATTACCTTTGAGAAAAATTTCATTTTTATTTTTAAATAAGTTTCTTTTAATAAGAAGAATAATTTTAAATCATATGACTAAGTCTTTAATATTTTCATCTATTAAATAATATTTATGATTAATTATTCAAATATAAAAATAATATCTTTTCTCATTAATGATATTGGTTTGAAACAGGCTTCAGTTGAGCTAGGAATAAGATTGTCAACTAAAAGTAATACCCCACTCCCCATCATTCTTTGGAATTATGGAATATTGACAATTGAAGAACTTGATGATTTATATACATTTTTATCTAAAAGAATATAAAAATTCTCTGTTATAATATCCATATAGCTTTCATAGTTAATTATTACTATTTTATCTAAAGGCAAACGGGTATCAAGAGAATCTATTCAAAGACTTGATTTACTTTTATTAGCATTAGAAACTATTGATTTAAACGGTGCAGAATCTCTATATTCTTTATCAGGTAAACTTAATTTAAATGAGGTTTTACCCAATAAAGTTACTATTTGGAAATTAAGGAATAACAATCCAATGAGGAACTCTTTTAATAATAATGATATTAAAGTGGAGGAATTCGAAGCATTGATTAAATTAACTGCTGAAATGGCAAAATTTTTGTATCCTTATATAAGACAAATATTACAATCCAGGGATGATTTCATAAGGATTCCAAAAGCTTGGAGTGAATTTAAGAATAGGTATATTGAATTAATAAGTGAAAGATTTAATACTAATAGTATGAGGGTTAAACGTCTGCTTGATCCCAGATCTAATGATGAGGCTTTTATAAAAATCCTACTTACATTGGCGTTTTGTATTTCGGATGATGGCTTTCAAAAGTTAAAAGCTACCTTACTTAGTTATTGATATGTTGCAAAATAAATTTTTATTTAATCAATCATCGGTAACACTCGAAATTGTTGGATTGCCTGATTACTCAAATAATGAAGATGAAGATAATATATCAATTATTTCTCAATGGAAACTTATGATTATTGATAAGCCTCCTATTGAGGGAAATATAGATCATCTAAAGACTATAATACGAGCTTTTTATTGTTACTCTAATTCCCTACTTAATAATGAAATTGCATTATTTGAATCAAATCTAATTGATATTAAGCCCGAGAATTATTATTCACATATTCTTCTTTTGAAAAGTACTAAACCTGAGGTTAAGCCTTTAAGTATTAAAATAGGAAATTCAGTTTTGGCAGATATTATAAATTGCTTTGATCAATTAGGCTCTTCAAATAAAGTTAAAAATATTTATTCAAAAGAATTTAAAAGTTTAAATAATAAAAAGTTTTTATTTTTATTAGACAAAAAAAATATTTTAAATTTTCTTTTGCCTCCACTAGTTTCGATATGCTCAATTTTTCTAATTTCAACCGTATTTATTTATGTTTACGATAACAATGATAATCGCTCATTATCAAATAATAAAAACAAACTTATTAGCATTAATCACATAAACAAGATACTATAAAAAAAATTTCTTTTCGAAGATTAATTCTTTATTTAAATTGCTTAATTTTTTTTAAATGGCTGATTTAAAAATACCCAGTTTGAATAATAATTCCGATAAATTTTTGTTTAAAAAAAAGTTAAGTTTAAGAAGGAAATCAAAAGGAATACTAATGAAAGAATCATTCCTTATGTCATCTCTAAGTATCTTTTTTATTTATCTTTTTTATATAATTCCAAATAAATTAACTATTTTCGATAATTTTTTAAATAATCTAGCAAAGCTAATAGCTAATATTTCTGATTCAATAGCTTATATGTATGAAATTTTTTTGGCAATATTTGTAGTTTTCTCATTAATTATTGCTTTTATTCTTATTGTAGGGGTTATCTCAAGATTAATGAAAATAACTAAAAGGAGATCAAAAGAGATTTCGTTTAGATGAAATTAAATTGGGTTCATTAATCCACCACTTCCAGAATCTGAATCATCATCATCATTCTCAGTCTCAAAACCAAAAAGTGCATATATTCCTACAACTACTGAGGAGAGCAATAATGTAAAAGGTAATATCGAACTTTGAATGCCGACATCTATGTATTCGCCCATGCAATAAAAAAATTTTTCTAAACCTAACCGAAATTAGACATTTTCGCGATGATTAAATATTTATTTAATATTTTAAATTTTTTTGGCAACTGTAGTTTTATCAAAATTGTTTATTTCTTTTGCAAATAAGGCTAAGCAGTCAATTAATTGATCTATTTGATTTTGAACTTCAGTAACTCCTAAACCTCTTATGGTTATAAAGGACCATTGTTGACCTTCTTCAAAATTAAATTTATTTTGAAGACTACTTGCTAAGGAATTTCTAAGAATTTTAAAAGTAGATTTTTTTAATTTGGTCTCTATAACTATATTTGGCTTTTTGAGTTTGATCTTATTAAAACCACATTTTTTAGCAAGTAATTTCAGTCTCATTATCATAATTAAGGACTCAACAGGTCTGGGTAAAGTTCCATATCTATTCACCCAGTCTGTAGCTAGATCAGTTAATTCATAATTATTTGAACATTCAGTAGCAGTTTTATAAGCCTCAAGCTTTTCTTCCTTGTTTGATATCCATGTTGAAGGTATAAAAGCATTTATTGGGAGATCAATTTGTGTGTCGCTAACTTCTGGTATTTCTTGTCCACTGATTTCTGAAATAGCCTCATGAAGCATTTCTATATATAAATCATATCCAATAGCATTAACCCTTCCACTTTGTTCTTCTCCAAGTAAACTTCCAACACCTCTTATTTCCATATCTTTCATTGCAAGTTGGTATCCACTCCCTAGCTCCGAAAAGTCTTTTATCGCTTTCAATCTTTGTTTTGCAGCGTCATTAATTTTATTTATATTTGGATAAAATAACCATGCATGAGCTTGAATGCCACTTCTACCAACTCTTCCTCTGAGTTGATAAAGTTGAGAAAGTCCAAACTTGTGAGAATCTTCAATAATAATTGTATTTACTTTAGGTATGTCTAATCCACTTTCAATTATCGTTGTGCATATCATCAAATCTACTTCTCCATTATTAAAAGCAATCATTGCATTTTCAAGCTCTGATTCGTTCATTTGTCCATGAGCAATAATAAAATTTAAGCTAGGAAACATGTTTTTTAATTTATTTACAGCTTCATCAATATCAGAAATTCTTGGGAGTACATAAAATATTTGACCTCCTCTATCAAGTTCTTGATTAATTGCAGTTCTTATAACATCCATATCTATTTCAGATAAATAAGTTTTTATTGATCTTCTTGATGGAGGAGGAGTATTTAATAAGCTCATTTGTCTAAGTCCAGATAAGCTCATATGAAGAGTTCTTGGAATTGGTGTTGCTGAAAGAGTTAAAACGTCTATGTTATTTTTGATTTTTTTTATTTTCTCCTTTTGCCTTACTCCAAATCTTTGTTCTTCATCAATAACAAGTAGGCCTAAATTTTCTATTTCAATTTCTTTTCCTAAAATTTGGTGCGTTGCTACTACTAAATCAATATTGTTATTTTTTAATCCTTTATAGATCTCCTTTCTCTCATTAAGGGTTTTGAATCTATTGAGTAATGAAATTTTAATTGGGTAAGGTGAAAATCTATTTTTTATTGTTCTCCAATGTTGCTGAGCTAGGATTGTTGTAGGTGCTAGTAATATTACCTGCTTTCCTGATGTAATAGCCTTAAAAATAGCCCGAACAGCGACCTCTGTTTTGCCAAATCCTACATCGCCGCAAACTAGCCTATCCATTGGCTTATCGCTTTCCATATCAGATTTTATTTCTTTTACTGCAGTAATTTGATCTGGTGTTGGTTGATAAGGGAATGATTCTTCTAATTCATATTGCCAAGGACCGTCTTCTGGGAATATGTGACCTTTTAACTTTTCTCTCTTTGCATATAGTTTTAAGATATCGACAGCAACTTTTTTGATTTGTTTCTTATTTTTATCTTTTATTCTTTCCCATTCTGTACCTCCTAATTTATTTATTTTTGGCTTTATATTTCCGCTTGATCTATATCTGTTGACACTACCAAGTTGATCTGCAGCAACACTTATCTTCCCATCTTGATACTGTATTACTAAATAATCTCTTGAATCTCCAGTTATATTTATTTTTTCTATTTTTATAAATTGTCCTATTCCATGATTCTTATGAACTATAAAATCACCTGGACTAATCTTATTCAAATTTATATTTGAATTGACACTTCTTTTCTTTCTTCTTATGAATACATTATTAAAAAGAGATTGCTGCGAAAATAATTCTTTATCAGTTACGAGAAGAACTTTCCATATCGGAAGATAAAACCCCTCGATTTCATAATTATTCTTATTTTTTAGAATCAAAGGAGTTGAATTATGAATTGATTTAAATGCCTCATCAATGTCATTAGGATTATTTAAAAAGTTTGTATTACATTCATGTTCAAAAAGTAAAGTTCTAGTTCTTAATGGCTGTGCTGATAATATCCATACTTTTTCTTTATTTTTTATATTTTTATTTATATCGCTGGATAATTTTCCAATATTTTTAGAGTATGAATTTAATCTTTTATCGTTTAATAAAAACCTATTATCAACATTGTCTTTAGATTCAAATTCATATAATTTTATTAAATTAAAATTTCCCAGTGAATTTAATATATCGTCAAACCTTAAATGTAAATTAGGCTTAGCCATTAAATTAATATCATTATTTTTGAGGTTTTTATTTAATTCACACGCACAATTATCAAAATTACTTTCTGAATCTAGAAACCAATTATTCGCAAATTTTTTACAATCTTCTAATTCATCAATTACAAGAATTGTTTCCTTATTTATAAAATCTATTATGTTTGAAGGCTTTTTTTCAATTATTCCTACATAACGGTCAAGATTATTTATATTTATATCTCCTGAATTAAAAATACTGTTCTTAGATAAATTATTTAACTTATCTTTTATAAGTAAATCAAATCCAGCTTGTATTATTTCAATATTATTGATACTTTCTAATGTCTTTTGCGTATATGGATCATATTCTCTCATTTTATCAATTACATTATCAAAAAATTCTAATCTTATAGGTAATTCATTATTAACAGGAAAAATATCAATTATTTCCCCCCTCCTACTCCAGAATCCTTCTGTAGAAGTTACATTTTCCTTTGTATAGCCAAGCAGCGTAAGTTTATTTGCTAATTCTTGAATCTCAATTTGAACCCCTTTTTGCAAATCTAACTTATTTTCAATTAATAAGTTTTTATTTATTAAATGAGGTTGTAGTGATCTCTCTGTTGATATAACAATATTAGGTTCTTTTTTCTCTTTTTTTAGTAATTTGGATAAAACCGTAAGCTGAGTAAATTCAATCTCTTTGGATTTATTAATTGATGCGTATGGCAAATGTTCTGTAGGTGGATAATATAAAACTTCCTTATCATTTATACTTTCAAAATAACCGATCCATTTATAGGCAATTTCTATATTAGGACAAATTAATAATACATTTTTATTTTCTTTTTTTGCGATGCTATCTAAGATTATTGATTTTGCATATCTACTTGATCCAACAATATTTAAACCTTTATTTTTAAAAATTCTTTTTATTAATTCAGAAGTAATTTGAGTGTTTGAAATATAATTTACTAAAGTATTTAAACTCATTTATAACTATCAATCTTGATTACTCTTAACTGTAATATTATATTAGATTTTATACGAATTGCGAATAATATTATATGGACTCAGTCGCAATAAATTCATTCATACCAACACTAGACCAGGTAGACAGTTGGTACGAAATCATTACACTTTTGCCTATATTAATTGCACTAGAATTATTATTATCGGCGGATAATGCTGTCGCGCTGGCTTCTCTCACTAAATCTCTCAAGAGTTCGGAATTAAGGTCAAGAGCCTTGAATATTGGTATAACAATATCATTATTATTTAGAATAATTCTCATAATATTATCTAATTTTCTTCTAAAGTTTATTCTTATTAGAATTTTTGCTGGTTTTTATTTAATATATTTATATTTCTCTAATATTTTTTTAAATTCTGAAATAGAGAACTCCGCAGATGTCACAGATAATAAAAATAATTTTAGGTTCTTAAGAGTTGTAGCACTTCTTTCAATTACCGATTTTGCATTTTCCATAGACAGTATCACTACTGCAGTAGCGATAAGCGATCAATACATATTAATAATAATTGGAGCAGTAATCGGTGTATTAGCCTTAAGATTTACATCGGGGATTTTTCTAAAACTACTGGATATATTTTCAAGATTAGAAACAGCTGGTTACATAGCAATTTTAATTGTTGGAATAAAACTTTTAATAAATACGTTAATTAAAGAATCTATACTTCCAGACTACTATTTTTATATATTGATTATTTTTGCGTTCATTTGGGGATTCTCTAAAAAAGAATCCAAAACTTAATCCGAGAAATATTCACCTACTGATGGCTTTAATTGTTGTATCATTTGCTTTTTGCTAGTAATGTTTTTGCCTTCAAGTTTAGCTTCTAATAAAACAATCGGATCAGTTTTAGTTGAAATTAATATTCCTTCATTTTCTATGAGAGCAAGAATAATACCTGGTTTTGTATTAATGCTCATTAAACAGTATTTTTCTTTATTAATTTCATCAATTCTCAAAATTTTAATTTTAATTATCTTTAGGTTCTTACCTCTAAAAGTTGTATTTGCTCGTGGGTATAATCCTTTTATTTTTCGATTAATTTCTATTGCCTCATTATCCCAATCCACTTTATAGTCTGATTTATCAATCATTCTGGCGTACGTGATTTTTCTTCTAAGAGTATTTTGTTTTGTTAATTGAGCAATGGTTTTTTTATTTAAATTTTCTTCGAGTAAAGATATAGCATTTAAAAATAATTTTGCTGATAAAATGCTAAGTTTTTTCGTAAGTGTATTTAAATTATCATTATTGTCAATCTTAATTTTTTCTTCCAATAATATGTCGCCTGTATCAAGTTCCTCATTCATTTTCATAATTCCTACCCCAGTAAATTCATCACCTTTAATTATGGACCATTGTATTGGAGCCGCTCCACGCCATCTTGGAAGTAATGAAGCATGTGCGTTCCAACAGCCTAATTTTGGGATCTCTAATATCTCTTTAGGTAAAATTTTCCCATAAGCTATAACAATAAATAAATCACAAGATAGTGATTTAAGTTCATTCATAAAAGGTATATTTCCTCTGATAGTCTTCGGAGTATAAATTTTTATATCCTCTTTTTGAGCAAAGCTTTTAACAGGTGAAGAGATTAATTTATTTCCCCTAGATCTTTTCCTATCTGGTTGGCTTACTACTGCAATTATCTCATGCTTAGATTTAATAAATATATCAAGGCTCGCAAGTGAATATTCAGGTGTCCCCCAGAATATAATTCTCACGCGTCACCAGTTATTGATAATTCATCTACCCATATATGTGGAGAAATCCCACTTGGTGTTACCTCTTGGTTTGATTCAATATTTACGATATTTTTCAAAAGATATTTTATATCTCCTGCAACAGTAGCAGATTCTATTGATATTTTTGATCCGTTTTTATAAAGCCATCCATCAAATGGAAGAGAAAATGATCCTTGACTTGCTCTTACTCCTGCATGTATTGCATTTAATTCTTCAATATATACAAATTCCCCTTCATATTTAGAGTGATCTAGAGATGTTTTTAGATTATAATTTCCCGTTGATTTCTCTACTACTATCCAATCAGGAGATACTGAAACTTTTGATCCAAGTCCAGCGTGGCCAGTTGGATTTGTTTTAAAAATTCTTGCAGTTGATTCAGAATGTATGAAATTTTGAATTTTCCCTTTATTAATTAAACATATTCTTTTGGTAGGGGTGCCCTCTCCATCAAATGGAGATGAAGAAATATTCTTTTCGTGAAGCCCATCATCGTAAATATTAAGAGCTTCTGTAGATAGTTTCTCTCCTATAGAGTTTTTCTTAGATAAACTGATACCATCTAAAATGCTCCTAGCATTAAACATTGAGCTAAAGGCATTAATAATCGTTAAAAATGATTCTGGGGAAAAACATATAAGATATTTATCCGTTTTAATAGGTAAATAATTTAGATGAGATAATGTTTTATTTGATGCCTCTTCAACACACTTTTCTATATCAATATCATCAACTCCGTATCCAAGTTTTACAGAGCCCGAGCTTCGAGGTTTCTTATCTTCCTCTTCAGCCCTTGCATATAAATAAAGTGTAGCTTGACTTTTGGTATAGCTTCTAAAAGCACCATCACTGTTTGCATAAACTCTCTCAAAGAAACTTTCGGAAAGACCATTATATGGAACAGATTTTATAGATTCATGACTTTTTATTAGTTTTACTTCTGCTTCTCTTAAAAGCGTTAATAATTTTTTTATTCCAACAGGATTTCTTTTTTTTACTTCCTCAACTTTGATAGGATCTTTCGCTAGTGGTGAAAATTCAGTACATTCATTCTTATTACCGAAATCAGAAGCTATGTTTGCTTGATTTAGAGCCTTCTTAATACCAGATTTACTAATGTCGCTTGTTGTAGTAATACCAACAAGATTAGATTCGTTCCAAACTCTTATAGTTAAAACTTGTTTTTGTGATGCTTTCAATTGTTTAGCATCACCCTTATCAACTTGCACAGAAAAATCATTAGAAAAGCTTGCTCCATAATCCCATTTTTTAACATTTAGAGAATTTGCAGCTTTGGATATTTGAGTTGTTATTTCTCTTGAATTCATATCTTATCTTCCACCAACAGTTATTGAATCAACCTTAATATGAGGTTGGCCAACCGTAACGTTAACACTTCCACTAATAGATCCACAAAATCCAGGCGCTAATTCTAAGTCATTTCCGCACATTGATATTTTTGGCATAACTTCTTTAGCATCACCAATCAAAGTTGCACCTTTAACTGGCGTTGTTAATTTTCCATTTTTAATTAGATATCCCTCTTCTACCGAAAAATTAAATTGCCCTGTAGCTCCTACACTACCACCGCCCATTGATCTGCAGTAAAGACCATCGCTAATACTATTTATTAAGTCTTCTTTTGTGAATTCACCTTTTGCAATATAAGTATTTCTCATTCTCGAGGCTGCTGCAAAAGAATAATTTTGTCTTCTCCCACTCCCTGTTCTTTTATGACCAGTTCTTAGTTCACCTGCCCTGTCGGAAATGAATTTTTTTAAAATTCCATCTTTTATAAGGACTGATTTCTCTGGTTCCATACCTTCATCATCTACTGATAATGAACCAAAGGATCCTTCTGATATCCCTTCATCAATTGCTGTTACTGATTCATGTGCTATTTTTTCATTCAATTTATTCTCAAAAGGTGTTGTCCCCCTCTCTATTTGAGTTGTTTCAAGCAAATGTCCACAGGCTTCATGAAAAATAACACCACCAAATTTATTAGATAATACAACAGGCATTTGACCAGCATCAACATAATCTGCATACAACATATTCATTGAACTTTCAAATACATCATTTGCTGCTTTTTCATGATCCCAGAATCTGAATTCATTAGGCATTCCCGATGATCCAAATCTTCTACTTCCATTAGATCTATATTGGGCATCACTAGCAATTACGTTTAGACCAACTGTTTGATGCAATCTAATATCAGAGGCATATGTTCCATCGCTGGAGGCGATTATTACTTCTTGCAAATTTCTTGAGTAACTTCCTTTTCTAGTTATTATTTTGCTATTTTTTTTAAGTAACTTTGTGCTGACTAATAGTTTTTCACTTATCTCATGAATAGATGGAACTTCGTCAATCCATGTTTTCTTGGATAAAGTATAATTTTTATGTTTATTTAAACCGTTAAATTTTTCTCTATTATTTTTGTCAGTTATGTCTAGCATCTCAATAGCCTGAGATACTGATCTCATCAAACCATCTTTTGATAAATCATTTGTACTTACAAATCCATCTCTTTTATCTTTAAAAATTCTTATGCCGGCTCCTTTGCTGAATGATGGACTAACGTTAGTAATGTAATCTTCTTCTGCAAGAATATTTGAATTATCGGTATTCTCAATAAATAATTCTATAAAATCTGCACCTAATGAAATCCCATAAAATATAAGCTCTTCTAAAAGTTTTTTATTGCACTCACCAAACTTAATTTCATCTGTTTTGATACTGCTTGTTACCATTTTACTCAATAACATTACTCCCTATAAAAGTGATTATCTAATTGATGGTTGAAAATCTTTGCTTTCAAGAGGTTTTAATAAGTATAGTCTCAACAACTCATAACCGTTAGCTAAATAAGTAGGAAATTTTTTTAAAGTCTTAGAAATTTTATTAGTTTTGCTGTTCTCAATTTGAGTAAGTACCTTATTATTTTCAACTATTTTATCTAATCTTCCATAAAAAGACTTATCATAAACATTTAAAACTACAGGAAACACTCTTGCAGAAGTTTCATTTGTTTTATTAATAACGTATTGATCATATTCTCTCGCATCTAACCCTAATGAACTGTAGAAATCTTTTTTTATTCCAAGATCTCTTGCATACATAGTTGCAAAAACAGCTAGTAGAAAGAATCTTGACCATAATTTAGAAGTTAAGGGAAGGTTGTTTAAAAAATATCTAAACCTATGGAAATAATCGAATAGTGGATGTGTAAAGGTAGTCCCACCTATAGTAATTTTATTACTTAAAGATTTAACTGTTTTTGGTTGCGCTTTCATTAGTGCATCAAAGAAATCGCCATGTCTATTTTCATCTTGACACCAATTTTCAAAGTAATTAAAGAGTGGAAATATTTTACTATCTGGATTTTTCTCGAGGTGTTTATAAATTGCTATGTATCTCCAATAGCCAATCTTTTCAGATAAATAGGTAGCGTAAAAAATACTTCTTGGTGGAAAATAAGTATAATCTTTATTCGCTGTTAAGAAACCTAAATCTAATTGTAATCCAAAATCATTCATTGATTTATTCAAGAAACCTGCATGACGAGCTTCGTCTCTGGCCATATGTGCAAAGCATTCTGCAAGAAGTGGGTTTTTTTCTTTAATTCTTTTACTCAACTCTTTGTAAAGCAGGAAACCAGAGAATTCTGAAGTACAACTTCCTTCAAGAAAATCAACAAAAAGTTCTCTTGTCTCAGGATCTAATTTATCTGCAGCACCTTCAAATTCACTATTTCTTACAAAATGATGTCTGTTATAGTCCTTTCTGAATTCTTCACAAATGGCTTCTAATTCCTCCTCATTAATAGTTAAATCCATATTTTCCATTGCCTCAAAATCTGTTGTATAAAATCTTGGGGATAGAATTGTTTCCTTTGCTGGAACCTTCCCATTGTTAATATCTTTTTTATTTTTAGATTCAACTGTTGATTGAGACATCATAATTTTGTTTGTTATTACTATTATTTATCATTATCTCTATTTTCGAGGAAAAAGTTAACTAGGTGTTATTCTTTCTAATTTTTAATTTACTCCTATTAATTTTTGTCCGTTCAATCTTTGCAGAATTCTAGAAATTATTAGTTTTAAGGTAATTCTTTTTTCATCAATTAAAAATGATTCAATAACACTTGGGTTTTGATTAGATTTGCATAGAGAAATGCTTTTTATTGAGCTTATATCATCTTTCTCAAAAGATAACCAAAAATTACATATGTCTTTTATCTCACAATAAATAACCCAGCATTTGTCTCCTGCAATTGGCCTAAAGGTGTTTTTAAGATTGATTTCATTAACTTCAAATCCTCTCTCTTTAAATTCATGAGTTATGGATGGTAATAAATGGTCGTTAATAAATTCATTAAAAGGTTTTTTTTCAATAGGGATTTCCTTTTTAGGCTTTATATTTATATCTTTTGAATTAGTTGAGATTACTTTGTCTTTACTAATATCATTACTTATAACATTATTTACTTTCTGATTATTTGAATTTACAACATTTTCCGATGAAACCTTATTAGTTAAATTTGATTGATCTTTTTTATTAGTTCCTTCAGTCACATTTTTTAAAGGTTTTCCTTCATTACTTATATTTTCATTTATAGGATCTATATATTCTTCCATAAATTAGACAAAAGATAAAAAGTTACTATAGGTATAATAATAGCTATTAATTCTCATATTTATAACTAATTAAATTTCACCAATCTATTTCTTCATTGTTCCAATCGTCCTGGTATTGGCTTTTTGTTGGTGTCTTTTTACTATTGGAGATTTCATTTTCCCCATAATCTTTAATAACTCTGTAATTAACAGAAATTGTTGGTTGTGTATCTCGTAAATCTCTCTCTGGAGGAACTTCATTGAATTCATCGCTGTTTTCTTTTTCTAATGAATTGTCATTTTCTGAAGTTGTTTTATTTTCTTCATCATTTTTTTCATAAACTATAAATTCACTATTAATTGTTTTGTTTAAAAAAGAACTTATTAATAAACCTGACATAAATGATATAAATACCAATCTACCAATACTGACCTCCTCAACATTCCAAATAAAATATCTAAAGGAAGTTTTTTGCCTGTTGTTTATTAATAATAAAATTTGAATAGATAATATAAAAAAAATACTAACTATTATACTCTTTTTTTTAAAGCTCATTTTTAATTAAATCGTACTGGGAATTGTTTAAATTAAATTTGAAAACTTAATGGCTAAAGATCTTTAAACAAGTTCAAGATCTATTTGATATTTAAGAATATCAACTTTAATAATTTTGATACTAATAGTATCTCCAATTTTGTAGGATTTTTTTGACTTTCTTCCAATTAAAAGATTTTGTCTAGTTCTGTATTCATACCAATCATTACTAAGGGTACTTACGTGTACTAAACCTTCTACAAATAATTCTTTTATCTCAACAAAAAACCCATAACTTTGCACTGAAGTAATTAATCCACTGTAATCATTACCTACTAGCTTTTCTGCTTTTCTAACTTGTTTTATATTAATCATATTTAAGCGGTATTGTTTTATTTTATTTTTATAATCATTAACTTTTTCAATAATTTGCTGATTAAATAATAAATGCATATTTTTTAAAATTGATGAATTATAAATACCCCAATTAACATCATTCCAGGAATCTTTTTCCATAATATTTATAATATTCCCATTAATATTTTTACTTCTTTTACCATTGATAATCATATGGTAAATATTATATTGATTAATTAAATTAGTGAAATCAAATGCTGGTAATGTCCATGGTGATACAAATTTTTCTGAATCTATAATATTTAATTCATTTGTTATTAATTTTACTTCGTTATCTCTTAATAGATTAATTAATAGTTTATGTAAAATTCTCTTCCTATTTTCATCGCTGCATAATTCAATTAATTGCTTAAACGTCAATGTCCCGTTTTCATTAAGTTCGATCTTACTATCAATTAATTCTGAATTTTTAACTATTTCACTTACATTTATATAATCTAATTCTTGGGGAATGTATGATGCACTGTCTAATCCATAATTATTTGAATGTCTAAACCATATTGAATTTGCCAAATACAGCAAAGGCGATATATATGTTTGAATATCATTTTTGTCTAATGGTTCAAAATATTCTTTTGAATAGTCACCAGGATTATGTACTAATAATTCTTTTAAAGAATCAATATTGGTATTTGGCTTAGGTATTTCAATTTTTCCTTGATCTATTTGTTTTCTTCTGAATAATTTAGAAATTTCAATTATTTTATCTAAATCCTCTATATAGTCCTTTATAGGTTTTAGTATTCTTGACGTAATTCTAGAACCACTTTTCCTCGTTAAAAGAGCATCTAAATGTTTACTTTCAACTAAAAAGGAACACTTTACCTTTGTTAATTGAAATGACCAATTTATTATTTCATTATCAGAATCGAATTCTATACATAAACTTATAGCTTCATTGGCTTCGCCTACATTAAATCTTGAAGAGTTACAAATTTCATCGCTTAGGTATGGTTGCCATTTTTCTAGTAGGGGAAATGATTCAAAACTATCAAAAAATATTTCTATACTTTTCTTACTACTTAGATCTAATCGTTCTGCAATTGAATTTGTGTGAATCCAAAGTTTGTATGAATTATCCTTATTTTTTTCTATTTGGAAAATTGGAAGTGTTGGTGAATTTTTAGCATTCCAACTTTTAAACATAAATGCGTTTTTATTCGTTAGATCTAGTCTTGGTTGTTGATTTATAGAAGCAAGTTTTGGATCTTGTAGTTTAACTATTTTATTAATATTACTTTTAGATAATACGAAATCCATATCTAGTTTCTCGTTATTATTTAAATGCAATTGTTTTATGACATGACCAATTCCTTCTTGTTGACCAATTGGGAATAAGTCAATTTCTATTTTTACAATATTTTTATCATCTGGAATATATTTATATTTTTCATCTTCTTTAGGAAGCTTTATTTTAGATAGGATTCTGTCATCTATAGGTATCCCATATACCTCATTCTTAATTATTTCAACTTTTGCTAATAGTATTTGATTTGTTCTTTCCAGTATGCAATCTACTATTCCTTCAGGTGATCTTTTTCTCACACCCTCTTTTATTATCCTGACAAGAACTTTATCTCCATTCCATGCATAATTAAGTAAATTTTCTCTAATGTAAATATCTTCTTTAGTGTTATCTCTAACTGCAAAACAATAACCTTTGCTGCTGCATCTTATCTTTGCAACTAAATGATTACTTTCTTTTACGCTGAAATATTCATTATTATTATTTTTATTAATTATTTCTAGTGCTTCTAATGCATGTAAAGCAATATCTAATTTGTCCTTATCATTTTTCTTTGATAATTTTAATAATCGGCACAATTTTTTATATTCCAGTCCCTCTTCCTTGTTTAACTTTTCAATTATTGATGAAGTTGAAAACATAATTTCTTGAAATATTAAACAAGTAAATATATTAATATTATATCTATCTATTGAATCAAAAAACTATTTAATTTCTCATTCATTAATATCAGTTTTATTGGAAGAAAATGAATTTATAAATAGTTTTATACCAATAATAAAAAAAGTTATAGATGCTATTGATTTTAATATTATTTCAGGTAGGAAATTAGAGATAGACCCACCTGCTAATGCTCCAATTAAACTTGCTAATACAAGAGCAGTTGAGGAACCAAAAAATACAGCTAAAGGTCTATTGGATGTGCCACTCATTGTTAATGTAGCGAGCTGGGTTTTGTCTCCTAGTTCAGCTATAAATATGGTTAGAAATGTCGATAAAAGTAAACTTAAAATCATTTATATATAAGGTTTTATGATGTCATAGGCTAAAAATACACTAATAATTATCATTAGAAAACCTGTAAAAAAGGCAAATCTATTAGGGGATATTTTATCAGACAACCATTTGCCAATTAAAACACCTACAAGGCTTGAACTTATTAATGCTAAAGAACTTCCTATGAATACAATAATTGGCTTCCCTGATTCTGCAGATAACATTAGAGTGGCTAATTGAGTTTTATCACCCAGTTCAGCAATAAATATCGTAGTAAATGTTGTGAAAAAAATAGATGCAAAATTTTTCTCTACATCTTTTTCTTCTTTTTCTGAATTAATATTCATTTTTTTGAGACAGCCGACTTAAAAGACTTCATTTGTCTACTTTTTCTTCCATAAATTGATGATATATGTTGCTTACAACAATCAATAAGGAATTTATCGCCATTTTTTAAATACGCTTTGAACGATTTTGAGAATTCAGTAACACGACAAAAATGAGGTCTTGACTCATAAATCATGCACTTTTTGTTTGATTTATCAAAATATTTGCACCAACCATCTTTCCCAGTCATGGAATTTATTAAAGTTATATCTTTATTAGTTAGTGCTCTTGATAAATCATCTCTCTCAGTTAAATCAAAGCGACAACAAGCCCCACAATTTTCTATACAATTCCATGAATACATAATTTAATTCAATCTTGTTACGAATTAGAACAGTTGAATGATTTATTTGTAAAAATAGTATCACATAACAATGTAAATTAAATGGCAACTCTTATTCCCTTAGCCGTAGTAGCTTTGGCTGGACCAGCAATAATTGCTCTCGTTTTCTTTCGCAAATAAAATTTATTTTATAGACTCATAGTGACTTACCTTGAGGGTGTCTATTGGGACTTAGATGGAACAATTGCAAATACTGAATTAGAAGCTCATTTACCTGCTTTTAATAAAGCTTTTAAAGATTTTAATCTTAAATGGAAATGGGATAAATCTACATATATAAATCTGTTAAAAATAAATGGAGGTAAAAATAGAATTGCTTATTATTCAAAATTAATAAATAATTCAATGAATAGTAAAGAAATTGAAAATATTCATGCGCGAAAACAACATCATTATATTAATCATGTTAGAAAAAATGATGTTTTATCACTTAAAGCAGGCGTTAATAGGTTAACAAGAGAACTACACAAAAAAGATGTAAGACAATTTATAGTAACTTCAAGTTCTAAGAAACAAGCAAAATTAATAACTAATCAATTATTTAAAGAATTAAATCCATTTGAATTCATTATTTCAAGTGATGATGTTAAATTCAATAAACCTAGTCCATTACCTTACTTAAAAGCTATGAAATTAAGCGGAATAAACGCAAATAAATCTATAGTTTTTGAAGATTCTAATCCAGGCATTAGGTCATCATTGGCTGCTAAACTCCCAACAATTTACGTTCCTTCAAATATACCCTCTGTAATTGATGATGATATAGATTTAAAATGTATTGTTGATAATCTTGGTAATGATAGTTGTAAGGCAACTGTTATTAAAGGACCAAGGCTAGATACTCATTATGTTGACTATTTTTATCTTGAAAAATTTTTAATGACAACTTAATTAATATGCAAAAAACAAAATTTTCTAGAATCAATGATCAATTTAATAATTTATTGTTTGGTTTTTTAAGTTCATCCTGGAAATCAAAATCCATTAATATAATTTCTGTTTTGACAGGTTATTTTTTATTTGCAAATTTTGTTACTAAATTCATTTCAGAAGGTCGAAATGAATTAATAATGGTTCCCATTATAATAATTATTATTGAATTAATAATAAGAATTAGACCATCTCCAAGATCTACTTTATTTAATTTTTGGTCAATAATTGATAAGGTTCGAATAGGAGCCACTTACGCTATTATTCTTGAAGCTTTCAAATTAGGCTCATAATAAAATTATTCCTCACTATCTTCTGCCTCGTCAATAGGATAAACAAATCCTTGTGCTTTACCAGTTAAAACTGATTTACCTATTGATAACGCTCTTTGAGCAGCTATTGCTGCTTTACCTTTCCATACCGCATGTCTCTGATTTCTCTTGCTTTTTGATTTTTTCTTCTTGGGAACAGCCATACTATTTTATTATTTCCTTCTATTAATATAACCTTTCAATGGCTTTCTCCAAAATATTTGAGTATATTTAATTTAAATACTGCAATTCTTAACCTGAGCTCTTAAGCTTTTATTATATTTAATTGAAAATAAGTGTTCTTTAAACCAAATTTTTCTTATTCTAATTCTAATAAAAGCTATTCTGATTTCTTATTAGAATTGGATTCTGGCAACGTACAATCTATATATTTTTATCCCAGGAAAAGGGAAATTGATGTTTTGTACAAGAACGGAGAAAAAGAAAAAGTACCTATTCTCTATAATGATCAATTAATTATTGAAAAAGCATCTCAAAATAATGTTGATCTAACAATTAATAACGGTCGTAAGGAATCTTCAGCAGCTACTACTTTCTCCACAGTTGGTCTTTTTTTGATTTTTGTAATAGCTATAGTTTTAATACTTAGAAGTACTTCAAAACTAGCCTCAAGAGCTCTAGGATTTGGAAAAAATAAATCTAAATTTATTACTATTGATGATGTAGAAACACGATTTGATGATGTTGCTGGAGTCCCTGAAGCTGCTGAAGAATTAAAAGAAGTAATCAAATTTTTAAATGAGCCAAAGAAATTTACAGATCTTGGAGCAAAAGTACCTAAAGGAGTTCTATTAATCGGTCCTCCTGGAACAGGTAAAACATTACTAGCTAAAGCTATTGCAGGAGAATCTGGTGTTCCTTTTCTTTCTATAGCAGCTTCAGAATTTGTTGAATTATTTGTCGGTGTTGGAGCAAGTAGAGTTAGAGACTTATTTTTAAAAGCAAAAGAAAAGTCACCCTGCATAATATTTATAGATGAAATTGATTCTATAGGGAGGCAAAGAGGTTCTGGAATAGGAGGTGGAAATGACGAAAGAGAGCAAACTCTTAATCAGCTATTGACAGAATTAGATGGTTTTACAGATAATTCTGGAATTATAGTTATTGCTGCTACTAATAGGCCAGATATTTTAGATACAGCTCTTCTAAGGCCAGGACGATTCGATAGAAAAATAGAAGTTATGTTGCCTGATTTAGAAGGACGAAAGAAAATACTTTCAGTTCATTCATTATCAAAACCACTTTCAAAAAATGTAGATTTGTCTTATTGGGCTTCAAGAACTGTAGGGTTTTCTGGAGCTGAATTGGCAAATTTAATGAATGAAAGCGCTATTCATTGTGCTAGAACAGAATCTAAATTAATTAGCGATGCTCATATAGAAAATGCATTAGATAAAGTAACTCTAGGTTTACGTACTTCAATTATTTCATCTCCTAATATGAAAAAAATTATTGCGTATAATGAGGTAGGTCGTGCAATTGTATCTGCAGTTAGGAACGGTATTGATTCAGTTGATAAAATAACTATTCTTCCTAGATCAGGATATATAGGTGGATATACAAAAATTAATCCAGACGACGATATAGTATCAAGTGGATTAATTTCAAAGAAACATTTGTTATCTAAAATTGAGATAGCCTTGGCTGGAAGGGCAGCTGAAACAATAGTTTTTGGTAAAAATGAAATTACTCAATGCTCAATTAATGACATTTCTTATGCAACAAATATTGTTAGAGAAATGGTTACTAAATATGGATTTTCTTTGATAGGACCCTTATCTCTTGAAAATACCAATCAACTTTCAATGGGAGATGGATTCTTACAGAACAAATCAGCAATAGCAGATAATACTTATTCCAAAATTGATAGTGAAATCATAAATATTTCTAAGATTTCTCTAAATAATGCTATCAAAATAATACGTAATAACAGAATATTATTAGAAAAATTAGTTGAAATTTTGATAATTAAAGAAACTATTGAGAATAATATTTTTAAGAAAATAACTTATGATTTAATAAAAGTGTGATTTAATATATTTAATTAAAAATTTGAATTTTGATAAGTAAATATAGCTTAGTTAGGCTATCTATATTTTTTCTGTTTGTAATACTATTCCCATTGATACAAAAACAATGGCTGAATCTATATTTGTTTGATATAACTAACTTCACAATTTATAAAATTTTATATTATTTAAGTGGAATAATTTGTCCAATTTTTGTAATCATAAACTCTTTAAATAAGTTTACATTTTATAAATTTAATCTTAAAAAAGAAAATAAAAATATTATTAGTGGCAAATCTCTTCTTCTTA
>QCBY01000001.1 GCA_003279005.1 Prochlorococcus sp. AG-347-J22 | reverse complement strand
TGCCCAAAGTATTGGACACAGTAAAGAGGCTGGTCACGAAATTGTCGTAGTTGTATCTGCAATGGGTGATACTACAGATCATTTAAATCAGTTAGCAAAATCAATCAGCAAAAATCCAAATAGTAGGGAATTAGATATGCTCCTCTCAACAGGGGAGCAAGTAACTATTGCACTTCTCTCAATGTCACTTAATGAATATGGGATCCCAGCAATATCTATGACAGGAAGCCAGGTTGGAATTGTGACTGAATCAATTCATGGAAAAGCAAGAATTCTAGATATCAAAACAGATCGAATACAAAACTATATCAATCAGGGTTATGTAGTAGTAATTGCCGGTTTTCAGGGTTCAACTCTTAGTCATACTGGTTCAATAGAAATAACGACTTTAGGAAGAGGAGGTTCAGATACTTCAGCAGTGGCTCTTTCCACAGCATTAGGTGCAGAAACTTGCGAGATTTATACAGATGTGCCTGGAGTTCTCACGACAGATCCAAGAATAGTACCTAATGCAAAATTATTGGATCTTATTACTTGTGAAGAGATGCTAGAACTTGCAAGTGTTGGTGCATCAGTACTTCATCCAAGAGCTGTAGAAATAGCTCGTAATTATGGCATTAAATTATATGTAAAATCAAGTCAAACCCTTTCAAATGGAACTCTTTTACATAGCAAAATAAAACCATTACCTCTTTCTAGAGGAGAATTAGAATTAACAAAAACTGTAAATAGCCTTGAAGTATTAGAGAATCAAACCGTTTTTAGTATTTCTAGCCTGCCTGATAGACCTGGAATTGCAGCTCAAATATTTGAAACCTTATCTAAAGCAAACATTAATGTTGATTTAATAATCCAAGCTAATCATGATGGAAATAGTAATGATATTGCATTTACGGTTAGTGAGTTTGAGTTTGATAATCAATAATTAAATGATCTTTTGGAAATTGTATTTGTGGAAAATCTAAAGAAATTTTTAAAGAAGAATCATTCTCAAGATTGGAAGGATTAATTTTCTCTAAATAATTTAATAACCCACCAAGTGCTTTTGTCGCATTATCTAAATTTTTGAGTCCTAGACCCTCTAAACTTAGAATTTTAAAATAACTTTTGATTGTTGAACTTGCTTCTTTAATACTGAAAAAAGTCTCTTGGGTGACGGTATATGTAATTTGATGATTTTGTTCTTCTAATAGATTTTTTTCTTCTTGGCTTCCTATGATGATTTCTGATGTATCTAATTTAATAATTTCATCAAAAAGTTTTGAGAGTGATAAACCTTCCATAGTTATTAATTCTCCTGTGCTTACATCAGCTTTTGAAATACCCCATTCATATAAATCTTTAGTATTAATCTCTGATAAGTGAATTGCAGTTATCCAATTATTTTTTTTAGCAATCAACATTCCTTCTTCAATGACAGTTCCTGGAGTGATTATTCTTGTTATTCCTCTTTTAAGCGGTGTCCCATAATTCCCAGAACTTTTCTCTAACTGGTCACATATCACTACTGAATGATTTTTGTTAATTAACTCCGCGCAGTATCTTTCCATTGCATGATGAGGGACTCCAGCCATAGGAATCTTTCCAATTTCTTTTCCAGCATCTTTGCTAGTTAAGGTAATCTCTAATAAGTTAGATATTAATACAGCATCTTCAAAAAAACATTCAAAAAAATCTCCTAACCTATACAACAACAACCTATTTTTGTTTTCTTCTTTTAGTTGAACATAATGTTTAAGAACTGGAGTTAATTTTTGTTTTTCAACTGATTTATAACTGTAAGATTTTTCATTTATACAATCATGTTTTCTTTCATTATTCGAGTCATTTTTAAATCTGCTTATAAAATTCGTGGAAATTTTTCTTTGTCTTGGTCTTTTTTGCGATTCTTCTTTTAATGTTGTATTAGATAAATCTTCAGCAATTTGAGTTGAACTTTCTAGATCTTTAGGTTCATTATCAATTGCAAATAAATTTTGCTGAATTATTGTGTCTTCTTGCATATTTTTATTATTCATAAATTGATATTAGGGACTAATTTTCTTTTTGCATTCTTAAAGTGGCTAAACGTATGTAAATTTTCTCCAAAAATATTCATTTTCATGAGATTATAGTATCTATAATTATTTAAAAATAAGTTTGAATCATGCAGGCTGTTAACTTTTTCTTTGTAAATGCTCTTTTATTTGCTTCTTTAATTGCAGTTGTTGGAGTTCCAGTGTTATACGTCACTCAACCCTCTACTGAAGAAGGACAGAAAGAAAGTAGAAGAAAAATATATTCAATAGCAGCAGTTTGGGTGGTTTTAGTCTTTGTTACAGGGATTGTTTCTTCTTTAGTTTGAACTTAATACCTTTTCATGAGAGTGTAGAATATAACGAATAAAATTTAATGACTATTTTTGAGGGATCTTTTACTAATGCTTCTAATTTAAAAGTAGGAATAGTAGTTGCCAGATTTAACGATTTAATTACAAATAAAATATTACTTGGGTGCCTTGATTGTTTAAAAAGGCATGGTTTGGATACTTCAGAGACAAGTAAAGCACTTGATATTGTTTGGGTCCCTGGATCATTCGAATTGCCAATAGCAGCTAAAACACTCTTGAAAAAGTCTAAATATGATGTTTTGATTGCACTTGGAGCAGTTATACGTGGAGAAACCTCTCATTATGATGTGGTTATTTCTGAGGCTAGCAAAGGAATTTCTCAAGTCTCATATAATAATAATGTTCCAATTATTTTTGGTGTTTTAACAACTGATACTATGCAACAGGCCTTAGAAAGAGCTGGTATAAAAAATAATCTTGGTTGGAATTATGCTTTACAAGCTATTGAGATGGGTTCTTTAATTAAAAATTTAAATTAGTTTCAAAAAAAGTAAGATTATGTTTATTTCATTCCTTTTTTAAGATAAAATAATAAAGTTCTGCGGATGTAGCTCAGTGGTAGAGCATCTCCTTGCCAAGGAGAATGTCGAGAGTTCGAATCTCTTCATCCGCTTTCTTAAAATCATTTTAAGACTGGTTGATATATGTCTACTGTAATTGTTGCTGGAGGTGCAGGTTATATAGGTTCTCATACTATAAGAGGACTTCAGAAAGGAGGCTTTGAGCCAGTTGTACTTGACAATTTAGTTTATGGCCATAGAAAAATTGTAGAGAATGTTCTAAGAGTTCCTTTAGTTATTGGTCAAGTTGGCGATAAGCAACTTTTAAAAAAACTTCTTTCAGGAGATCATCCCTCAACCAAAGGTAAAGATATAAAGGGCATCATGCATTTCGCTAATTTTACTTATGTTGGTGAATCTGTTAGTGATCCTGCTAAATACTATAAAAATAATTTAGCTGAAACAATTATGCTTCTTGAGGCTTTGTTAGAAGATTCCAAGAAAAGAAATACTCAACCCATTCCTATTGTGTTTAGCTCCACTGCTGCAATTTATGGCTTACCTTTACAAACGGAAATTCCAATATCTGAAACAACTCTCCAGAATCCGATTAACCCTTACGGGAGAAGTAAATTAATGATAGAGAATATTTTAATTGATTATCACAAAGCTTATAAACTGCCTGTTTCCATACTTCGTTATTTTAATGCTGCAGGAGCAGATGTTAAAGGAGACATTGGTGAAGATCATAATCCAGAAACCCATTTGATTCCTTTAGTACTTCAAGCTCTTTTTGACAAAGAGGGTTTTATAAAGGTTAATGGAATTGATTACCCAACATTTGATGGGACATGTATTAGAGACTATGTACATGTAAGTGATTTAGCAAATGCTCATGTTTTAGCTCTAAATAAAATCATCAATGATAGGAGTCTATCAATTTATAATCTTGGAAATGGTAAAGGATATTCAATAATGGAAGTAATAGATACTGCAAAAAAAGTGACTGGGAAAGAAATTAAAATATTAAAATCAAAAAGGAGAAAAGGAGATCCGCCGGTACTTATTTCCTCGCCTGAGAAAGCAAAAAAGGAGTTATTGTGGGAACCAGAATTTTCAGACTTGGAGAGCATAATAAGAACTGCTTGGAATTGGCATCTTTTAAAAGAAAAAAGAACTCCAATAAAAAATAAATGAGTTCTCAAATACCTCAATAAAAGTAAATAAATACATACATTTATTAGAATAAATATGGCGAAAATATTTAAAAATTAGGGTTCTTATATACCAATGATTAAATTACTAAAGAAGGTAATAACTAAATCTCTAAGATTGATAATAATGCTCTTGACAAAGCCATTTATAAGGTCTGAGTTTTTTATATATTCTACTTATCAAAGATTGATTGATATTAAACCTAAAACATTATCTAGGGTAGATACAAACAAGTTGATTTTTAAACTTATTAAATCAAGGGAACCTTTTATGGTTGGAAGATTTGGTTGGACAGAGATTGATACACTCATACATTATGAGAATTTTTTAAACATGAATTCACTAGAAAAATTACATGAATGGTCCATAACTTTGAGATATCCATTTTCTAGGAATTGTATTTTGAATGATATTTATCAACAATCTGGCTTTTATCCGGTAACAAAAAAAAATATTGCTTTGTTTAGAGAAGAAATGATTTCTTCAATGAAAAGAGTTGATTTATTAGCATCTTGGGTTAAGGGCGAGTGTAGATACCAAAAGTATTTGCCACATGCGAAGGTTTGTAAATTAGATTTTATAGAGCCATACTTATCAGAAAATCCATGGTCTGAAGCCTTAGAAGGATTAAAAGTATTAGTAGTCCACCCTTCTACAAATAGTATTTATAATCAATATAACCAATATCGTCGTAATATTTTTAGAGACAAAAAAGTTCTTCCTAAATTCGAACTGAAATTAATTAAAACTCCTTATACACTTCCTGGTGAGAGTCATAGTTCTTCTAATTGGTTTGAAACATTAGATGCTTTAACAGAAGAAATTTTTCAAACTGACTTTGATATTGCTTTAATTGGCTGCGGAGCATATGGCTTTCCCCTAGCTTCAAGAATTAAAAAGTTTGGGAAAAAAAGTATCCATCTGGGTGGTGCAACTCAGATAATGTTTGGAATAAAAGGTAAGAGATGGGACCAAGATCCAGTATTTAGCAATCTTTATAATAAATTTTGGAAATATCCATCTATCAATGAAAAACCACAAAATTACTTTGGCCTTGATAAAGGTTGTTATTGGGATCCCGATGACGATAAATAGAAAAATCAAAAATTTCATTTATCGTTAATTTTTATTTAATATATTTAAATTAAGGTTATTTTTAATATGACAAAAATTGTTACCATTAAGGATTTAAAAGAATTATTTACTAAGCCTTACGGCAAAGATGCCCCTTCTAAAAAGAAATGGGCAGAATTCTATAATGAAGATGTTACTTTTATTGATCCTACTCAGGAAACAAAAGGATTAGACTCTTATGTTGCTGCCCAAGAAAAGTTAGTCAAAAGATGTGATGACATTTATTTGGAAACTCATGCAATTTCGATTAATGGAAACTGTGGATTCGTGGAGTGGACAATGGGTTTAAAGATAATGGGTAAAGAGTTTATTTATCCAGGTACTACACGTTTGATATTTGCAGAGAATGGATTAATAAAAGAACATAGAGATTATTTTGATTTTTGTGGTCCTACATTTGGCCCAATACCTATTTTAGGGCAATTTATAAGGTGGCTTTATTCAAGATTTATATCTTAAGTTCAAAAATGATAAAACAAATTTTTTAAATTTTGAAAAACTTGTGAAAGGAAGCAAATATCAAATATTTAGATTTATTGTTTCAGGGTTAATATCCACTTGTATAAATTTCTTCCTATACAATTTGATTTACTTAATATTTAAAAATTTAATCTTTGCCTCAATATTTGGATATTCAATAGGACTTTTGACTTCATTTATTTTGGCAAAGATTTGGGTTTTTAGAGATAATTCTCAAAAAAAAATATTAAAATCATTTCTTATATTTTGTATTATTTATTTTTTAGGTGGTTTAGAAATGTCGTTAATAATTATTTTTATGAATCAATTACTAATCAACTATAGATTGTCTTGGCTTTGTGGAACATTTTTTGCAGCCTTAAATAACTATTTAGGTTCAAAATATTTTTTGTTTAAAAAGTAATTTATATTTCTCGTACTAAAAGATTTTGAGAAGAAACTTCTTTGAAATCAAATTGAGAATAGAACAATTTTTTGCTAGTAGTCATTAAGTAAATTTTTTGTGTGCATTTAATTTCTTTTGACTTCAAAATGTTTTCTATAATCATTTTCCCATAACCTTTTTTTTGATGATTTTGATCAATTACTACATCCCATAAAACACCTCTATAGATCCCGTCTGATAAGGCTCTCCCGAAACCAACGGGCTCATTGTTTGACCAGATGCTAACTATAACATCGCTATTAGCAAGACATTTTCTAAGATCATGAATTGTCCGTTCTTTAGCCCAAAATGCATTACGATGAAGAAATTGTTGTAGTTTAAATAATCCTCTAGTGGGTTTAAGATTAGGACCTAATCCAAATAACCTCAATCCAGGAGCTCCTTTTGAATGTCTAATTAAAAATACTGGTTTCATTAGTTTGAAATTATGGAATTTTTTAAAATGATTTAATAACTTATTTACTATTTTTTGACTTAATTACCTTAATCGATAACTTTTTAAAAAATAAAGAGATATAAGTTTAAGCATTTAGTTGTAACGCACTAATTTATAATGATTGTAATAGGATTAATTTTATAGAGGAAAGAAAATTATGCTAAAACTTTTGTTGGGAGATCCGAATACACGAAAGTTAAAGCGATATCAACCAATAGTTGAAGAAATAAACTTATTAGAAGAAGAAGTATCTAAACTAACCGATGATGAATTACGAAACGAGACTCATAATCTCAAATCAAAGGTTTCATTAGAATTAAATATCAAAAAGCAAAAAGACCAATTACAAGAGATATTGCCAAAAGCTTTCGCAATTGTAAGAGAGGCAAGTAAGAGAGTTTTAGAAATGCGTCATTTTGACGTCCAATTAATAGGTGGGATGGTTCTGCATGAGGGGCAAATTGCTGAGATGAAGACTGGAGAAGGTAAAACTCTTGTTGCTACGTTGCCTTGCTATCTCAATGCGTTAACGGGTAAAGGGGTACATGTTGTCACAGTTAATGATTACTTGGCTCGAAGAGATGCGGAGTGGATGGGACAAGTTCATCGTTTTTTAGGATTATCTGTCGGCCTAATTCAGCAAGATATGAGCCCTTCTGAAAGGAAAAAAAATTATGAATGTGATATAACTTATGCCACTAACTCTGAACTTGGGTTTGATTATTTGAGAGATAATATGGCTACTGAGATTGAAGAAGTAGTTCAAAGAAAATTCAATTACTGCGTGATAGACGAGGTTGATTCAATTTTAATTGATGAAGCCAGAACCCCTCTAATTATTTCCGGTCAAATTGAAAGACCTCAAGAAAAGTATCAAAAGGCTGCAGAATTATCATTAGCTCTCGTTAAAGCAAAGGAGTTGAGTAAAGATGGTGTTGATCCAGAGGGAGACTATGAAGTTGATGAAAAACAACGAAGTTGTATATTGACTGATCAAGGGTTTGCTAGATGTGAAGAGTTCTTGAAGGTTAAAGATCTATATGATCCAAAGGACCCATGGGCACACTACATAACTAATGCTTTAAAAGCAAAAGAATTATTTGTAAAAGATGTAAATTACATAATTAAAAAAGATGAAGCAGTAATAGTTGATGAATTTACGGGAAGGATTATGCCTGGAAGAAGATGGAGTGATGGACAACATCAAGCAATTGAAGCAAAAGAAGGTCTCAAAATTCAGCCTGAGACTCAGACATTAGCATCAATAACCTATCAAAATTTTTTCCTCTTATATCCAGGTTTAGCTGGCATGACAGGAACTGCTAAGACAGAAGAGGTTGAATTTGAAAAAACCTATAAGTTAGAGTCAACAGTTGTGCCAACTAATCAGATCAGAAAAAGGCAAGATTGGCCTGATCAAGTGTTTAAAACAGAAATAGGTAAATGGAAAGCGGTCGCCAATGAAACAGCAGAAATACATAGGAAAGGTAGACCTGTTTTAGTAGGCACAACAAGTGTTGAAAAAAGTGAGTTATTAAGTAGGCTCTTATTCGAGCAGCAAATTCCTCACAATTTATTAAATGCAAAACCAGAAAATGTAGAACGAGAGGCAGAAATCGTAGCTCAGGCAGGAAGATCAGGTGCTGTAACTATTGCAACGAATATGGCTGGAAGAGGTACTGATATTATTCTTGGCGGTAATAGCGATTATATGGCAAGGCTTAAGTTAAAAGAAACGTTGATGCCTTTGCTTGTTAAGCCAGATAACGAGCATAAGCTAACGCCTCCAAAAAAAAGTTCAAAAGCTAGAGGAGGTTTTTCCGAAAAGTTTGACTCAATCTCAAATAAGAATAATAAAAGTAATGTAGTGAGTCTTTTCCCATGTCAATTAGGCGAAGATATCATCAGAAAACTATCTTTATTATCTGATGAACTTGTAAAGAATTGGGGAGATAGAACTTTAACTATCCTAGAATTAGACGACAAAATTGCAACTGCCGCTGAAAAAGCGCCTACTGAAGATAAACTTATACAATCTTTAAGAAATGCTTTATCAGATGTAAAAAATGAATATGAAAAGGTATTAATTCATGAAGAAGAAAATGTAAGAAATGCTGGGGGCCTTCATGTAATTGGAACAGAGAGGCATGAGTCAAGAAGAGTTGATAATCAACTGAGAGGAAGAGCAGGCAGACAAGGGGATCTTGGAAGTACTAGATTCTTTTTATCTTTGGAAGATAATTTATTAAGGATATTTGGTGGTGATAGGGTCGCAAATTTAATGAATGCTTTCAGGGTAGATGAGGATATGCCTATAGAGTCAGGAATGCTTACTAGGTCTTTAGAAAGTGCTCAAAAGAAGGTTGAGACTTATTACTATGACATAAGGAAACAAGTTTTTGAATATGATGAGGTAATGAATAACCAAAGAAAGGCAGTTTATAATGAGAGATTAAGAGTTTTAAAAGGGACTGATTTGAAAAAACAGGTTATAGGATATGGAGAAAAAACAATGGAAGAAATCGTAGAAGCTTATATCAATCCTGATTTACCTCCTGAAGAATGGGATATTGATCAATTGATTTCTAAAGTAAAAGAATTTATTTATTTACTTAATAATCTAAAATCAAGCGATGTTAGCGTTTTATCTGTTGAAGAATTAAAAAATTATCTTCAAGAGCAATTACGTATTGCATACGATTTGAAAGAGGCACAAATAGAGCAATTTCGACCAGGTTTAATGAGGGAAGCTGAAAGGTTTTTTATTCTTCAACAAATTGATAACTTGTGGAGAGAACATCTACAATCAATGGATTCTTTAAGAGAATCTGTAGGATTAAGAGGATATGGTCAAAAGGATCCTTTAATTGAATATAAAAATGAAGGTTATGACATGTTTCTTGAAATGATGACAAATATGAGAAGAAACGTTATCTATTCAATGTTTATGTTTCAACCTAAAAGTGAAAAGGAAACTAATAATTAATCTAAGTTTAATTATCACCTAAAAATTCTATTATTTCCTTGTCTTTTATATTTTGTGCATCACCAACTTTAGTAAGATCTATAGATTCTGAATTTACTAGACACTGAAGAGTTTTATTTAATTTAAGAATTTGATTCTCAAGATGGTCTATTCTATCCATTAAATTTTTAATTACACTAGCTTCAGCATCTGGTAAGGCAGAGTGTGCTAGAGGATTCACTTTAACTCCACTTTGATGAACTACCCTTCCTGGAATCCCAACAACGGTACTATTTTCATCGACATTGCGAACAACAACAGAGCCTGCTCCAATACGAGTATTAGGACCAACTATTATTGAACCAAGGACTTTTGCACCTGCTCCTACTACGACATTTTCCTTTAAAGTTGGATGTCTTTTTCCATGACTTTTGCCAGTTCCTCCCAAAGTAACTCCTTGATAAAGTAAGCAATTATTGCCAATTTCAGCTGTTTCACCAATTACGACTCCCATACCATGATCTATAAAAACTTTTTTCCCAATTTTGGCACCTGGATGTATTTCTATTCCAGTGAATAATCTATTTAAATGACTTAATAATCTTGGAATTAAAGGCAATTTTAATAACCACAATTTATGAGTTAATCTATGTATTACAATTGATTGGAAACCTGGATAGCAAAGGAAAATCTCCAAAATACCTCTTGCTGCTGGATCTCTTTCTCTTATTATTTCAATATCCGATCTAAAAGTTCTTAACATAGTTAATTAATAACACCTATTTCTGTTTTTAAATGAGTTATTGTTTCTACACTTAAGTAATTTTTTGCACATATAATTTGCGGAATTCTCATTAATTGGGAACGATTTTTTATTATGGAATTTTCAACAACAGATAGACTAGGCCCGTCGCATATTATGTGATTGGCAGCTTTTAAAAGAGCTAATAATCTAGTGTTATTATCTGAAATAGCAGTCATAATAACTATATCACTTCCTGTCATGCTATGTATAATAATTTCTGCTGCTCTTAAGAGGCCAGGACTGATACTGACAATACCTACACAACTACCAAGTTTTAATTCTTTGATTATTTTTAATTCTTTCTGAAAGTCGCTTAAATCAACAGCAATTGCTCTAACTTTATATTTTCTTGCTAATTTTTCTAAGGGTTGTAAAAAATATCTACTTGTAACAATTGTCCCATTATTGGAATTGCAAAGAACTTTTTCTAATTCCTCCATAGGAATAACCTCCACAGGCACATTTATTTTTGGAGATAAATCTTCTGCAATTAACATGGATGCCCCTATATCTTCTCTTGGGGTACTAACTAATATTCTTGACCCACACTTTATACGCCAATCAATTTCGTTAGTTAGAAAATTTCTTGTTTCTTGAAGTGTGCATCCAAGTTGTATTAATTTATCGATTGCTTTTTTTGCTTCTTGATCAGGAGACCTATTTAAATTATTTTTTGAATTAAAAGATTTTTTAAAATCATCTTTTTTAAGATTATCTCTTACATAAATACCTGAACCTGCTATTGCTTCAACTACTCCGTCAGTCTCAAGTTGTCTATAAACTTTACTTATGGTATTGCGATGCAGTCCTGTTTGCATTGCTAATTGTCTAGTACTAGGCAAGCGGTGCCCTGGTGGATAATACCTAGCTGCAATTGCAAAGCAAATTTGGTTGTATAACTGTATTGAGGCCGGAATATCAATTTCTTGTTGAATATGGAATCTCACTTTTGAAAAACTTAATTAATTTTTTAAACTATCTTAAGTGACAGTTTAACATCCGTCATAATTTTTCGATGTAGATTGTATAGTCAAATTGCTTTTCGTTTACTCTTCTTCTTTTTTTATAAAAGGTGTTTTTCTAGGACTTAAAAACATAATCATATTTCTACCCTCTCTTTTTGGTCTTTGTTGAACCTCTGAATGTTCTTCTAAATCATTAGCCATTTTTAAAAGAAGTGTCTCTGCTAAATTAGAGTGTTGAATTTCTCTACCTCTAAAAATGACTGTGCATTTTACTT
This sequence comes from Prochlorococcus sp. AG-347-J22, assembly GCA_003279005.1. Lineage (GTDB taxonomy): Bacteria > Cyanobacteriota > Cyanobacteriia > PCC-6307 > Cyanobiaceae > Prochlorococcus_A. The sequence goes on along the minus strand of QCBY01000001.1, from coordinate 165,750 downwards.
TATCGCCTGATTTTAAAAATCTAATAGCTTGTCCAATTCTTACGTCATAATCATGTTTATCAATTTTGTATCTCATTTTGACTTCTTTAACTTCGGTTTGATGAGATTTCTTTCTTGCTTCTTTAGCTTTTTTTTCTTGTTCGAATTTATATTTTCCGTAATCCATAATCCTACAAACAGGAGGATTAGCCTTCTCGCTTACTAAAACCAAGTCAAGTTCTCTTTGATTAGCAATTTCTAATGCTTTTATTCTATCAATTACTCCTAATTGCTTCCCATCTGAATCTACAACTCTTAATTTAGGGTATTTTATTCTTTCATTAATATTTGGTAGCTCTCTAACTGGAGCGCGGCGATCAAAGCGTGGACGTGGTGGCATTCAGATTCTTTAATTGATTGTTTTGATAATGAACAAGATCTATTTCTTTATAAAGTTAGCTTAAAGCATACTCTATATTAATTATTGCATCTTTTAGAAGGTTTTTGTTATTAAGCCATATTGGATTGTTTTTATTACGGAACCATGTTTTTTGTCTTTTAGCAAATTGTATTGTTTTTGTTGCTGTTAATTCAATAGCTTTTTCAACTTTTAAATTTCCTTTTATTACATCTTTAGCTTCTTTATATCCAATAGTTTCTAGTAAGGGTAAATTTGGACCATATTGATTAACGATATTTTTGGTCTCTTCTATAATTCCCAACTCAAACATATTTCTTGTTCTTTTGAATATTCTTTCCTTTAAATTTTCCCTGTCGATAGCTAATTCTAATATTCTCCATGGTGGAGGGTTTTGATATGTTTGAGATGACATGGGCTGACCTGTTATATAAAAAACTTCCAAAGCTCTAATGATCCTTACTTGATCAGCATGATTTATTTTTTTTGTTAAGTCAGGATCACAAATTTTCAAAAGTTCCCAACATCGTTCTTGACCTAATTTTTCGAATTGTGACCTCAAAGCTTTTTGAGGCGGAACTTCTGGTGCGAAAAATCCTTTTATTATTGAATTCATATATAGTCCACTTCCTCCTACTAGAAAAGGTATTATTTTTTTATTTAATTCTCGATTAATTGATTCTGTGGCAATTTTTTGAAATTGACTTGCATTAACTTTTTTGGACGGTTCCTCAAGATCTATTAAAAAATGTTTTATTTTTTTCCGCTGCTCTTTAGTTGGCTTCGCTGTACCAATGTCCATAAATCGATAAAGTTGTCTTGAATCGACATTATGTATATTGATTTTAAAATATTTAGCAATGTCTATTGCTAGCTCAGTCTTGCCGCTTGCTGTTGGCCCTATTAGAACTATTACTAATGGTTTTGTTTTGAACATACCTGATTTTTTGAAAAAAATATTTGATTCATATTATTAAAGTGATTAAATTTTGCATTTACTTAAAGCCTTTCTCTTATACCAATGGTAAATTTAATGAAAGACCTTTTAAAAATAACATTTAAAAAGTTTTATTTTTTTATTTTTTTATATTAAATGAGTGAGGAAAAAAGATCTAATAAAATCTCCAATGATTATGGTGCTGAACAGATACAGGTTTTAGAGGGGTTAGAACCTGTCCGTAAACGGCCAGGTATGTATATTGGCTCTACTGGTCCAAGAGGTTTACATCATTTAGTTTATGAAGTTGTAGATAATTCTGTAGATGAAGCACTTGCTGGTCATTGTGATCATATTGAGATAGTTCTCAAAGAAGATGGATCAGCTTTGATTTCAGATAATGGAAGGGGTATTCCTACAGATATACATCCAAGAACAGGTAAAAGCGCTCTCGAAACTGTCCTTACTGTTCTTCATGCAGGTGGTAAATTTGGAAGTGGTGGATATAAAGTTTCTGGTGGTTTACATGGAGTTGGGATATCCGTTGTTAATGCATTAAGTGAATGGGTTAATGTTACTGTTTTGAGAGATGGAAGTGAGTTTGAACAAAGATTTGAGAAAGGAATTGCAAAAGGTGAATTAAAATCTCAAAAACAACAAAATAAACCAGTAAAGAAAGGTACAACAATTTGTTTTAAGCCAGATAAAACAATATTTACCGATGGCATTGAATTTGATTATGCTATTTTGTCTTCAAGATTGAGAGAGCTAGCTTATCTTAATGGCGGTGTAAAAATTTTATTTAGAGATGAGAGGCAAGAATTATCAAATGGTTCTTTTAAAGAAGAAATTTACTTATACAATGGCGGAATAAAAGAATACGTACAGTATATAAATAAAGAAAAGGAATCAATTCATTCAGAGATTATTTATGTTGATTCACAAAAGGATAATGTTTGTGTAGAGGCAGCCTTACAATGGTGTTCTGATGTTTATTCAGATAATATTTTAGGATTTGCAAATAATATTAGAACTATTGATGGAGGAACACATATTGAAGGTTTAAAAACAGTATTGACCCGAACTTTTAATGCCATTGCAAAAAAAAGAGGGAAGAGAAAGGAGCTTGACAAAAATTTGTCAGGAGAAAACATTAGAGAAGGATTAACGGTAGTTTTATCTGTAAAAGTTCCAGAACCAGAATTTGAAGGACAAACCAAGACAAAACTTGGGAATACTGAAGTAAGAGGAATTGTTGATTCCCTTATTGGTGAATCCTTAATAAAATATATGGAATTTAATCCCAATATTTTTGATTTAATTTTAGAAAAAGCAATCCAATCTTTTAATGCAGCAGAAGCAGCGAAAAGAGCAAGGGATTTAGTAAGAAGAAAAAGTGTCCTTGAGAGTTCAACATTGCCTGGCAAATTGGCTGATTGTAGTTCAAGAGATCCCTCAGATGCAGAGATTTATATAGTTGAGGGTGATTCTGCAGGAGGTTCAGCTAAACAAGGAAGAGATAGAAAATTTCAAGCAATTTTGCCTTTAAGAGGAAAAATATTAAATATTGAAAAAACAGATGATACCAAAATTTATAAAAATTCAGAAATTCAATCACTTATAACTGCTTTGGGATTAGGCATCAAGGGCGAAGAGTTTGATATTAAATCTTTAAGGTATCATCGAGTTGTAATTATGACAGATGCAGATGTAGATGGTGCTCACATAAGAACATTATTATTGACGTTTTTTTATAGATATCAAAGGGAACTTGTAGAAAAGGGTTTTATTTATATTGCATGTCCTCCCCTATATAAAGTAGAAAGAGGTAAAAATCATAAATATTGTTATAACGAAGGTCAATTGAAGAAAACCATAGAAGATTTTGGAGAAAAAGCAAACTACAATATTCAAAGGTTTAAAGGTTTAGGGGAGATGATGCCAAAGCAATTATGGGATACAACTATGAATCCTGAGACTAGGATGATGAAAAGAGTGGAAATTGAAGATGCTTTAGAAGCAGACAGAATATTTAATATTTTAATGGGAGATAAAGTTGCGCCAAGAAGAGAATTTATTGAAACTCATAGTGCTAATTTAGATATGGCTACATTGGATATATAATGAAAAATATAATAAAAAACATCTGTTTAATAGGATTCGCACTGATTGGCCCAATTTCTTTACCTGCTGGAGGAATACAAAGAAATCTTAATGAATGCAAGATTCTCAATAATTCAAAAGAAATAATCTTAAATGCTAATTGTTCACTTTATGCTTTTCCTAAAAAAAATGCAAAAAGATTGATAGTTCTTAATTCTGGTTCCTCATTATCAATTTTGCAAAAATGGGTAGTAAATGAAAGAGATATTTGGGCCAGAGTAGAATTGGCAACAAATTTATTCATTGAAGATCCTAATAGAACAAAAAAGGGTTGGATTAAAATGTAACGCTTGGATTTAGTATCAGTTATTTATATTTTAATAGGAAGTACTTTCGGGCTAATATTAAGATTGTTCATAAAATATAAAGCTAAAAAAAAGTTCTCATTTTATTTTAATTATGCCTTAATAGTAAATGTTTTATCCTCTTTATTTTTAGGTATTTTTATAGGCTTAAATACAACTGATGTAAATTTATTATTATTATTTTCTGTAGGTTTTTTAGGATGTTTTAGTACATTTTCATCGTTTATTTATGAATTATTTCATTTGATTCAAAAAAGAAATTATATAGGTTTTTTTATTTATTACATAGAAGTCTTAGTATTATCTTTTTTATTTTTTTGCATAGGTGATTTTATTACCTTAATAATTAAAAATTGAATAAAACATTTATTTCAATTATATTTTTTTCGTACTCAGCAACCTTTTTAAGGTTTTATTTAAATAATAATTTTCTTGTATCTATCATAGGTTCTTTTTTATATGGTTTTGTTCTTTCACGAATACTTAGTAAGTCAAAAAGAGAAATTTTACTAACTGGGTTTTGTTCCTGTTTTACTTCTTTTACTGGTTTTGTTAATTTTTTATATCAACTTATTATTCAGGGTTACTATTTGAAATTATTTTTTTATTTAAATTTAATTGTTTTTTTCAATTTATTATTAATGTATATAGGTTTTTTACTTGGTAGAAAAATGACTTAATTTTTGTATAATGCTAGTGTTAGGGTGAAATAAGAGCAATATCATGGAAGAAAATAATAATCTTGAGTTGATTACATCTTTATCCTCAGATTTAACAACTCGTGGAAAAATTTCAATGCAACTTGAGGAATTACTTGTAGCAGGAAATTATGATGAGGCAAAATTATTGCTCGAACCTTCCCAACCTGTAGATATTGCTGATGCCATTGGCAGTCTTCCTTTAATACTGCAGGCGCTCGCATTTAGATTGCTAAAAAAAAATGAAGCAATAGAGGTTTATGAATATTTAGATCCAATTGTTCAGCAAACATTATTAGACAGACTTAGATCAGGAGAGGTTTTGGAAATTGTAGAAAAAATGTCTCCTGACGATAGGGTTCAACTTTTTGATGAATTACCTGCAAAAGTTGTACGAAAATTTCTATCAGCATTGAGTCCTGGTGAAAGAAAAGTAACAGCAGAATTATTAGGGTATGAACCTGAAACAGCTGGGAGATTAATGACTACAGAATTTATAGACCTAAAGGAAATGCAAACTGCTAAAGAGGCTTTAGCTTTAGTTAGAAAAAGGGCTGCTTTTACAGAAACGATATACAGTTTATACGTAACGGACAAAGAAAGACATTTGACTGGTATTTTATCGTTAAGAGATCTCGTTACCGCTGACCCAAATAAGCCTATTGGTGAGGTCATGACCAAGGACGTAGTCAATATTTCTACAAATACCAATCAAGAAGAGGTTGCTAGGGCAATTCAAAGATATGATTTTTTAGCTCTTCCAGTTGTTGATAAGGAAAAAAGATTAGTGGGAATTGTGACTGTTGATGATTTGATTGATGTTATTGAACAAGAAGCTACTCGAGATATTTATGCTGCAGGTGCAGTTCAACCTGGAGATGAGGATGATTATTTTCAAAGTAGTTTATTTACTATTGCACGAAGAAGAATTTTGTGGCTTTTAATTTTAGTTTTAGCTAATGGATTAACTACAAAAGTTATTGCAATGAATGATCAGATTTTAAAAGAAATCGTTTTACTAGCAGCTTTTATCCCATTACTTATTGGTACTGGAGGGAATGTTGGGGCTCAAAGCTCAACTGTTGTTATAAGAGGTTTAAGTACGCAAAAATTAAAATCTTTGGGAGCATTTAAGGCAGTAATAAAGGAGGCAATTACGGGAGCAATATTAGGAGTACTGATGATACTAGTGGTTTTTCCTTTTGCCTGGTGGCAAGGTGAAGGGCCATTAATAGCATCTGCAGTAGGTATAAGTTTAATTTCAATAACAACTCTAGCTGCAACTGTGGGGGCTATTCTCCCAATACTATTTGATAAAATGGGTTTAGATCCTGCTTTAATGTCTTCTCCCTTTATTACAACAGTAACGGATATTGCTGGAGTCTTTATTTACCTTAGTACTGCTAATTGGCTTTTAAATTCATCAATATTATAAAAATTCACTAGGTATTTATTCTCATTTTTGTAAAATTGTGGATTTTTTTGTTTAACTTTACATTTCTTAATGGTATTGTTTACAAAACAACACTAAATTTTATGTCATCCGAAACTTTAGTTGAAAATAAATTAGCTTCTATTTCATCCTTAAAATCTAGCAACGATGTCGATTTAGTTCGATCATACTTAAGAGATATTGGACGAGTTCCACTACTATCACATGAGCAAGAAATAACCTTGGGGAGACAAGTTCAAGAATATATGCAGGTTGAGAGAGCTAAGCTTGAAATAATAGAATTGACTGATAATGAACCCTCAGTCGAAGAGATCGCAGAAAAGTTAAACCTATCAACTTCACAAATCAAAAAAAGACTTAGAGCCGGTCAACGTGCCAAAGAAAGAATGGTTGCTGCAAACTTAAGATTAGTAGTTAGTGTTGCAAAAAAATATACCAAAAGAAACATGGAACTCCTTGACTTAATTCAAGAAGGAACTATTGGACTAGTGAGAGGAGTTGAGAAATTTGACCCTGCGAGGGGTTATAAATTTTCAACTTATGCATATTGGTGGATTAGACAGGGTATTACAAGAGCAATTGCAGAAAAAAGTAGAGCGATCAGGCTTCCAATTCACATAACAGAGATGCTGAATAAGCTTAAAAAGGGACAAAGAGAGTTGAGTCAAGAAATGTCAAGAACGCCCACAATAAGTGAACTTGCAAAATATGTTGAATTACCCGAAGAAGATGTTAAAGATCTCATGTGCAAAGCTGGGCAGCCAGTAAGTCTTGAAACGAAAGTGGGTGATGGTGAAGATACAGTATTGCTTGATCTATTAGCTGGAGGAGAAGATTTACCGGATGAACAAATCGAGATGGATTGCATGAGAGGTGATTTACATTCACTTCTCCATCAGTTACCTGATTTGCAATGTCGAGTTCTAAGGATGAGATATGGCATGGATGGAGATGAACCAATGTCTCTTACTGGAATTGGGCGCGTACTGGGGATTAGTAGAGACAGAGTAAGAAATTTAGAAAGAGATGGCTTGAGAGGCTTAAGAAGATTAAGTGAAAACGTAGAAGCTTATTTTGTTTCTTGAATAAATTTATAAATTAAATTATTAGTTGCTTCAGGTTTTTCATCATGGGGACAATGTCCTGCTCCTTTAATAATATCTAGCCTTTTAATATTTTGATAATTACACTTCCAATGATTTGCCTCACTGAGGGATTCCCAGGGATCTTTTTCTCCCCAAATTAATTGTATGGGTACATGAACTTTATCAAAAAGGTCTGTTGCCAGATAGTCATCAAATAAATTAATAAAGCCGCGAAATGCTTCTTTTGAATTTTTTCTTTGAGAAGGTTTATATAAAATTTCTATCAATTCTTCATCAATATTTTCTCCAGAGGGATATGCTTTTTTAAGGATTTGTCTAATTACAGTTGGATTAGCGGCTCTTTCAAATAGTGTGTTACTAATAATTCTATTTCTGACCAATGTTTTTATTAAAGGACGTAATAAGTTCATTAAAACAGCACTTCTTTTAAGTCTTTTATCATCCATTGTTCTTTGGGCACAGTCGATTAAGATAAGTCCATTACAACTTTCTTTGAGAATTTCAGCAGCTTTTAAAGCAACAATTCCACCGATTGAGTTACCCACTAAATAAACAGGAGATTTAATCACCTCATTACAAAATGAAGCTATTTGATTTCCCCATAAGTCAAAGGAATATTTAACATGATTTTCGTTGTAAGAATCGTAATCTAATAAAGCACCAGGTTGGCTACTTTCTCCAAAGCCTAGGAGGTCAATTGAATAGCAATCAGAAAAATTACCTAGAAAATCTTGATTATGTCTCCAATGTTTTTTTGACGCTCCAAAACCATGAATTAACAAAATATTTAAATCACTATTATTGGATGATAGTGTTGATGAGGACCATGATATATCCCATTTTTCCCATTTCCAATTTTCAGATTTTTTAAAAGACATTTAAAGAAAAATATTAATTAAACTTTAATTCAAAAAAAAATTATTCGTTTTTCATTAATTATTCTAAGTTTAGAAAAATTTATAGTACATGAAAAAATCAAAGGTTGTTTGCATCGGAGAGGCTTTAATTGACAGAATCAAGAATACTTCGAATCAAGAATTCACAGATTTTTTGGGAGGGGCTCCTGCAAATGTGGCCTGCGCATTGAAAAAGTTATCAATAGATTCAGCATTCATTGGACGTTTAGGTGATGATAAATTTGGTAAGAAATTTATTGAAGAATTTAAAACATTAGAGGTAAATATAGATTTACTACAAATAGATAATAATCTGCCTACTCGTATAGTTAAAGTTAATAGAGATAATTCTGGCGATCGATATTTTTCTGGTTTTGATACAAACTTAAATACAATTTTTGCTGATCAAGCTCTAGATAGAGAGGAATTTAATAAAAATATAAAAAATTTGGAAAAACTCTTCTTGAAATCAAAATATGTTGTTTGTGGAACGATTATATTATCGTCTTCAATATCAGCAAAGTCTATTCACTTTCTATGTAGTATGGCTAATAAGTTTGATGTGAAAATAATAATTGATTTGAACTGGAGAGAGGTGTTTTGGGACAATAAAACTTTTTCATCTGAAACTAGTGAAAAGAAGAGAGTTGAATTAATTAAGAATTTTTTGAATTACGCACATATTTTGAAGTTAGCTAAAGAAGAAGCAATATTATTTTTTGAAAATGAAAATCCTCTGGAAATCTCTGAAACAATGTTGAACCGACCTGATGTGATAATTACGAACGGAGCAAATCCTATCTTGTGGTACATAAATGGAGTTCAAGGAACCACTGAAGTTATTAATACATCCAAAATTGTTGATACAACTGGTGCAGGTGATGCGTTTTTAGCTGGATTAATTTCACAATTACTTTCTTTTGAATATCCTTTAAATGAATCAGAAATACAAAATTGTGTAACGTTCGCAAGTGTTTGTGGTTTACTGACTTGTTTCGGTGAAGGTGCCATTGAACCACAACCAAATCATTCAAAAGTTAATGATTTTTTTGTATCCCAGATTTTGTAATTTCTTCCATAATTTTCAGCATAACTTATTTCTATTTTCCAGAAATTTTTCAAAAATGGTTGAATTAATTCTGGCCATTCAATGATCATTATAGATTTATTTTGAATAGCTTCTTCTTCTTCAGAAAAAAAGAATTCTTTTGCCATTAAACTATTTTCTAGTCTATATAAATCAATATGAATTAATGGAATTTTTCCGGAGTAGTAATGCTGTGATAGAGAAAATGTTGGACTTGTAATATCCTCTTTAATTAAAAGTCCTTGAGCAATTCCTTGGACAAACGAAGTTTTCCCAGATCCAATAGGCCCTTGTAGCAAAATGATAGATTTTGGATTTAATGCTTGAGCAAATTTCTTTCCTAATTGAATAGTCTCGTTTAAATTTCCAACAAACACAAAATTACATAAAAATCATTTATAGTTTAAAGGAAAAGAATTTTTTTAGAAATGGTTATCGCTAACTCAATCAAGACATCCATACCAAAATATGTAATTAAAGATATCTCTTTATCTGAATTTGGGCGTAAAGAAATCAAAATTGCTGAAACTGAAATGCCAGGATTAATGGCACTCAAAAAAAAATATCATTCTGATAAGCCTCTGAAAGGTGCAAAAATAGCAGGTAGTTTACACATGACTATACAGACTGCTGTGTTGATTGAAACTCTCGTGGATCTTGGTGCAGAAGTTAAATGGGCTTCATGTAATATCTTTTCAACCCAGGATCATGCAGCAGCAGCTATCGCAGAACAAGGAATTGCTGTATACGCAAAAAAAGGTGAGAGTCTTGATGAATATTGGCAATACACTCACTACATTTTAGATTGGGGTACCGATCTTCCTAATATGATCTTGGATGATGGAGGAGATGCTACAGGTTTATTGATTCTAGGTAGCAAGGCTGAAAAAGATTTGTCTGTTTTAAACAATCCTTGTAACGAAGAGGAAGTAGCTTTATTTAAATCTATAAAGGCTAAACTGCAAGAAGATAGTGGCTTTTACTCTCGTATTAAGGGAAATATTATTGGTGTCACTGAAGAAACTACAACAGGTGTTGCAAGACTTTATCAATTGCAAAAACAAAATGCATTACCATTTCCTGCTATTAACGTAAATGACTCAGTAACTAAGAGTAAATTTGATAACTTGTATGGTTGCAGAGAATCTTTAGTTGATAGTATCAAGCGCGCGACTGATGTAATGATCGCAGGAAAGGTGGCATTAGTAATGGGGTTTGGTGATGTTGGTAAAGGATCTGCTCAATCTCTAAGAGGTCTTGGAGCAATAGTAAAGGTTGCTGAAATTGATCCAATTTGTGCTCTTCAAGCAGCAATGGAGGGATTTAGCGTCGTCACATTAGATGATGTTGTTGAAGAAATAGATATATTTGTTACTGCAACTGGTAATTATCAAGTCATAACTAAAGATAATCTAGTCAAAATGAAAGACGAGGCTATAGTTTGTAATATTGGGCACTTTGATAATGAAATTGATGTGGCTTCTTTAAAGGATTATCCATGGGAGAATATTAAACCTCAAGTCGATCACATTACTTTGCCAAGTGGGAACAAAATTATTCTTTTAGCCGAGGGTAGACTGGTTAATTTAGGTTGCGCAACAGGCCATCCAAGTTTCGTTATGAGTAATTCTTTCACAAATCAAGTTTTGGCTCAAATAGAACTTTTTAATAAGTCAGAAGAATACTCCAAAGAAGTCTATGTATTGCCAAAACATTTGGATGAAATGGTAGCGAGATTACATCTAGATAAAATTGGTGCTAAGTTAACAACATTAACTAAGGATCAAGCTGAGTATATTAACGTTTCTGTTGAAGGACCTTATAAACCTGAATTATATAGATACTAAATTTGAGTTTAATTTTTATTAATTTACTCTCATCTATCCCTGAATATATTAGTAAAGCTGTTGAAACAAATTCAGCAATTGCTTATCTAACGATTTGTTTGGCGATGTTTTTAGAGAATATCATCCCTCCAATTCCATCGGAATTAATAATGCCTTTAGGAGGTTTTTTTGTTTATCAACAAAAATTAAATTTTTTTATTTTGGTATTTTGGGGCTTATTTGGAACGATAGTGGGCTCTATGCCGTGGTACTATTTGGGAAAATTAGTGAATGAAAAAAGACTTTCAAACTTTTTAGATAAAAGGGGAAAATATATTGGCATAACTTCTGATGATCTTGCTAAAAGCAAACGATGGTTTGATAAATATGGGGTCTCATTGGTGTTTTGGGGTAGGGTAGTTCCTGGTGTAAGAACATTAATTTCAGTTCCTGCTGGAATGGAACTAATGCCACTCAGAAAATTTTTAATTTGGACAAGTTTAGGAAGTCTAATATGGATTTCATTATTGACATATGCAGGATTTGTATTTGGTGAAAATTATCAAATTATTGAAACTTATTTAAATAAAATTAAATTTGTTGTAAAACCTGTACTAATTTTCATAAGTATTTATTTTTTAATAAAGTTTTTAATGCGAATATATAAGAAAAATATATCTTAGAAAGGAATATCTCCAGAGTTATCATTATTTGAAAAATTACTATTTTCTGTCTCTTTCCTCGAGCTTAATAAATTTAATCTATCTACTCTTACAACTGGTTTAAATCTATCTTCTCCTGTATTCTTATCTTTCCAACTATCAATTTTAAAGCTTCCTGTAATACCTACTAAAGATCCTTTTTTGACGTAATCAGCAGCAATTTGTGCTTGTTTGCCCCATATTTCTAAATTAAACCAGTCAGGTTCATCAGACCTGCTCATTCTATTAACCGCAAGAGTAAAGTTGGCTACTGTACTACCTGATTCAAAATATCTAACATCTGGTTCTCTGCCAGCCCTGCCAACCAAATTAATAGTGTTAATTTCCATAATTTATTTTTTTTTCATATTACTCATTTATTTCGTTTTTGCTTAAAGTTTTGCAAGCTATTCATGACTAATTAAAGAAATTTTGAGAGGTATAGACAAAATAGATATATTATTTACTTAAAAGATTTCTTATTGTGATTTTTAACAGATTAAAATTTTCTAGAGATATTGGTATTGATTTGGGTACTGCTAATACTCTGATTCATGTATCAGGAAAAGGCGTAGTTTTACAAGAACCTTCTGTAGTAGCAATGGATCTTGAAGAGGGAATTCCTTTAGCCGTAGGTGAAGAAGCAAAATTAATGCTAGGAAGAACTCCAGGAAATATAAGAGCAGTTAGACCTTTACGAGATGGAGTTATTGCTGATTTTGATGCGGCAGAACAAATGATAAAAACCTTTATTCAAAAATGTAACGAGGGAAGAGGTCTTTTAGCTCCAAGAATAGTTATTGGTATTCCCAGTGGAGTTACTAGTGTCGAAAGAAGAGCTGTTAGAGAAGCTGGATTAGCTGGAGCAAGGGAAGTGCATTTGATTGATGAACCTGTAGCCGCTGCGATTGGAGCCTCATTGCCAGTTACTGAACCAATTGGGACTATGATAGTCGATATTGGGGGTGGAACTACAGAGGTAGCAGTTTTAAGTCTGGGTGGAACTGTCTTAAGCGAATCTGTGAGAATAGCAGGTGATGAACTTAATGAATCAATAGCGATTTATCTTAAGAAAGTACATAACTTAGTAGTCGGAGAGAGAACTTCAGAAGATATTAAGATAAAAATTGGATCAGCTTTTCCTGATAATGAATTTGATAATACTTCTATAGAAGTTAGAGGTTTACACCTTTTGTCTGGCTTGCCACGATCTATTACCTTAACCTCGGGAGAAATTAGAGAGGCTATGGCTGATCCTCTTAGTAAAATTGTTGAGGCTGTCAAAAGAACTTTGGAGCGAACCCCGCCTGAATTAGCTGCAGATATAGTTGATAGAGGCATTATGCTGGCTGGAGGTGGCGCTCTAGTAAGAGGGATCAGTGATTTACTTAGTCATGAAACTGGAATTTTTACTCACATAGCAGAAGATCCATTATTGTGTGTTGTTAACGGTTGTGGATTAGTATTAGACGATTTTAAAAAACTTAGAAGAGTAGTTGATACTCCAGATTTTATAAGGAATGCGATTAGAGATTAATTGAATGGTAGATATTCGACGAATATCAACTAATCGTTGGTGGCATAAAAAGAAAAATTGGGGTTTATTTATATTTTTATTGTTTTTGTTTTTTGTGAGAATTTCAAAAGGATCTCTATATAAAGATCTTTATTTTTTAATTTCAAAACCATTTTGGCCAGGGCAATTTCAAAGGGAAATTTTAACTAAAAGTGTTGAACAAGAGTTTTTTATAAAGTTCAAACAGCTAGAAAAAGATAATAAAAGATTACGTGAAATTTTATCTCTAAAAAGATTGTCTGATTCGGAAAGTATTTCAGCTACTGTAATTTCAAGAAAAACTGGGAGTTGGTGGAGACAAATAATTTTAAATAAAGGTGAAAAAGATGGAGTAGAAGTGGGGAGTTTTGTTGTTGGCCCAGGAGGCTTATTAGGTAGAGTTAATAACACTTCGTTGTTTACTTCGTCAGTAATATTATTAACATCTCCTGAAAGTAAAGTTGGCGTTTGGATTGAAAGGATTCAAAGTCACGGTTTATTAGTGGGTTTAGGCAACGATTATCCAAAAGCAATTTTTTATAATAAGGAGGTTAATATCGAAGTGGGAGATATTTTGTTAACTTCTCCAGCAAGCACTTTATTACCGCCAAATATTCCTGTAGGCATAATTCAATCTGTTGATGAAGAGTTACAAGCAAAAAAAACTGCTAATATTCTGCTTTTGGGAAAACCTCAAGCAATTGATTGGGTTCAAATCTTAAAAGTTGCAATCTAAATGGAAAAATATTTAAAAAAAAAAATATACATAATTTCCTTTTTATTTATACCAATAGTTTATTTTTGGGATCCTGATTGGTTGGAATTTTTGGGAGTTCAACCTTATTGGCCTTTATTTTGGTTATTGCCTTGGTCTATGATCTATGGATCAATTGATGGTTTAATAGTTGGTTTATTTCTAGGAATGATTTTAGATTCAGTAAGTCCTGACAGTAGTTTTACACAAATTCCCGGTTTAGTTTTGAGTGGCATATGGTTTGGGAAGTTAAGTATTTCTAGTAATGGTTTCATAGCACATTTTAGATATGGTTTAATTTGCTCCATAGCTTGTTTTTTATGTAACTCGCTGTATTTTTTTCAAATATTGATTAAGAATTTGTCTGACAATAATATCTTTTTTTACTTTTCTAGTATTGGAAACATTTTTGCTCAAGTATTTATTACAGGGTTATTAGCTCCATTACTATGCTCATTACTTTTTGTTTTATTCCAGAAATCAAGAGGAAAAGATAAATTAATTAGATTTATCAATAAATAAAAAATTTAGAAATTACTAAATGATTGTCTATATCAATAATAAAATAATTTTGTAAATTTAAGGAGTTTATTTCTTAGGGGGCATAATGTTATATTTTTAATTGTTAGATTATGTAAACAAGATGTTCATTGCAAAATAAATTTGCTTTGAAATATTTGCAAAAAAAATTTTTTTCGATGTCAAAAGCAAGCATTTTAGTTGTTGATGATGAACCAGCTGTTTTGAAAGTATTAGTTACTAGACTTCAACTAGCGGGATATCAAGTTCATCAAGCTACTAACGGAGAGGAAGCACTTGAGGCTTTTCATAGAGAATCGCCGGATTTAATAGTTCTTGATGTGATGCTTCCAAAAATGGATGGATTTGCAGTTTGTAGAAGAATCAGAGCCGAATCCGTTGTTCCTATAATATTCTTAACTGCCTTAGAGGCTATTTCAGAAAGAGTAGCAGGTTTGGATTTAGGAGCCGATGATTACTTGTCAAAACCATTTAGCCCTAAGGAATTAGAAGCAAGAATAGCTACAATTTTAAGGCGTATGGGTCCAAGTGTTGCAGTAACTGAAACTAAAGAGATCCCTTCAGGTAAAGGAGTAATGAAATTTGGAAATTTGGTAGTTGATACAAATAGAAGACAAGTTTCTAGGTCTGGAGAAAGAATTAGCTTAACTTATACCGAATTTAGTCTTCTTGAACTTTTATTTGATGAACCTGGTAAGGTAGTTCCAAGAGCTGAAATATTAGAGCAATTGTGGGGATATCCTCCAAGACGTGCAGCCGACCTGAGAGTTGTAGACGTCTACGTAGCCAGACTAAGAGGTAAATTGGAACCAGATCCAAGGAATCCAGAGTTAATACTTACTGTTAGAGGAATAGGTTATGCTTCCCAAAGAGTTGGAGAAACTGCAACATCTTTGGCAAGTTGATCCTTATTCTGATAGCTTGATTAAATAAAACTTAAATATTAAATTAAATTTTGTCAGAAATAAGAGAAGCCAGATTATTAAAAGCTAAGTCATTAGTAAATAAGGGATTTGAACCTTATGCAGAAACTTTCAAGATATCCCATTCTACTAAATTTCTCATTGAGAAATTTGCCTATTTAGATAAAGGTCAAGAGTTCAACTTAAATGTTTCTCTGGCAGGAAGAGTTTTAGCAAAAAGAATAATGGGAAAAATTGCTTTCTTTACAATTACCGACCAAGAAGGGAAAATTCAGCTTTACCTGGAAAAAAAAATTATTGATGATTTTGAAATCAATGCAAATTTGCTATCTTTTGAAGATCTCAAAGAAATTGTAGATATTGGGGATTGGATTGGTGTTTATGGAATTATTAAAAAGACTAACAAAGGAGAACTTTCAATAAAGGTATCTAAGTGGGAAATGTTATCTAAATCATTACAACCCTTGCCTGACAAATGGCATGGTTTAACAGATATAGAAAAAAGGTATAGGCAAAGATATCTTGATTTAATAGTTAATCCTTTGTCA
Source organism: Prochlorococcus sp. AG-347-J22 (assembly GCA_003279005.1). GTDB lineage: Bacteria > Cyanobacteriota > Cyanobacteriia > PCC-6307 > Cyanobiaceae > Prochlorococcus_A. The sequence continues at coordinate 149,861 of QCBY01000001.1, read as the reverse complement.
AAAAATGTATTCAAAACAAGAGCTAAGTGTATCAGTCTAATAAGAAGATGGTTAGATGAAAAAAATTTTTTAGAGATAGAGACACCAATACTACAATCTGAGGCTGGAGGAGCTGAAGCTAGGCCATTTATTACTCATCACAATACCCTTGACATTCCATTGTATTTAAGAATAGCTACAGAATTACATCTAAAAAGAATGGTTGTTGGAGGTTTTGAGAAAGTCTATGAGTTGGGACGAATTTTTCGTAATGAAGGTATAAGTGCAAAGCATAATCCTGAATTCACTTCAGTAGAAATATATCAGGCTTTTTCTAATTACATTGATATGATGGATTTAACTGAAGATCTGATCAAAAATATCGTATCAAGTTGTTGTGATTCTTTAGTTATTGATTATCAAGAAAACGTAATTGATTTTTCTAAACCTTGGAAAAGAATATCAATGAAAAATGTTGTCATGGAATATACGGGGATTGATTTTGATTCTTTTAATGGTGATTTGGATAAAGCTATAAATTATTTAGAGGAAATTAATGTTGAAATTTCTCCTAAAATGAATACCTTAGGCAGACTTTTAAATGAAGTTTTCGAGCAAAAGGTTGAATCTCAACTCATAGAACCAACTTTTGTGGTTGATTATCCAATCGAAATTTCTCCTCTAGCGAGACCCCATCTTGAGAACAAGGATATTGTTCAGAGATTTGAATTGTTTATTGCAGGCCGTGAACTTGCTAATGCATTTAGTGAATTAATAGATCCAGTTGATCAAAGACAAAGAATGGAATTACAGCAATCTTTACGTGATGCAGGGGATTTTGAAGCTCATTGTATTGATGAAGATTTTTTACAAGCCTTGGAAATAGGTATGCCACCTACAGGAGGTTTAGGTATTGGAGTTGATAGACTTATTATGATACTTACAAATAGTCCTTCAATTAGAGATGTTATACCCTTCCCATTGTTAAAACCAGAAATAACTTCTACTAAATCTTAAAAATTAACCTCGAATGAAGTAAAATAATAATGATCCAATACGAAATTTTTTAAATGAGTGGTGAACGTGTTGGTTTCCGCTTCAAGCATGCTGATGCAGTTGTGAAAAGAAATCCTCAAGGCCGATCAAGAAGAGGCTGGGTTATGGAACCAGTTGAACAAACTACTAGTCGAGGTACTAAAATGCCTGCATATAGAATTCGCTGGAGAGATAGCGAAAGACCCGAAACTGTTTTACAGCATATGTTAATTGCTGATCCGGATCCTTCTCCTCCTCCAAATTCAGTAAGTTTAGATTCTGATTAAAATATCTTAAAAAAGTATCTTCTTTATTACCTTTCTAGAGCCTTTTTTATTTCTCTTTTGATATCTTTTTGTTTATCAGCTTGTCTTTTATCATGTAATTTTTTCCCTTTACCAATACCAATTTTTAACTTTATCCATGATCCTTTTAAGTAAATAGATAAGGGGATAATTGTTAATCCCTTTTTTTCAGTATTTGATTTAAGCTTTATGATTTCTTTTTTATGTAACAACAATTTTCTATTTCGTAATGGATCGTGATTAAAAAAAGAGCCCACATTTTTATGTGGTGAAATGTGAACATTTAATAAAACTATTTCATCATCTCTGAAAGAACAATACCCATCTCTTAAATTTATGTTTCCGTTTCTTATAGATTTTACTTCTGTCCCTAAAAGTTCAATTCCAGCTTCGATTGTTTCAATTATTTCATACTGAAATTTTGCATATCGATTTTCTGCAAGACGTTTAAAAACGGCTTCTTTTTTTACGCTTTTATTTGTTTTGTTTGAAACTTTCGCCATTATAGTTTTAAAAAATCTTTCCCCAAAGAACAATTGCCATTAATCTTTAATTATGGCAATAATTTCTTCAAGTTTAGATGAATCTAATACTCCTCGCTCAAGAAAAGAGCTGAAGTTAGTTGATTCAAGTATTAGTACTAAGGAAAAAATAAATAAAAATTTAAATTTAGCTCGTCCAAATTCCTTTAAAGAATTTATTGGACAAGAGCAAATTATATCTTCATTAAAAATAGCTATTGATGCTTCTAAATATAGGAATGAAGCACTAGAACATACACTCTTGTATGGCCAACCTGGTTTGGGAAAAACTACATTAGCATTATTGATCTCTAATGAAATGAATACGAGATGTAGAGTAGCCAGCGCGCCTGCAATTGAAAGGCCAAGGGATATAATCGGATTACTTCTTGGATTAAAAGAAGGAGAGATTTTATTTGTTGACGAAATACACCGTTTAAACAAACTAACTGAGGAGCTTCTATATTCTGCAATGGAGGATTTTAGGCTAGATTTAACAATTGGGGCTAATAGAGGAGCTCGCTGCAGAACAATTAATCTACCGAAATTTACTTTAATCGGGGCTACAACAAAACTCGCATCAATTAGTGCTCCACTAAGAGATAGATTTGGACTGTTTCACAAAATTGAATTTTATTCAAATGATGATTTGAAACAAATAATTTTTAATTTTTCTAATTTGATCAATATTCAGTTGGAAAATGATGCTTGCGGTTCGTTAGCCAAGATCTCTAGAGGAACTCCAAGAATTGCATTGAGATTATTAAAAAGAGTAAGAGACTATGCTCAGGTGAAAAAAAATACTAATAGAATCTCTTCAGATATTATCGAAAAAGCGTTAAATTTTCAAAAAATAGATAATAAAGGTTTGGATAATATTGATAGGAAATTCTTGTCTTTTTTAAACGTTAATAATAATCCGATTGGTTTAGATTCAATTGCAGCATCAATGGGAGAGGAATCTTCAATGTTAGAGTTTGTTGTTGAGCCTTATTTAATTCAAATTGGATTTATTATGAGAACTCCTCGAGGAAGAAAACTTACATCTTTAGGAAAAAAATACATTAATTCCCAAAATGAAAAATAATAAAAAGATTAAGTTTTATCTTTTATTGATTTGTTTTTTAATAAATATTTTATTTGTTTCTCCAAGTTATTCATTAAGCTCACAGGAAGATTTATTTAAAAATGCTTTAAATTTAAGTTCCAGCGGAGAATTTAATCTCGCTTTAAAGCAATGGAATAATTATTTGGAATTATTTCCTGATGATGCAGCTGCTTTAAGCAATAGAGGAAATATAAAACTCGTTATTGGTGATCCTGAAGGCGCTATATTTGATCAAGATAAGGCCATTAATTTAGATCCTAATACAGTGGATCCTTATATTAATAGAGGCATAGCAGAAGAATCTTTAGGACTTTGGTTAAAAGCAAAAAATGATTACTTATATGCAATTTCCAAAGATAAAGATAATTTCTCTGCTTTATATAATTTGGCTAATGTTCAAGGCTCGTTGTCAAATTGGGAGAGTGCAAGGGAACTATTCTCTAAAGCTTCAGAATCAAATCCTGGTTTTGCAATGGCAAGATCGAGCATGGCTTTAGCGGATTACCAATTAGGCAATATGGAAGATACTGAAAAAGAATTGAAAAAATTAATCAGACGTTATCCAACTTTTGCCGATGCTAGAGCCGCATTAACAGCCCTGGAATGGTCAAAAGGGATTGTTGGTGAAGCTGAGAGCAATTGGATTGCAGTTACTGAATTAGACTCGAGATATGCTGATGAGGAATGGTTAATCAAAGTTAGGAGATGGCCTCAAAAACCAACGAATGATTTGATGAAATTTATAGCTCTGAAATAAAAAATGGATAGAGAAAAATTGTTAAGTAAAATTGATTCAATCAAAGATGAACTGATTAATATGAGGAGACATATTCATGCTCATCCAGAATTAAGTGGCTTAGAAAATCAAACGGCAATTTTAATAAGTGGTTACCTAAAAAATATTGGTTGGAGAGTTACAGAATCTGTTGGAAGAACAGGTGTTGTAGCGGATTTTGGACCAAAAGATAATGATTTTATAGGTTTGAGAGTTGATATGGATGCCCTCCCCATATACGAGAATACTAATTTAAGTTTTTCTTCAAAAAATGATGGCATCATGCATGCGTGTGGGCATGATTTGCATACTTGCATTGGTTTGGGTGTAGCAAAAATTATTAAGGATTTAAACCTAAAATATGGAACAAGAATAATTTTTCAACCTGCTGAAGAAATAGCTAGCGGAGCAAAGTGGATGATTGATGATGGTGTGACTAATCAGTTAAAACAAATTATCGGAGTGCATGTTTTTCCCGAATTATTAGTTGGAACTATTGGGATTAAGGAAGGAAGTTTAACAGCAGCGGCAGGAGAAATTTCAGTTGAGATTTTGGGAAAATCAGGTCACGGTGCGAGACCTCATGAAGGTGTAGATGCTATATGGGCAGCATCTAAAGTTATTTCTGGTATTCAAGAAGCAATAACAAGAAAATTAAATCCTCTAGATCCTGTAGTTATTACTTTTGGTAAGATAAATGGGGGTAATGCATATAATATTTTGGCTGAAAAGGTCAATTTAACTGGGACATTAAGATGTACAAACTTGAAATTATTTAGGGATATGGGTGATTGGCTTAATTCTAATATCTCTTCTATTGCAAATAGTTGTGGAGCTAAAGCTAAAGTAAAATTTAGGGAAATTGTCCCACCTGTTAATAATGATTTTGTTGTCAATAAGGTCCTAAGAGATTCTGCAGTAGGAATTTTAGGTCATGAAAACGTCATTGAATTACAAAAGCCATCTTTGGGAGCTGAAGATTTTGCTGAATTTTTAAATGAAGTTCCAGGAGCAATGTTTAGACTGGGTGTTTCTGGGGAGAAAGGTTGTGCTCCCTTACATAGCTCAGAATTCAATCCAGATGAAAGAGCAATTAGTGTTGGAATAAAAGTTATAACTGAATCCATAGTAAAATTAAATAATTAATTATGTAAGGTTATACATAATGAAACTTGAAAAATCTTATATCTTTTCACTTGTTGCACCTTTAATGATTTTGTTATCTCTAATAGGATTCATTTCGAGGAAAGATAGTAAGAAAATCTTTTATTTGCCTATTGGGTTAATGGGAATTTTTATAATTTCTGAGAAAGAATTAAGTAGAGGGCTAAAAAGAAAAAAAATCTTAATAAAAATCAAATCTTTTAGAAAAATCAAATAAAAAATTTTTCTTTATTTTTAATTAATATATGATGACTATTTTTTAAAATGGAGCTATTTTTTAAATAAAGCTAGGGGTGCTAAATAAAAAATTAGCTGAGATCATACCCTTTGAACCTTAAACAGTTAAAACTGACGAAGGAAAGCATAATTGTGATCAATCTCTAGTAATAAAAATTTTAATTTAAAAGTCATGAGAAATTCCTCGATAAATTCACGTATAGGACAGAAAAATATAACTCAGATGAATTTTGCAAGAAATGGCGATATTACTGAAGAAATGAATTATGTTGCTAAAAGGGAAAATCTTCCACCCTCTTTAATTATGGAAGAAGTAGCGAGGGGCCGCTTAATAATTCCAGCTAATATAAATCATGTAAATCTTGAACCTATGGCAATTGGGATTGCCTCTAAATGCAAAGTAAATGCAAATATTGGTGCTTCTCCTAATGCTAGTGATATTAGTGAGGAAGTTGAGAAGCTTAAGTTAGCTGTTAAATATGGTGCTGATACAGTCATGGATTTATCTACTGGAGGAGTAAATCTTGATGAAGTTAGAGAAGCAATTATCAAAGAATCTTCTGTTCCTATTGGAACTGTTCCTGTATATCAAGCTTTAGAAAGTGTTCATGGGTCTATAGAAAGATTAACTGAAGATGATTTTTTACACATTATTGAAAAACATTGTCAGCAGGGAGTTGATTATCAAACTATTCATGCTGGTTTATTAATAGAACATTTACCTAAAGTAAAAGGGAGAATCACCGGTATTGTTAGCCGTGGAGGAGGAATACTAGCTCAATGGATGTTGCATCATTTTAAGCAAAATCCTTTGTACACAAGGTTTGATGATATTTGTGAAATTTTTAAAAAATATGATTGTACTTTTTCTTTAGGAGATTCACTTAGACCGGGATGCTTACATGATGCATCTGATGATGCTCAATTAGCTGAATTAAAAACATTGGGCGAACTTACAAGAAGAGCATGGACTCATAATGTACAAGTTATGGTTGAGGGGCCAGGACATGTTCCTATGGATCAGATTGAATTTAATGTTAGAAAACAGATGGAAGAATGCTCAGAAGCCCCTTTTTATGTTCTTGGCCCCCTCGTAACAGATATTTCCCCAGGCTATGATCATATATCAAGTGCTATTGGCGCTGCGATGGCTGGATGGTATGGAACTGCTATGTTATGTTACGTCACTCCAAAGGAGCATTTAGGACTCCCAAATGCTGAAGATGTTAGAGAAGGTTTGATAGCTTATAAAATTGCAGCTCATGCAGCAGATATTGCAAGGCACAGAGCAGGTGCTCGAGATAGGGATGATGAGCTAAGTCATGCAAGATATACTTTTGATTGGAATAAACAGTTTGAACTTTCTTTAGATCCTGAAAGAGCTAAACAATATCATGATGAAACTTTACCAGAGGAAATATTTAAAAAAGCTGAGTTTTGCTCTATGTGCGGTCCTAAGCATTGTCCCATGAATTCCAAAATTTCTGATGAGACTCTCGATGAATTGAATAATAAACTGACAAAATATAATAATGTTAGTTAACTGGAGTCTACAAAATTTCTTTGGTCTTATTCACAACATTTTCAACCGTAAATCCAAAATTAGTCATACATTTTCCTCCTGGAGCAGAAGCCCCAAATCTGTCCATAGTAATACAAATACCATCAAGCCCAATATATTTGTGCCATCCGAATGAATGTGCAGCTTCAACTACAACTCTCTTCTTGATACTGCTTGGCAGAATGCTTTCTTTGTAAGAAGCCTCTTGCTCTTCAAATAGTTCTACGCATGGCATAGAAATGACTCTAGTTTTCTTGCCTAAATTTGAGATTTCTTTACTTGCTTCAATGCAAAGGTTTAATTCACTACCAGTGCCAATAAAAATTACATCAGGGGTCCCCTCACAATCTGAGACTATATATCCACCAAATGCAACTTTCTCAATAGATGTATTCTCTTGATTTGGCATAGCTTGTCTACTTAAACAAAGAGCAGAAGGCCTTTTTCTATTTTTAATTGCCAGTTTGTAAGCACCACTAGTTTCATTACCATCTCCAGGTCTAAAAACAAGCATATTTGGCATTGCTCGAAGAGAAGGGATAGTTTCAACAGGTTGATGTGTTGGCCCATCTTCGCCAACTCCAATTGAATCATGAGTAAGCACATAGATTACTCCTAATTCACTTAATGCAGATAGTCTCATTGACCCCCTCATATAGTCTGCAAAAACCAAGAAGGTTCCTCCGTAAGGAATTAGTCCACTATCGTGGTAAGCAATACCATTCAATATTGCAGCCATTGCGTGTTCTCTAACACCAAAATGCAAATATCTCTTTTCGGGAGAATGCGACTGAAATGAACCAGTTTCACCTTTTATATCAGTGTAATTAGAATGAGTTAAATCCGCAGATCCTCCAATTAATTCAGGAAGATTAGGTCCAAGAGCTCCTAGGCATATTTGAGAATGTTTCCTTGTTGCTAAACCCTTATCATCAGTTGAATATGAAGGCAGATCTGAATCCCAGTTTTCTGGTAATTCACCTTGGATCATTCTTTTTAATTCTTTACCTTCAAAAGGATATTTGTTTTGATATTCATTAAATTTTAAATTCCAATTTTTTTCAGATTCTTCTCCTTTAATAATCGCTTGTCGAAATTGAGTATATACTTCCTCAGGTATTTCAAAAGGGGGATATTCCCAATTTAAAAACTCTCTTGTTAAGGAAGCTTCTTCTTCTCCAACCGCAGCTCCATGAATACCTGCAGTATCAGATTTATTTGGAGAACCATAACCTATTATTGTAGAAATTTTAATTAAAGAAGGTTTATCTTTAATAGATTTGGCGTTTTCAATTGCTTCCGTAATTCCTTTGATATCATGATTGCCATCTTCAACGTGTTGTACATGCCATCCATATGCTTCGTATCTCTTCATGACATCTTCCGTAAATGAAACATCTGTACGTCCATCAATTGTGATTTGATTGTCATCATATAAAGCGATTAATTTCCCTAGTTTAAGATGACCAGCAAGTGAGCATGCTTCAGAGGCAATACCTTCTTGATTGCAGCCGTCTCCCATTATTACGTAAGTGTAATGATCAACAATTTCACAATCTGGCTTGTTGAATTTAGCAGCTAAATGGGTTTCTGCAATTGCTAAACCAACTGCATTCGAAATTCCTGCTCCTAGTGGTCCTGCTGTTACTTCAACTCCCTCAGTCTCAAATGTTTCTGGGTGTCCAGGTGTTTTAGAGCCCCATTGTCTAAATTCTTTGATATCTTCAATTGATACTGATTTATACCCAGTTAGGTGTAAGAGAGAATATAACAACATACATCCGTGGCCCGCAGATAATACAAAACGATCTCTATTAAACCATTTTGGATTATTGGGATTGTGCTTAAGAATATTGTGCCATAATGCATAACCCATTGGGGCGCAACCCATAGGTAAACCGGGATGCCCACTGTTAGATTTATTTACTGCATCTACAGCTAGCATTCTTATACTATTAACACACAGCGATTCTAATGAAACAGATGCAGCGACCATTGTTTTAAATGAGGTAATTTGGGAATACAGAATTGGTTTTCATCAATCAAATTTGCTGAAAGCTAAGCAAACATTGTGACCACCAAAGCCGAATGAATTAGAAAGAGCAACTCTTATTTGAGCATCTCTAGCATTATTTGGTACATAATCAAGATCACATTCAGGATCTGGATTGACGTAGTTAATTGTAGGAGGGATAAAATTATGTGTCAAAGAGAGAATACAAGCTACTGCTTCTATACCTCCTGAACCTCCTAAGAGATGACCAGTCATCGACTTAGTAGAGCTTACAGGAATAAGGGAAGATCTGTCTTTAAATATGGATTTAATTGCAGAAGTTTCATTTTTGTCATTTGCTGAAGTACTAGTTCCATGAGCATTTATGTAATCAACTTGATCAAGATTGATTGAACCTTCATCTATCGCAAGCTTGATGGCTGCTGCTCCTCCAGTCCCCCCAGGTGAAGGCGAAGTTATGTGATGAGCATCGCAAGTTGTTCCATAACCAATAATTTCACCATAGATTCTGGCTCTTCTTTTTTTTGCATTATCCAGAGTTTCTAAAACAAGAATCCCCGAACCTTCTCCAATCACAAATCCATCTCTTTCAGCATCGAATGGTCTGCTTGCAGTGAGGGGATCGTCATTTCTAAAAGATAGAGCTTTAGCGCTTGCAAAACCTGCCACTCCAAGAGGAGTAATACTTGCCTCGGCTCCTCCACAAATCATTACATCTGCTTTTCCTAGTTGTAATAATCTATAAGAATCTCCAATGGCATTTGATCCAGCTGCACAGGCTGTAGATACAGCAGAACTGGGGCCTTTAGCTCCAAGAGCTATAGCAGCAAGTCCTGTCGCCATATTGGGAATCATCATTGGAACTGTGAATGGACTTACTCTTCTAGGCCCTTTATGACTCAATATTTGAGCTTGACTTTCCATTGTTAATAAACCCCCTACACCTGAGCCAATAATTACACCTATCCTTGATGCATTGGATTCATTTATTTCAAGTCCAGAATCATTGAATGCTTGTTTTGCTGCTATTACTCCAAATTGGGAAAAGCGATCCCATCTTTTTGATTCTTTAGGTTCAATAAACTTTTCTAGTTGAAGATTTTTAACTTCTGCTGCAAATTTGCAGGGATGCTCCTCAGGATTAAAAAGAGTAATGCCTGAAACCCCATTAGCCCCCTTTTGAAGGCCGAGTAAATATTCATCAATGTTGTTACCAATTGGAGTTACTGCTCCTATACCAGTAACAACTACTCGATGGAAATTTAGCATCCTTAATTAACCTTTTTTTTCTTCGATGAATTTAACAGCATCACCCACTGTTGCTATACCCTCAGCTGCTTCATCAGGTATCTCGATATCGAAAGCCTCTTCAAGAGCCATAACTAGCTCTACAGTATCGAGGGAGTCGGCTCCTAAATCGTTTTGAAAATTTGAATCAGATTTAACTTCTCCAGATTCAACACTTAGTTGCTCAGAAACAATTGAGCAAACTTTTTGAAGGATTTCTTCTTGTGACATAGTTTATGGAATTTACTATTTATCTATAAGATTTTATGCCCTAGAGTTAACAAGAGTGAAGCATATCTTAATTTTTTTAATTTCTTTGTAAGACAATAGTATTATATTACGAGGTTCTCAAAGACAATTTTTACATGTCACACGCAGTTAAAATTTATGACACATGCATTGGATGTACCCAATGTGTAAGGGCTTGCCCACTAGATGTTTTGGAAATGGTTCCTTGGGATGGTTGTAAAGCCGGACAAATAGCATCATCTCCAAGAACAGAGGATTGTGTAGGTTGTAAAAGATGCGAAACGGCATGTCCAACAGATTTTTTAAGCATAAGGGTTTACCTAGGAGATGAAACCTCAAGAAGTATGGGTTTAGCTTATTGATTTTATAGTGCAGTTTTAAGACAGTCCATATGTTATTGAATACTTAATTTATTTCAATTAATATTGAAAAAAATTAAATAAATGTGTGGAATAGTTGCTGTTACAGGTTATAAAAAAGCATTGCCATTACTAATAAATGGTTTAGAAAAACTTGAATATAGAGGTTACGATTCTGCAGGCATAGCTGTAATTAACTCTGAAACAAAAAATATAGTTTGTAATAAGGCAGAGGGAAAACTTAAAAATTTAAAAAATAATCTAAAAAATACTAAAATCGATGGAACTGTGGGTATTGGACATACACGTTGGGCTACTCATGGAAAACCAGAGGTCAAAAATGCACATCCTCATTTTGATAGTTCAGGAAAAGTTGCGGTCGTCCAAAATGGGATAATAGAGAATTATCAGGAATTAAAAAGTAAGTTAGAAAAAGAAGGAATTGCTTTTAATTCTGATACTGATACTGAGGTTATTCCACACTTAATTCAAAAAGAATTATTTGCTCTAAGTCAATTAAAGCTGGAACAAAAAGGCTCAACTTTGCTGGTAGCTGTAAGAAACGTAATTTCTGATTTAGAAGGATCTTATGCTTTAGCAGTACTTTGGTCTGGTGCTCCCGATTCATTAGTAATTGCAAGGAAACAAGCACCTTTAATAATTGGTCTTGGAGAAGGAGAATTTATATGTGCAAGTGATACTCCAGCAATAGCTAGTTTTACAAAAATTATTTTACCTTTGGAGGATGAGGAAATAGCTCTTTTAACACCTTTAGGAATAGAAATTTATGATTCAAATAATGAGAGACAATATCGAAATCCAATTTCTTTACAAATTGCAGAACAAGCAATTAATAAAAAGAATTTTAGACATTATATGTTAAAGGAAATCTATGATCAGCCCGATATTGCAAAAAACTGGTTAGAAAAATATCTAATTAAAGATAAAAAGACTGGTGAATTTCAGATTAATTATGCGTTTGATACAAAATTCTTTCAATCAATTGAAAGGATTGAAATTGTTGCTTGTGGTACTAGTAAACATGCAGCCATGGTGGGAAAATTTTTGTTAGAACAATTTTCAGGGATTCCTACAAATGTTTTTTTTGCAAGTGAATTTAGATATTCACCACCTCCATTACTTCCTAATACTTTGACTATCGGAGTAACTCAGTCGGGAGAAACTGCAGATACTATCGCCGCTATACAAATGGAAATTCAAAGGAGATCCTCAATGGATGATAGTAAATATAAATCAAATTTAGTTGCAATTACCAACAGAGTTGAAAGTTCAATAGGTAGGCAAACATCAAATATAATTGATATAGGTGCTGGGATTGAAATTGGAGTTGCTGCTACTAAAACTTTCTTTGCTCAACTTCTTTCTTTTTATGGATTAGCTATAAAATTTGCGCAAATTAAAGACAGCCAAAGCAATGAAAATATTAATAAATTAATTTCAGAATTAACTAAACTACCTTCTTTAGTTGAAGAACTTTTAGAAAAACATAATCAATCTTCTGAAAAGCTTGCCCATGATTTTTTTAATATTAAAGATGTAATTTTTTTGGGTAGAGGAATAAATTACCCTATCGCATTAGAGGGGGCTTTAAAGTTGAAGGAAATAAGTTATATACATGCTGCAGGTTATCCTGCTGGTGAAATGAAGCATGGACCAATAGCTTTATTAGACAAAAAAGTACCTGTAATTTCAATAGCATTTCCAGGAGAAGTTTTTGATAAGGTAATCAGTAATGCTCAAGAAGCAAAAGCGAGAGATGCTTATCTAATTGGCGTTGCACCTAAATGTAATGGAACTGAAATCTTTGATTATTTAATGATCATTCCTTCAACAAATGAATGGATTTCACCCTTGCTCGCTATTGTGCCTCTTCAATTATTGAGCTACCACATTGCTGCTCATAGAGGACTAGATATAGATCAACCAAGAAATTTAGCTAAAAGTGTAACTGTAGAGTAATAATTTTTTGTAGAAGGAATTTATAGCTCTAATAGACCAGGAGGAGGAGAAATAATTATAAATTTATTTTTAATATCTACTACAGGCACTATCTCTTTGACAAATGGTATAAAAACTTTTTTATTATTTTTGAAAAGTTGAATTAAAAGTAAATTATTTTTTTCGTTTTCTAGATTAATTATTTTTCCTATTATTTGAGACCGATTATTTTCTAAAATTTTGACTTTTAGACCTATTAGTTCAGTTAAGTGAAATTCATCTTTGTTTAATTTTGGAATTGAATTAGCTTTTACAAGGACTTTATGACCCTTCAAGTTTTCTGCTTCATTTCTATTAGTTATTTCTCTAAATCTAATTATGAAAGATTCTTTACCTGGCTTTTTAAAACCAGAAGTAAGTTCAAATTCTTTAGGAATTTCATTTTCTTTTTGTATCCATCTTTTACCAGGTTTTGTAAATCTTTCTTCAAAATCACTAAGAGATTTAACCTTAATAGCCCCATTAATACCTTGAGGAGATGTTATAAATCCAACAATTAACCATTCATTATGATTTATCATAGTATTTAGGTATAATATTTCTATGGAATTATCGAATAAACCAATACTTCCAGGTTCTGTAGTAGTTGTCAAAGATGTTAATTCTATTTATAGAGGATATAAAGGATTTGTACAAAGAGTAACTAATAAAACAGCAGCAGTTCTTTTCGAGGGTGGAAATTGGGATAAGTTAGTGACATTTAAATTAAATAATTTAGAAATCGTTTGAATAATTAACTTTTTCTTTCTGATAGATTTTTTCTATAAGGATACTAGCTGCATTTTTTTCGGCTTTTTTATGAGAATTGCCGAAACTATAGGCTTCTTTAGATCCATTAATGTATATTTCACAAGAGAATCTTTTTGGATCTCCGTGATTTTGTGATATTTCAAATATTTTATAAGTAGGCAAATCAAATCCTTTGCTTTGACACCATTCTTGCAATGCTGACTTGGCATTAAATTTATATGGTGCTTTTAGATATAACTCTGCATCTTTTTCCCAAAAATTATCTAACCATGTATTGACTTCATGTATAGAATTAAAACATTTATATATTGCGCCTATTAATGCTTCACTAGTTTCAGCAATTATAGTTTCTTTTGAATTTTCATCACCCATCGCTTTAGGACCTTTGATTATTACTTTTTCGATTAATATTTTTTTACCTAAATCTGTTAACCATTCATCACTTACGATTTTAGATCTTAGTTCTGATCTGTTACCAACACTCATATTCTTATAAGTTCTGTCTATGAAATCTGATGCCGATAATCTGAGAACTGCATCCCCAAAGAATTCTAATTTTTCATAATTAACTTCCAAATTTGCTGAGGAGTGAGTCAATGCTTCATTGAAAGTATTTATTATGAATTTATCTTTTTTGTTTATAATTTCTAAGAATCTTTTCGATTTAATATCTAAAGAGTTTAAAAATTTAATAATTTCTTCAACTCTTTTTTCATCAATTAAATTGTACATATAATTTAGATGTTTTCATTAAGAAGAAAGCAGGTCATAAGCCGGGTTCTGTTCACCTTAATTAAGATGGGCAATCATCTATCTAGGACTGGAATTACTTCGCAGCCTCAAGCGGCGCCAAAAAGTAGATCTGTTAATGGTCGTAAATCTACTAAGCCTTGCTCCCAGCCGGGGTTTACCTAGCCAACACTTCTCAATGTTGCTGGTGCGCTCTTACCGCACCCTTGCACCCTTGCCATACTTATCAAGTATTAGGCGGTATGTTTCTGTGGCACTATCCTCACGGTTACCCGCACTGGGGATTACCCAGCAAGCCTGACCACATGGGAGCCCGGACTTTCCTCAAAAAAGTTTTATTTTCAAAACGAAATAAAACTTTTTTGCGATTACCTCTCCTGCTTTCCTCTAGCATAATGCTTATTAACCCAAAAAACATCTCTTGGGGCTGTAGCTCAGTAGGATAGAGCAACGGTTTCCTAAACCGTAGGTCGTGGGTTCGACTCCCTCCAGTCCCGTTAAAGTTAATAAACTATATGTAGTATGTGTGCAAATTTCCAACTCTCTAGCTAGCGTGTATTTAGTAATAAAGCTTTTATGGCTAAGCTCCACGATATGCGTCTAAAACTCTTAATTCAACAAGAGCATGAACGTATCTCTAAATCTCAACCTAATGATCTAGATCTTTCAATAGTTCAAGCAAGGTGTCTATGTTGGCTTTCTTTATTAGCAGAAGCTCACGAAGATCAAGCAAATGATGCTGAGAAGAGAGGAGATGCTGAACAGGCGATGGGATGGTTTGCTGACTCAATGAGATTAAGAGATGTCATTACTTTGGTTACAAGTATTGAAATACCTTTACCTGATAGCCCTGATACTCTTGATGAAAATGACGAATTATTGGATGGACCATCAATCTCTCCAAAATAGTCTAACGATTTTAAAAGATTTATTATTTTGAAAAAAGAATCTTATCAATGTTTTGCAAATATTAAAATTAAATCTAAAGAAGTTACCTAAAAAGTTAGATCCAGTTCTAACAAATATCATTTATTAATACTAAACAGTTCATTTCATCAAACACTAGCTTTTCTGAAAAGAAAAATTTTAAGTAGTTACTTCTTCAATATCACATGTGATTTCAACCGGCATAGGTGAAACTTTCCAAATAGTTTCACAATATTCTCTAATTGATCTGTCTGAAGAAAAATATCCTGATCTTGCAGTATTTAACAGAGCCATATTATTCCATGCTTTTTTGTTGTTCCAACATTTACTTACTTCATCTTGTTTATATAAATAATCTTCGAAATCAGCCATTACGAAAAATGGATCATTTCCAGTCAAGCTATTTAATAAAGGTTTGAATAATTCCTTATCTCCATTACTAAAATGGCCTATTTCTATTAAACGGATTACTTCTTTTAATTCGGGACAATTTTCTATGAAAAAATTGGGAGAATAGCCATTATTTTTTAAGTTAACTATTTCGCTTTCGGTCTTTCCGAAAAGGAAGAAGTTTTCTTTTTTAACTAGGTCTCTTAATTCTACATTTGCCCCGTCAAGAGTCCCAATAGTCAAGGCTCCATTCATGGCAAATTTCATATTTCCTGTGCCTGAAGCTTCTTTCCCAGCAGTTGAAATTTGTTCAGATAGATCTGTTGCAGGATATACTATTTCTCCAAGTTTTACATTATAGTCGGGTAAGAAAACTACTCTTAGCAGCCCTTCCATGTCGGGGTCTGAATTAACTACATCTGCAATACCATTAATAAATCGGATCATTAATTTAGCCATAAAGTAACCTGGAGCAGCTTTACCACCAAAAATTACAGTACGTGGAGCTTTATTTTTACTTGTTCCATTTTTTATTCTTAAATACTGAGCAATTATTTGCAAAGCATTTAAATGTTGCCTTTTGTACTGATGAATTCTTTTTACTTGAACATCAAACATACTTGAAGGATCAACAAGTATTCCTGTTTTAGAGTGTATGTAGCTAGCTAGTTTACGTTTTCCAATTAATTTAGTTTCTTCAAAATTTTGAAGGAAATTTGAGTCTTCTTTTTTCTTTTCTAAGTTTTTTAAAAGTTCCATATTAGTTATCCAGTTGGGACCAAGTTCTTTTTCTAATAAATTGGATAAAGATGGATTTGCTAATGCAACCCATCTCCTGGGGGTTACTCCATTAGTTACATTTGTAAATTTTTCTGGCCAAAGTTCCGCAAATTCTGGAAGAAGTTGTCTCTTGATTAGATCGGAATGAAGCTCAGCAACTCCATTAATGTGATGAGCTCCAATAGTAGCTAAATGAGCCATTCTCACTGACTTTGAACCCTCTTCATCAATAATTGATAGTTTTTTTAAAATCTTGTCATCACCTGGATAACGAAGCCTTAATTGTTGCAAAAATCTCCAATTCACTTCGTAAATAATTTCTAAATGGCGAGGAAGCAAATCACTAAAAAGACTTAAATCCCATTTTTCCAAAGCTTCAGGAAGCAATGTATGATTTGTATAAGCTACTGATGAAGTCGTTATATTCCATGCTTTGTCCCAACCTACTTGATATTGATCTATTAATAGTCGCATTAATTCAGCTACTGCTATAGCTGGATGAGTATCATTTAGCTGAACAGTCCAATGTTTAGCAAATTCTGTAATTGGGATCGATCTTTTTTCAAGACTTCTCAACATATCTTGGAGAGAACAACTAACAAAGAAATGTTGTTGTTTTAGTCTTAATCTTCTACCTTCATCAGTTCCATCATTTGGGTAAAGAACTTTTGATAAAGTTTCTGAGGCAACTTTTTCTTCCACTGCGCCATAGTAATCACCAATATTGAAAGCATAAAAATCAAAACTTTCTGTTGCATCAGCTCTCCATAATCTTAATCTGTCACAAGTATTTACTCTATATCCTAATACCGGAACATCATGAGGCACTCCTATAGCATGTTCAGAAGGAATCCATCTTGATCGGTAGTTTCCTTTATCGTCTCTATAACTTTCAGTTCTTCCTCCAAAACCAACAAAACAAGATTCATCAGGTTGAGGTAATTCCCATGGCCAACCACCTTTAAGCCATTTGTCAGTAACTTCAACTTGCCAACCATCTCTAATTAACTGATTAAAAATTCCAAATTCATATCTTATTCCGTAACCCACTGCAGGAACTTGTAAAGAGGCTAAAGATTCCATGTAACAAGCCGCAAGTCTACCGAGGCCGCCATTACCTAATCCAGGTTCTTCTTCGACTTCAAGAATTGTTGATAAAGATTCTATCCCAAATCTTTTTAGGGCCTCCTCAGCTTCATTTGTGATTCCAAGGTTTAACAAGTTATTACTTAATTGCGGACCTATTAAAAATTCTGCTGATAGGTAAGCGACAGTTTTTTGAGGCTTTTTTCGTATTACTTCTTGACTAGCTAAATATCTTGTCATTAATCTATCTTTAACCGCATAGCTTAGTGCCATGTACAAATCATGAGGGCTTGCAGAGGTTGCTAATTTACCAATAGTAAAGAATAAATGCGCTGTCATGCCTTTGAAAAGCGCATCAGAATCCATGCCAGCTTTCTCAGAATCTAAATAGCAGCCAGGTGTAGGCAAGCGTAGATCAAATGGTTCGTTGGAGTTCATTGAATTTGCCATATATAAGACAATAGCCAGTTTTTGAAAAAATTCTTTGTTGTAACTTCAGATCCACACTTGTTGAGTATTTTTGCTTTTTTTTACATACTTAGTAAAGTGGGCCCTCCATAAACTATCTTCCAATTAGATAGTTTAATTTTTCTCGTATTTGAAATGTATCTTTTACTTGCTGAATTAAGTGCACATGATTTAGAAGTTGCTGAAACGCTAATAGGAGTTATTAGATTTCTACTGATATTTTTAGCTGCTAGAGCATTAGCGGAAGTTTTAGTAAGACTAAGTTTGCCTACTATTGTGGGAGAGCTTTTAGCAGGGGTTGTAATAGGCGCATCTGGTTTCCATTTGCTTATACCTCCGTCAGCTCATACTGAATTGAATCAAGGATTAGTTAACGTCATCAGTTCGTTAGCATCAATACCTCCTGAAGCTGTTCCGGATGTTTATTTTGAAAGTTTTCCTTCTCTGCAGGCCGTTGCTACACTTGGCTTGTATGCGCTTCTTTTTTTAACAGGATTAGAAAGTGAATTAGAAGAATTGGTAGCGGTTGGTGCCCAGGCTTTTACTGTTGCCATGGCAGGAGTAGTTCTGCCTTTTGCATTTGGTACTCTTGGATTAATGTTTTTTTTCCAGGTAGATCTCATCCCTGCAGTTTTTGCAGGTGCATCAATGACTGCAACAAGTATAGGGATTACTGCAAGTGTTTTTGGTGAATTAGGATACTTGAAAACAAGAGAGGGACAAATTGTTATTGGTGCAGCAGTTCTGGATGATATTTTGGGCATTGTCATACTTGCAGTTGTTGTTGCTCTTGCTGCAGGAGGCTCATTGGAAATTGCTCCTATAGTCAAACTAGTCGCAGCAGCTGTTGTATTTGTAATTGCTGCTATTGCATTAAGTAGAACAGCAGCACCTGGATTCGATTGGCTTCTTGATAGGTTAAAAGCGCCTGGCGCTGTAGTAGTAGCATCATTTGTCATACTTGTATTATGTTGCTTTGTGGCTACGGCAATAGGTCTTGAGGCTGCTTTAGGTGCATTTGCGGCTGGTTTGATTCTCAGTAGTTCTAAAAATAACCACGCTATCCAGCAATCAGTTTTGCCATTGGTTTCATTATTTGCGACTATCTTTTTCGTACTAGTAGGTGCCGGTATGGATTTATCAGTTATTAATCCTTTAGATCCTGCAAGTAGGTCTGCTTTAATAGTTGCAGGATTTTTATTAATTGTGGCAATTATTGGAAAAATTGCTGCTGGATGGGTCTTTTCAAGTGATAAACCTACAAATAGATTAGTTGTAGGTTTAGGAATGATGCCTAGAGGAGAAGTGGGATTGATTTTTCTTGGATTAGGAACAAGCGCTAAGCTATTAACACCCTCTCTTGAGGCAGCAATTTTGTTAATGGTTATTGGAACGACATTCCTTGCTCCTGTTCTACTAAGAATTGTTTTGAAAGATAAGCCTCCTGGTGGGGATAATAAAATTTCAGATGATGTTGCAGCTGATCCGGTAGGTCTTCTTTAAGGAAAAATTTTATTAGAATTGCACATAATAGAATTTTTATAAATGGAAAAAAAAGATTCAATATCAATAGAAAGTAATTTGAATTATGACTGGAATTTCTTAAATTACCCAATACATACTGTTTTAGCTAAGCCAGAAAATACTTCAAAAGAATGTGCAATCTTGTTAATTCATGGTTTTGGAGCTTCTACGGATCATTGGAGATTTAACATCCCTATTTTGAGCAATCAATATGAAGTGCACGCAATGGATCTACTGGGTTTTGGGAAAAGTCCTAAGCCTCAGGATGTTGAATATTCAGGTTCTTTATGGAAAGATCAGGTTATAGCATACGTCAAAGAAAAAATAAGAAAACCTACAATTGTTGTTGGAAATTCATTAGGAGGTTATGCAGCATTAGCAGCAGGTTCGGAACTAAAAGAACTTAACGCAGGTGTCATATTAATCAATGCAGCTGGATACTTTAGTGAAGAAAAAACTATTAAGAAAAATATATGGCAAACTTCAATTGAGACAGTAGCAGGAATATTTTTGAAAAATATTGTTCTTCAACGTTTGATTTTTGAGAATATGAGAAATCCAAAAAATATTAAAAAAACTTTGAATCAGGTTTATTTGGATAAAAAAAATGTTGATAACTTTTTAATCGAGTCCATTAGAAAACCTTCGCTAGATTATGGAGCATTTAATGTTTTTAGAAGTGTATTTAATCCATCAGGTCCTCAGGGATTACCTTTAGATAAGTTATTCGCAAAACTAGATTCACCATTATTACTCCTCTGGGGAGGAAAAGATCCATGGATGAATACACCTAAAAAAAGAAATCTATATAAAAAGTTTACTCCAGAAGATACAAAAGAAATTATTCTTGATGCTGGACATTGTCCTCATGATGAAATACCTGAATTAGTTAATAAGCATATTTTGGATTGGGTTGATTCTCTTTAAATAATCTATTGTGCGAATTAAATTATTCGATAAGGAACAAGGAATTTATATTTTTCAATTAAATCAAAAGAACTATATAAAATTCTGCCCTGAAAGAGGAGGAGTCATAACAAATTGGGTTTCGGATGGTAACGAAATTCTTTATATGGATGAAAAAAGATTTATTGATAAAAAAAAAAGTATTAGAGGAGGTATTCCAATACTGTTTCCAATTTGTGGAAACCTTAATACCTTTAGTTCAGTATTTGGGAAAGATTATTTGCAGTTAAAGCAACACGGTTTTGCAAGAGATTTACGTTGGCATTTTCACATAAATGATAGTGCAAATTCTTTATGCTTATTTTTAAATGAATCTCAAACAACAAAAAAATATTATCCCTATGATTTCGAGTTGAGGATAGAGGTGAACTTAAAGATTAACTGCTTAGAATTTGAAATTACTATTCTAAATAAAACAGAGATTGCAATGCCTATAAATTTTGGTTTGCATCCTTACTTTAACGTATCAGATTTTAAAAATTTAGATTTTATTGATAATCCACTTAATTGTCAGAATCAAGAAAAAAATATTCTAAGTAATACTTTTGATGAATTAAAAAATATTAATTTAGGAGTAGATCTACTTATGTATACTTCAGGTAAAAGTGCATTTCGAGACAAAGTTTTGAAAAGACAGGTTACTTTAAATCATCCATATCCGTTTGACATCGGCGTTATTTGGAGTGACCCGCCTAGAAGAATGATATGTCTTGAACCTTGGACTAGTCCCAGAAATTCTTTTGTTGATGGATTCAGAAACATTAAAGTTCCTGCAAATGATAGTAAAAACTTTAATGCTTCAATTCAAATAAAACACCTTAAGTGATTATGTAATACTTATGAAATTTGTTGTTATAGATGACGATCCAACAGGCTCTCAATCTGTTCATGATTGCTTATTACTACTTAAGTGGGATTATTCTACTTTAATTAAAGGTTTTGAGTCTGGATCTAATCTATTTTTTATTTTGGCTAATACAAGGTCACTTTCGGAAAATGATGCGAAATTAACAATAGAAGAAATTTCTAAAAATCTTAAGGCTGTTATAACTTCTGAAGCTTACGCAGAAGAAATTATTTTTATTAGCAGAGGAGATTCTACTCTTCGAGGACATAACTTTTTAGAGCCTAGTATCTTAAATAATTGCTTAGGTCCTTTCGATGCTACTTTTCATATCCCAGCTTTTATAGAGGGTAAAAGATTAACTATCAATGGGTCACATTTTGTTGATAAAACCCCTATAAATCAAACAATTTTTGCAAGAGATAGAATTTTTGGATACGAGACAAGTAATGTCAAAAAGCTTTTATTTCAGAAGAGTAAATGTCAAATAAACTTAGATGATATTCAAAATCTTTACTTATCAGATCTCAAAATTCTAAATGATGAAGAAAATAACATAGTTTTTAAAACGCTAAAGAATTTGAAGAATAATAAACATGTAATAGTAGATATAGAAAATTATGCTCAACTTAAAAAATTTTCTTTAGTTATTAAAAAATTAACTAAACAAAAAAAGTTTCTTTTTCGAACTGCAGCAAGTTTTATAAGTTCAATTTCTGAGAAAAAAAGCAATCCTCAAGATGACATATTTTTTTCTAATTTAAGAATAAAGAATAAAGAAAAAAGTTTTCTTCCTGGATTGATAATTGTAGGTTCTTATGTCGAACTTTCAACTCTACAATTAAGAAATTTATTAGAGATAAACACATGCGAGCCTATTGAATTAGATGTTTTTGAATTCTTTAGAATTACTTCATCCCAGAGTAATCAGAACAAAAGAAATTTTTTTAAAAATAAATTTCTGAGTGAAATTAGATTTTCCTTCAAGAAAGGAAAAACACCTGTATTATTCACTTCAAGAAAATTGATGTCCCTAGATTATTCTGAACAATTTAATTTTTTTAATTCACTTGCTCTTTTTATTGCTGAACTAGTCGAAGATTTGAAATATGAAATAGGATATTTGATTTCAAAAGGTGGAATAACAACAAATGTGATTCTAAGTAAGGGACTTAATGCTGATTATGTTTATCTTGAGGGACAGATTTTAACAGGCATTTCTTTAGTGACTTGTAACCTAAAAAATGATGAAAGACTCCCTATTGTGACACATCCTGGAAACATAGGCACTAAAGATTCATTAGTTAATTTATGGAAAGTTTTAGAAAATAAAAAAAATTTTTAAAATTAGAAATTTGAGATTATTTCTTCAGCAAAACTGCTGCAGGATAAAGGTTCTACTTTAGGTTCCATTAAACGTGCTAAATCATATGTGACTTTTTTTTGCTCTATTGCTTTACTTAAACCATTAGTAATTAAGTTAGCTGCTTCATCCCAACCAAAATATTCAAGCATCATTACACCACTTAGAATTACTGAACCTGGATTTATTTTATTTAAGCCTGCATGTTTTGGAGCAGTACCATGCGTTGCTTCGAAAATTGCCGCATTATCACCAATATTCGCACCAGGAGCCATGCCTAGACCGCCCACTATTGCCGCCGCCGCATCAGAAACATAGTCTCCATTGAGGTTTAATGTTGCAAGAATTGAATATTCTTGAGGTCGAGTTTGAATCTGTTGAAATATACTGTCAGCTATCCGATCATCAACAAGAATAAGTTCTTTCCATTTATCATCTCCATGGGATTGTGATATTGAGGCAATAACTTCTCTAATTTCTTCGCAGATAAATGCTTTTTTATTATTTGTAAGCTTGTCAAAACCTGGTTCGATTTTACGAGCATTATTTTCAATTGTAATTTCTGGATTTTTAGTAACATTACCTAAAATCCAGCTTTCTCTTTCTGTAATGCAATCTTCTCTAAATTCATTTACTGCTAATTCATATCCCCAATCTCTAAAAGCACCTTCAGTATATTTCATAATATTACCTTTATGAACGAGAGTCACATGCCTTTTATCTCTTGATAATCTTTTTGCATGCTCTATAGCCTTTCTAATGTGCCGTTGGCTTCCTGATTTACTTACTGGTTTAATTCCAATTCCTGATCCCTTTGGTATGGATCTATTTTTCAAATTTTTACTATTTGGTATTACAACGTTATTTAAGTGATTAATTAGTTCAAGACAATTACTATCCTCCGCTTCCCATTCAATTCCCATGTAGATATCCTCTGTATTTTCTCTATAAACAATAACGTCCAAATTTTGAGGGTTTTTATGAGGACTTGGAGTTCCTGAATAATATTTGCATGGTCTAACACAGCTATACAAATCAAAGATTTGTCTTAATGCAACATTAAGAGATCTAATTCCTCCACCGATGGGTGTTGTCAAAGGACCTTTGATGGCTACACCGAAGTGTTTAATTGCTTCAATAGTATCTTGAGGGAGATAGTTATATGTTCCATATAGTTCACAAGCTTCATCACCAGCATATACTTTAAACCAATTAATCTTTCTCTCGCTTCCATAGCTCTTTTTTATTGCTTCATCAAGAACAATTTGAGTAGCTGGCCATATATCTACTCCAGTCCCGTCACCTCTTATGTATGGAACAATAGGATTGTTAGGAACATTAGGTTTACCTTGATTAAAAGTAATTATATCTCCTTCAACAGGTAAATTTAATTTGTCAAATTTTGGCATAGCATTGAATTAATTACAAGAGATAACTTATTGAAGTTTTTCGTATTGTAATTTGCGATGAGTTACTTTCTTTAAAAGCTAGAAATTTATTATTCAAATGTGAATAGAGAATACTTTATTGATCAGCATTTCAACATCTTTATTAAAAGAAAAAGTAGTTAATAAGCAAGTTAAAGAAAATTATGTCATTTTCTAAAAAAATACTTAGCTGTCTATGAATGCGAGTTCAAATGTAAGTAATGTGGCAATAGCTAACAAAATCGCTTCTACTGCAGCTACTTTTAGAAAATATTTTCCAGATGCTAGCGTTAACTTTAGTCCTTGGGAAAGTTCTAATAATGAATCCATGAAGGATACTATTGATTTTGCCTTTCATTTTCCAGGTTGGAGCCCTCTTATTGAATGTAGAGCAATACTTTTACAATTGAGAATTGAAAATGATAATAGTAGTAGAGTTCCCAAATTATTAGGAATAATAATGAGAGGCATGATTGTTCCCTCAGAAAGATGGAGGGTAGCTACTGTTGGAGAGTGGGAAATGACTGGTACTCATTTACCTCAAAAGAAACAGAAAGATAATCTTTTTTTGGTTTGTAAAGAACTTTATAAGTTATTCTCTACAACATCCGCTGGTAACAAAAATTAGTTGTTTTATGTATTTTCCTTGTAGATTAAATACACATACAAAATAAATTCAAAATAAATGGCAGTCGCTCTTGCAGGACAACTAAGAGAAGGGACAAAAAAATCCCACACCATGGCTGAAAATACTGGTTTTGTGGCCTGTTTTTTAAAAGGAGTTGTCGAAAAAAAATCATATAGAAAATTAATCAGCGATTTATATTTTGTTTATGAGGCTATGGAAGATGAAATTGAAAGATTAGTCTATGAGGAACATCCTGTAATAAAACCTATTGGGTTTAGATCATTATTCAGGAAAGAAACCCTTGAAAATGATCTTAAATTTTATTTTGGTGATAATTGGAAGAATGAAATTAATATCTCTCAATCAGCAAAAAAATATGTTGAAAGAATCCGTGAAGTAGCAAAAAGCTCACCAGAGTTATTGGTTGGCCACCACTACACAAGGTATATAGGAGATTTATCTGGGGGCCAAATTTTGAAAAGGATTGCTAAAAAGGCCTTAAATCTAGAGGGAAATAATGGTTTAAATTTTTACGAATTTGAATTAATTACTGACGAAAAGAAATTTAAGGAAGAATATTCTCTTGTTTTGAATCAACTCCCAATAAATCAAACGACTGCTGATCAAATTATTGATGAAGCTAATCAAGCATTTACCTATAATATGAAAATGTTTAAGGAGCTTGAGGGTAACTTGATTGCTGTTTTAGGAAAGATTGTGTTTAATTACATTACAAAAAAAGTTAGGAAGGGAAGTACTGAGACCTAGTATTTATGTTTGATTCATTAGTTGATTTCCTTAAAACCAATATTGATGAATTAAATGGTAAGGAAGTTGAAATATCTAAAGAATTTAAAGAACATCATAATAAAGATTCAAAATATATTATAAAAAATTGGCTTTTTTCATCTCCTGAATATAGAAAGTGGCGAATAACTAGATTAGATGGTGGTCAAAAAATACAAGTGTTTAATACAGTTGCATATCCAAATTTTGATAGTGAATTGCCTATCCTTGGAGCTGATATTTTATGGTTTGGAACTTCTCAAAAGTTATTAGCAATACTAGATTATCAACCCTTAATTCAAGAAAATGAGTATCTCAAAAAATATTGTTCCAGTCTAGGTATTATTAAGAAAAAATATTCTGCATTTGATAATAATGAAATGAAGAATATTTACGATTCAAAAAAGTATTTCTCTCCATGGGTAATTATATGTAGAGGAAATAAATTAAATCTTGAAAGAGATTTAAACAAAATATTTCATTCATTTGTTAGTAATTATTTAAATATTTCTAAATTAAATTCTGTTAATCAATTTTTAAACTTAGAACAAATAAAGATTAATCAAATTAAATATGATAAATATAGTTTTGAAAAAGATCCCGCAGACAAGTTATTTAAAAACTTTTTTGGTGAAACTTGGACTAAGAATTTCATTAATAATTTTCTTTTCACTTTGAATAAAAATAATTTAGATTAAATGCTTATTGAAAAAACTATTTTTTATAACGACCGATGGCGATGGGCTAATTTCATCAAATTTATAATTTTTCAATTAGCTAAATATCAATGCCTTGAACATAAAATACCTTCTGCTTTTTCTTATAAAGAGTCAACCTATGGTTCAAAAAAATCAAAAAATAATGTAAATCTTTTTACTTGGGGAGCAACTCACCAGAAAAGAATTAATTTTGCAAGAGCTGTATGTATTAATAGTCCAAGTTATTCTGTGTTGAATTTTTTAATTATTCCAAATACTTCCTATAACATCCCATTCTTTGGTGTAGATTTTGTATCTTTACCTAAAAGTCATTTATTAGTTTTAGATTTTCAGCCATCATTAAAAGTAGAAAAACAGTTTGATTCAAAATTATTAGAAAAACTTTCAAAAATTAAAAAATCATGTCATTTATCTCTTCCTGCTGCTGAAAAAATGTCCGAAGATGTGGCAAGATTTTTTTCACCGGGATTAATTTGGTCAAGATTACCAAAAGAAAAAGAAAGTGATTATTTAATTGAAAATCAGCTTTATCATATATTCAAAGAATATTTGAACTTGTATCTTAAAACTCTCTTTGAAAGTAACGAAGTTAGTCAAGGTCTACAGCAAGATTTAATTAATGGTCAAAATGATTATTTGAACTACAGAAAAGATAAAGACCCAGCAAGGCCAATGTTATCAAGTTTATTTGGTAAAGATTTCACTGAATCCTTAATTAATAAATTCTTATTTTCCACTAATAAAGTTTTATAATTTATATTATTTTAAATTAGATGCAAAAAAAATCTGTTCTTTTTGTATGTTTAGGTAATATCTGCAGGTCTCCTGCTGCTGAAGCAATCTTTTTTGATTTGGTTAAGAAAAAAGGTTTAAATGACAATTTTATTGTTGATTCTGCTGGAACTGGTAGTTGGCATATAGGTAAGAATGCTGATAATAGAATGAGAATTGCTGCAAAAAAAAGGGGAGTGGAAATTTTAAGTAAAGCTAGACAAATAAATGCTAAAGATTTTGAAAAATTTAACTATATAATTGCTATGGATGATTCAAATTTTCGAAATATACAAGACCTTAAAAATAGAACGTCATCAACTGATTTTGCATCAATTAACAAAATACAAAATTTTAGATCAATTTTCAATGAGCAAGAAGTTCCTGATCCATATTTTGGAGGGGATGAGGGTTTTGATCATGTCCTTGATATTTTAGAAGACTCTGTAAGTTGCTTTCTGGAAAGTATTTCTTGAATTTATTGGATCTGAATCTCTTTTGGAATCTTGTCGTTATAAAGATCAATAATTTTATCTACTACTTCATTAATTGAAAATCCATCAGTAATGATTTCTATTGCGTCATTGGCTTTTATTAAAGGTGAACTTTCCCTATTAGAATCTTCAAAATCTCTTTTCTTTATAAGCTCTTTTAATTTATTAAGGTCTATTTCATTTGAGTCTTTGCTTTTTTTGTCAGACTTTCTTCTTTTTGCTCTTTCATCAATGCTTGCAGTTAAAAATATTTTAAGTTCTGCATCTGGGAAAACAGTAGTTCCTATATCTCTTCCCTCTGCTACAAGTCCGCCTGACTTTCCAATTTTTCTTTGTTCTTCCACTAAGAACTTTCTTACTTCTTTGATTGCGGAAATTTGAGAAACTATGGAACTTATTTTTTGCGACCGAATTTCTTCAGTAACACAGTAGTTATTGATGAAAACATCCTGATTTGAATTCGTATTTGACTTGAAAACAATAGATATATCTTTAAGAATATTATTTAATTGTTTTTCTTTTTTATAATCAATTTTTTCTTTTATTAAAAGCCAACTCAATGCCCTATACATTGCTCCAGTATCTAGGTATAAAAGTTTAAGTTTATTAGCGATTAACTTTGTAACAGTACTTTTACCTGAACCGGCAGGCCCATCAATTGCAATAATTGGGCTTCTTTTCATTAGAAAAACGTGATCAATTAATCTTATCTCTCCGCATCTTATCGCACCAGCCAGTATTGAAATATTATCATCAACTTCCAAGTTTTTAAGAGTATAGGGGTGTAAATGTTCTAAATATTCAATTAAAATTTTTTCTTCTGACAGCTTTTTTGTTATTTCTTTTAAATTAATCTTTTTTTCTTTTTTAAAGTTATTTTTCGCTATTAATAATTCATTTGAAAAAAATCGAATTAATTTTCTTTCTTTTTGTGAAAGGTTTATATTACGAGAACTTAAAGGGATTCCATCAAAATCTCTCTGAGTGGGAATAGATTTAATAGAAATATTTAATTTATTTGTTTGGACAAGATTTTTTAATATTAATAGTTGTTGCCAATCTTTTTCTCCTAAATAAAGATTTTTTGGCTTGATGATATTAAGTAATCTATAAACTACAGTACAAACGCCATCAAAATGTCCTGTTCGATTTAATCCGCATAATGCAGAAGATAATTCTATGGAAGCTTTCAGGAACTTAATATTTTTATTATTCGATGGATATATATCTTCAGTTGCTGGAATGAAGATGACATCTGCGCCACTTGAAAAGGAGATTTTAATATCATTGTCAATTGTTTTAGGATAATTCTCTAGATCTGATTTATTATCAAATTGAAGTGGATTAATAAAAATACTTACTAAATTGAAATTTGAATTGTCATTTTTTGCTGTTGAAATTAATTTTTGATGACCATAGTGAAGATTACCCATAGTTGGGATAAAGTTAATATTACTTTTGAGATTTCGTCGCCATTCCTCAAGTTCTTCTGTTTTTTTAATTATTAACTTTTTCACTTTGTTTTAAAAAATAAATCTATTTAATAAATATTTACTGGACAAAAGCAATCTACGGAGGAATATCTATATAGAAGAAGTCTAACATTTTCATTTCATGGATTACAAAACATCAGGAGTTGATATAAAAGCTGGAAGAGAATTTGTCTCAGAAATTAAACATGCTGTCGAATCAACTCATTCATCTAGTGTATTGGAAGGAATTGGAGGATTTGGTGGCTTATTTAAAATACCTCTTGAGGGTTTAAAAAAACCTGTTTTAGTTTCAGGGACTGATGGGGTTGGGACAAAATTGGAATTAGCACAAAGTAAGAATTTTCATTTCGAAGTAGGTATAGATTTAGTGGCAATGTGTATGAATGATATCATTACAACTGGTGCAAAACCGCTATTTTTTCTTGATTATATTGCGACCGGAAAGCTAGATAAAAATCAACTATTAGAAGTTGTTAAGGGCATTTCACATAGTTGTAGGAAAAATAACTGCTCCTTACTTGGAGGAGAAACCGCAGAAATGCCTGGATTTTACGCAAAGAACAAGTATGATTTGGCAGGATTTTGCGTTGGCATTGTTGACGAGTCGAAATTAATTAATGGCAAAAAAATATGTGAAAATGATTTGATAATTGCATTACAAAGTGACGGGGTACATAGTAACGGATTTAGTTTAGTTAGAAAAATAATTGAAAATAATAATCAAATTCATAATCAATTTGAAAAATTGTATCACTTAGATTTTTATGACCAATTATTAAAACCTACAAAAATTTATTTTAAAGTTGTAAATCAAATTTTATCTCAAAATATAGAAATTAAGGGCATGTCTCATATCACTGGGGGAGGAATTCCAGAAAATTTACCAAGGTGTATGTCTTCAGATTTTATCCCTTATATTGATAAGAAATCCTGGGATATTCCTATATTGTTTGAATTTTTAAAGGATATAGGACAGATTCCTGAACAAGATTTCTGGAATACTTTTAATCTAGGCGTCGGTTTCTGTTTGATAATTGATAAAAAATTTAAAGATGAGATTTTAAATATTTGTGATGCCAATGATATATCCAGTTGGGTCCTAGGAAAGGTTCTTAAGAAAGATAATTCAAAAGAAAATAAATTTTTGCCTGAAATATTAATTTAGTTTCTTCCCATAAGCTTTATTTAGAAATTACAAATTTAATTTATTCACACAAATGAAAAAGTTAGGTGTAATATAATAAAACTAACGCCGAATTATATCGGAGATTTAGCCAGTAGATTTAACTTTAATTCAATGCCCTTTGAAAATAATCAAAGAATTACACGTAGACGTAGTTCAGCAGGACCTACTCCTCCTAAAAGACCATTAGGTAATAATTCTGATTTTAATGGGCGTCAAAATCAAGGTCCCAGGCCAACTTTTTTAACTTTAAGAGATCATGGAAAGGTTTTTGTCGCTGATTTGCCAAACTTATCTGATGGGCAATTATCACATATAAGTAAAGAGGCTAATGAGGTTTTAAATAGCCTTGAGAAAAGGTTAAGCGACCTTGAGAATGAGACAAATTCTATAAATCCTGAAAATGATACTTTGATAAAAGCCTCTACAAAAAGGGACGTTACGCTTAGATTTATAAAATCAATTGAAGAAGAACAAGATCATAGAAAGAATAATCCTGCTTTAAGGGATGCTGCTTCTGAATCATTACCAAGAACCTTCCTTGAGGTTGCAAGACATAGGTTACCTGGAGCAACTTTTGACTCTCTTCTTAGAGAAGCCTTGGAGGCCTGTGCAGTTGATGAGAATGCTGAAAAAAGTGAAATTATTGATCAACACAAAGAAACAGTAAAAATTATGGATATTCCCTCTTCAAGCACTAATCCCTCTCTTGTTGTTAGTATCGATTCAAGCAAAAATAATAATGATGGAAGTTTATGATCTAGAGTTTGATAATATAAGTAATAGAAATAAACTCAAAAATCAACCTAAGGTATGTCTAGATAAGGAGAAGATTTTGTGTAAGCATTGTAAAAGAACTGCAAAAAACGGAATACGTTGTATGGGTATATGTGTTGCTGATAATGAATATTAGAAAAAATTAATTTAAAAAAATATTTAAAAGTAGAATTTTTCTTGTGATAAATAAATAGGATAATAATATTATGTATTTAAAATTAAATAGAATTGCTTTTTAGTTGTTTCAGTACAATCTAGATGTTTGATGAATAATCGATTTGATAAACTCACTGTTCTGATAAGAATTTCAGCAGAATTTATTATGAAATTAAAGAAGGCGGCACCCAGATTCGAACTGGGGATAAAGGATTTGCAATCCTCTGCCTTACCACTTGGCCATGCCGCCGATAGAGATTCAATTGAATCACCTAATGATCCTACCAGTAACGCGTCGCATTCTCTAATAATTATATGTAATGGTCATGGGGAAGATGTTATTGCATTGGAAATAATAAAAAGATTTTTAAAACAAATAAAAATTAAAAAAATTGAAGTTATGCCATTGGTTGGAAATGGTAAAGTTTTTGATTCCATAAATTCAAAAAAGCTTAGCAAAATTGGTTACCTAAAAGAATTACCAAGCGGAGGTTTTAGTAATCAAAGCTTTAAAGGATTCTTACTTGATTTGTTTGCAGGATATTTGATAGATACTTTCAAAAACTTTTTAATTTTAAGAAGAAAGTCAAGAGATTATTATAAAATTATTGCAGTAGGGGATTTATTACCTTTATTTTTTGCATGGAGTTCAAAATGTGAATTTAGTTTCGTCGGGACGCCCAAAAGTGACCATACGTGGAGTAGTGGGCCAGGTTGGGCATTGAGTGATTTTTATCATAAATTTAAAGGCTCTGAATGGGATCCTTGGGAAATATTTTTCATGAGATCTAGTAGATGTAAAAGTTTAATAATGAGAGATGAAATTACTGCAAATAATTTAAATAAAAAAAAGATTCATGCGAAATACTTTGGTAATCCAATGATGGATTTTGTAGATGAAAAGAATGAAAAAATTTCTAATATTTTAAAGTTTAATAGATTAATTTTGATTATAGGAAGTCGTTTTCCTGAAGCGCTAAATAATCTTGATATTTTTTTAAACTGTTTAAAAGATCTAAAATTATCTAATGATTTAATTATTCTTTTGCCTTTAAGTTTCAATGCTGATGTGTTTAATATTAGTTGTCATTTAAAAACTAATGGTTATTTTAAACAAAAAAATATTCAGTTTTTGGTTGGTGAACATTCAGTTTGGAAAAATCAAGATAAATATATCTTATTAGGTAAAAATACTTTTAATAAGTGGGCTAACATGGCTACTGTTGGGCTATCTAATGCAGGAACTGCTACAGAACAAATTACTGGTCTTGGCATACCCTCACTTTCTCTTCCTGGGGAAGGTCCACAATTCACAAAATCATTTGCAAAAAGACAGTCTAGATTATTAGGAGGTAGCGTAATAGTCTGCGATAATAAAAAAAATCTTATATGTAATTTAAAAATCTTAATTAATAAAAAACGCTATAGACTTAAACAAGTAAAAATTGGTATGAAGAGGATGGGTAAAAGTGGTGCAAGTAAAAAAATTGTAGATTACATAAATTTAAGTTTGTTAACTTAATAAGCTAATATCAAAAAAGGTTTTTTCTTCCTCAATGTATCCTATAAATGATCGCCAATATTTAGCAATATGTTCTAAAATAGCTAATCTACTCAGTGTAAGTTTGTCATCAGCAAAAAAAAAAGTAGAAATTGAAAATGCAAAAAAAGGTTCTAGAACTATTGAAGAAAAAATAGAGGTTGCAAAAGATATTTTAAAATTATGTGAAAAAGATAACGGAAACAAATTAAGTTCTTCAACCATTCTAGATCAGCTAATGTCTACTCTAGAAAATGAAGATAATTTTATGACTGAAGATTAATTAATGCTCAAATATATTGGAAAATTTTAATATATCTAATTCAGAATGAACTGGAATAGTTTTGAAACATTTCTGAGCCAACTCATACCTCCCTTCTCTCTCAAGAATCATTCTTAATTTGTGCATTGCTTTGATTAGATATCTAACATCATTGGCAGCATAATCAATTTGCTTATTAGATAAATCTTCACTACTACCCCAATCACTACTTTGGGAACTTTTATCTAATTCTATCCCTACTAATTCATGGATTAAATCTTTTAATCCATGCTTATTTGTGTATGTCCTAGCTAATTTACTAGCTATTTTTGTGCAAAAAATATTATTTGTGTTGATTTTAAGATTGCATTTTAGAGCGGCAACATCAAATCTTGCATAATGGAATATTTTCATTATTTTATTATCTTCAAATAAATTTTTTATATTGGGTGAATCAGAATTATCAAGTTCTATCTTGATACATGAAGTTAAATTTAATTCATTACATATTTGAATTAAGCATAGCCTATCTCTTCCATGTATTAATCCCATTGCCTCAGTATCTACAGCTAAAAAAGATGAATCTTTGTAGAGATTATATATATCAGAAGAAATATCATTATTAGAGAAAGTTATTTTTTTGTTTTCTTCAATATTATTCATTAGTACTTACAATAATTTATTTCAATTTTAACTTTACATTATTTTTTTAAATTTGTGATTCAAGAATTTTAGGATCTAAAGTTAATTAAACTCGTATTGAATCATGATTTTATATTATTATTAATTTTAAAATATACAAATTAGTCAATAAATTTTAGAAATCTATAAATGACTTATTCTCTTAATTCAACATTATTACTGACGATTCTTCTTGCTATTGGTTTATTCTTTTTCCTAAGAGCTTCAAGCAAAGATAGAACAACAGTAGTTGAAATAACCTCTTCTAAAAAACCATTAGAAGTGTTAGATGTTATGTATGAGTGGCTTAATATAAGAGGCTGGAAACAATCAGGTGGAGATTTTGACCAAAGAATTTTAATATTTAAAGGGCAGGTTGTATCTAGTAAATTAATGGCAATTTTTTTAAGTTTGCTAGGTGGATTCGGATCTTGTGCTTTAGGTTTAGTAATTATTCAAATTTTCCCAACTTTAGGTTGGTGGCCTATTCTTTTAGGTTTGATTGGAGGTCCTTTATCAGGAATAATTTATTTTAAGAAGTCAGCAAGGGAAGAAAAATTTGAATTAAGATTAATCAATAGTGAAGATAATGAAAAAATGACGTCTATGAGGTTAAGAGCTCATAGAGATGAATTGATTTCCTTAGAAAATGATTTAAGTGATAAGCTCGAATTAAAAAGTGATGGTTCTTTGTTCAAAACACCTATTTAGTGTAAAAGTTTTGAAATTTTCAGAATATTTAATCAAAAATATTATTATCTATACAAAATTTTTCTAAATCTTCATCATTTTGCCAGTCTTGAGGTTTTGTAAAAATTCTGGTGAGATAATCTTCTCTAGATTCTTTTTTTGATTTATACCCATATTCCCATCTAGCTAAGGGTGGTAATGACATTAATATAGATTCAGTTCTGCCATTTGTTTGCAATCCAAAAATTGTTCCTCTGTCCCAAACTAAATTAAATTCAACGTATCGTCCTCGTCTATAGAGTTGAAATTCTCTCTCCTCTTTTGTGTAGTTTTGCTTAACTCTTTTTTCAATTATCGGTTGATATGAACTAAGAAAAGCGTTGCCACAATTTTCTGCCAAAGAATAGAAATTATTCCAATCTAAGTTTAAATCTCCGATATGAGTTGATTTTATATAAGCATTGCCTTTTTTGTTGTTGCCTTTATAAATTCTTCCTGAACCATCTTGATAGTCATAAAAGATACCTCCAACACCTCTAGATTCATTTCTGTGTTTTAAAAAAAAATATTCATCACACCATGGTTTAAATACCTTGTGAAGATTTTTATTAACCTTGTCGCAGGCCTCACTATGTTCTTTATGAAAATGCCTTACATCAGTTAAGTAAGGGTAATAAGGCGTTAGATCTGCACCTCCACCAAACCACCAAACTGGCCCTGCTTCGAA
Source organism: Prochlorococcus sp. AG-347-J22 (assembly GCA_003279005.1). Taxonomy (GTDB): domain Bacteria; phylum Cyanobacteriota; class Cyanobacteriia; order PCC-6307; family Cyanobiaceae; genus Prochlorococcus_A. The sequence goes on along the minus strand of QCBY01000001.1, from coordinate 115,066 downwards.
ATAACGATAATTAAGATGGACTGTCGGTATAAAAGGATTTTTAGGGTGCAATACCATTGATGTACCTGTCGCAAACCATTCGTGATCTTTCGCTTCTGGTCTTTGTGAAATAATTGACTGAGGCAATTCTTTACCATATACCTCGGAGAAGTTGACTCCAGCTTGCTCAAAAATTGAGCCGTTTTTTAAAACTCTTGATCTGCCTCCTCCACCTTCTTTTCTTAGCCAAGTTTCTTCAATAAATTTTGCCTTTCCATCAGTGTACTCTAAAGTTTTGCAAATATTTTCTTGTAATTTTAGGAAGAGATTCTTAGTTTTTTCTCTTGAATTATTAGGGGGTTCTTTAAACATTTATTTAATTTGATATTGAAGAATTAAATTTTTGGTTAATTAGTAGTTTCCCTTTATAATTTCCTTTAAGGGGGCTTTATTTATTATTATTTGATAGTTCGACATAGTTCTTAATCTTTTATCGAGTCGAATAATCTTTAAAAAAATTTTAAAATTTTGATGACTACAGTAGAAGATGCAAATAATGCTTTATCAAAGATTCTAGATTCTGGATCGAAGAAAAATCTCATTGAATTGGCTTGGATTAAAAACGTTCGAGTAATTTTACCCAGAATACTAATTACTTTATCATTACCTTCTTTTGCAAATTCACAGAGAGAGAGAATAGTTCAAGAGGTTAGAAATAACCTTTTGAAATTCCATGATGTTAATGACGTTCAAATAGAAATAGATAACGAAGTATCTCAATCAAATGCTAAAAGTGCAGATAATGTACCTGATTTAAAGAACATAAAAGGTATAAAACATATTATTGCTATAAGTAGTGGTAAAGGAGGTGTAGGCAAAAGTACAATTGCTGTTAATATTGCATGTTCGTTAGCTAAGTTAGGATTAAAAACTGGTTTATTAGATGCTGATATATATGGGCCTAATACCCCTTCAATGTTGGGAGTTGTAGAAGAAAATCCAAAAGTGACAGATGGTAACGGTAATGAACAAAGATTAATACCAATAAAAAAATATGGTATCTCATTAGTATCAATGGGTTTTTTGATAGAGGAAGGACAGCCCGTGATATGGCGAGGACCAATGCTAAATAGTATTATAAAGCAATTTCTATACCAAGTTGAATGGAATAATCTTGACTTCTTGGTTATTGATTTACCACCAGGTACAGGAGATGCGCAGATATCTTTATCTCAGTCTGTACCTATTTCAGGTGCAATTGTTGTTACAACACCCCAAAAAGTATCTTTGCAAGATGCAAGAAGAGGTTTATCAATGTTTAAGCAACTAGGGGTTCCATTATTAGGTGTCGTAGAAAATATGTCTGTATTTATTCCACCTGATATGCCTAATAAAAAATATGAAATTTTTGGTAAAGGAGGGGGTAAAATTTTAGCGGAAGAAAATAATTTACCACTACTTGCTCAAATTCCTATTGAAATTACACTTGTTGATGAGAGTAATAAGGGTGTTCCAATTTCAATCAGTGAACCAGATAAAGAAAGTTCTATAAGATTTAAGGAGTTAGCTAAATTAATTAAAAAACAATTTATTAAATAGCAATAAATGATCAAGGGAATTTCTCTATCAAAAAATAAGAGATTTTTTCAGAGGAAAGATAAAATTAATCGAAAAATTGTTTTTTCACCTCTACTCCTTATACCTTTAGTATTAGTTTTTATTTCAAGTATTTTAATAAAAAGTGTACAAAGAGAATTTTTACAATCAGATTTCTTAAATCATCTTTTCACTGGATTGTTGGGTTATTTTTTAGCTATATTTATTTCATACATTCCATTAGAAAGAATTAGAAAATATCTGATCCCGTTTTATTTTTGTACTTTAATTTCATTAATATTAGTTTATTTTTTTGGAATCTCAACTTATGGAGCTCAAAGATGGCTTAGCCTTGGCATTTTTTCTTTTCAACCATCGGAAGTCACTAAATTGAGCACGATTTTAATTCTTGCTTTAGTTTTAGAACGAAAAAAAATTTCTTCTATAAAGGATTTATTATTTCCTTTATTAATTGTTGTTGTTCCTTGGTTATTAATATTTTTTCAACCAGATTTAGGAACCTCTTTAGTTTTAATAGTTTTGTCCTTTGTTATGCTTTATTGGTCTCAAATGCCCATTGAGTGGATACTTATTTTAGGATTTTGTTTTTTTACATCAATATTTTATTTTGTATCTCCAAAGTTGCTCATTTTCTGGATTCCTTTCATGGGTTACTTAGCTTATAGGTCTTCACAAAAGAAAATCTTATTCTCGTTATTAACATTAGCTCTTCATTCTTTAGTTTTGAAGTTTACTCCTATCATATGGGAATTTGGTTTAAAAGATTATCAAAAAGATAGATTAATTCTGTTCTTAGATCCTAGTAGGGATCCTTTAGGAGGTGGATATCATCTATTGCAAAGTAAAATAGCAATTGGATCTGGAGGTCTTTTTGGCGCTGGTCTATTAAATGGTAAGTTAACAAATTTGCAATTCATACCTGAACAACATACAGATTTTATATTTAGTGCGTTAGGGGAGGAATTAGGTTTTTTTGGATGTATTCTGGTTCTTTTTTTATTTTTTATTTTGATTAGCCAACTTGTGAGTTTATCAAAAAATGCTAGGACTAATTTTGAGTCTTTAATAGTTATTGGAATAGCTTCAACATTCTTATTTCAGATCATTATTAATTTATTTATGACTATAGGATTAGGTCCAGTAACAGGGATCCCTCTACCCTTTATGAGTTATGGTAGAACCTCTTTGTTGATAAATTTTATAGCTATTGGTCTGGCATTATCCACATTAAATCGTTCTAGATCATTAAGAAATCAATGAAATCTCTAATAACTATAAAAAACATTCAAGATTTACTTCTTCAAGGATTAGATACTTCTTATGTTGATGATGAAACTTCTAGACGGATGTGGTGGGCCTCTTTAGAAGTTGTTCAAAAAGAGTTTCTTACATATTCCTCCATAGAAGGAGGATTTTGGGTGGCTTCACCTTTGCCTGCTCTTACAAATAAAAAATGCCTATCAAAAATGAAAGGTTGGTTATGGACTCCAGAGGGTTTTCCATATTTTCAAAGTGATAATGCTGTTCTCATGCCAGTAGAGCATTCCAGAAAAATTAAAAAAGATAGCATAAATTTTACTCGAAATTACAAAGTTTTAACTTTGAATAGGAAGGATGGTTATGAACCTTTTTTAATAATTATTACTTCAAATTTTCAATGTCTTTTGACAATTGCAGGAGAAAAAGATAAAAGAACTTTACTGATGAGATGTGACAAAAAGAGTTTAAAAACTGCAATTGAATTAATTGATGCGAAATTGAATCAAGAAAATTATGAGGAGGCAATTAATTTTCGTCATGCAATTAAAAATTTAGGAGATCTTAATATTAATCATAAATTTGAAAAAAATTTTTGGCCTAGTTTATCAAATAAGTTGGCAAACTCGATTCCTAAATTAAGTTTTCAGAATTCAATTAAAAATCATAATAAAAATGATCAATCAACAGAGACAAAGTTATTGCAAGCAATTTCTCATGAAGTCATAACTCCTTTAGCAACAATAAGGACTTTAATAAGCTCAACTCTCAGAAAATATGATATGGACGAATCAATGAGAAATCGTATAATTCAAATTGATAATGAGTGCAATGAGCAAATTGATAGATTTGGCCTTATTTTCAATGCTGCAGAACTTGTTAGTAATAATGTATCCCCACCAAATCAACTTGCAAAAATAAATTTAGGTGAAATTTTAAATAAATTGTCACCAGTCTGGAGTAAACAATTAAAGAGGCGTGGTATTTCATTAGCAATTGAAATACCTCAACAACTTCCTGAAATTTTGAGTGATTCTGAAAAATTAGAATTAATGTTAAGAGGTTTAATTGACAAAAATACTAGAGGATTACGAGAAGGTAGTAGTTTAATCTTAGAGTTACGACCTGCCGGACAAAAATTAAAACTTCAATTAAAAGTAAAAAAATTTGATACAGATATACAGGAAATTTCTAACAAAGAAAATAGTTCAGATATTGGTCCAGTATTAAATTGGAATCCTCAAACAGGAAGTTTACAATTAAGTCAAGTTGCTACTCAGAAATTATTGGCAAGTTTAGGAGGCCACGTTACTCAGAGGAGGGATACCGGATTGACAGTATTTTTTCCAATATCAGATTCAAGTAATTTATAGTAAAAATATCTTATGTTTATTTATTAAATAATGTAGAAACTTTTTTAATAATTAAGAAATTTGTAAAAAATGAATGCTACTTTCTTATTATAAATAACTTCAAAATAGGATGACTGAAACATTAGTTGGTCAATTTCCAAAGCATATAGGCAGTACTGGAGGGTTATTAAACTCTGCTGAAACTGAAGAAAAATATGCGATATCATGGAATAGTTCCAAGGAACAAGCATTTGAACTGCCAACCGGCGGAGCTGCTGTTATGCATGAGGGAGATAATTTAATGTATTTTGCAAGAAAGGAGCAATGCCTAGCTCTCAGTACACAATTGAGAGGGTTTAAACCTAGAATAGAAGCCTTTAAAATTTATAGAATTTTTCCTGGTGGAGATATTGAATTCCTACACCCAAAAGATGGAGTATTTTCTGAAAAAGTAAATGAGGGCAGAGAGAAAGTTGGCCATAATCCAAGAAGGATAGGAGAGAACCCAAATCCTGCAGGTTTAAAATTTACTACTAAAAAAACTTTTGAATAAATTTTCGAAAGTTGATATGAAAGACAAAAATAATTATAATTTGGACTGACATTCTAAATATGATCAGTTCTCAAAAAGATAGTTTTTTTAAAGCTTATAAAGAAGGTAAAAATTTTATACCTATTATCGAAACTTGGCCTGCAGATTTAGAGACCCCTTTATCAACATGGTTGAAATTATCAAATAAAGAATCACATGGTGTTTTTCTTGAATCTGTTGAAGGTGGAGAGAATTTAGGTAGATGGAGTATTGTTGCAACTAACCCTTTATGGGAGGCTGTTTGTCATGGAGAGGAAACTATTAAGACTTGGAGTAGTGGAAAAAGTGAAAAACATAAAGGAGATCCTTTTAATCTATTGAGAACTTGGACAGAAGAATATAAGTCTTATAGTGTGGAAAATTTACCTTATATCGGTCAGTTATATGGTTCTTGGGGTTATGAATTAATTAATTATGTAGAACCTAATGTTCCCATTAATAGATTAGAAGAGAAAGAAATACCCTATGGATCTTGGATGTTTTTTGATCAAATAGTAATATTTGATCAAATGAAAAGATGCATAACTGCAGTAGTTTATGCTGATACATCTAATGCATCAGATTCTGATATTGAGGAAATTTATCAAGATTCCATTTCAAAAATTAATATTATTAGAGACTTAATGCGATACCCTATTAAAGAAAAAGAAGTTCTTAATTGGAAAGATAATAAAGACTTGAATATTGAAATTTCAAGCAACTGGGATAAAAAAGAATTTGAAGATGCAGTCGTTTCTGCTAAAGAATATATAAAAAAAGGAGATATTTTTCAGATTGTTATTAGTCAAAAATTCCGAGCGAAAGTTAAAAGTAATCCTTTTAATTTATACAGGAGTTTAAGGATGGTTAATCCCTCTCCTTACATGGCATTCTTTGATTTTGGGACATGGTATCTCATAGGCTCTAGTCCTGAAGTCATGGTCAAAGCAGAGAAGAATAAAAATAATCAAATTGTTGCTAGCTTAAGACCAATAGCTGGAACCAGGCCAAGGGGTAAAGACACAGAACAAGATCTAAAATTTGAGAAAGATTTGTTAGAAGATCCTAAAGAGATATCAGAACATGTGATGCTTATTGACCTTGGGAGAAATGATTTAGGGAGAGTATGCGAAACAGGAACTGTTAAGGTTAAAGACTTGATGATAATTGAGAAGTATTCCCATGTAATGCATATTGTGAGCGAAGTAGAGGGGATTTTGAAAAGTGATAAAGGAGTTTGGGATTTGCTTAAAGCATGTTTTCCAGCTGGGACAGTAACTGGCGCGCCAAAAATAAGGGCTATGCAGCTAATTAAGAACTTTGAAAAAGATGCTAGAGGACCATATGCTGGGGTTTATGGATCTATAGATATCAATGGTGCACTAAATACGGCCATAACAATAAGAACTATGATTGTTAAACCCTCTAATGAAGGAGAATATACAGTTTCTGTACAAGCTGGTGCTGGGATAGTGGCAGATTCTTCCCCTATGAACGAGTATCAAGAGACTATTAATAAGGCTAAAGGAATATTAATTTCATTAGCTTGCTTGGACAGATAAATGCATAATGATAATTTGTATAAAGGCTTTGAAGTCGAACTATTTACTGGTTCTCAAAATAATCATGTTGGAGTTTCTGATGAAATAGAAAAAGCATTTTCGAATTTTGTCAAAGAGCCTGATAAAAGAAATGTTGAATATATTACAAACCCAGAAAAAGACTATAAGGTAAGTTATAAAAATTTATTAGAGCCAAGAAAAAATTTAAGGCAATGGTTGAATAGTAGAGATTTGACCATAATTCCTTCATCTACATTATGTTTTAAACATGGTGATCAGTTTCAACGTTCTGAGAAAAATAATGATTATCATCAATTTATTCAAGATAAATATGGCTTATCAATTGCTACTTCAAGTGTTCATATAAATTTAGGTATAGATAATTTAGATAAGCTTTTTGCTGCGATTAGACTTGTAAGGTGTGAGGCTTCTTTGTACCTTTCAATCAGTGCAAGCTCCCCTTTTTTGAATAATAAACTTACTAATAATCATTCACAAAGATGGATTCAATTTCCTAAAACTCCTAAAAAGGTGCCATTTTTTGAAAATCATGAAAACTACATAAAATGGATTGATGAAAATATTAAGAAGGGAAATATGCACAATATTAGACATTTTTGGTCTTCTATTCGCCCAAATGGTCCAAAAAGACCTCATATTTTAGATCGTTTGGAATTAAGAATTTGTGATTATGTTTCAGACATTAATCTACTGCTTGCAATTACAGCTTTACTAGAACTTAGAGTTATATATCTATTTGAAAATATGAAGACTTTAGATCCATTAAATACCAGTCAGTTTTCTATGGATCAATTAATAAAAATTTGTGATCAAAATGAAATTAAAGCTTCACAAAACAGTTTAGACTCTGAACTAATACATTGGAGAGAAGGGGAGAAAGTTATTTGTAGAGATTGGATAAAAAATTTATTAATGGATTTATCTGAAACTGCAGAAAAGTTTAATATGATACATCTTTTGAAACCTATTTATAAAGTTCTTGAAGAGGGAAATCAATCTATGAATTGGATAAAGCAATATAAAAAGGGATTTTCTATCGAGGATATTATGAAACATACTATTGACGATATGATAAAAACTGAAGAAGAAAGTATTTAATCATTTAACGAAATATTTATCTCAATAATTTTACTTATGACATAATAATCATATGGAATCTATAAAACAGTTTAAAAATAATAATGTGGATCTTTTCAGTAAAAATGATCCGTTGGATAAAAATCGTTTATTGATAGAAGATTTATGGGAGTCTGTGCTAAGGGAAGAATGTCCAGATGATCAAGCAAATCGTTTAATAAAGCTCAAAGAATTAAGTTATTCCAACCAAGCTCAAGAAAATAGTTCAAAAACTTTTAAAAACGAAATAGTTAATATTGTTAACTCTATGGATTTAGCTGAATCGATTTCTGCGGCTAGAGCTTTTTCATTATATTTCCAGCTAGTTAATATTCTGGAACAAAGAGGAGAGGAAGATAGATATATTCAAAGCTTTACCAATAAGAATTCTCAAGACTCTAATGATAATCTGGATCCATTTGCACCTGCTTTAGCCAGACAAAATGCTCCAGTGACATTTAGGGAGTTATTTTACAGGCTCAGAAGATTAAATGTTCCTCCTGGTAAATTAGAGGAACTATTGCAAGAAATGGATATTCGCCTAGTTTTTACAGCACATCCTACTGAGATAGTAAGACATACAATTAGGCATAAGCAAACTAGAGTAGCTAGTTTGCTAAAAAAAATACAGGTTGAAAAATTTTTAACAGTTGAAGATATTAAATTACTCAAAATTCAATTAAAAGAAGAGATTAGACTTTGGTGGAGAACAGATGAGTTACATCAGTTCAAACCATCTGTAATAGATGAAGTTGATTATGCTTTGCATTATTTTCAACAAGTTCTCTTTAATGCGATGCCTCAGTTAAGAGGGAGAATTTCTTCAGCTCTCACTGAAAATTATCCAGACGTACAGATCCCAACTGAATCTTTTTGTACATTTGGATCATGGGTTGGCTCTGATAGGGACGGAAATCCATCAGTAACACCAGAAATAACCTGGAGGACTGCCTGTTATCAAAGGCAATTAATGTTAGAAAGATATATGAATGCGACTTCTAATCTTAGAGATCAGTTAAGTGTTTCAATGCAATGGAGTCAAGTTAGTTCATCACTTTTGGAATCGTTAGAAACAGATAGAGTGAAGTTTCCTGAAATTTATGAAGCTAGGGCAACAAGATATAGATCAGAGCCTTATAGATTGAAATTGAGTTATATTTTAGAAAAATTAAGATTAACTCAAGAAAGAAATAATTTACTTGCTGAAGGAGGTTGGAAATTATCTTTAGACAGGGAATCAGATAATAAAAACCTAGAGTCAGTTGAAAAATTACATTACAGGTCTATCGATGAATTTACTTATGATCTTGAATTGATTAGGAATAGTTTAAATAGTACCGATTTAACATGCGACGCAGTAAATAATTTATTAACTCAGGTACATATTTTCGGTTTTTCTTTAGCAAGTTTGGATATACGTCAAGAGAGTACCAGACATAGCGATGCAATACAAGAATTAACTAAATATCTCGATTTGCCTAAACAATATGATCAAATGTCTGAAATAGAGAGAATAGAATGGCTCAAAGATGAATTAAATACAAAAAGGCCCTTAATTCCATCTGAAATTAGCTGGACTAAAAGTACTGAAGAGACGTTCTCAGTTTTTAAAATGGTCAAAAGATTGCAAGAAGAATTTGGCAGCCGTATTTGTCATTCATATGTCATTTCGATGAGTCATAGTGCATCTGATTTACTTGAAGTAGTTCTTTTGGCAAAAGAGATGGGACTTATTGATCAAAGTTCCCAAAAATCAAAATTGCTAGTTGTTCCTCTCTTTGAAACTGTTGAGGATCTTAAAAGAGCTCCCGAAGTAATGGAGCAATTGTTTAAATTAGATTTTTATAGATCACTTCTGCCAAAAGTTGGAGAAAGCTTTAAACCGATTCAAGAGTTAATGTTAGGTTATTCTGATAGTAATAAAGATTCAGGATTTTTATCTAGTAATTGGGAAATTCATAGGGCTCAAATTGCACTTCAAAATCTTTCAAGTGAAAACAATATACTTTTAAGACTTTTCCATGGTAGGGGGGGGTCAGTTGGTAGAGGTGGAGGCCCTGCTTATCAAGCGATATTAGCTCAACCAAGCGGTACTCTTAAAGGCAGAATAAAAATTACTGAACAAGGTGAAGTATTAGCTTCTAAATATAGTCTTCCTGAGTTGGCCTTATATAATTTGGAGACTGTCACAACAGCAGTTATTCAAAATAGTTTGGTAAATAATAGACTTGATGCGACTCCAGAATGGAATGATTTAATGACTAGGTTGGCAGAAACTTCGAGAATTCAATATAAAAAATTAGTCCATGATAATCCCAATTTGCTTACTTTTTTTCAAGAAGTAACCCCAATAGAAGAAATTAGTAAATTACAAATATCTAGTAGACCTGCTAGAAGAAAAAAAGGAGCAAAGGATTTATCAAGTTTAAGAGCAATCCCATGGGTTTTTGGATGGACACAGAGTAGATTTCTTTTGCCAAGTTGGTTTGGAGTGGGTACAGCGTTATCAGTCGAATTAAAATCAGATCCTGAACAAATTGAATTACTAAGAGTACTTCATCAAAGATGGCCCTTTTTTAGAATGCTCATATCTAAGGTAGAAATGACATTATCAAAAGTTGATTTAGAAGTCGCTAAATATTATGTGGATACTCTTGGTAGTAAGGAAAATTCAAAGTCGTTTGGGGAAATTTTTGATGTAATCTCTAAAGAATACAGTCTCACAAAATCTTTAGTCCTTGAAATAACTGGTAAAAATAAACTTTTAGAATCTGATAGAGACTTGAGGTCATCTGTGAACTTAAGAAATAAAACTATAATTCCCTTAGGATTTTTGCAAGTTTCACTTTTAAGAAGGCTTAGAGATCAAACAAGACAACCTCCAATTAGTGAGTTTCTAAATGATGGGGATGAATCTAAAAGATCTTACAGTCGCAGTGAACTTTTAAGAGGAGCACTTTTAACAATAAACGGAATAGCGGCAGGGATGAGAAATACAGGATAATCTTTGCAATATTTTTCTACTAAAAAACTTATTCTCCCAGAAGGTTATTTTATTAATTCTTCTCAAGTACCAACAGCTAAGGATCTGAATAGATTATTAGTAAATTGTGGTTGCGAGTCATTCTCCATGCAAAAGATATCTCTTGCTATAAAAAATAGTAATTTCTTCTTTGCGATCCAAAGTAAATTTAAGAATAAGCTATGTGCTTTTGTAAGAGTCACATCAGATAGAGGATTGAATGCTAACTTATGGAACTTAAGTGCTGAGAAAGGGAATAACCAAAATCTTTTTTACTCAGTAATATTGCAAGCGACTCTTGAAAAAATAAATAGGGAAATGCCTGGGTGTAGCATTTCTGTGCAAGCACCAGCATCTTCATTTAAAAGTTTAGAAGAAAGTGGTTTTATTTTAGACCCAAATGGTATAAGGGTAATGGGTTATAAACTTTAAATCTTTTATGACGAGCATGGAGGGAGTCGAACCCCCGACACTCAGAACCGGAATCTGATGCTCTATCCAACTGAGCTACATGCCCTTAATTTTTCAATTTCTTTAAAGAAATTCTAAATATCCTAAATTTAGCTAATTTAACTAAGGTACGCATTAAGAAAATTTTTTTAAATTACTTAAAAATAAATAATTTTCGAAACCATAAGAGTTTCGAAATCGACCTTCATGAGCAAAGAGCGATTGTTCTCGGTTGTAATGGCATCGGTAAGTCCAATTTGCTTGAATCAGTTGAATTTCTTAGTCAATTAAGATCTAGTAGAGCATTAACTGATAAGGATTTAATTGAAAACGATAGCGAGATGGCAGCTATTTTTGGCCAAGTTGATTTCACAGATGATTTGAAAGTAAATTTATTTAGGAAAGGCGCTAAAAAGATTTATGTTAATGATTCTTTATTGAAAAAACATAGTGAAATAAAAAAATATATTAGGAGTGTATGTTTTTGTTCTAATGATATCAGTATTGTTAAAAGTGAACCTAGCTATAGAAGAATATGGATTGATAAAGTTGTATCTCAGCTAGAGCCGGTATATGTAGAATTGATTCATAGATTTAATAGACTTTTAAAGCAAAGAAGTTATTTTTGGCGTTCTGAAAGCTTTCAAAAAGATCAATCTTCAGAAGTTATTGATAGTTTTGATATTCAAATGTCATTAATTAGCACAAGAATTTTTAGACGCAGGCGGAGAGCGTTATCAAAAATTACGCCATATGTTGAATATTGGCATAATCATTTAAGTAAATTTAAGGAGCAAATCAGTATAAACTATCTTTCAAGTGTTGAAAATATAAATCAGGAAGAAGAGGAAGAAGAAGTAATTAGCAAGAAAATAGTTGAACAATTACAAAAACAGAGGTCATCAGAGGCGTTAACTGGAAAATGTAGCTTTGGTCCTCATCGTGATGATATAGAATTTCTTATCAACGACATTTCTATAAGAAAATATGGTTCATCTGGTCAGCAAAGGACTTTTATTTTGGCTCTAAAAATGGCTGAACTCGATTTATTGCGTAAAATGATAAATCTACCTCCGCTTCTTATATTAGATGACGTCTTGGCTGAGCTTGATATCACTAGGCAAAATTTGCTATTGAATTCGGTAGGCAAAGATAGTCAATGTTTTATAAGTGCGACGCATTTAGATAATTTTAATCAATCCTTTATAAGCTCTTCGCAAATGATACATTTATAACTAAGATTACTAAAGTTCTCGTTAATTTTAAAATATATTAATGGAAGTCCCCAAAAAAAATCAAACTTATAAAGTATTCAATGATGAAAAGCAATTACCTTATAAAAGCAAACATTTTTTGTTAGAGCTTTACAGATGTGATTACGAAAAATTAAATGATGAATCTTTTTTGCGTTGTACTTTAAACAATGCCTCAAAACTTGCTAATGCAACAGTTTTGAATCTAATAAGTAATAAATTTGAACCTCAGGGAATTACAGCAATTGCTTTACTTGCTGAATCTCATATTTCAATACATACATGGCCTGAAGCACTATACTCTGCAGTTGATATTTTTACATGTGGCCAAAATATGAAGCCAGATAAATCTTGCAAATACTTAATGCAAGCTTTAATGGCTGAGGAACATCTCTTACGTATTATTAATAGAAATCCTCCTTTAAAAGTTTTTAATCAATTAAGAAAATAAATGAAATTAAAAAATTTACCTATTTAGCTTTCCACTTATTAAACCTTCAAGATCTAGGCTTGTGCATTTAAATCCTAAATTCGAGAAATAGTAAATTAACTCTTTAAAATCATATTCTTTACAAAATATTTTTAATTTATCTTCGGGAATTTCTATTCTCGCTGTCGAACCATGACATCTTACTCTGACTTCTGATATACCTCCTCTTTTGATATATTCTTCAGCTTTTTCTACCATCCTTAGTCTTTTATTGGTTATTTGCTGGCCATAAGGAAATCTTGATGATAAACAAGGTTGAGCAGGTTTATCCCACCAAGGAAAACCTAATGCTCTTGATATATCTCTTATATCTTTTTTGGTGAAGTTAAATTTTGCTAAGGGAGATACAACCCCTGCTTCTTTTGCCGCTTGAATCCCAGGTCTGTAATCTTTTAGATCATCAAGATTCACCCCATCGCAGACAATTTTGTAATTAAGTTTTTTAGATAAATACGTGGTGTGTGTATGAAGTTCTTTTTTGCATGCAAAGCATCTGTTTTTAGGATTTGTGCTATAGCTTGATTGATCCAGTTCTGATGTCTCTATTTCTAAGTGTTTAATCCCAATCCATTTTGCTTGCTTTTTCGCTTCAGCCTGTAATGTTTGGGCTAATGCAGGAGAAACACCAGTGACAGCAATTGCTTTACTCCCTAATTGTTCGAAAGCTAAAGAAGCTACTAGTGTACTATCTACACCTCCTGAATAGGCCACACAAACACTTTTGAGATTTTTGAAAAAACTTCTAATTATTTGAAGTTTTTCACTTTGTTCATCAGAGAGAATTTCAAGTTGATAAAACATACTAAAGTTTTAAAAAATTTAAGTAAGATGTAGATAGGTTTTATATAATATTAAATTTTTAATAATATTATTAACTATATCCTAGATTAAATTTATTAACCTTTTTCAATTGACAAATACAAGCAGAAATAGAGGTATTGGAATAGTCACTGCGAATGACAGTCAAGAAAGATCCAAAGGTCAATTACATATTTATGATGGGGAAGGAAAAGGTAAAAGTCAGGCTGCCTTAGGGGTGGTGTTGAGAACAATAGGTTTAGGGATATGCGAAAAGAAACAGTCTAGGGTACTTTTACTTAGATTCTTAAAAGGCCCTGAGCGGTCATATGATGAAGATGCGGCCATAGAAGCATTGCAAAGAGGTTTCCCTCACTTAATTGATCATGTAAGGACAGGAAGATCTGAATTTTTTAATGCTGATCAAGTTACAAAATCTGATATCAAAGAAGCTGAAAGAGGTTGGAATATTGCTAAAGGAGCGATTGCTAGTTCCCTTTATTCAGTAGTTGTTCTTGATGAATTGAATCCGGTTTTAGATTTAGGAATGCTTAATATTGATGATGTTGTTGATTCTCTTCAAAAAAGACCTGATGGTTTGGAAATAATTATTACAGGGAGGGCAGCGCCTTCTTCATTGATAAGAATATCTCAACTTCATTCAGAAATGAGACCTCGTTTAAAAAGTGATTCGAATGTATCAGATAAAAAAATTAAAAATTTTGGCGGAATTGAAGTTTATACAGGCGAGGGAAAAGGTAAATCTACGAGTGCACTTGGTAAAGCTCTGCAAGCTATTGGAAGGGGTATATCTCAAGATAAAAGTCATAGAGTATTAATTTTGCAATGGCTAAAAGGTGGAAATGGTTACACCGAAGATGCCGCTATTGAAGCTTTGAGAGAAAGTTATCCACATTTAGTTGATCATCTACGTTCTGGTAGAGATGCCATAGTATGGAGGGGTCAGCAACAACCAATTGATTATGTAGAGGCAGAACGAGCTTGGGAAATTGCTAAAGCAGCTATTTTGAGTGGTTTATATAAGACTATAATTTTAGATGAATTAAATCCAACTGTTGATTTAGAACTTTTACCAGTTGAATCAATTTATCAAACTCTTCTAAAAAAACCAGCAGATACAGAAGTTGTAATTACTGGAAGATGCAAAAATGAACCTTCATACTTCGAACTAGCTGATGTTCATTCTGAAATGGTTTGTCACAAGCATTATGCAAATGTTGGAGTTGATTTAAAGAGAGGGGTAGATTATTAAATCTTATTTAGACTTCTATCAAAACATTATTTGATTTATTTTTTCAATTCCGCCTTCAATTGATTTTGATGGAATCTTGAATTTCTTTAAAATATTTGAAGCTTTTTCGGATCGTTTTCCTGATTGACATAAAGTGAAAACTTCTTTTTCAGAACTTTTTTCTTTAATAAACTTGATATGTGAATTTTGCTCTAGAGTGCTAAGTGGGATAGATATAGAACCTTTAATGGAGGATTTATTAAACTCTTTATTTTCCCTTACATCTAATAAAAGTATATTACTAAATTTATCTTTGTATAAATTTTCAAATTCTTTAGCATTTATTTTCTGAATTTTAATATTTTCCTGGCATTCAATGTCTTTATAAAAATCTTGAAATTGAGAGAGATTTTTAACTGTTTTATTTAATTTATCAGCTTGAAAATTTAATGTTTTTATATTCATATTTAGTAGGTTGAAAATCATGATCTTCCCATCAAGAATTTCACCTTTTTTCAGAATGATTTTTATGATTTCATTTGCTTGTAAAACTCCTATTAGACCAGTTGAAACTCCCACAACTCCAAATTCTTCACAACTAGGAACATTATTTTTTGAGGGCGATTCTGGTAGTAAGTCTCTCAAGTTAGGGCTATTTTTTTTTAGATTAAAAACACTTATTTGTCCTTCAAATCCTTGAACACTTCCAAAAACTAAAGCCTTATTTAGTATTAAACAAGCATCGTTTATTAAATATCGAGTACCAAAGTTATCTGAACAATCGCAAACAATATCGAATTTTTTAATAATATCAAGAATATTATTTGAGTTAATTCTTTTAGCAAAAGTTACTACCTCAATGTTAGGATTTAATTTTTTTATTCTTTCTTGGGCAGAATCAATTTTTAAATTTCCAACCGTATTTGTTTCATGAATTATTTGTCTTTGTAGATTCGAAGTCTCAACTTGATCATTATCAACAATTCCAATTCTTCCAATTCCTGCAGCAGCAAGATAAAGCAAAACTGATGAGCCTAAACCTCCTGCACCAATACAAACAACTGAACTTCGTTTAAGTTTTAACTGACCTTTAAATCCTATTTTGCTTAATGTTAAATGTCTTTTGTACCTTTCTTGCTCATCTAATGTTAAGAAATTAGATTTGGGATCACTTGATATTGTCATTATTGTCTCTTATAAAAAATCTTTGAGGACATAATAATTCAAAAATAATACTAGTCGTTTTTTTTTTTTATGTAGATGAATTTTCTTAATGTTTTTTGTTAGAACAACACGATATTGTGAAGTTTTTGTAAATCAAATTTTAGTCAAAATATCCCAAAACTGCATTAATATCAACATGTCTTGCAAAATACAAAATGTTTCGGTTCGGAGTTATGCATAACAAAAAGGTAGTCAACAGACAATTTTTCCGATACTGTCAGGTTCATATATTAAATTGACTGAATTCATGAGTGATAACACTCCTGAGTCAAATCAAGACTCCGGCTCCGATACAAACTCAGAAAGTAAAAGCTTTTCAGAGAAGTATTCTGATGTAATGGGAAAAATCAATGAAACACTTGGAACTATTGATTGGACCCAAATGGGAAAATATGGTAAAGCAGCAGGCGTAATTGCAGTTGTAGTTATCGCCCAAATAATAATTAAAGTTGTTATCGACACGATTAATTTTTTCCCAATTCTTCCTGGTCTACTGGAATTACTAGGAGTAATAGTTGCTGGACAATGGAGTTGGCAAAATCTGCGTACTAGTGAAAATCGCGAAGCTGTTCTAGAAAGGGTTCAAAATCTTAAAAAAACTTATCTAGGATAAAAACTAGTTTATAAACTCAATATACTTTTTATATAGTTTTTAACTTGATGAAGATATGAACCTCCAAACATATTGGCATGATTTAATATGTGATAGAAATTATAAATAATTGTTCGTCTTTCGAATCCCTTTTTAAAGGGAACAACTTTATAGTAATTTTCATAAAACTCTTTATTAAATTTCCCAAATAATCTTGTCATAGCGATATCTACTTCACAATCTGCCCACCAACATGCAGGGTCAAATATTACACCCTTTTTTATTTGATTTACTCCTATATTTCCCGCCCACAAATCACCATGTACAAGAGAGATAAATGGCTCATGTTCATATAGTTCAGATTCAATTTTTGACTTTAATTTATTTTTAATATCACTTTCTAAAAAGTCTTTCTTTAAAATTGCCAATTGAGGACCAATTCTTAAATTCATAAAACATTTAATCCAATTGTTTTCCCACCCTTTAATTTGATTTGTTGTTCCTATATAACCATCTATTGGATAACCAAAACTTTTTGGATTAAATTTATTTGATTCAATATGCATTTCTCCTAAACCTTTTCCTAATTTTTGTTGATCAGTATTGTTCATATTGATCCATTCCATTAATAGTAGTTCTACATTGTTAACTTCTAAGTAGGAAATTATTTTAGGAATTACCAAGTTCTCATTATTAGCAAATTTTTGTAGATTATTAAGACAAGATTCTTCATATTTAAGAAATTTTTTTTCTCTTTCATTTCTTTTAAGAAAAAATTTAGCATTTTGAAATTCTATTTCCCACGATTTATGAATATCTCCGCCAAAAACTTGTTTTATACTTTTTGGTAAGCCTTCCCCTAAATTATTACAAATTTCGCTAACTTCGTAATAAGGTATTGATTTCATTTTAATGTCTAAGACTGAAATTGTTGTAGTTGGCGCTGGTATAGCAGGATTAACTTCCGCAGCAATTTTATCAAAACTAGGTCTTTCTGTGAATTTGATTGAATCACATACTCAATCAGGAGGATGTGCAGGAACCTTTAAAAGAAAAAAATATATCTTTGATGTAGGAGCAACACAAGTTGCAGGTTTGGAAGAAGGAGGAATACACTCTAAGATTTTTAAATTTTTAGCTATTCCACTTCCTGAAGCAACTATTTTAAATCCTGCTTGTATTGTAGATTTAAAGGATGGTAGTAAGCCAATACCTATATGGTATGAAAAGGATGAGTGGATAAAAGAGAGGGAGATACAGTTTCCAGGTAGTCGTAAATTTTGGCGGCTATGCAATTTAATTCATCAGAGTAATTGGGCGTTCTCAAATAACAACCCTGTGTTACCTGTAAAAAATTTGTGGGATTTTTCACAACTTATCAAAGCCTTAGTTCCAATGAATTTAGCAACAGGAATATTGCTCAAATCTACTATTTTTGATCTTTTACGTATTTGTGGATTATCTGATGATCAAAGATTAATTAATTTTCTTAATTTGCAATTAAAACTTTACTCCCAAGAAGATGTTTATCAAACTGCAGCTCTGTATGGTTCTACAGTTTTACAAATGTGTCAACAACCTCATGGCTTATGGCATTTAAAAAAATCAATGCAGGTTTTAAGTGAGGCTTTAGAAGATTCATTAAAAAAAACTGGAGGTAACATTGTTTTTGGGCAAAAAGTAAATTCTATCAATTTTGATGATGTAAAAAAAAGCTGGAAAGTTTCTGCAATATCTAAGCGAGAGAATTTTGAATATTACGCAGATGATGTAATTTATACACCTCCAGCGCAATCTTTGTTAAAAAATCTAGGAAACTCTTTAGATAGAAATCATGCTTATAAAAGCAGAATACAAAGTCTTCCAAATCCAAGCGGAGCTTTGGTTTTTTATTCAGCTCTAAAAAAAGAGCATATTAAATCAATCTCTTCAAATCATTATCAATTTGTTTCTAGTGAATTAGGATCACTTTTTGTATCCATAAGTGAGGACGGAGACGGCAGAGCGCCTTTAGGAGAAATTACAATGATAGCAAGTCTTTTTACAAAAACTAACGTCTGGTTTAATTTAGATAAAAATGATTATATTAAGAAAAAAAAGGAGTATCTTGAAAAAATATCATTCGCTTTGGAAAGTCAATTTGAAATAGATTGTGAAAATTGGCTTCATAGGGAATTGGCGACCCCATTAGGATTTGAAAGATGGACTAATAGGCCAAATGGAATTGTAGGTGGTCTAGGCCAAAATCCTGATATTTTTGGTTTATTCGGGTTGCCAAGTAGAACTCCTTTCAAAGGTTTTTGGTTATGTGGCGATTCTATTTATCCTGGGGAAGGCACGGCTGGTGTTAGTCAATCTGCACTAATGGTATCAAAACAAATATTGGCTTCAAAGGGAATAAGTGATTTTAATTTATGAAATTTGATCTTACTTCCTTTGCTTTTGTAAGTTTTTTATAAAGTAATTCCCAATTTTTATCTTTGATTAGATTTTCAATTTCATTAATATTATTTTTAAACTCTTTTATTGCATTAAGGATGTTTTCCTGGTTATTTGCAGCTAAATCCAAACCTAGATCTGGATTGCCACCTCCAACTCTTGTTGTGTCTGAAAATCCTGTAGCGGAAATATTTTGAGTTAATTCTAATAGAGACTTATTTTGTTCTTTATATGCTGTTTTTATTAATGAAGAAGCTACAAATATTGGTAAATGAGATATTAAAGAAACTGCTTCATCATGTTCTTTAGGTGAAGAATTAAAGATCTCACATTTCATAGAAGTTATTAGATTGCTTAATGTATTAATTGCATCTAAATTTGTTTTTGAAGTAGGAGTAATAATCCATTTTGCATTATCTAATAAACTCTCAAAACCTGAATCAACCCCCTTTTTCTCCGTACCTGCCATAGGATGAGATCCAATAAATAATGGATGAATCTTTTCCCAAGTTTTAACTATTGGTTCTTTAATTGAGCCAACATCAGTCACTATGGCTTTTTTTGGGATTTTGTTAATTAATTCATTGGAAGGATTGATTAAATCTTTTATAGGCAATGCCAAAATAATTAAAGAACATTCTTTTAATATCCCACAATCGCAGCTAACAAAATTTGCAAGTTTATTTTCTATTGCTTTTTTCTCATTGATATTATTATTTGTGACTCCATAAATGGTGTGGTTTAATCTTTGGAGTTTTAACCCTATTGAACCACCAATAAGTCCTAATCCTACAATTCCAATATTCATTGATTATAAATAAAAGGTTTTACTTATATTGATAACAAATTTTTGTATATTAGTATCATGTTTTTCTAATTTGGTATTTCGCGGATTATAAATGCTTGAAATTGTAAGTCATCAATATTTAAAAAAATTTATTAAATATCATCAAACAGATTGGAATCATATTTATTCTTTTGGACGAATAATTTCAAAATGTCTTCGAACAGATGAAACTTATTTAATTAACTCAGAAATTTTTTTCTCAAATAGGTGGATATCACCTTTATTAATATCTTTATTTTTGTTCGAAGAAAATTCAATTTTAGTTTTAAGTAAAGAAAAAATTGATATTATTAAAAACAATCATTTAGAAGATTTAAAAATTCTAGGATTTGAATTTATATTTGAAAATGATCAAATAATTTTTACCAATCATCGAGTTTGTTGTATTACACTTGAAAACTTATTAAGTGATTCAAATATTTTTAGATTAAGTAATCAGCGCATAATATTTTCTGGGATTGAAGATATAAAAGAAGATCTAAAAAATTATTTCAGGATTTTATTATTGAAAAAACATTGGTTTTTTAATTTCGATAAAAAATTACTTGTCAGTCAAAGGATCATTAGTGAATACAATTCACTTAAGAAAAAATTTTTTTTGAAGAAAGTTTCTGGTAATGACTATATAATTTTAGATCCCAAAGAAGTCAATCTTCTCTTTAACTTCTTTAATCAATATGCCTCATTTTCTGATCATTTTAAGAGAGTAAGTGAGGCTTTATCTGAGGGATGGGCTTGCTGGGTGGAATTGGATAGAATCAATTTTGAGTGGAAGTTATATTTAGAACCATTAGATGAACTTTCTCAAATTAAAAAACTACTAAGCATCAATAAATTTGTTTTTTTATCAGCTTTAAGGAAAGATAATTTTTTCGAAAAGTATCTTAAAAAGCAAAGTATAGGAATTGATTTAGTTGTTAATTTTAAAAGTAATTTTAATGAAAAAAATATTTTGGTATACGTTCCTCCTCGACAAATGCTTCCTAACAATCCCTTTTTTACTCAAGAAATTTTAGATAAGTGTGAAAAGTTGGTGATTTTCAGTAAGGGAATTACTT
The DNA here is from genome assembly GCA_003279005.1 of Prochlorococcus sp. AG-347-J22. Lineage (GTDB taxonomy): Bacteria > Cyanobacteriota > Cyanobacteriia > PCC-6307 > Cyanobiaceae > Prochlorococcus_A. The sequence continues at coordinate 94,166 of QCBY01000001.1, read as the reverse complement.
TAATTTTATCTGATGATGTTAATTTGAAGATTAGCTTGGCTACAGCATTAGCCTCCAAACATGGAAAAAGAGTAATATTAGAAACAATTTCTTCTGATAATAATCAGATTTTATGCGCAGGTTATAGTTGGTGGATTAAAAATTCTTATTTAATAAAAATTCCTGAACAAATAATTGTCCCATTACTACCAATCCCTCAGATGAAAGAACCTATTAATGGAATTAATGTTTCTCATTATAAAAAACTAGCTAAAGATTGGTTTCGAGAATACTTACTTCCTGAAGCAATAGAAAAACTTGAAAGGTCTGTTTCCCCTCTAAGAAGAAATTCAGGTAAGCTTATAATTCTTGATGGTCGTGCAAATAAAAGAAGATGGGGCAGATCAATTCTGAAAAGTATTGAGCCCTCAAAACAAATAGATTATATGTTACCTTTCGATTAGGTTTTATTCATAAAATATTTTTAAATATGGGAGAAGCAAGAAGGAGAAAAAAACTAGGTCTTCCGCCAAAAAAAAAGAATATCAAAAATAAAGTTGATCAATCACCCAGAGTCTTTGATTGGCTCCCAATTACGGTTAATCAAAAAGATAGTTTAATTCAACTAAGTATCAGAGCTAGTTGGTTTGGAATCGGAACATTGCTGATCATATGGGTAGTTGTAAGATTTATTGGACCTGCCGCAGGATGGTGGACTCCAGCTGATTCATTATGAATCTAAGCTACTGTTTTGATGTTATTGGCAATGATTATATTTTCTGGTTTATTATTTAATGCCTTCATGGAATTAGAGCTTACTTCTGTTCCTTCTGTCAGCTTGCTTTTCACCATGGATTCTACTTTATTCTTTATCTCTAGGTTCTGATCTAACCAAATAATTGTGTTATCTCTTCCTTGACCAATGTTTTCTCCCTCATAACTATACCAAGCCCCTCTTCTGATTATGATATTAGTCTCTTCTGCTAAATCTAATAAACATCCTGTTGTACTAATTCCTTTGCCGAATAAAATATCAAATTCTGCAATTCTAAATGGAGGAGCGACTTTGTTTTTTGCTACTTTAACTTTTGCCCTTATTCCATATTCTTCTGTGCCCCTTTTTAGAGTTTGAATTCTTCTAATATCAAGTCTTACAGAAGCATAGAACTTTAATGCATTACCTCCTGTAGTTGTCTCTGGATTTCCATAAGTTACACCGATTTTTAGGCGTAATTGATTGAGAAATATCACTGTGCATCCCGATTTCCCAATATTACCGGTAATTTTTCTCATCGCTTGACTCATTAGTCTTGCCTGGCTTCCTATTACGTGATCTCCCATCTCCCCTTCTATTTCTGCCCTTGGAGTTAGTGCTGCTACTGAGTCAACAACAACAAGATCTACAGCAGTTGATCTTATGAGTTGATCAACTATTTCTAAAGCCATTTCACCCGTATCTGGTTGCGAAACTAATAAATTTTCGACATCCACCCCTAGAGAAGCTGCATAGACTGGATCCAAAGCATGTTCTGCATCTACAAATGCTGCTATTCCGCCATTTTTTTGAACCTCAGCTATCGCGTGAAGAGTCAATGTTGTTTTCCCTGAACTTTCAGGACCATATACTTCAACTACTCTTCCTTTTGGATAGCCTCCTCCTAAAGCTAAATCTAATGTAAGAGCTCCTGTAGATATTGTTTCTACTTTCATTCTGGAAGCATCTCCCAGTCTCATTATTGAACCTCTCCCAAAGTTTCTTTCTATTTGACCTAAAACAAGATTTAATGCCTTGTCTTTTTCTTTTGATGAGGATTCTATTGAATCTTTTCTTTTTTCTTCAAAACTCATTTTTTCACTTTCTTAAAATCTTTTCATAATTATTAGAAATTTAGAATTATATAAAAAAATCTAATTTAATAATTACAATAAATAGTACATTCGTACTCTAGCCGAAGATTTTTAATTTGCAACCAATTGTCCTAAATCTTTTAATTTTAATAATTTAATTTCATAAGGAAGATTATTTTTATCATTTCTTTTTAAATACCCCCAATCAGCTAAGTAACAAGGTATGTGCCTAATGTAACTATTTTGCTTAATATCAACTAATGTTTTTCTTCTATCTTCTATAAACCCCATAATTTCATATTCTTTTGAAAGTTTTGAGGCTATTTCAACTTTTGTTCCAGATTCATAACCAAAAACAAATTCTGGAAAAATATTTAATCTTTCCAAAATCTTTTCTGCAAATATTGTTCCTTTTGTTGTTATGATCCCTGAGTTGATTTTATATTTCTTTATTCTTTCTATAAAATCAATAACTTCATAAAACGGTTTATGTAATTTTACCCAACTGTCAAAATCTTTATCAATTTGATATTTTCTTGATTTATCAAGACATTTTTGTAAGTCTTCAGAAACCCAGGAATTCTTTAAAAGAATTTCTTTACAGTTTTGATGATATTTATTTTGAAAATTAATTTTATTATTATTATTTAATGGATTTTCTGTTTTGGTAATTTCGTGGACAATTATCAACATTTCCCATCCATATTTAATCCAGGGCCTCATTTCTATAAATATATTTGAAACTTGTTTATAAAGATTCTGATCAATACAAATATCTTGGGAATTTAAATATTTTTCACAAGCTAATAATGAACTATGCCAATACTCATACATTCCATCAACAATTACTCCATCAAAATCAAAAAGAAATAATTTCTTAGGGTGCACTGAAGTAAATTTTTTAAAACTGGGCCGCTAGGATTCGAACCTAGGAATGTCGAGACCAAAACCCGATGCCTTACCACTTGGCGACGGCCCAATGGATTTATATCTTAATACATAGATAGTTTTTTTTCTATCAAAAAAATATGAATTTTGTATTCTAAAGTTTTTATTTGATTTTAGTTTTTTTTAAAATTCAATGAGTTAACTTATTTTCCATGGCTTAAGCAAGTTTTTTGCTTTTTTGATTGCTAAAGCCATTTTTTCTGGATATTCATATAATTTTTTATTATTTTTATTAGCGTATTCAATAAGTGGCTGCATTATTTTTCTCGCATAACTCCCAAAAGCAATTCCATCAGGAAAATTATTTATTTTCAAAAATTCATGCGTTTTCCCATTTGTACCTCCTGCTAGTTGAATTAGACCCGGGGGTAGTTGAGATCCTATATTTTCCCATAACTTAACTGCGTCCTTGCCTGTAGTTGGTGCTAAATCACCAGACATTGGCCTTCCATCAAGTTGCCAAATGAGAGGTACATTATGTTCAAGCAAAATTTCATATCTGTCCCAGAGTGCTTTCGAAAGATCTTTTGGTTTTTTTTTGGAATGATTTAATCCACAACTGACAGAAATTTTTTTTAATTTTATCCCTGAATTTTTAATCAGATTAGCTACTTTTACGAAAGAATCTATTCGATTAATTTCTGTATGAATTTCTACCGCATCAGGTTTAATAACTTTTAGAGTATTTGGTAAATCATTATTTGATAAATTGTATTCATATTCAGAAATTAAATTTAAGGGGCAACTATTTATACATCTTCCACATCCATAGCATTTATTTTCTTTGACTCCATAAACGTCAATTGCAGATGTAGGGCAAATCTTTTCACATGGTCTTGAACAATTAGGAGGGCACTTTAATGGATCAAATTTTGCTTTACGAAAATGTATATCCTTCCCATCACTAATACTTATCATCAGCCCAGGAGATGAACCCCAAACTTCCTGAGCCCATTTGATACCGTTTCTAGCGGCTCGCACTATAGATTCGTCAGCAGCAACATCAATATAATCAACTCCAGCCGCTGAATAAATAGCACATAATTCTTCAATTGCGACAATATCTTCATTGCTCGCTCCACATATTAATTTAACCCATTTATCTGCTCCCTTCTTATTTTCTTCAAATAGTTGAATTTCAGAATTCATTTAAAATATAATCATTTAAAGATTTCCATTCAAGTTTTCTTGAGCCCCCCATTTCAACAACAATTTTAAGTTTGTTATCTGCAGTACAAATTTTAATTAAGCTTTCTAATTCTGATTGTGATAAGACTTGACCTTCCAACAGCCACAATAATTTGTTCTTGTCATTTTCATTAAAAAGTTCCGATGCTTGAGGAATTACTTGCTGTACTTCTCCGAGAGCCCCGTTCCTCCCGATACTTTGATGACCAAGATGAGGAGGCCTTATACCATGTAATTTTAGTAAAAATACTTCTGGATCCCCTAATCCTCTCGCTGACGTTATGTATGTTTTGAAACCTTTAGCTCGCATTCTTCTCAAAAGACGAGTTTCATATCCCCCTTCAAGAGGAGCAAAAATTGCTAAACATTTATTTTTATGTAAATCGTTATGAAACTTTTTCCCTGTAAGAAGTAACGGCATAAAGATTTCCTTTATTTATATATTATTTCATTTTATGGTACTTGATGATGTACAATTTATATTCGGTGAAATTTTTAAGCTTGCAAGCTAGCCAAGCCTCTAAGAAGATTCACATTTTTAGCGTTTCGTTAAAAAAATTGGTGTGGGTTTTTCACCCATAGAGAAACTTTCTTGTTTTAGAAAAGTCTCACCCATTATAAATTGATTTTTGAGTTACCACCATCCTTCAAGGATCTAGATATTTAAAAATTAGTTACACGCTAGCCTATACGAGTCTTATGTCTATAGGAATTTTAGGAAAGAAATTGGGTATGTCCCAATTGTTTGATGATACTGGCAATGCAGTACCAGTTACTCTTATAGAGGCTGGTCCTTGTCGCATCACTCAATTAAAGACACAATCTTTGGATGGTTACAAAGCCATTCAGCTAGGTTATGGTGTGTCAAAAGATAAGCATTTAAACAAACCTGAAAAAGGACATTTATTAAAATCAGGTCAAGAACTTTTAAAACATTTAAAGGAATATAGAGTTGAAGAAACTTCTTCTTATGAAGTTGGTAAAGAGGTAACAGTTAAAAATTTCGAGGTGGGTCAAAAAGTTGATATAAGCGGTAAATCTATGGGTAGAGGATTCTCTGGATATCAGAAAAGACATGGTTTTAGCAGAGGACCTATGAGTCATGGTTCAAAAAACCATAGGGCCCCAGGTTCTACAGGTGCTGGAACAACCCCAGGAAGAATTTGTCCCGGGAAAAGAATGGCAGGAAGATATGGGGGGAAAAAAATTACTACAAAAGGTTTATTAGTGGTCAAAATTGATGATCAAAAAAACTTACTTGTTGTTAAAGGTTCTATACCAGGTAAACCTGGTTCGATAGTCGATATCAGGCCTAATAAAATTTTAGGCAACAAAGGAGGAGCAAAATCATGACAACTCTGGAAACTTTAAAATGGGATGGTAAAAAAGCTGGTGAAATTGCTATAGATTTAAAAGTTGCTAAAGAAACTTCTTCGGCAGATTTAATTCATAGAGCCGTGCTTAGACAACTAGCTAATAAAAGACAAGGTACTGCATCCACTTTGACAAGATCTGAAGTTCGTGGAGGTGGCAGGAAACCATATAAGCAAAAGGGTACTGGCCGAGCCCGTCAAGGATCAATAAGGACTCCATTAAGACCAGGGGGAGGAGTAATTTTTGGTCCTAAACCACGTTCTTATAACTTGGATATGAATCGAAAAGAAAGAAGATTGGCTCTAAGAACAGCTTTAATGTCAAGGGTTTCTGATATAAAAGCTGTTGAAGATTTTGGATCCACATTAGATAAACCCAAAACTAGTGAAATAGTTAATGGTTTATCACGATTGGGTATTGATAAAACAGAAAAGGTTTTAGTTATTCTTGATAGTCCTTCTGACGTTATTAAAAAATCAATAAACAATATTGAAAAGGTAAAATTAATATCTGCTGATCAATTAAATGTCTTTGATATTCTTAACGCTAATAAGTTAGTTATTGGTGAATCAGCAATAAATAAAATTCAGGAGGTTTATGCATCATGAGTAAATTATTTGATTCTCGATTGGCTGATGTAATTCGAAAACCTGTAATTACAGAAAAAGCTACAAATGCGCTAGACCTCAATCAATATACGTTTGAGGTTGATCACAGAGCAGTAAAACCTCAGATAAAAGCAGCAATTGAGGCCTTATTTGATGTTAAAGTTATAAAGATAAACACTATGAATCCTCCAAGAAGAACAAGAAGAGTCGGTAAGTTCTCCGGGAAACGTTCTCAAATTAAGAAGGCAATTGTACGACTTGCTGAGGGTGACAAAATCCAATTATTCCCAGAATCTTAAGGATTATTATTATGGCTATTCGTAAATTCAAACCTTATACACCTGGAACTAGACAGAGAGTTGTTACTGATTTTAGTGAGATTACAGGTTCAAAACCAGAAAGGTCTTTAATAGTTTCTAAGCATCGATTTAAAGGGAGAAATAATCGAGGGGTTATAACCTGTCGTCATAGAGGTGGAGGACACAAAAGACAATATAGATTAGTAGATTTTAAAAGAGATAAAAAAAATATTAATGCTAAAATTGCAGCTATTCATTATGATCCTCATAGAAATGCTAGGTTAGCGCTTTTATTTTACGAAGATGGAGAGAAAAGATATATTATCGCCCCTGCAGGTGTAAAAGTTGGTCAAAATGTAATTTCAGGTGAAGGTGTTCCAATTGAAGATGGAAATGCAATGCCACTATCAGCTATGCCTTTAGGATCCAATGTTCACTGTGTAGAACTACATGCTGGCAGAGGTGCTCAAATGGTTAGATCTGCAGGTTCAAGTGCACAACTAATGGCTAAAGAGGGAGATTATGTTGCCTTAAAACTTCCATCTACTGAAGTTAGACTTGTTCGTAAGGAATGTTATGCAACTTTAGGTGAAGTTGGTAACTCTGAAATACGTAATACCAGCTTAGGAAAAGCGGGCAGAAGAAGATGGTTAGGGAGAAGACCTCAAGTAAGAGGTAGTGTTATGAACCCATGTGATCATCCACATGGAGGAGGAGAGGGAAAGGCTCCGATTGGTCGGGCAGGACCTGTAACCCCTTGGGGGAAGCCAGCTCTTGGATTAAAGACGCGCAAAAAAAACAAGCCCAGTAATAGATTAGTTGTTCGAAAACGTCGTCGTGTTTCTAAGAGAAGTAGAGGAGGAAGAGATTCTTGATTACTACTACTTTTATTTCTATTTCTATTTTATAAATCATGGGACGTTCATTAAAAAAAGGACCTTTTATAGCAGATAGTTTGCTTAAAAAGGTAGAAAAACAAAATACTGATGATGATAAATCAGTCATTAAAACCTGGTCTAGATCTTCGACCATTCTTCCTGTTATGATTGGCCATACTATCGCGGTACATAATGGCAAGGCTCACATACCAGTATTTATTACTGAACAAATGATTGGCCATAAATTAGGTGAATTTGCTCCTACCAGAACCTATCGTGGCCATTTAAGAGATAAGAAGGGGGCAAGATAAATGACAAAAACTCCTGAAATGAAAAAAACAGCCAAAGCTCACGGTAAATATATTCGTGGGTCTGCATCCAAAGTAAGAAGAGTTCTAGATCAAATTAGGGGTAAATCTTATAGAGATGCGCTTATTATGTTGGAATTTATGCCATATAGATCTACGGACCCTATCACTAAGGTTTTAAGATCTGCAGTAGCAAATGCTGAGCACAACCTAGGGATGGAACCTTCCTCTTTAGTTATTTCTTCAGCTTCAGCTGATAATGGACCTGTGATGAAAAGATTCAGACCAAGAGCTCAAGGAAGAGCTTTTTCTATCAAAAAACAGACTTGCCATATTAGTATTTCCGTAGAATCTGCTCCTAATCAAACTAATATGGAGGCACAAAACTAATGGGAAATAAAATTAATCCAACCGGTCTTAGGTTAGGTATTACTCAAGAACATCGTTCAAAATGGTTCGCTACTTCTAAAACTTATCCAATTCTTCTTCAAGAAGACTATAAAATTCGAAATTTCATACAAAATAAATATAGTTCAGCTGGAATTAGCGATGTTTTAATTGCTAGAAAAGCAGATCAATTAGAACTCGAATTAAAAACAGCTAGACCAGGAGTAATTGTAGGTAGGCAAGGAAGTGGAATTGAAGAATTGAGAGCAGGAATTCAAAAAACTATTGGAGATAGAACAAGACAAGTAAGGATTAATGTAGTTGAAGTTGAACGAGTTGATGCCGATGCATATTTACTAGCTGAATACATAGCACAACAATTAGAAAAAAGAGTTGCCTTCAGAAGAACTATAAGGATGGCTTTGCAAAGAGCTCAAAGAGCTGGAGTTCTAGGCCTGAAAATCCAAGTTGGAGGAAGACTTAACGGCGCTGAAATAGCCAGGTCAGAGTGGACTAGAGAAGGTAGAGTTCCTCTCCACACCATGAGGGCTGAAGTTGATTATGCATTACGTGAAGCAAATACAACTTATGGTGTTTTGGGTATTAAAGTTTGGGTTTTCAAGGGAGAGGTCCTCCCCAAAGAAGAACAAAATATTCCGGTTGGGGCAATTCCTAGAAGGAAAGGTAGTCGAAAACCTCAGCAATTTGAAGATCGCTCATCAAATGATAATTCATAGGAGGTATTAAAATGCTAAGTCCAAAACGTACTAAATTCCGCAAACAGCATAGAGGGAGAATGAAAGGAATTGCCTCTAAAGGTAATACTATTGCCTTTGGTCAGTTTGCACTCCAAGCACAAGATTGTGGGTGGGTAACTGCTCGTCAGATTGAAGCTAGTAGAAGAGCAATGACAAGGTATGTAAAACGTGGAGGAAAAATTTGGATTCGTATTTTTCCAGATAAACCAGTCACTATGAGACCTGCTGAAACAAGGATGGGTTCAGGTAAAGGTAATCCTGAGTTTTGGGTTGCGGTTGTAAAACCTGGAAGGATATTGTTTGAAATGGGTGGTGAAGAAATTACTGAAGAAATTGCCAAAGAAGCTATGCGCTTGGCTCAATACAAATTACCTGTTAAAACAAAATTTGTTTCAACTGATAAAATAATTAGTGGTGATTCATCTTTAAAAGAGAATATTGATAGGGGATCAACAGAGGAGGTTAAAAAATGAAAAACTCAGAATCTTTAAAAGAATTTAAAAAGTTAAATTCTTCCGAAATTAATGAAAAAATTGATCAATTAAGAAAAGATCTATTTGACTTGAGGTTTAAACAAGCTACGAGACAACTTAATGAAACTCATAAATTTAAAATCATCAAGAAACAAATTTCGCAATTACTTTCTCTTAGTAAAAGTCAATCCACTCCTCAAAAAACCGCTGATTAATTATTCCCATGGCACTTAAAGAAAGAATTGGTACTGTTGTAAGCGACAAAATGGATAAAACAGTTGTTGTTGCTGTTATCAATAGATACCCACATCCAACTTATAAAAAGATTGTAAGCAAAACTACTCGCTATAAGGCGCATGATCCAGGAAATACCTGTGTTCTAGGAGATCGAGTTAAAATTAAAGAAACCAGACCTTTAAGTGCTCATAAAAGATGGGCAATAGAGGAAATCCTTAACAAAACAATAAAAAATAAGGAGGATAAAAAATGATTCAACAGGAAACTTATCTAGTTGTTGCTGACAACAGTGGCGCCAAAAGACTTCAATGTATAAGAGTTTTAGGTTCAAATAGAAGATATGCACACGTAGGAGATGTTGTAGTTGCTTCAGTAAAAGATGCATTGCCAAATATGGGAGTTAAAAAATCAGATGTAGTAAAAGCAGTTATTGTTAGGACAAGACATACTTTAAGAAGAAATACAGGCAACTCCATTCGTTTTGATGATAATGCAGCAGTATTGATAAATGAAGACAAAAATCCTAAAGGTACTAGAGTCTTTGGTCCTGTAGCAAGAGAATTACGTGATAAAAATTTTACAAAGATTGTTTCTTTAGCTCCGGAGGTCATTTAAATGTTGGATTCACTTAAACAAAGGAAAAATTTCAAACGAGTAAAGATGAGAATCAAAACAGGAGACTTAGTAAAAATTATTAATGGGAAAGAAAAAGGAAAGACTGGTGAAGTTTTAAAAACTATACCTTCAGAAAATAGAGTTGTAGTTAAAGGAATAAACCTTAGAACAAAACATGTTAAACCTACTCAAGAAGGTGAAAGTGGGAGGATATTGACAGAGGAAGCATCCTTACATGCTTCAAATGTAATGTTTTTTTCAAAGGATAAAAATCAAGTAAGTAAAATAGAATTTTTTATTGATAAAGAGGGAGTTAAAAAAAGAAGATTAAAGAAAACTGGTGAACTAATTGATTAAATTTTTTCATCAAAAACGAGATTTCAATTTTCTTATTAAACAATTCTGACAAAGACCAGAATTAATTTTCAAAAATTATGACTCTTAAAACTCGCTACAAAGAAGCAATAAGACCAAAGCTTTTAAAAGAGCTTGGCCTTAAAAATATTCATCAAGTCCCAAAGGTTATTAAAGTTAACGTTAATAGAGGTCTTGGAGAAGCAGCTTCGAATTCAAAGGCTTTAGAAGCCTCTTTAAATGAAATGGCAATTATTACTGGACAAAAAGCTTTAGTTACAAGAGCTAAAAAAGCAATTGCAGGATTTAAAATAAGAGAAGGTATGCCTATTGGTTGTACTGTCACTTTAAGGGGTGACAGAATGTATTCTTTTTTAGAAAGATTTATAAACTTAGCATTACCAAGAATAAGAGATTTCAGAGGTGTTAATCCTAGAAGTTTCGATGGAAGAGGCAATTATACTGTAGGTGTTAAAGAGCAATTAATATTTCCGGAAATCTCATTTGATAAAATTGATTCCATTAGAGGAATGGACATTACAATTGTCACAAGCGCTTCAACTGATCAAGAGGGTAAAGCTCTCTTGAAGGAGCTAGGAATGCCTTTTAGTAATTAAACTTATAAACATGTCAAATCACGATCCTATTTCAGATATGCTTACTCGTATAAGAAATGCGAGTCAGAAGAAGCATAAATCAACTTCAATTCCAGCTTCTAGAATGATTCTTAGTATTGCAAAAGTTCTCCAAAAAGAGGGATTCATAGCGAATATTAATGAGGAAGGGGAAGGCTATGAATCAAAAATTGTCTTAGATCTCAAATATAGTGGCAAAAACAAATTTCCTACTATCAGATCAATGCAAAGAGTTAGCAAGCCAGGATTGAGAGTCTATAAAAATACAAAAGGGTTACCAAAAGTTCTTGGAGGGCTTGGAGTTGCTATAGTATCAACTTCAAAGGGTGTTATGAGTGACCGTGATGCAAGAAAACAAGGAATTGGTGGCGAAATTCTTTGTTATGTTTATTAGGGAGAATTAATTATGTCAAGAATAGGAAAATCTCCAGTACAAATACCAGACAAGGTATCTGTTGTTATTGATGGATTAAATATTACTGTAAAGGGTCCAAAAGGTGAATTGAAAAGACTCATGCCAGAAGGTGTTAATTTTGTTCAGAAAGAAAATCAGATTGTTGTAACACCATCAACCACAAAAAGATATTCAATGGAGAGGCATGGCCTTTGTAGAACATTAATTGCAAATATGATGCATGGTGTCACTGATGGCTATTCAAAGAAATTAGAGATAGTAGGTGTTGGATCTAGAGCTCAAGTTAAAGGAAAAACTTTAGTAGTAAGTGCTGGATATAGTCATCCAGTAGAAATGACCCCCCCCGATGGTATAACATACAAAGTTGAAAGTAATACTAATGTAACTGTATCTGGAATTGATAAAGAGATTGTTGGAAACGAAGCAGCAAAAATCAGATCAATAAGACCTCCAGAACCTTACAAAGGCAAAGGTATTAAATACCAAGGTGAGAGAATCATCAGAAAAGCTGGTAAATCTGGCAAAAAATAAATTCATCTAACAAATGACTAAACTCTCAAGGAAACTCCAAACTCAAAAGCGACATAGAAGATCAAGAAGATTCTTGATAGGTAATGAAGCTCGTCCAAGATTGTCTGTTTATCGCTCTAATAATCATATATACGCGCAAGTGATAGATGACAACGCACAAACAACTATTTGTGCTGCTTCAACTATAGATAAAGAACTAAAGGAAAAATCAGATCAATTATCATCTGATTGTAAATCATCTTCAATAGTAGGAAGATTATTAGCTGAAAGAGCCATAAAAAAAGGAATTAAACAAGTTATTTTTGATCGTGGAGGGAAAATATATCATGGAAGAGTTAAGGCTCTAGCAGAGGCAGCTCGAGAAGCAGGCTTAAAATTCTAAATTTTTATTTTTACAATGACAAACACACCAACTAAAAAAGAAAATCAGAAGCAACTCGATAATGTCCCTTCAGCTAACCCTAATGAGCAGAGGAAGAGTAATCGAAACAATGATCGCAAAAGAAATCGCAGAGGTGATTCTAAAAATGAGAGAGACGCTGAATGGCAAGAAAGAGTTGTTCAAATTAGAAGAGTATCTAAAACTGTAAAAGGTGGAAAAAAAATGAGTTTTAGAGCAATTGTTGTGGTTGGTAATGAGAAAGGGCAAGTAGGAGTAGGAGTCGGGAAGGCAGGAGATGTTATTGGAGCAGTAAAAAAAGGAGTTTCAGATGGAAAAAAACATCTTGTTAGAGTTCCTTTAACTCCAAACAATTCAATACCTACTTTATCTATAGGCAGGGACGGAGCTGCTAATGTACTTATAAGACCTGCTGCTCCAGGTACTGGTGTAATTGCAGGAGGGTCAATTAGGACAGTTTTAGAATTAGCTGGCATTAAAAATGTCTTAGCTAAAAGATTAGGAAGTAAAACGCCTTTAAACAATGCAAGAGCTGCAATGGTCGCCCTCTCCCAATTAAGAACCCATAAATCTGCCTCTAGGGAGAGAGGTATTTCCCTTGAACAGCTTTATTCTTAAAAATTATGACTTCAAAATTAAATACACTAAAATCAAATATTGGTTCTAGAAAGAAAAAATTAAGAAAAGGTCGCGGTATAGCAGCTGGTCAAGGGGCCTCTTGTGGTTTTGGTATGAGAGGACAGAAATCTAGGTCTGGCAGACCCACACGTCCTGGATTTGAGGGTGGCCAAATGCCTCTTTATAGAAGAGTTCCTAAATTAAAGCATTTTGAAATTATCAATCAAAAAAACTTTTCAATCGTGAATCTAAGCAAATTAAGCGAATTTAAAGAAAATGAAACTGTTAATTTAGATATACTTGTGAAAAAGAAAATATTGTTTAAGCCAAAATTTCCGCTCAAAATCTTAGGTAATGGAGATGTTAAAGTTAAATTAAAAGTTCAAGCTCATGCATTCACTAAAGTTGCTCAAGAAAAAATAGAAGCTGCAGGTGGTTCTTGCGAATTTATTAATAAAAAATAAATTTTTTTAAAAGTTTAATTTTACTTATCGATGTTAATTAACAAAAGTAGAAACCCTAGTGCTTCAGAGATTATCTCTCAATTATTTTTAAATAAAGAGTTAAGAAATAGAGTTTTAACAACTTTGGGACTTTTACTTTTGGTTCGATTAGGTATTTACATACCAGTGCCTGGGATAGATAGGGTTGCTTTTAAAAGTTTCATAGATCAAGGTGGTCAATTAATAGGATTTCTGGATATTTTTACTGGGGGAGGAATTTCAACCCTAGGAATATTTGCACTCGGGATTTTACCATTTATTAACGCTTCAATTATTATTCAGCTTTTGACTGCCTCATTGCCTGTTCTTGAGGATTTACAGAAAAATGAGGGAGAGGCTGGTAGAAGAAAAATTGCTCAGATAACAAGATATGTCTCCTTAGGATGGGGATTTTTGCAAAGTATAATATTTTCTTTAATTCTTAGACAATATGCAATCCAGGGTATAAGCGAAACTACTTTTGTTTTGCAAACATCTATTGCTTTGGTAACTGGCTCAATGATAGTAATGTGGTTTAGCGAAATTATTACAGAAAAAGGTATTGGTCAAGGTGCATCATTAGTGATCTTCCTGAATATCGTTGCCACATTGCCTAAAGCCTTAAGCTCAACTATTGAAAAGGCACAAACTGGTGATCGCGGAGATGTTTTAGGAATAGCTGTTTTACTTGGAGTCTTTTTACTGACAATTGTTGGAATAATTTTTGTTCAAGAAGGAGCTAGACGTATACCAATTGTTAGTGCCAAAAGACAGATAGGAAATACCTCATTACTCCCAACAAGGCAAAGTTATCTGCCCTTAAAGTTAAATGCTGGTGGAGTTATGCCAATAATTTTTGCATCTGCCTTGATATTTTTGCCAATTACAATAGCAAACGTCACTGGCAATCCAATTCTGATCAAAGTAGCTGGAAGTTTAAATCCAGGATCCTCTAATCCATGGCCATATGCCTTAACTTTTTTTGCTTTGATTTTAGGTTTCTCGTACTTTTATGCCTCTCTAACAATTAATCCAGTTGATGTAGCGTCAAATTTAAAAAAAGGTGGAGTTGCAATCCCAGGAGTAAGGCCAGGGACGAATACAGCAAATTACTTATCAGGTATTCAAAATCGGTTAACTCTATTAGGAGGATTATTTTTAGGTTCGGTAGCTATTATTCCTGCCGCTGTTGAGAGAGCAACTAATGTTCAAACTTTTCAAGGTTTAGGAGCAACTTCGCTTTTAATCCTTGTAGGAGTTGCGATTGATACTGCTAAACAAATTCAAACTTTTGTTATCTCACAAAGGTATGAGGGACTGGTTAATAGTTAATGAAAAAACATTTATTATTTTTAGGACCGCCAGGAGCAGGGAAGGGTACTCAAGCTGCATTATTGAGTGAAGCAAATTCGTATTTACATTTATCGACAGGAGAATTATTAAGAAAAGAAATTGAATTGCATACTGATTTGGGAAGAACAGTAAAAGATATCATGAATAAGGGTGAACTTGTAAATGATGAACTAGTGCTAGAAATAGTTAAAAAGAATCTTGACAAAGTTAATAAAGGGTGGATTTTAGATGGTTATCCAAGAAATTTGTCTCAAGTAAATTCTTTAAATGATGTCTTGCTGAAAATAAATCAACCTTTAGAAATAGTATTTTATCTAGATATCTCAGATGAAGTATTGGTAAAAAGATTAATTATGAGGGGTAGAAAAGATGATAATGAAGAAACAATCAAAACAAGATTAAAAATTTATAAAGACACCACAGAACCATTAATTGAATACTATTCAAATCTCTCTTTATTAGTAAACATTAATGCTGATAGAGATCTAAAAACAATATCTGCTGATATAAAAAGTAAAATGGCATGACGATGATGTAGAATATAAAATTAGCATTTTAATGAGAGAACCTAATGAAGGTTAGAGCCTCAGTAAAAAAGATGTGTGACAAATGTCGCGTTATCCGTAGACATGGCAGGGTCATGGTTATTTGCACCGCGAGCCCTAGACACAAACAACGTCAAGGTTAATCTTTGATGACATTTTTTAAAACCTTTTACTAATTCAAACAAGTGGCCAGGATTGCAGGAATTGACATACCTCGTGAAAAACGAGTTGAAATTGCACTCACATACATCTATGGAATTGGTCTGACAAGATCAAAGTTAATCCTTTCAAATACAGGAGTTAATCCTGATATTCGTGTAAAAGATTTATCAGATAGTGATGTTCAAAAACTCAGAGTAGCTGCAGAAGATTTTACTGTAGAGGGTGATTTACGTAGGCAAGAGGGAATGGCTTTAAAACGCTTGCAAGATATTGGTTGTGTTCGAGGCAGGAGGCATAGAATGAGTCTCCCTGTTAGAGGTCAAAGAACAAGAACTAATGCTAGAACAAGAAGAGGATCTAGAAAAACAGTTGCAGGTAGAAAAAAATAATTAATTTATCTTGAAAGAAACTTAACCCAATTATCTAAACTTTTATGGCAGCCCCAGTAAAAAAAACAGGTTCAAAGAAATCTAAAAAAAATGTACCAAATGGTGTAGTACATATTCAGAGTACCTTTAATAATACTATCGTATCTATTAGTGATACTTCGGGTCATGTAATTTCTTGGTCTTCTGCAGGAGCAAGTGGATTTAAAGGTGCTAGAAAAGGCACCCCATTCGCTGCTCAAACAGCTGCCGAATCTGCAGCTAAAAGAGCTCTTGATCAAGGGATGCGACAAATAGAAGTATTAGTAAGAGGTCCCGGCTCAGGTAGGGAAACCGCCATAAGAGCTTTACAAGTTGCCGGTTTAGAAATAACTCTAATAAGAGATGTAACTCCATTACCTCATAATGGATGTAGAAGACCTAAACGTAGACGCGTTTAGAACTAAACTATTTTCATCCCCCCCCAACCAAACTTTCAACCTTTTTTTCCGTGTTGCAATACCAGATTGACAGAATTGATCATCAAATAGCAAATGATCGCTCCCAAACAGGAACATTTTTAATTGGCCCCTTAGAAAGAGGACAAGCTACTACTCTCGGTAACTCTTTAAGGAGAGTTCTGATGGGAGGACTTGAAGGAAGTGCTGTAACTGCTGTAAGAATTGCAGGAATTAATCATGAATATGCAACCATCCCAGGCGTTAGAGAAGATGTCCTTGATATTCTTTTAAATTGTAAGCAACTTTCTATTAATAGTTCGAACCCAGAGCTTGAAATTGGAAGATTAGTTGTTAATGGCCCAATGGAAGTTAAGGCAAATGACATACAATTTTCCTCGCAAGTGGAAATTGTTGATGGTGAAAAGCCTATAGCAACCATTCAAGAAGGACATAATCTAGAACTTGAAATTCATGTTGAAAGAGGTGTAGGTTATAGACCTGTAGATCGCAGAAACCAAGAAACTACATCTATAGATTTGCTTCAAATTGATGCTGTATTTATGCCTGTAAAGAGAGTTAATTTCTCAATAGATGAAACTGCTGTAGCTGAGGGAGGAACTGGTAGAGAAAGGTTAAAAATGGAAGTCGTAACTGATGGATCGACTAGTCCTGATGATGCAATTGCGGAAGCTGCAAATCAGTTAATTGAACTTTTCCAGCCTCTAGCGACTGTTACAATGGTTGAAGAGATACCTGAAGAGCCAGAGCCATCTCCAGAAGCTCAAATTCCATTAGAGGAACTAAATTTGTCCGTTAGAGCATATAATTGTTTAAAACGTGCTCAAGTTAATTCTGTTTCAGATCTAATGGGATTTAGTTATGAAGATCTTTTAGAAATAAAGAACTTCGGCTCAAAATCTGCAGATGAGGTTATTGAAGCTCTTGAGAGAATAGGAATTTCAATTCCACAAAGTAGGACATCTGTTTAACGAACTTTTGAGATTATGAGACATCAACTAAGAATTCCGCTTTTAAGCAAACCCGCCGATCAAAGAAAAGCTCTTCTTAGAGGGTTAACTACACAGCTTATTAGAGAGGGTAGAGTGACCACCACAAAAGCTAGAGCTAAGGCTTTAAGAAATGAAACTGAGAGGATGATTTCTTTAGCAAAAGAGGGCACTTTATCTGCTAGAAGAAGAGCTATGGGATATATTTATGATAAAAATTTAGTACATTCATTATTCGAAAAAGCACAAGAAAGATATGGTGACAGGAATGGTGGATACACAAGAATAGTTAGAACTGTTGCAAGAAGAGGAGATAATGCCCAAATGGCCATTATTGAACTTGTTTAAAAAATAAAATTTAAATTTTAAAAATAAAAAAGATAACCTTTGAAAAGAGTAGCTTTAATAATCCAATATGATGGATCTTACTTTTCTGGTTGGCAGAGACAGAAAAATTCAATTAGTGTTCAAGAGATTTTAGAAGATGCTCTTTTCAAAGTATCAAATAAAAAGATTAGAACATTCGCTTCAGGTAGAACAGATGCTGGGGTTCATGCTTCTGGCCAAGTAGTCCATTTTGATATTGACTTTGTGATTCCATGTGATCGATATTCAGATGTGTTGAATAGTAGATTACCGCAGACAATTAGAATTTTAGAATCAGTAGAGGTTAAAAATAATTGGCATGCTTGTTATTCTGCGGTTTATAGACATTATCGATATGTAATTAACAATAGTAAGATACCTAATATATTTTTAAGTAAGTGGTCATGGCATAGATACCAAAAACCTTTAGACGAATTTTCAATGTCAAAGGCCTTAGACGGAATGGTTGGAGAACATGACTTTTTTGCGTTTCAAAAGAGTGGAAGTAATAGATCGACGTCTTTTACAACAATCAAATCAATTGAAATAGAGAGGTTGGAAGATTTGATATTTATAGATATCAAGGCTACTGGTTTTCTTTATGGGATGGTCCGTTCAATAGTTGGCCAACTTGTTTTAGTAGGAGAAAAGAAAATAACACCAGAAATCTTTAAAGATAGATGGTTTTGTAAAAAAAAACATGATGTTCGAGAATCTGCGCCAGCCAATGGCTTATGTTTTGTTAACTCCATATATGAAGAGAGAATTTTTAAAAAGATTTATAAAAGAGATCTTTTCCCGAGATTTATAATCAGAGGTAATTCCTAATTCGGTAGATTTTATATACCCAAATTATATTTATTTAGCTAAGCAAAAATTATTGTTTAATGACCCTCTAATAATGTAGAATTAAAATCTATTTCAATAATTCTGAAAAAATTTATAAATGAATAAAACAATAACCCCCTCAATTGAATCTATTAAAAGAACCTGGTTTTTAGTTGACGCTAAAGAAAAGACACTTGGTAGGTTATCTTCAGAAGTTGCAGCAGTTTTGAGAGGAAAGAATAAACCAACATTCACCCCTCATCTAGATACTGGTGATTTTGTTATTGTTGTGAATGCTGAAAAAGTAGAAGTCACAGGTAAAAAAGCATCTCAAAAATTATACAGAAGGCACTCTGGAAGACCAGGGGGAATGAAAGTTGAAAAATTTGAATCACTTCAAGAAAGAATTCCTGAGAGAATAATAGAGCAGGCTGTTAAAGGAATGCTTCCTCATAATTCATTGGGAAGGCAACAATTTAAGAAATTAAAAGTTTATAAAGGTTCAGAACATCCTCATGCTGCGCAAAATCCTGTATTATTAAATAGTTAAATTAGAAAAATGAATAGTCAAATAAAAAACAAAGCGGTCTATTGGGGTACAGGAAGAAGAAAAACCTCTGTAGCGAGAGTACGTTTAATTCCTGGAAATGGACAAATTAAAATAAATGGTCGTTCCGGCGACGATTACTTGAATTTCAACCCATCTCACTTAAATTCAGTTAAAGCTCCTTTGCTAACTTTAGGACTTGAAAATTCATACGATATTCTTGTAAATGTTTTCGGAGGTGGTTTGACTGGGCAAGCGGATGCAATCAAACAGGGAGCAGCAAGGGCTCTTTGTGGGTTATCTCCCGATAATAGGAAACCCTTAAAAACAGAAGGCCATCTTAGTCGAGATCCGCGAGCAAAAGAAAGAAGAAAATATGGTCTTAAAAAAGCTAGAAAAGCACCTCAATTCTCTAAACGTTAAAAGACTTTTTTATTATGCCCAAATCAGAAATTCATCCTAAATGGTACCCAGATGCAAAAGTTATTTGTAATGGAGAAGTTGTGATGACAACAGGTTCAACTAAACCCGAATTACATGTTGATGTTTGGAGTGGTAATCATCCATTCTTTACCGGTACTCAAAAAATACTTGATACTGAAGGTAGAGTTGATAGATTTATGAAAAAATATGGAATGAGTTCAGCCGAGTCAGCTACTCCACAAGAAACTAAAGATTCTAAATAATCAGATTCATAGAATTTTAATAATCAACAATTAAGCAAAACTTCAATTGGAATACACAACATTAATTGCAAGGTTGAAAACTGCATCAGAAAGTTTTGCGAATTTAGAAATGCAACTGGCAGACCCCGATATTGCAAATAATCCTAAAAAACTAGAATTAATAGCAAGAGAGAGAGCAAAATTGGAGCCTTTGGTTATTGATTTTAATCAATTGCTTGATACTGAGAAAGAAATTGATGATTCTAAAAAACTGCTTAGAGATAATAGAGATGATAAAGATATGGAATTGTTGATCAATGAAGAATTATCTAGCCTAGAAGAGGTTAAAAATGCACTTATTCAAAAAGTAACAATTGCTTTATTACCGAAAGATCCACGAGACGAAAGAAGTGTAATGTTGGAGATTCGAGCTGGAGCCGGAGGAAATGAAGCTTGTATTTGGGCTGGTGATTTAGCACGAATGTATGAAAGATATGGACAAAAGATTGGCTGGTCAGTTAAACCTGTTAGTGCATCTGAATCCGATATGGGAGGATTCAAAGAATTAGTTATTTCTGTAAAGGGAGATTCTGTTTATAGTCAATTAAAATTTGAAGCAGGTGTTCATAGAGTTCAAAGAGTTCCAGCGACGGAATCTCAAGGAAGAGTCCATACTTCTACCGCAACTGTTGCTGTTATGCCAGAAGCTGATCCAGTAGAGGTAGAGATTGATCCAACTGATTTAGAAATTGGTACAGCAAGGTCAGGTGGTGCTGGCGGCCAAAATGTCAATAAAGTAGAAACTGCGATTGATCTTATTCATAAACCAACTGGTATAAGAGTATTTTGTACGCAAGAGAGATCTCAGCTACAAAATCGTGAGCGAGCAATGGAAATTTTAAGGGCTAAATTATATGAAATTCAATTAAAAGAAGCTAATGCTAAGGAAAGGTCACAAAGATTAATGCAAGTTGGAACAGGAGATAGAAGTGAAAAAATTAGAACTTATAATTTTAAGGATAATAGAACTACTGATCATAGATTGGGATCAAATTTTTCATTAGAACCAATTCTTGGTGGGCATTTAGATGAAATTATTGATGCTTGTGTGGCGCAAGAACAGAAAAGGATCATGGAAGATTTTAATGAGAATGAAAATTAAATTTTTTGGTGTCAAGCGGCTAAACCGATTACATATTTACTCCATTCTTTGTGTTTGCCAGAGTCTATTTGTCTAGTTGCTTCAAAATTCAGATTACTTAACGGGCGATACGGCTTTCGTTTTAAAGGCATATTTGCTTCATCAGGTGTCCTACTACCTTTTTGTACATTACATCTTAGGCATGCTGTTGTAACATTTTCCCAACTATCAGTTCCACCCCTGCTTCTTGGCAAAACATGATCTATCGATAAATCACTACCTCTGTGATTACAATATTGGCATGAGTTATTATCTCTAAGGAGTATATTTTTCCTTGTAAGGGCGACCTCTCTAAAGGGAACTTTAACGTAATAACGAAGTCTAATAACAGTAGGTAGTTTTTGACCCGAATGTATTAGATATGATTGATCTTCCTCTAAACTTTCTGCCTTACCTTTAATCATTAAAATTACAGCCCTTCGCCAAGAAGTAATATTTAAAGGTTCATAAGAAGCATTTAAAACAAGAGTCTGGCTCATGCCAAAAATCAATTTACATGTCATGCTAGCGGTATATTTAAATAAGCGCATATAATTGCGCAATCATTAATACTGATTCTCTTGAATAATCCAAAAAAAAATTTCGATAATTTAAATTTGGAAGGAGATATTGATCCAACTCAAAGAGCTTGGATAGAAGTAAGTGGTAAAGCTATAGAGTCAAACGTTAGGCAATTAAAATCAAAATTAAAAAATAGTTGCGAATTCATGGCAGTTGTGAAGGCTGATGGATATGGACATGATGCTAAAGTTGTATCTGAAAATGCGATTAAAGGTGGCGCTTCTCAATTAGGGGTAGCAACCCTAAAGGAGGGAATTAAACTTCGTTCTTTTGGAATTAATGTTCCAATTCTTATACTTAGTAATATTTATGCAAAAAAAGATTTATTAACATGTTTTAGAAATGATTTGATGCCAACTGTTAGTACAATTAGGGAATGTTTGATTTGCAATAACATTGGAAAGAGTAATAATTTGAAATTTCCCTTACATTTAAAAGTTGATACTGGCATGTCAAGATTGGGATTTGAATTTAAGCAGTTTGTTCAAGAATTTAATATTATTAAATCACTGGAAAACATTGATGTTAAGGGAATATATAGCCATCTTGCATGTGCAGATGATGAGAATGCATTTAATCCCAAAAGTAACGCCCAATTACAAAGAGAAAAATTTCAAGAATTATTAAGACTTATCAATATTGATAAAATAAAAAATATTAAAATTCATCTCGCAAATTCTGCCGGGATGATCCTTGGCAAAGATTTTCATTTTGATATGGTACGGGTGGGTTTAGCCATGTATGGCTATTATCCATTCGAAAAGATAAATGAAAAGTTATTTCTTAAACCTGCTTTATGTTTAAAGGCTAAAGTAACTTTTGTTCGAACAATTGAAAAAGGTATTGGTGTAAGTTATGGAAATAAATTTGTTAGTCATAGAAAAACAAAGTTAGCTGTCTTAAGCATTGGTTATGCAGATGGAATTATTAGAAATCTCTCTGGGAAAATAAATTTGATTCATAAAGAAAAACTTTATCCTCAAGTAGGATCCATAACTATGGATCAAATGATGGTAGATATTACGGGTTCTGATGACATTAAAGTTGATAGTACTATGCTATTACTAGGATCTGAAGGCCAACAATTAATTTCTCCGATTGATTGGGCAGATAAATGTAATAGCATTACTTGGGAAATTCTTTGTTCTTTTAAAAATAGATTGCCGAGAGTTCAAGTTGATTAGACATTTCGATTGAATAAATAATTTTGAATGTTTGCCAAAAGATTGATAATCTATAAGAACTGGAGAGGTGGCTGAGTGGTTGAAAGCGGCTCCCTGCTAAGGAGTTACAGGAGGTAACTTTTGTCGAGGGTTCGAATCCCTCCCTCTCCGTTTTGAATTTATAAAGTTTATCTCAAACTAACATGAATACTTTGCGTATATTCAATTTCACACTTATTTTTCATACTTAATTTAGATGAAAAAGATTACTCTATTTTTATGACTGGCTTGCTTCTTGCGTGGGTTAAAGCTCTCGGCTTTTTCAGGATAATTTTTATATTTACAATACTTATCATCTTGGTTTGGTCCGGACCAAACCTGGCAATTCCTCATTCTGATTCACTTGACTATCTTCTTCTGGAGAATATTCGTCGTTGGATGCCTGATTCCTTTGGACCTCCCTTAGCTATCATATATCAACTGAGCGGGACTTTATTTACAGGTGTATTGGTAATTTCCTTATTGTTTTATTTCATTCTCAAGCGCTTTTGGGCAGATTTCTTGTGTTTGTTTTTTGGTACAGCAGGCATTCTAGGAATCATAGATCGCATTTTGAAACCTTGGTTTGATCGACCCCGTCCAGATAATTCTTCTTTGCTACTTAGCGGTGCAAGTTTCCCAAGTGGCCATGCTGCTGGATCTATGGTTTTTTATTTCATGAGTTGCACCCTTTTGGTAGCTCACTACCCGAGATTACGACTCCCATTGTTTGTGCTCTCTAGCTTATGGGTTTCTCTTATATGGTTGAGCGCTCTTTACTGCAGAGCTCATTGGCCAAGTGATATTCTTGCTGGCGCTTCAGTAGGTTTTGTATGGCTAAGCATTTGTCTTGCAGCTCTTAAGGTATGCGAAAGACATAAACGCTTGCCTTCAACCTAACGCTAATTTAAAAAATGATACTTTTACCTTGAGTGCTTCTAAAAATATCTTCAACAGATTATTCATTAGATAATTCGGAGAAAGTGATTGGTTTTACAAAAAATATTCTGTCTTTTGGGGGTTTTTATAAGAATTCAAGGTTAATACTAATAAGATCATTTATTGAATTCAGAATCAAATCAGCTCCTACTTCTTTAAGTTTGGATTCATATAAATTACGTTCATTTTTGCGAGCTTCTAAGTGAAGATGAGGTGGAGCTATGCCTATGCTTATAAACTTTTGACTTGGAATTTTTTTTCTTGCATTTAAAACTGTCTGAACATCAGCGATAGTATCGCCAACATAAGCAATTGGTATATTTGAAGAGCCAAGGTTATCTTTGGATAACTTTTTGGCTAAGTAAATAAAACCTTTTGGGTCTGGTTTGCCAGGGGCATCTTCCATAGCTATCAAAGGAGGAAATTTCAATTTAAGCCTTTTTTCTAAAACATATTTTGCTGAAGCAGATTCAGCCCCACTTACAAAACCCCAAATAATTCCATTTGAGTCTAATGAATCAAAAAACTCCCTTTCTACTAGTAATTCCTCATTATTTATAAATCCTACCCAATCTTTACTATCCGCATTAGGATTTCCCCCAAAATAAAAACTCTCAAAACATTCAATTATATTTCTTCTTGAGGGAGCATTAATATTCAAATTTTTCTTTTTTATATATCTTTTGATTAATTCTAAACTTAAATCCCAATCATTATTCCATACGCCTTCATTTTTAGCCTTATCGATATCTTGATAACTAGGATCCCAGCCACAAAATTTAAAAACTGTTTTTTTAAGAGAAAGTCTATAACTATTTTCTACGCTTCGTATAACCCCATCTATATCAAATAAAATTACGCCATTGTTATTCAAAGGATTAATCTCAATACTTTTTATTAAAGACTAATATTCTCTAACAAAAAAAGCAAAAACAAAAATATTTGTTCTTGATTATTTTGATTTATTTTTTGACTTCATAAATATCCTCTTGGAGTTAAAAATATTTCATCAACTAAAGTTGTTTTTGAATTGCCAATAATAATAATTGATAGCATATCAATATTTTTTAAAGGGATGCTATCTAAATTAAAAAAGTTCAGGGATTGATCTTTTCGGCCTACTTGTCTTCCAACTAAGACTGGGGTATTTCCTGGTCTATACCCTAAGCATAATTCTATGGTTCTTTTTAATTGCCAATTTCTTTCAAGTGATTTTGGATTGAAAATGGCAATTACAAAGTCGCCCAATAAAGCTCCAGCAATCTTTTTTTCTATAGATTCCCAAGAAGTTAATTTATCACTCAAACTTATTGAACAGAAGTCATTCATTAAGGGAGCGCCACCAAGGGAGGCAGCCAACTGCATGCTACTTATTCCTGGATGTACTTCAAATGAAGGCCTATATTTTTTATTAATTCTTTGAATTAATTCCAAAAGTAGACCTGCCATACCATAAAGCCCTGAATCGCCAGAAGATATTATTGCTACTTTTATTCCTTCTTCAGCAAGTTCTATTGCTCTCTCACATCTCTCTCTTTCTTCAGTAAGTTTACTTTCAATAAGAACTTGATCGTTCCTTTTAAGTGATTTTATTAGATCCAAATACATTTTATATCCAATCCAAATAGAACATTTTGATAAAGCTTTTCTCGCATCATTTGTTAGGTAGGAAATATCTCCCGGCCCACTACCTACAATATGAATTTCGCCTTTTGATGGGGAATATTGTTTTTTAGATTGAGCTATTGCCATAGTTACCGCACCAGATGCAATACTTGAAGACTTGAGACTTTTAAAAATCTTTTTTTCATGCAATAGTTTGGAACCATCTCCAGCAGCCAGAATGCATGCTGCCTCAGCAACTGAAGGGGTACCAATTTCATCAAGAACTATATTCGATGGGTTTGGGGTATTGATTTTTGAAAGCTCCTTAGATGTAAAAAATTTAACAGGCCAATTATTTTTCTTTGAGATCTCCAAAATTGCTTTTTCATCTCTTTTTAAATCAACACTTGCAAAACCTGCAATTGATAATGGCGATAAGTTATTATTTGCCAAAAAATTTTGTAAAGAATTTTCAATTAATTCTTTACTAGTATTTCTTTCACAACCCAAACCGATCCATAAAGTGGGGGGATGCCAAGTATTTTTATGATAACTAAATATACTTATGTGAAAAATTGATTCCACATTCTTATCATTTTCATTTGATAATTGATTTATATTAGTTCCTGCTTCAGAATTTTTCCATAAGTCGTTGCCTGACAATTGGCTACAAAAAATCTTTTTATAATTCGCTTGATCTATTACTAGTTTTGACCAATCTTTTACATCTCCAGATCTTTTCCACCCCCATTGATTCCCAAATGAATCAATATTTAGAAAATTCTCATCAACTGAATTGTTAGTTTCTATTATTTCCCCTCCCAGTAAATTACATATTTGAAATGCAATATTTTGAACGTTTGATTGATGTGAACCAATAAGAGGGATAATTTTAAATCCCTTTTTATCAATAACAATTACTCCAGGATCCTTATCTTTGGAAGATAAAAAAGAATTAATAATTCTAATTGTTGCACCTACTGAGCCTACAAATATAATTAAATCCAATTTATTCCACTTTTCTTTGAGAATTTGTTTAGGTTTCGATACCTCAATTGCTTCTTTTATATTTTTATTTTTCTGGGATGAGCTTCCTATATAAATCTCATTAATAAATTCTGTTTTTTTAAGTCTTTTTAAAATCTCTTTTGAAGTGTCAGAAAAACCTATTGCGATCCCTTTCAATTTAAGAATTTCTATTTATATTAATTTAAAACTATATCTTGTAGTAGTAATTAAAAAATTTAGAATTGAAATATAAAAAAAATTTAAAGATTTATTGCTAGTTAATGAGTACATATACTCAAAACCCTGTTATATTAATAGATTTAACAGAAATACCCAAAAGTAACAAACAGTGAAACATTTGTTACTTTGTAGCATGATCAAAGAATCCTTCATTTATTATTTTTGGTAACGCAAATCTTAAGTTTTGATTGCTTAGTTTCCAAAAAGTCTAATATTAATAAAATAGACTTTGGGGATTGATAAATCTGCTTAAAGACTTATTACTTTAGAGGTGCTAGATGACCATCAGCCCACCAGAAAGTGGAGAAAAAGACAAGAAGATTTTGGAATCGCCGGTAAAGGCTGATCCCAGACCAATTGACTTCGCCAAATTAGACAAACCAGGTTTCTGGTCAAGTAAATTGTCTAAAGGTCCAAAAACCACTACGTGGATTTGGAATTTGCATGCAGATGCACACGATTTTGATGTTCATACTGGAGATGCAGAAGAAGCAACGAGAAAAATTTTCTCAGCACATTTTGGACATCTTGCTGTCATATTTATTTGGATGAGTGCTGCTTTTTTCCATGGCGCAAGATTTTCAAATTATTCAGGATGGTTGGCTGATCCTACCCATGTAAAACCAGGTGCTCAACAGGTTTGGGCAGTTGTTGGTCAGGAAATGTTGAATGGTGATTTGGGTGCAAATTATAACGGTATACAAATAAGTTCTGGAATATTCCATATGTGGCGAGCTTGGGGAATTACAAATGAAAGTGAATTAATGGCATTAGCTATAGGAGCAGTTGTTATGGCTGCTCTTATGCTTCATGCAGGAATCTTCCATTATCATAAAGCCGCTCCAAAAATGGAATGGTTTCAGGATATAGAATCAATGCTAAATCATCATATAGCTGGTTTGGTTGGTCTCGGATCACTAGCTTGGGCCGGCCATTGTATTCATATTGGTGCTCCAACAGCAGCCATTTTAGATGCAATCGATTCAGGTTCACCTCTTATTATTAATGGTAAAGAAATTGCTTCAATTTCTGATATGCCCATGCCGCATCAGTTGTGTGATCCACAAATTATTGGTCAAATTTTTCCAGGATTAGCAAGTGGTACAGGAAATTTCTTCAGTTTAAATTGGCTTGCTTTTTCTGATTTCTTAACTTTTAAAGGTGGGTTGAATCCTGTTACTGGTAGTTTATGGATGACTGATGTTTCTCATCATCATTTAGCTTTTGGAGTAATTGCGATAATTGGCGGTCATATGTATAGAACTAACTATGGTATTGGGCATAGTATGAAAGAGATTTTAGAGGCACATCAAGGAGATCCAATTTTATTTCCTGCTCCAAAAGGTCATCAAGGACTTTTTGAATTTATGGCTGAAAGTAGACATGCACAGCTTTCTGTAAATTTAGCGATGCTTGGTTCTCTTAGTATTTTGATCTCTCACCATATGTATGCGATGCCTCCATATCCATACATCGCGACTGATTACATGACAGTTCTTGGTTTATTTACACATCATATGTGGATTGGTGGATTATTTATAGTGGGAGCAGGCGCTCATGCTGGAATTGCAATGGTAAGAGATTATGATCCAGCTAAACACATTGATAATGTATTAGACAGGATTCTAAAAGCTAGAGATGCGTTAATTAGTCATTTAAATTGGGTGTGCATGTGGTTAGGTTTCCATAGTTTTGGACTCTACATTCATAACGACACAATGAGAGCCTTAGGAAGACCCCAAGATATGTTTAGTGATTCTGCAATCCAACTTCAACCAATATTTGCTCAATGGGTTCAAAACGTTCAAGCTTCAGCTGTCGGAACATCTCTATTGGCAGGTACAGCAGAAGCTTTACCTCATAAAGCCATAAGTGAAGTATTTAACGGTAGTTTAGTTGAAGTGGGTGGTAAGGTTGCTATCGCTCCAATTCCACTAGGAACTGCTGATTTGATGATTCATCACATTCATGCATTCCAAATTCATGTAACACTTTTGATCCTTCTTAAAGGTGTCCTTTATGCAAGAAATTCAAGATTAATTCCTGACAAAGCATCATTAGGATTTAGATTTCCATGTGATGGACCTGGAAGAGGAGGGACATGTCAAGTTTCTTCTTGGGACCATGTTTTCTTAGCACTTTTCTGGATGTACAACTGCCTATCAATTGTTATTTTCCATTTTTCTTGGAAGATGCAAAGTGATGTGTGGGGATTAACAGGAGGCAACTTTGCTCAAAGTGCTATTACTATCAATGGATGGTTAAGAGACTTCTTATGGGCACAAGCAGCCCAAGTTTTAACTAGTTACGGTCAAGCAATAAGTATGTATGGTTTGATGTTCTTAGGTGCACACTTCATTTGGGCATTTAGCTTAATGTTCCTATTCAGTGGAAGAGGTTATTGGCAAGAACTATTTGAATCAATTGTTTGGGCACACAACAAACTGAAAGTTGCTCCAACAATTCAACCAAGAGCTCTTTCAATTACACAAGGTCGTGCTGTTGGTGTGACTCACTTCTTAGTAGGTGGTATAGCTACTACCTGGGCATTCTTCCATGCTCGCCTATTCGGGATTGGCTAAATAACCTGAACTTCTCCTTTTTAATTCCATGGCAACAAAATTTCCATCATTTAACCAGGGTCTAGCTCAGGACCCAACAACCCGTAGAATTTGGTACGGAATAGCTACCGCTCATGACTTTGAAAGTCATGATGGAATGACCGAAGAAAAGCTTTACCAGAAGTTATTTTCTACACATTTCGGACATTTAGCAATTATTGCTCTTTGGGTAGCTGGTAATCTTTTCCATATTGCTTGGCAAGGTAATTTTGAACAATTTGTTCTTGATCCAACTCATGTTCGTCCAATAGCGCACGCTATTTGGGATCCTCATTTCGGATCCGGTATAACAGAGGCAATGACACAAGCAGGAGCTAGTGGGCCAGTAAATATAGCTTATTCAGGCTTATACCATTGGTGGTACACAATTGGAATGAGAACCAATGAGCAACTCTTCCAAGCTTCAATCTTCATGAGCATTTTGGCTTGTTGGACGTTATTTGCTGGTTGGCTACATCTGCAGCCAAAGTTCAGACCTTCTTTAGCATGGTTTAAGAATGCAGAATCTAGGTTGAATCATCACTTAGCTGTTTTATTTGGCTTTAGTAGTATTGCTTGGACAGGACATCTAGTTCATGTTGCTATCCCTGAATCAAGAGGACAACATGTTGGTTGGGATAATTGGTTAACTGTTCTTCCTCACCCTGCGGGATTAGCTCCATTTTTTACCCTCAATTGGGGTGCATATGCACAAAATCCAGATTCTTTAGAACAGGTATTTGGAACAGCAGAAGGAGCTGGCACGGCTATTTTTACATTCTTAGGAGGACTACATCCACAAAGTGAAGCATTATGGTTAACTGACATAGCACATCACCACATTGCAATAGGAACTGTATTTGTAATTGCTGGACACATGTATAGAAATACTTTTGGAATTGGACATAGTTTAAAAGAAATTACTGAGGCACATAACACAAGGCATCCAAATGATCCTCATAAAGGCAGTTTTGGAATTAATCATGATGGAATTTATGAAACAGTAAATAACTCTTTACACTTCCAGTTAGGTTTAGCTTTGGCATCTCTTGGGGTTGCCACTTCTCTGGTAGCTCAACATATGGGCGCTCTTCCTTCATATGCTTTTATTGCAAGAGACTACACAACGCAATCTGCGCTTTATAGTCATCATCAATATATAGCTATGTTTTTGATGGTTGGTGCCTTTGCACATGGTGCAATTTTCTTTGTAAGGGATTATGATCCTGAATTAAATAAGGATAATGTTCTAGCTAGAGTTTTAGGAACTAAAGAGGCATTAATAAGTCATTTAAGTTGGGTAACTATGCTACTAGGATTCCACACTTTAGGTATTTATGTTCATAACGACGTAGTTGTAGCTTTTGGTAATCCTGAAAAACAAATTTTAATTGAACCAGTATTTGCTCAGTTCGTTCAAGCAGCTCAGGGTAAAATGATGTACGGCTTTGATGCTTTATTATCCGATCCTACAAGTTCTGCAAGTATCGCAGCAAATTCTTTACCAGGAAATCATTATTGGATGGATTTAATTAATAGACAAGATGCTTTAAGTTCTTTCTTACCAATAGGTCCTGCAGATTTCTTAGTTCATCATGCAATTGCTCTTGGACTTCATACAACTGCATTAATCCTTATTAAAGGTGCTTTGGATGCTAGAGGAACAAAACTTATTCCTGATAAAAAGGATTTAGGATATGCATTCCCATGTGATGGTCCTGGTCGTGGAGGTACTTGTGATAGTTCATCTTGGGACGCTATGTATCTCGCTATGTTCTGGGCTTTAAACTTGATTGCATGGGTAACTTTTTACTGGCACTGGAAACATTTGGCAATCTGGCAAGGTAATGTTGCTCAATTTAATGAGTCTGGGACATACCTAATGGGTTGGTTTAGAGATTATCTTTGGTTGAATTCTGCTCAACTAATTAATGGTTATAACCCATTTGGTGTGAACTCACTCTCTGTTTGGGCTTGGATGTTTTTGTTTGGGCATTTAGTATGGGCAACAGGATTCATGTTCTTAATATCATGGCGAGGTTACTGGCAAGAATTAATAGAGACATTAGTTTGGGCCCATCAACGGACTCCAATTGCAAACCTTGTAGGCTGGAGAGATAAGCCAGTTGCCCTTTCAATTGTTCAGGCAAGATTAGTAGGTTTAGCTCATTTTACAATTGGAAACATCCTTACTTTTGGAGCGTTTGTTATAGCTTCTACTTCAGGTAAGTTTGGATAAACTTTGAATAAAAAAAACTATAAATCACCACATCTGTGGTGATTTTTTTGTTTTTATTAATGAATAATTTAAATTTTTTAATACATAGTTAATCTTTTTAAATTACTTGATTCTTCGCTCGAAATACAAAGTTTTTATTATTTATAGTTTTTATAAAGTATTTCTTATCAAAACTCATAGAAATTATTTTGTTATTTAAAAAGTTAATAATTTTTATATCATCCAGTGATAAAAGTGACATTATTTGTAAGATAAATACTAAAGTATTTAAATATCTTAGTAAGATTATGCCATCTGATTTTTCAACGTTCTTACCATCAATATTTGTCCCATTGATTGGTTTAGTAACTCCAGCTGTTTTTATTGTATTAATTGGAAGATTTATTACAGCTACTGATTAATTTAATTCACATTACTCTTATATTTTAACATGAGCGACTTTCAAAAATCATTCTCAGAATCAACAAGTTCTATTAAATTTGATGAAAAATATGTAGATAATTCTGTTCAACCAAATGATATTGGTATTGCAGATCAATGGGCTGTTAAAACTGTTTCAGATCCATGTGTTGGAAATCTTGCAACCCCTGTTAATAGCGGTTACTTTACAAAAGTTCTTATTAACAATCTACCTTTTTATAGAGAAGGAATTTCACCAAATTTTAGAGGCTTAGAAACTGGGGCTGCATTTGGATATCTTTTATATGGTCCATTCTCTATGACTGGCCCTCTAAGAAACTCTGACTTTGCATTAACTGCAGGCTTACTAGCAGCAATTGGAGCGGTTCATATTTTAACAGCGCTTCTGGTTCTTTATAATGCCCCTGGTAAATCTCCTAATGTCCAACCTCCTGATGCTACTGTGAATAATCCTCCAGCAGATTTATTTACAAGAGCAGGTTGGGCTGATTTTACAAGTGGATTTTGGTTAGGAGGTTGTGGTGGCGCTGTATTTGCGTGGCTTCTGGTAGGGACTCTCCATTTAGATACCATCATGCCAATTGTTAAAAATATTTGGACTGCGGGTTAATTTCATAATTAACTTTGAAAGAATTAAATATTTTTCTTTTACATAAAAATTTATCTAATATTTTTATCCCATCGGTATGATCTGTGTATTCTTCCTGCTGAAATAAGTTTTGATTGATAATAAAGCGAAATTTTGTCGTTAGTTTCTTCTAAAGTGTCTACGCCTATTCCATTTCTTCCGTAATCTATACCTGAACAATGGTAATAAAGTCCATCTCCTTTATAAATACCAACATGGTCACATTGTTTTTTGTTTCCAAAAAATAAAATATCTCCTTTTTTAAGTGAATATTTTTTTTCTGTAAAATTAAAAAGATGCCTACAAAAACTTTTAATTTGATAAGAATCTCTTGGTATATAAATCTTATGATTTAAAAAAGCTGTTTGAATTAAGCCAGAACAGTCAAAATCAGGACCTAATGTACCACCCCAAAGATATTTATTTTTTAACTTAGATTGATCTTTGATCCAATTAAGAATCGATGGAATTTTTTTTTGTATATACATTTCATCAAATTCTATAAAAGTGTTTGTAGCATCAAATTTCTCAATATATAAATTATCTAAGTCGATCCAGCAGATATAACCGTCTTCATAAAATTGCACTAATATCCTTTTTAATTTTTTTCTACTTTGATAAAAACATGGATAAATTAGTCTAAAAATTCTATTTTTGACTATTTCTGTCACTAAATTATTCTCAGTTTCATTTTGATATCCAGAAATATTAATTTTTACTTTCCACCAAATAGTATTTGAAAAATTAGTTTGCTTAAATAGTGAGATAGGTTCTATAAGTTCTTCCATACAATGTCTTTTTATAACTTAAGAAAAGAAATGGGTTTAGCCTTAAATGATATTTTAGACAGAGTTTGTTCTAAAAATAAAGAAAATTTAAAGAATGATATCGCAATAACTTGGATCAATTATAAAAGTGAAAATAATTATATATATAAAGGTTTTGGATCAGGCATCAATAATAAAAAACTTATTTATCCAGCAAGTATCGTAAAGTTAGTTTACGGTTTGGCTGCATTCTCATGGATTGATACACATAAAATATTATTAAGCCGAGAAATAAGTGATGCAGTTGAGAAAATGCTTTTCTACTCAAGTAATGATGCTACAAGTTTTTTAATTGATCTACTGACTGGAACTACAAGTGGTCCATGTATAGAAGGAGATTCTTGGGAGAAATGGAAATATCAAAGGTCAATAATCAATGATTGGTTAAAAACGCTTAATTGGGATGACTTATATGAAATAAATTGCTGCCAAAAAACATGGGAAGATGGACCATTTGGTAGAGAAAAAGAATTTTATGGAATTGAAAATAAAAACAGAAATATGATGACAACTGATTCAACAGCTAAAATTATGGAGGAAATAATGATAAAGATTAACTATAAAAAAGATAATTTAAATTTAAGAAGTTTTTTAAAAAGAAATTTAAAAAAGAATTTTTTTCATAAGGATCCTCTCAATCAAATAGAAGGTTTTTTAGGAGAGGGGTTGCCAGAAAATATCAATTTTTGGAGTAAAGCAGGTTTAATGTCACAAGCAAGACATGATGCCGCTTGGTGGGTTAATAATGACTCATTACAGACTTTGTTAGTTGTTTTTGGTAATGGAGAAAAGTATTTCAAAGATGAAACCTTATTTCCTGAAATAGCAAAAGCTGTTTATAAATACAATAATAATCTTGATGTATATTAATTTAAATCATCCAATAAATCTCTGTCTGATTTATTGGTATAAGCTTCGTAAGGTAACATCATTACTTCATTAAAATCTAATTCATTCAAAATCCATTCCTTATATTCTGCAACTAAACTTACTCGATCTTTATTGTCTAATTCATGAATACGCAATGCAGTATCTTTAAGATTTTCTTTAATAAGGTTTTCAAGTTCTTTTTTATTCATTTTATTTCCTTTCTCCATCTAAAATTATTCTTCTAATTGTTGATAAAGCAATTCCAGTTTGAGTTCTTATTGATCGATATGAACAACCCTCATTTCTTAACCTAATCACTAAAGATTCTTTTAAAGGACTGATTTTGGGTCTACCCCCTAAATTATTGCCATTTAATCTTCTTTTCAAAGTTAGGTCTTTTTTTCTTTCTCGTAAATATTCATTATCTAAATCATCTAATCCATTTAAAATTTGGAAAATTGCGTAAGACATCTCTGAAGAATTACTTTGAGAAAGAAAACCAGACAAAGTTCTCAAACTAATATCATTTTTCAATAGTTTGATTATTGTTTTTATGCATTCAGTTCTATTAGAAAATGCGCGATCCAGTTTAGTCATTATTAATTCATCCCCTCTTGATAAATGATTTAAAGCTTTTTTAAATTCGGGCTTTATTTTTTCATCTAAACTAATAATTTCAGAAAATATTAAATTACAACCCTCATTTTTTAGGCTTTTTATTTGTTCTTTTAAGTAATTTAATTCACTATCTATAGCTCTTGCATATCCAATAGATTTACCTTTTTTATTTTTTTCAGATAAAAGAAATTGTCTTCTCTTAAATTTAAAAGTCAATGTTTTAATACCTATATTATTAACTGTATCAAATACATAACAAAAAAACACTTAATAGAACAAAACTAGTTAATAGGAACCACATAACAAAAAAAAATTATTAAATACTAGCGTTTTTTATCTGTATTTAAAATAACGTTCTGAATAGTGTTCTTATATATGTAAATAGAACAATTTTTTAATTTATAATATTGATTAAAGAAATATTTTGTATTTGGGGTGCTTTATTCGATTTGTTTGTATATTTTTCGAGTTAAGTTATCAAACTAGTTTCTTTTTAAGAAAAAAATAGTACAAATTCGTTATTCTTATTAAAATATGTAGTGAGGAATATTAAGTAAATTAATTTGAGTAATATTTCAAAAAATTCAGTAGAGAAGCCACCTTGGTTAAGGGTAAAAGCACCTCAAGTTGAGAGAATAGGAAATACTGCAAAATTATTGAGTGATTTAAAACTAAATACAGTATGTCAAGAAGCAAGCTGTCCTAATATAGGTGAATGTTTTGCTAGTGGTACTGCAACTTTTTTAATAATGGGCCCTGGCTGTACTAGAGCATGCCCTTATTGCGATATTGATTTTGATAGATCCAAGAGAAATTTAGACCCAACAGAACCTGAACGTTTAGCGGAGGCTGTTTATAGGATGAAACTTAAGCATGTGGTAATTACATCAGTTAATAGGGACGATCTGGATGATGGTGGAGCTTCGCAGTTTTACAGATGTGTTGCGGAAGTAAGGTCTAAATCCCCTGAGACGACTATTGAATTATTAATTCCAGATTTATGTGGTAATTGGCCAGCACTTGAAAAGGTTCTAGATTCTAAACCAAATGTTTTAAATCATAATATTGAAACTGTGCCAACTTTGTATAGGAAAGTAAGACCCCAAGGTAACTATTTGAGAACTTTAGAATTGCTTAAAAGGACTAGAGAATACTTTCCAAGTGTTTATACTAAATCTGGTTTTATGCTGGGTTTAGGAGAAAAAGATGATGAAGTTTTAAATCTTCTCATGGATCTAAAAAAAAATTTTGTGGATATAGTTACTATTGGTCAATATTTATCTCCAGGAGCAAATCATCTTCCTGTTCAAAGATTTGTGAGCCCTTCAAAATTTAATTATTTTAAATTTTTTGGAGAAAATGAATTAGGTTTTATGCAAGTTGTCAGTTCGCCTTTAACTCGTAGTAGTTATCATGCTGAGGAGATTCAGAAACTCATGAAAAAGTTTCCAAGATAATTCAATTATTTTTGATTAATTTCAATCCATTCATTTAATTTCCATTCAACTATATTACTTTTTATCATCGGATCATTTTTTATTATTTTTAACGCTTCTTTATAAGTTTCAATTTCAATAATAAGTAATCCCCCATCACCTGGTTGTTTTAAGTCATCCACTAAAAATCCGCTCTTGATGTTTATCCCTTTTTTCTTTAAATTCTCAATCCATCTAATATGTTCATTAATTATTTTTTTTCTAAATTCTTTTTGAATTAAGTATTCGTTTTTTATGAGTTCAGTCTTTATAAAAATAGGCATTCATTAATCTTTAATACCAAGCATTTCTTCCTCACTTGGTGGCACAACTATTTTAAAAATTTCTTTAAAATGATTCCAGTCATTAATTATTTTAAATGCTTTTAAACTTTTTGTTTTTTCATAATATTCATTAAGAATACTTAATAAAATATCCTCTTGCTTGGGGTTGGTTATTTTAAAAATACTGACAATTTCCTTATTCACTTTTTTTTCTAAATCATTATTTTCATCAAACACATAAGCTACTCCACCCGTCATTCCCGCTCCAATATTTCTGCCTGTTGAACCCAAAATAACTATTTTGCCGCCAGTCATATATTCACAACAATGGTCGCCAGCCCCTTCCGTTACCGCAGTAGCCCCACTATTTCTGACGGCAAATCTTTCTCCTGATTTGCCTAAAGCAAACAATTTACCTCCTGTTGCTCCATAAAGACATGTATTACCTAAGATTACTTGCTCTGAAGACTTTTCATCTACTTGCGGAGGAATAATAGTAAGTACACCTCCATTCATTCCTTTGCAAACATAATCATTGGCTTCCCCAATCAATTGGATATTCATTCCCTTTAATAAGAAAGCACCAAAACTCTGTCCCGCACATCCTTTGAAATTGAGATTTAGTTCACCATTGAATCCATTGTTTCCAAAAATTGCAGCAATTTCACCTGATATTTTTGCACAAACACTTCTATCTGTATTTTTGATTTCAATTTCTTTAATTAATTTTCCATGATTTTTAATAGTTTTCATAAATTGATTATCAGATAAAAATTTATCCTCTAAGACAGATCCATTGGTGTGGGCATTTGGGGAATGGTTTAACCATGACCTTTCATTATCTAAGTTTTTAAGATCTATCAAAGAACTTAGATCAATGTTCTCCGTTTTTGGGAGACGTATATTTCTTGTTGTTAAAAATTCATGATTACCAATTAATTCTTTCATATTGGAAACACCAATACTACTCATTATTTGTCTTATCTCTTCAGCTATATATATGAAAAAATTTACTACATTGTCAGGTAAACCTTTAAATCTTTTTCTTAATTCTTCTTTCTGAGTAGCGACTCCAACAGGACATTTGTTTGTATGACAAACACGAGCCATTATGCAGCCCTCAGCGATCATTGCGACTGAACCAAAACCATATTCCTCAGCACCTAATAATGCAGCAATTATTACATCCCATCCTGTTTTTAGACCTCCGTCAGTTCTTAAAAGTACTCTATCTCTGAGATTATTTTCTAGTAAAGATTTATGCACCTCTACAACTCCTAATTCCCAAGGTAAACCAGCATGTTTAATTGAACTAAGAGGTGAAGCACCAGTACCTCCATCATGTCCTGAAATTTGTATAACATCAGCATTAGCCTTGCTTACACCAGCAGCAATAGTGCCAATACCAATCTCAGAGACAAGCTTTACACTAACTTTCGCTTTTGGATGTACTTGGTGCAAATCATGAATTAGTTGTGCTAAATCTTCAATTGAATAAATGTCATGATGTGGGGGTGGAGATATTAAAGCCACCCCAGGTTTGCTGTTTCTAAGTTTTGCAATATATGAATCAACTTTTGGACCTGGTAATTGCCCCCCTTCGCCTGGTTTAGCTCCTTGAGCCATTTTGATTTCAAGCTGCTTACCACTTCTTAGATATTCCGGGGTAACTCCAAATCTTCCAGAGGCTATTTGTTTAATTGCTGAGCAGGCAGTATCTCCATTTTCAAGGCCCTTTATAAAGGGTAAAGTAGCTGATTGAGTATTCTCGTCAATATCATTTAATACGTTAAATCGAGCAGGATCTTCCCCTCCTTCACCGCTATTACTTTTCCCTCCAATTCTATTCATTGCAACTGCTAATACTTCATGTGCCTCTCTTGATAATGCTCCTAAACTCATACCTCCCGTACAAAACCTTTTACATATCGATTCAACACTTTCGACCTGATCCAATGGGATACTTTTCCTTTTTGAGTTAATTGTTAGTAAATCTCTTAAAGATGTTATTGGTCTATTACGAATTAGTGTTTTATAAGTCTCAAAATGATCATATCCTGGCCCTTGCTTTAGAGCGGTATGAAGTACCTTAGAAATCTCAGGGTTATTAGAGTGATATTCTCCATTATTTCTAAATTGAACAAATCCTAGAAACTCTAATTTTTTTAAATCTATTTCTGGATATGCTTTTGTATGTATCGTAAGAGATTCATTTGCCAGTTCTTTAAGGCTAATACCTGCAATTCGACTTGTTGTTCCATCGAAAGCTATTTTAATTAAATCAGAACCAATGCCTACAGCCTCAAAAATTTGTGCACCATGATAACTAGATAAAAGCGAAATTCCTATTTTAGAAAGTATTTTTCTTAGCCCATCTTCTAGAGCTTTTTTAATATTTGACTGAACTTCTTCAAAAGATAAAGGATTGATTTTTTTGCTAGCTATCAGTTTTTGGGTTTTTGGATGTTGTAACCAATGTCTGCCAGATTCAAGTGTTAACCATGGGCAAACAGCGCTAACTCCATAACCAATTAAACATGCTAAATGATGCGTACTCCAACATTGACCAGTTTCAATTATGAGTGAGGCTTTTAATCTAATTTCTTTTTTAAGCAAATAATGATGAATTGCACCTACTGCTAATAAAGGAGGAATAAAACTTTTTTTTGAATTCACTCCTTTGTCAGAAATAATTATTAAAGAACATCCTTCATTTATTGAGATCTCACTTAATTTACATAATTCTTCTAATTTTTTTTCAAACCCCTTAATACCTTCCTCAATATCAAATAAACTTGAAATTGTATTAGATTTAATTTCTGATTCTTTTAGTGAAATTAATTCTTCTTCATTAATGATTGGGCTTTTTAGATGAATAAAAGGTTTAATATTTTTTGTTTCAAAAGGGGAACACCTTTCACCAAGATGCATTTCTAAGCTCATTACTAGTTTTTCTCTTAAAGGATCTATTGGAGGATTAGTAACTTGTGCAAATCTTTGTTTGAAATAATCGTATAAAATATGAGGTTTTGAAGAAAGCACAGCTAATGGTATGTCATCACCCATGCAATAAGTTGGTTCTTTGGAAAGAGAAGCCATTGAATCAAGAATAAGATCATTATCTTCTGAAGAAAAACCATAAGCAGTTTGCTGTTGAAGCAATTCAAGATCATGTAAAACGCAAGTATTTTTCCATTCATTTTTTTTCAGTTTTACAATTCTTTGTTGCAACAGATTTTGATAGTTCTCTCTTCTGGCAGCTTCTGATTTTACATCCCAATTTCTCAGAATCTTATTCTGAAGAAAATCTACTGCTAGCATTTGACCAGGGCCTAAGCGCCCTTTTTCTATAACTTTGTTTTCTTCAATATCTACTACTCCTGTTTCTGAACCCATTATGACAAATCCATCATTTGTTATTGAGTATCTTGCAGGTCTTAAACCATTCCTATCTAGCGTGGCTCCAACAAAATCGCCATCTGCGAAAACTAATAGAGCAGGACCATCCCAGGCTTCTTGGAGACTTGCTGAATATTCATAAAATGCTTTGATGTCCTCTCTATGTTTAAGTTCTGGTTGATCTCTAAATGCTTCCGGAACAAGTCCCAATAAAGAATCAGTTATTGGTTTGCCTGAGCGAATATTAATTTCTAGAGTTGCATCGAGATTTGATGAATCACTTTTATTTATATCAACTATCGGTTTGATATCTTTGGACAATTCACCCCAGAACTCATCGATATGTTTTTCTGATGCTTTCGCCCAATTAATATTTCCTAAGAGAGTGTTGATTTCTCCATTATGGCCTAAAAACCTCATTGGCTGAGCAAGAGGCCATTTTGGCAATGTATTCGTGCTAAATCTTCGATGGTATACAGAGAAGGAAACTTTAAAATCCTCATTCTTAAGGTCTTCGTAGAATTCTGATAAAACTTCAGATCTAACCATCCCTTTATAAACAACCGTTTTGGAACTAAGCGAAGAGAAATAAAATTCACAATCTCCAACAGCATTTTTTGTATTTTCTCTG
Organism: Prochlorococcus sp. AG-347-J22; assembly: GCA_003279005.1. Lineage (GTDB taxonomy): Bacteria > Cyanobacteriota > Cyanobacteriia > PCC-6307 > Cyanobiaceae > Prochlorococcus_A. Next base: position 53,785 of record QCBY01000001.1, on the reverse strand, counting down.
ATTCTTTTTTCAATTCTTTTTCTTAGTTGAAATAAGCGCATCTCAATATCTTGACTATCATCTTTTCCTAAAATGATGATCCATTGATATATGGATGGTGCGTTTGCTTTTGCTAAAGGTCCTAAGGTTTCGTTTTGAACTGGTACTTTTCTCCAATATATTTTTTTGAAATTTAGTTTTTTAGCTTCTTCATCGCATATTAATTTTGATTCTTTAACTTTTAATTCATTATTTGGCATAAAAATCATACCCAACCCTCTCTTTTCGTTAGGTTCAGTTACTAAATTTAATTTTTTGTCTATAAATGTCCAAGGTATTGAACATAAAATACCAGCCCCATCTCCCGAGTCACTATCTCCACCGCATCCTCCTCTATGTTCCATACAGCTTAAACCTTTAAGAGATTGTTTTAGTATCCAATTACTTTCTTTACATTCAATATTGGCTACAAAGCCTACTCCGCATGCGTCTTTCTCTCCCATAATTCCATTTGGAGAGTAACTATCTTGATATGGCTCAATGCTTCTTTTGATACTTTCTCGCATAGATTATTTAACTATTTAAAGATTTTTATTTATTACTATTATAAAAATAAAAATACAAATAAAACCTAAAATAATGAAGAATTACTAAACAAATTTAATTTTCAATCTAAATTTAAAAAAAAACTTTTTATGTGACTCGTAAAAGGTTATGATATTTTGATATGTATTTTTTTCTATAAATATAGATGCCGACCATTTCCCAGTTAATTGGATCAGAAAGAAAACGTCTGACGAGAAAAACAAAATCTCCTGCTCTTAAATCTTGTCCAGAGAGAAGAGGAGTATGTACAAGAGTTTATACATCCACTCCTAAGAAACCTAATTCTGCCTTGAGAAAAGTTGCTAGAGTTAGATTAACTTCAGGTTTCGAAGTTACAGCTTATATTCCTGGAATTGGACATAATTTACAAGAACACTCTGTTGTTCTTCTAAGAGGCGGGAGAGTTAAAGACTTGCCTGGAGTAAGATATCATATAATTAGAGGAACTTTAGATACTGCAGGAGTCAAAGATAGACGTCAATCCAGATCTAAATACGGAGCAAAAACTCCTAAAAATGATTAATTTTTAACATCACTTCTTTTTTAATATGTCACGTCGTAATGCAGCAGTAAAAAGACCAGTTTTACCAGATCCGCAATTTAACAGTCGTCTTGCATCAATGATGATTTCTAGATTGATGAAACATGGTAAAAAATCGACTGCACAGAAAATATTATCTGATGCTTTTTCTCTTATCAGTGAAAGAACAGGTGGAAATGCTGTGGAGTTATTTGAAACAGCCGTAAAGAATGCAACCCCTTTAGTTGAGGTAAGGGCTAGAAGAGTTGGAGGTGCTACATATCAAGTACCAATGGAAGTCCGTCAAGAAAGAGGTACAGCAATGGCACTTAGATGGCTTGTTACTTTTTCGAGAGGAAGAAATGGGAAAAGCATGTCGCAGAAATTAGCAGGAGAATTAATGGATGCAGCTAATGAGACAGGCAGCGCAGTAAAGAAGAGAGAAGATACTCATAAAATGGCAGAAGCTAATAAAGCTTTTGCTCATTACAGATACTAATTTCGACCAAAATGGCCCTTAATTAGTTTATTATTAAACAAAAGTTTATTTGATGAAATAAACTTTAATTATTCAGAAATTCATTCTATTTGGAGTTTTAACATTGGCACGCGACTTTCCCCTTGAACGAGTAAGGAACATAGGTATAGCCGCTCACATTGATGCTGGTAAAACAACAACAACTGAAAGAATACTTTTTTACTCAGGAGTTGTTCATAAAATCGGAGAAGTACATGACGGTGCTGCTGTAACCGATTGGATGGCTCAAGAAAGAGAGAGAGGAATTACTATTACAGCTGCTGCTATTTCTACAAGCTGGCAGGACCACAGAATTAATATTATCGACACTCCAGGTCACGTAGATTTTACTATTGAAGTAGAAAGATCTATGAGGGTTTTGGATGGAGTTATAGCTGTATTTTGTGCTGTTGGTGGAGTTCAGCCACAATCTGAGACCGTATGGCGTCAAGCCGATAGATACTCTGTCCCAAGGATGGTTTTCGTAAATAAGATGGATAGAACAGGAGCAGATTTTTTAAAAGTTAATCAACAAATCAAAGACCGTCTAAAAGCAAATGCTTTTCCTATACAACTTCCAATTGGTGCAGAAGGCGATCTTACTGGAATCATAGATTTAGTTAGTAACAAAGCCTATTTATATAAAAATGATTTAGGAACTGATATTGAAGAGGCTCCAATACCTGATGATATGAAAGCTGAAGCTGTGGAATGGAGAAATAAATTAATGGAAAGTGTTGCAGAAAACGACGAAGAATTAATTGATATATTCTTGGATAAGGGAGAATTAAGTGAAAAGCAATTAAAAAAAGGTATCAGAGAGGGGGTTCTAAATCATGGTTTAGTTCCTGTTTTATGCGGATCAGCCTTTAAAAATAAAGGGGTTCAACTAGTTTTAGATGCAGTAGTTGATTATTTACCAGCCCCAGTAGATGTAAAGCCTATACAGGGTGTTTTACCAAATGGTAAAGAAGATATCAGACCTTCGGACGACAACGCTCCTTTTAGCGCATTAGCTTTTAAAGTTATGTCTGATCCTTATGGAAAATTAACTTTTGTAAGAATGTATTCTGGCGTCCTTTCAAAAGGTAGTTATGTTATGAATTCGACAAAGGATGCAAAAGAGAGAATTTCTAGATTAGTCATCTTAAAAGCTGATGAACGGGAAGAAGTTGATGAATTAAGAGCTGGCGATCTAGGTGCTGTTTTGGGTTTGAAGAATACAACAACAGGAGATACTCTATGTAATACTGATGACCCAATAGTTCTAGAAACTCTGTTTATTCCTGAGCCTGTCATTTCAGTTGCAGTAGAACCAAAGACTAAAGGAGACATGGAAAAGCTTTCTAAAGCTTTACAAGCCTTATCTGAAGAAGATCCAACCTTCAGAGTTAGTACAGATCAAGAGACAAATCAGACTGTTATAGCTGGTATGGGTGAATTACATCTAGAAATACTTGTAGATAGAATGTTAAGAGAGTTCAAAGTTGAGGCAAATATCGGAGCTCCTCAGGTTTCATACAGAGAAACAATTAGATCAAGCTCTAAGGGTGAAGGTAAATATGCAAGACAAACAGGAGGTAAAGGACAATATGGACACGTTATCATCGAAATGGAACCTGCTGAAGTTGGTAAAGGTTTTGAATTTGTAAACAAAATTGTTGGTGGAACTGTTCCAAAAGAATATATTGGACCAGCTTCTAACGGCATGAAAGAGACCTGTGAATCAGGCGTTCTTGCCGGTTATCCGCTGATTGATGTAAAAGTAACACTAGTCGATGGTTCGTTCCACGATGTAGACTCTTCTGAAATGGCTTTCAAAATTGCAGGTTCAATGGCTTTTAAAGATGGGGTTAAAAAATGCAATCCTGTCCTCTTAGAGCCTATGATGAAAGTCGAGGTCGAAAGCCCTGATGATTTTCTTGGATCTGTAATTGGTGATCTCTCCTCTAGGAGAGGTCAAGTAGAAGGACAGTCCGTCGATGATGGATTGTCTAAAGTACAGGCCAAAGTGCCTTTAGCCGAAATGTTCGGTTATGCCACTCAACTCCGATCAATGACTCAAGGTCGGGGAATATTTTCAATGGAGTTCGCAAATTATGAGGAAGTCCCTCGCAATGTTGCTGAAGCTATCATTTCCAAGAATCAGGGCAACTCCTGATCTCTAAACTAAACACTCTTTAACCCCGATTCTTTAATTCAAATGGCTCGCGAGAAGTTCGAAAGGAACAAACCACATGTCAACATAGGCACTATTGGCCACGTTGACCATGGGAAAACAACCCTAACTGCCGCTATTACAAATGTTCTAGCTAAAAAAGGTCAAGCACAAGCTCAAGACTATGGAGACATTGATGGTGCTCCAGAGGAAAGAGAACGTGGCATAACAATTAATACTGCACACGTCGAATATGAAACTGCGGATAGACACTATGCTCACGTTGACTGTCCAGGCCATGCTGATTATGTAAAAAACATGATTACTGGTGCTGCTCAAATGGATGGTGCAATTTTAGTTTGTGCTGCAACAGATGGCCCTATGGCTCAAACTAAGGAACATATACTTTTAGCAAAACAAGTTGGAGTCCCGGCCCTGGTCGTTGCACTAAACAAATGTGACATGGTAGATGATGAAGAAATTATTGAACTTGTTGAAATGGAAATCAGAGAACTTCTTGATAGTTATGATTTCCCAGGTGATGATATACCAATCGTTCAAGTTTCTGGTTTAAAAGCTCTAGAAGGAGATTCTACTTGGGAATCTAAAATCGAAGAACTAATGAAGGCGGTTGATGCCAGCATCCCTGAACCTGAAAGAGAAATTGATAAACCATTCTTGATGGCAGTAGAAGATGTTTTCTCTATTACTGGTAGAGGAACAGTTGCTACAGGAAGAATAGAAAGAGGTAAAGTCAAAGTTGGAGAAGAAGTTGAAATAGTTGGAATTAGAGATACAAGATTAACTACAGTTACTGGTGTTGAGATGTTTCGTAAACTTCTTGATGAAGGAATGGCTGGAGATAATGTTGGACTCCTCTTACGTGGTGTTCAAAAAGAAGATATTGAGAGAGGAATGGTTCTTGTTAAAAAAGGCTCAATTACCCCTCATACAAAGTTCGAAGGAGAAGTTTATGTTCTTAAGAAAGAAGAAGGTGGAAGACACACTCCTTTCTTTGCAGGTTACAGACCTCAATTTTATATAAGAACTACAGATGTTACAGGACAAATTACTGCATTTACCTCAGATGATGGCGCTAATGTAGAAATGGTCATGCCAGGTGACAGAATAAAAATGACTGGAGAACTAATTTGTCCTGTGGCTATCGAACAAGGAATGCGTTTTGCTATTCGCGAAGGTGGTCGTACTATCGGTGCTGGAGTTGTTTCCAAAATTATTCAATAAGTTTTAAAATTGCGAAGTTAACCCTTTGATATTTTAAAATATTTAATTAGATACGGGTTATTGATTTTCAATAACCCTTTCATAAGAGATTAATTAAACTATGACAGCTACACTTGCTCAACAAAAAATTCGCATAAGATTAAAAGCATTTGATAGAAGAATGCTTGATTTATCATGTGACAAAATTATTCAAACAGCTGATACAACTTCTGCTTCAGCTATAGGCCCTATTCCATTACCTACAAAAAGAAAAATTTATTGTGTTTTGAGATCCCCTCACGTAGATAAGGATTCTAGAGAGCATTTTGAGACCAGGACGCACAGAAGAATAATTGATATCTATAGTCCTTCTGCGAAAACCATAGACGCTTTAATGAAATTAGATCTACCTAGTGGTGTAGATATAGAAGTCAAACTGTAAGAATGCCCGAATAGCACTTAAATTTACTAATATGAAGATATAGATTTTGAGGTTTAAATGGGAGAGCTTTCAGTAAGGGAACTACCTTTATTCCCTTTACCAGAAGTTGTTCTTTTCCCTCAAGAAGTATTGCCTCTTCATATTTTTGAATCAAGATATAGAATTATGCTGAAATCTGTACTTGAATCAGATTCAATGTTCGGAGTGATCAAGTGGGATCCTAATACAAAGAGTATGGCCAACGTTGGCTGTTGTGCTCAAATTATTAAACATCAAACAGCTGAAGATGGTAGAAGTACTATAGTTACAATAGGTCAACAAAGATTCCAAGTCTTGGAAATTGTACGTTCAACTCCTTATTGCTCCGCAATGGTTAGTTGGATCAATGATGAAAATATAGAAAGTTTTCAAAACTTAGATCTTTTAAGAGATTCAGTTACTCAAGCATTAAATGATGTAGTCAAATTGACTGGTAAATTAACTAATTCTCAAAAAGTTCTTCCTGATAAATTACCAGAAAATCCTTTGGAACTTTCTTTTTGGATAGGGGCCCATTTAGGGGGACCGGTAGCTGAAGAGCAGCAGAGACTTCTAGAAGAAAGAAATACCTACACACGTTTACAAAGAGAGTTTGAAATGTTAGATCATACGAGAAAGCAATTAGCAGCAAGAACTGCATTAAAAGAAAGCTTTCCTGATATCAAAGAAAATTAAATGTCTACATATCTAATATTTTCTTTTTTTTTATTATTAATTTTATTATTATCATATTTAATACTTTGGAGAATTAATACTAGAAAATATGTTTCTTCGGGAAATGTAGCTTCAGCATATGACTCCTGGACTGAAGATAAACTATTAGAAAGATTATGGGGCGAACATATACATTTAGGTTTTTACCCTCCAAATAAAAAAATTGATTTTAGAGAGGCTAAAGTCCAATTTGTGCATGAGCTAGTTAGTTGGAGTGGTTTAGATAAATTGCCACGAGGTTCCAGGGTTTTAGATGTAGGTTGTGGAATAGGAGGAAGTTCCAGACTTCTCGCTGATTATTATGGATTTAATGTAACGGGAATAACAATTAGTCCAGCTCAAGTTAAAAGAGCTAAAGAACTTACACCTAAGAATTGTAAATGCAACTTCAAAGTTATGGATGCTTTGGATTTGAAATTTGAAGATGGAGCATTTGATGGAGTTTGGAGTGTAGAGGCAGGAGCTCATATGAGTAACAAAACTAAATTTGCAGATCAAATGTTAAGAACTTTGAGACCTGGGGGATACCTAGCTTTGGCTGATTGGAATTCAAGAGATTTAAACAAACAGCCTCCAACTATGATTGAAAAAATAATCTTGAAACAACTACTTGAACAATGGGTACATCCTAAATTTATGAGCATCAAAGACTTTAGTAGTATTCTTACCAAAAATAAGAATAGTTCAGGTCAGGTTATTTTTGATAACTGGAATTACTATACAAATCCATCTTGGTTTGATTCGATATTTGAGGGGATTAGAAGGCCTAATGCAATTTTAACACTTGGCCCAGGAGCGATAGTAAAGTCTATAAGAGAGATTCCGACAATATTATTAATGGATTGGGCCTTTAAAAAAGGTTTAATGGAATTTGGGGTTTATAAATGTAGAGGATAGTTAATCTAAATTAATTTTTTCTGAAAAGTAACAGCCAAAGTCAACCAAATGTTCACATAAGGGTTTGAGTTTTTTCTTCAATTCATAAAATGCTTCAATATTACTTTTTAAGTTTATTTCAACATCAACGTAAATTATATATTCTCCTAATTCTCTTTTGGATGGCCTCGATTCTATCTTACTCATATTAAATCCAAATTCTGCAATATAATTAAGAGCCTCAAGTAATGCTCCAGGATTATTAGAGAGTAATGAAAAGGCAAAACTTGCAATATTAGCTCTATCTAAAAAGGATTCTTTGCTCAATAAAACAAATCTTGTGCAATTCCCAGGAACATCATTAATAGGAAATGCTAATTCTTTAAGTCCTTCTATTTCAGTAAGAGATTTTGATCCAATAGCTGCTCTAAATGAACTTCCTTTTACCATTTTTACAGCTTCTGAAGTTGAATTCGTTGATAAAGTAATTGCCTCGGGGAGATTCTCAGATAACCATTCAGAACATTGGGCTAAAGCTTGCGGATGAGAGAGGACCTCTGATATCTCTGTAATGTCTCCATCGCTGATTAAAGCATGATTTATCGGTAAAACAATCGCCTTATTAATGTTTATATCTGAAAATTTCCAAAGCGCGTCTAAAGTCGTTGTTACTCCTCCCTCAACAGAGTTTTCGATAGGTACTATAGCTGCATCACAATTGTTGTAGGCTATTGACTTAATGACTGAATATAGCCCATTACGTGGTACAAATAAAGGTGACTCAAAATTGGCAAGCTTCGATAAAATATGGGCTGCTTTTTCTGCGTATGTCCCTTCAGGGCCTAAATATGCAACTTGTTTGCGCATGATTAATTGTAAGAAAAAAGAAATCAAATTAGCATTGGAGGCATTATAGAAAAATGCTTTTAGCTTTTGATGCTAAACAGAAACTTAAGCTTTCTGTAACAAGGAATAAGGAATATCTTTCTAAATATCTTTTAGAAGAAGAAAGAGTTGTTGGAGCAATGCTCGACCCCAATAAATTAGAACCTGAAGGGGATGGAAAGTATAAGTACACTGTAACAAGTTTCAGGGTTTTTCAATTAGATGTTAACCCTGTTGTATCAATTGCAGTTGAGAATGAAGAGGGTGTTTTAAAAATGAGCGCACTTGATAGCAAATTAGATGGGTTAGGGATAATAGAGGATTTCAGTTTAATTTTGAAAGCAAACTTGGAGGCGACTGATAATGGTTTAGAAGGCGAAGCACTTTTGGGGGTCTCTGTGAGTCAACCTCCTCTTTTAAAACTTGTGCCAAAGAAAATTTTGGAATCTACTGGGCATTCAGTATTAAATGGAATTTTATTGGGAATCAAATCTAGAGTTCAGCAACAATTAATAAAAGATTTTATAAATTGGTGTGAATTAAATGAGGTTTAATTTAGTCAAGAAACTTTTCCTATGAAGTTTGGTTAAACCATTTGTTTTAAGACTTAAAAAGTGTTGTTTGGTACCATATCCTTTATTTTTAAATATTAAATATCCAGAAAATTCTTTTTCTAATCTTTCCATTAAAAAGTCACGTGTTACTTTAGCAAATATACTTGCTGCAGCAATTGAAGTAAATTTGGAATCACCAGAAATTACATTTCTTTGACGACCCTTCCAAAGTCTTAATGATAATGGACCGTCAATTATCAATTCAGATGGTTTTTCTTTTAACTTCTTGATAGCTCTAATCATTGAAAGCTCGGTTGCATATCTTATGCCTAATTGTTCTATTTCTCTTACTGAAGACTGTCCCAAACTGTAGTCTGAGGACAATTCTATAATTTTCGGCAAAAGTAATTTTCTTTTTTTTGGAGTTAATTTTTTACTATCGGTTACACCCAATTGCTTTAGAATTAATCCATTTTTTTCAGTTAGAGCGATGACAGCAGAAAATACAGGTCCAAAAACTGCACCACGACCTACTTCGTCAATACCTATCTCAGAAACTTTATTCAATACTCGCAGATGACCTTCTTCTTTTCCTTCTTGAATTATCAATTTCATCTGTTATTTTTATTTCCTTATTCGCAGTTTTTTTCTCGGGTAATTTATTCTCGGGATTAACTTCTTTAGCGTCATCTAATTTAACTTCCAACTTTTCAATTGAATTAGAAATTAAGGGATTCTTGTTTGCTTTTTTACTAGAAACTTTTGCTATTGATTTTTTATTATTCTCTAAAGCCATTTCTTCAACTTTGTTCTTACCATTTTCTATATGTATTAAATGATTGTTAGTTAAATATTGTTTTCCTAGTTTAATTAGTGGATTAATACCTAATTGACTATAGACAATTTTTTCATCATTACTGAGCTCAACCGTTATAACTTTTTTTTCTTTGGAATTATTTGTATTAAGTATTTCATCTTCACTATACTTTTTTTGTGATTCATCATCATCTTTATTTAAATTTTTGGAGTTAGGTAGTTCTTTTTTAACTATTTTTTCTTGATCTTCTATTAATTGAGCTTGGTCTAAATCTGTGACATTTGTATTAATTGTTTTGCTAGCTTTCTTTGTATTTTGGTTTGTTTCTGAATTGAAATTTTGATAATTTGGTAAATTTTCTGTGTGCCCTAATCCATTGCAATTATTACATTTTTTCCCGAATAATTCATATATATTTTGACCTTGCCTTTTCCTTGTTAATTCGACTAAACCTAACTCAGTTAACTCAGCTATCTGAGGCCTTGCAGAATCATCTTTGATGGCTAAAGTAAACTGTTCAAGCAACTGAAATTGATCTCTTCGAGATTCCATATCTATAAAATCTATAACTAAAACTCCCCCAATATTTCTCAATTTCATTTGCCGGGAAATTTCTACAGCTGCTTCGCAATTCGTCCACAAAACTGTTTGTCTTGAATTAGCTGATCTTGTGAAAGAGCCAGAATTTACATCTATTACTGTTAAGGCTTCAGTTGGCTCAATTATTATGTATCCTCCTGAGGGTAAATCTACTCTAGGTTGAAGTGCCTTTTGAATAGTTTTGTTAATTTGGTATTTCTCTAAAATATGTTCGTTTATATCATTACTATGAAAAACAAGATCCACATTTGAGTCATTATTACTTAAAAAGTCTTTTGCTTTTTCGAGGGCTATTTTATCATCAATTATAATTTTATTAGTTGATGGTTTAACACAGTCTCTTAGGATTTTTAATGAAAAATCTTCATCTCTACTTATTAAATATGGTGGAAGTGAATTCTCTGAAATTTTTATAACTTGATCCCATTGTTGAATTAAATTTTCTAGATCTTCAATAAGTAATTCTTCCTTTATTTTTTCTGCCTCTGTTCGAAATAATAGGCCTGTGCTGGGGGGTTTAATTAAAACCCCAAGTGCTCTTAAACGACTTCTTTCAGTATCAGTATTTATCTTCCTAGAAATATTTACTCCTTGTCCAAAAGGTTGCAATATTAGGTATTTTCCTGGTAATGAGATATTACCTGTAAGTCTAGGCCCCTTATTACCAGTGGGTTCTTTCATTACTTGAACGAGAACTTTTTGTTTGGGTTCAAGAAGTTCAGTAATGCCGACAATGCCTTTTTTTAATCTTAACGGACCTAAATCTGATACATGAATAAAGCCATTTTTTTCACTTTCCCCAATATCGATAAATGCTGCATCAATTCCTGGAAGAACATTTTCAACACTTCCTAAAAAGATATCTCCGATTTGATATTGACCTTGTGCGACGATCAGTTCATCAACTCGATCATCTGTGAGTAGTGCTGCAATACGAGCCTGCTCAGCTATTACAATTTGCTGAGACATATAAAAAGATAAAGTATGTTTTGAATTTTGAAAATCGACAGAAAATTAAATAATTTAAATTTTAATTATTTACTAACAATTTTTTGCTGATTAAATTTATTAGAAGTTTTTAAACTAATTAGTAGCAGTGTTATTTGCTAAATATTTAAATTTTAGACGACTTTCAAACTTATTGAAACTGATTTAGTAGCTATGATTATTTCTTTAATTAAATCATAACCATCCCTATATTAACATCTTATTTACGGTTAAGCACATTCATCTATTATTCTTATAAAATAAGTTTTTAATTTTTTAAAGTGGTTCAAATAAACGAAAATTATTTAAAACTCAAAGCAGGATATCTATTTCCTGAAATCTCAAAAAGGGTTAATGCATATACTAAAGGTAATCAAAACTCAGAAGTTATCAAGCTTGGGATAGGTGATGTGACTGAGCCGCTGCCTAAAGCGTGTATAAATGCTATGAGTAAAGCATTAAATGAAATGGGTACAAATAAAGGATTTAAAGGCTATGGTCCAGAACAAGGATATGGATGGCTTAGGGAAAAAATTTCTGAAAATGATTTTATTTCAAGAGGCTGTCAAATTTCTCCAGAAGAGATATTTGTTTCAGATGGTTCAAAATGCGATAGCAGCAATATTTTAGATATTCTTGGTGATGAGAATTTTATTGCTGTTACAGATCCAGTTTATCCTGTTTATGTAGATAGTAATGTAATGACAGGGAGAACTGGTGAAACTCTGCAAAATGGTACTTATCAAGGTTTATTATATTTAGCAATAAATGAAGATAATAATTTTATACCTGAAATCCCTAAAAATAAGGTTGATATTATTTACCTTTGTTTCCCGAATAATCCGACTGGCGCTACAATTTCCAAAAAAGAATTGAAAAAATGGGTTGACTACGCCAATGAAAATAAGTCATTGATTCTTTTTGATGCAGCTTATGAAGCTTTTATTCAAGATAAAGATATTCCTCATTCAATATACGAGATAGAGGGGGCAAAAAATTGTGCTATTGAGTTTAGATCCTTTTCAAAAAATGCTGGATTTACTGGAGTAAGATGTGCCTATACAGTAATACCTGAAAATCTATCAGGACAAAATTCAAAAGGTGATAAGGTTGATTTATTGCCATTATGGAACAGGCGTCAATCTACAAAATTTAATGGAGTAAGCTATATCGTTCAAAGAGGAGCAGAGGCAGTATATTCTTCCCAAGGAAAAAGGGAGGTTAATTCTTTAATTGATTTTTATATGGAAAATGCAAAGATTATGCAAAATAAGCTTAGAAGTGCAGGCTTTAAAGTTTATGGGGGAGATAATGCACCTTACGTTTGGATTAAAGTTCCATCTGATATGACTTCCTGGGACTTTTTTGATTTTTTACTTGAAAAAGCTGATGTGGTAGGCACACCAGGTAGCGGGTTTGGGTTGGCTGGAGAAGGTTATTTCCGATTGTCTGCCTTTAACTCGAGATCAAATGTAATTAATGCAATGAAACGAATAATTAATATATAATGTACAAAATACTTATGAGTAATCGCAAATTAAAATTAATGTCAAATATTAAGTTAGAGAAAGGAAAGAATAGTAACGCAACAGTTTTAGAGAAAAAACCAGCCGCGTTAAAAAACAAATCACCAAAATATAAAGTATTACTTCACAATGACCCAATTAATTCTATGGAGTACGTCACAAATTCACTTAGAGAGGTTGTTCCGCAATTAAGCGAACAAGATGCTATCTCAATTATGCTTGAAGCTCATAATACTGGCGTTGGTTTAGTTATTGTTTGTGATCTAGAACCTGCTGAATTTTATTCGGAATCCTTGAAATCAAAAGGAATATCAAGCTCAATTGAAAAAGAAGATTGATTAGTTTTTAGACTGTAATTAAAAAGTAAGTTATTTTTACGATTTTGCGGCGGTTAACTTTCTTTCTGATAATTTACGAACATTTAGGGAATCATCTAAAGAAGATTTGCCATAATTCCTTTCCAAAATATTAATAACTGTTTTTCCAAATTCATCATCTTTGTTATCAAAAGCTTCCAAACAAACCTCTCCAAGCTTTTTACCAAGAGGGCCTGGATTCCATAAAAGTTTTCTTGCAGTCCATGGCATCATACTCATAGGATTATAATTAGGTTTTAATATATTATTTTCTAGAGCATATTTTTCTAATAGAGTATGTGGTTGTAAACCTATAAAAAATATAGCCGGATCTACCAAGCCTTTTCCAAAGATATTTTCTAACTCTCTGTGGTAAGCGATAGTTTGTTTAATTGTATTTGGAGTTTCATCAAAAACATTAAATGAATAGTTTACTGAGACATGATTACTAAATCCTGCATCAACAAGCATCCTACAATTCTCTAGGACTGTTTTAAGGTTGTAAGCTAGCCTCATTTTTCTAACAAGTTCTTGAGATCCTGAAGTAATGCCTATCTCAAAATAACTCATTCCTGTATCAACCATTAATTGAGCTAATTCGCGATCAATATTGTCCGCTCTAATGTATGCTGCCCACTTAATATCATTCCAACCTTGATCTTTTATAGCTTGAAGAAGTAATTTCGCATCCTTTATATTATTTCTAGTTGGGATAAATTGTGCATCAGTAAACCAAAAACCTCTAACACCAATTTCATAAAGTTGTTTCATTTCATTTATAACTTCATTTATAGGATTAACTCGAACTTTCTTGCCCTCTACAACTGTATAAACACAAAAACAACAATTATGTGGACAACCTCTTTTGGTTTGAACTCCTACATAATAATCACCACCTTCAATATACCAATTAAATTCAGGCCAAATAGATTTGATATATTTGTAGTTACAAGCTGTCTTTACTGTTCCAGATGGCTGTTCATGTATTAATTTATTCCTTGGTTTTTCCCCTGCGATATAACACCTTTCTTCTGAAATAGAATCACCTTTAATAATCTTTTCAATCAAGTTTTCACCTTCTCCAACAGAAATAACTGTTCCTTTTGGTAATAAATTCCCTAGCTGCTCGTAGAAAACGCTAACGGCTCCGCCCCCTAAAATAACTTTTACTGATTTATTGTATTTTTGAGCTCTGTTTAGTCCCATCTTCACCAAAGATGTATTTCTATTTATTTCTTCATAATGAGACGTTATTAATTTCAAACCTCCCCAGGCGCCTCGAATTTTTTTTAGTGGATTATTTGAGTAGAAAACTTCGAAAGAGTTTTGTAATGGGTTACCACTTCTTCCGTCAACTGGTGCGTATATTTGTATATCTCTCCAAGAGAAAATAATTAGATGAGGTCTGAATTGATCTATTTTTCTTTTTAAATATTTGGAAATTTTATTTGGAGGTACTATTGCTAAATCAATGAATTGTTGCTGAATTTTTGGGAAGCACTTATGAATATGATCCGCTAAATAAATAGGCCCTATTGGAAATATTGGATTACAAGGTAATCTAACAACAAGAACTTTGTCGAATATTTCTCTATTGATATTTTGCGTTATTTTTTGTAAAGGAAACTTAAACTCCATAAAGAAATTTAAAAATGATCTCACAATAAGAATCTAACTATTTTATTACTTTTTCGGTGAATTTTTATAAATTTAATTCCGAAAAATTTAAACTTTCTTTAGATGTCTGAAATCATATATTTCCAGCATACCTTAAGAAGTTTTATACCATCAACCCATCTTGATATATTTGGTGCTCCAGATTTCCTTGCATAATATCTAACGGGATAATTTAGAATTTTAATATTATTATTGGCTGCTTCAAAAATTATTGTAAAATCACCAAAAGGATCTGATTTAGATTCCCAACTACCATTTTTTTTCATCAAATTGAAAAACTTTCTTGAGAAAACTTTTGTCCCACATAATGAGTCAGAAATTGGTTTATTGATTAATATCGATAAAAATAAAGCAAAACATCTATTTCCTATATAGTTAGCCCATCTCATAGCATCTTTTTCCATTGGGAATGTTGTTCTAGAGCAATTAAGTAGAATGTTTTCATTTTTCGTGGATTGGATTATTGCATCGATGCTATCATTAATGTCTACTGTGAAGTCACTATCTATAATTGCAAGAGTTTCACCAGATGAAATATTGAAACCCTCTACAACAGCATTTTTCTTACCCTTAGAAGTTTGTTTTATTAGAGATATTTGGAAGAAATTGGAAAAATCTTTAGTAAGCTTTTCTAGCATTTGAAAAGTTTTATCTACACTATTTCCCTCTACAAATATTATTTCAATTTTATTAGGTATTTTTTTAAATTTTTCTAAAGCTTCTTTTAGGAGTTCTTTATTGCCTTCCTCATTTCTTGCCGGAATAACTATTGAAATTAAATGATTACCAGATTTTTCTTGATATTTATAAAATATAATTTCTAGTTCAAAAGCAAGCTGCTTAATTATTGGTACCTTACGTAAAGTATTTTTTATAAATTTTGGAATTAATTTAGTTGGTATTGGAGTTAATTTTTTTGCTTTCCATCTGATAGATCTGTAATTATAAATTTCAGCCAATGATTCGATATCACATAAAGTAATTCTTGCTTTGTTAGTTGTGCCTTTGAATATTCTAGAATCTAACTTGAGCCATCTTGTAATTGGTTCCCAAGTATTTCCTCTTACTTTAAGAGAAAGAAATTCATTTTTATCTTTGAATAATTGATGAATTTGATTATTTGATAGATTCCATGTATTTACAGATTTCATTAAATTTAATTTCTTATCAGGATAATCTTAATATAAACTCATTGATTTTTTCTGATCAATTTCCAGGGAGATAAAATTTCATGATCGTAAATTACTTGATAAGAATTATTTTCATATAATTCATTTGAGGACAGGGTAGACCATGCTAAATCTGAGGGTTTCATTTTTTCTAAGCTTTCAATTCTATCTCCTAAATTAGGAGTTAGTAGAGAAATTCTTATTAGTTTTGATTGTGCCTTTTTACTTCCAGTGTTCCTTTTATCAACATTAATGATTTCATTCTTAAGGATATCTAATGAAGATAGATACTCCATAGTTTCTCTTAACTCCCTTGATCGGTCTGTAAATAAACCTGATTGCAATAGTAATGATGTTAATAGATAAGGACCAATAATTAAAGTTATAAAAAACTCTTTGATGTTTCTTTGATCTTTTATAAGAGACCAAGCTATTGCAAATGACATTAATCCTAAAACAATAAATATATTTTCTTTTGTATTGAAATTTAAGACACTTTTGAAGAAAATAAGGTAAATAATAACTATAGAAATAATCAATAGAGGAATAAACTTTGACAGAACAAAAACAGCTAAAGATTTATATCTTTTTGAGCTAAATAAATATTTAATACCGGAATATGCATTTAAAGATAAGATTGCAGATATTTGCAGAGGGTAATACGGAGTTTTTGTAGAAAAGATACTTATTATTAAAATTAAAATAATGGGGAAATAAGTTAATATTAATTTTTCATTCTTATTTTTATCTTCTAATGAATTTGAAATTAAGCCGATGATAGAAAATATACTCCATGGTAAGTAAGTTGTTGGAATATTCCAAAAGTAATAATAAAAAGGATTTGTAGAATCGTTTTTATTAGAGAGGTAAGTAAATTTCCCAAATAAGTAAAAGATAATGTTCTGATCTAAAAAAGAATTTATAAAATAAGCCCATATTAGATATGGAATAAATCCAATTATTAATCCAAGCCAAAATAATTTATTAAAAAATAATTTTCTATTTGTTATTACATATGGTAATAGTGCAGCAAGAGGAACAGCTACAAGAAAAGTCTTCATCATGAAAGCTAAACCTATCCAAAAACCAAAAACTAAAAAATAGAAATTGCTTTTATTTTTTTTTATTTTTACTAAAGAAAAAACTCCAATAGTTACTAAGCAGGAATAAATAAGATCTTGAGTAGCTAAATGAGAGTAGTCAAACCAAAGATATGTAGTAGCAAGTATTAATGGAGATAAAATTGCATGATTTTTACCAAAAAATTCTTCATGTAATTTATAAGTTATCAGTAACATTAGAATAGCTGCAATGGTAGTTGGCAAATATGCAGCGAAAAGATTCTTACCGAATATTTCTTGTGATTTTGCTATTAAAATTTGTAAACCATTTGTTCTATCTAAAACATATTCATCCCACCATAAAGGAATTATCCAGTTACCTTTCTCTAATATCCATCTAGCTTGCAAAGCATAAAATCCTTCATCAAAGGCTATATAACTTCTTTTCCCGTAGTAGAAAATAAGAGGAATAAAAAGGCAAATCTTAAAAACTTTTTTAAAATTCTTATTTCTTTCAATCATGTTATTACTAATATATGAAACTTAGATGCCGATAATCGGAATTGAACCAATGACCTACTGTTTACGAGACAGTTGCTCTTCCGCTGAGCTATATCGGCAATAAAAAATTTGAAATTTTCATATAGAATAATTTTATATTTGAAATAATTAATGTCAAAAATTGATCCTGAATTAAAAAGAAAATTACTCAAGGAATCTCAGGCTCCTTTCAAAGGATTAAGAAAAGTATTATGGATAGCTTTTACAGGTTCAGCTTTTTTAGGCCTTTTCATAATGCTTTCAAAAATTGCTAGTGGTAATGAAATTCAGCAAAATAATCTTTTCATACAACTGGGAGCTTGTACATTATTCCCCTTTCTATTATTTCTTGAGAGAAATAAGTAAAATTAAATCATTTATTTAAAGTTCTTTTTTTAGTTATAAATTTGAAGGCTTCTATAATATCTCCTTCACTCCAGGTTGAGAATTTTTCACATCCAACCCCGCATTCAAACCCAGTATTAACTTCTTTTACATCATCTTTAGATCTTTTTAAAGAATCTAAATTACCTTCAAAAATTACTTTATCTGATCTAATTACTCTTAAAGAGCAATTTCTTTGAAGTTTGCCACTTTGTATATAACAACCAGCAATAGCTCCTTTCCCAACTGCAAAGGTTGCTCTTACTTCAGCTTGACCTAAGGATTCTTCAACTAAATCAGGCTCAAGTAATCCCTCCATAGCGGATTGAATATCTTCTAAAAGTTTATAAATGACTTCATACTCTCTTACATCAACATTATTTGAGTCAGCTGCTCTTTTGGCGCCAGAGGCTAGTGAGGTATTAAATCCTATTATTACTGAGCCAGAGGCAGCAGCAAGATCTATATCAGTCTCAGTTATTTCTCCTGGAGCTGAGAGAAGAACTCTAACTTGAACTTCATTTTTTGGTAATTGTTCTAGCGAACCTAAAATTGCTTCTACACTACCTTGGACATCTGCTTTAAGAATTAGATTTAATTCTTTAAGTTCACCATCATTTGCTTGAGTGGATAAAGATGATAAGCTCACCCTCCTAGATGCCATTTGCTGGGCTAATTTTGTTGCTCTTGCATCAGTAGCTCTTTCTCCTACAATTGCTCTTGCAGTTTTCTCATCAGGGTAAACTTCAAATTCATCACCTGCGGTGGGTACTTCGCTAAATCCAAGGGCTTCTACTGGACATGAAGGTCCTGCTTCTTTAATTCTAATTCCATGTTCATCAACCATTGCTCTAATTTTGCCAAGAACCGAACCAGCAGCTAAAACATCGCCAGATTTTAATGTGCCATTCTGTATTAATAAAGTCGCGACAGGACCTTTGGCTTTATCTAAATGAGCTTCAATAACAGTCCCTTTTGCTAATCTTTCTGGGTTTGCTTGGAGATCTTCAACTTCAGAAACCAATAAGATCATCTCTAGTAATTTATCAATATTTTGTTTTTTGATAGCACTGACTGGTACCATAACAACGTCTCCACCCCAGTCTTCTGCAATTAAATCTTTTTCTGATAATTCCTGTTTAACTCTATCTGGAGATGCCCCTTCTTTATCAATTTTATTTATAGCTACTACTATTGGTACTTCTGCTGCTCTTGCATGACTAATAGCTTCAATTGTTTGAGGCCTACATCCATCATCGGCTGCTACTACAAGTACGGCTACGTCAGTAACTTTTGTACCTCTTGCACGCATAGCAGTAAACGCTTCATGTCCAGGAGTATCAAGAAAAGTTAGCTTTTTCTTTTTTGATTCATGTTCAAATTCAACTTGGTAAGCTCCTATATGTTGAGTTATGCCACCTGCTTCTCCAGAGGCTACTCTAGATTCTCTTATGGCATCTAAAAGACTGGTTTTACCATGGTCAACATGACCCATCACTGTAATGACTGGGGGTCTTTTGATAAGACTTTTAATATCATCAGTTTCAATCATGTCTACTGTTTTCTTAGCAGCTTCTTCTACATCATCTTGCAAAACAGGAACTCCAAATTCTTCAGCTACAGTTTCGATAGTTGCTAAATCTAGTGATTGAGTAACAGTAGCTGTAATGCCTTTAAAGAAAAGTGACTTTATTATTTCAGAACTTTCAAGACTAAGCTTATCGGCTAATTCTTGAACTGTTAAATTATCCTCAGGTACAATTATCATCTCAGGTCTTACTTGTTTGGCATCTTTGGCTGCTTTAAGTTCCAAAGCTCTTCTCTTTTGTCTTTGTCTGGTGGTTTCTTTTTTCTTCTTCTTTAATTGTTTTGTAGTTTTTTGTAATTTAGGTTCTTCAGACTTTTCTTTTTTTGGACGAGCTAAGCTAGCCGATAGTATTGAAACCTTTTCTCCTGCGTAACCGCTGGTCTCAGAGGTTAATGAGTCATCATTTTCACCGATAATATGTACCTTTTGTCTTTGTTTCTGGGGGTTTTTATTTCTTAAGGCTTCTAGCTTTGCGCTATCGTCCCAATCTGTTTTACCAGGTTTTTTAGAATTGTTTGTAAATGATCTGTGGGGTGTTTTTTTTGCAGGAGGTGATGTATTTAAACGACTATTTGGTTCTTTTACTTTCTGCTTTGGTAACTCGACTTTTTGTTTATCAAAATTAGATTTATTAAGTTTTTCTTTATCTGTGGCATTCGTTTTCTGCAGTTGCATCAGTTCATTGGGTGCAACTGGCTTCCTAATTGCTGAAGGATTTTTAGTATTAAATTTGGAACCGGACCTATTGAAATCTCCTTGTCTCAGAGGACCGCCTGGTCTATTAGGTGTATTTTGCCTATTCTGTACTCTTGCTCTATTAGAAACGCCTTGTCTATTTGCTCCTCCCTGTTTGTAGGATCCTCCCTGTCTATTTGGATCCCCCTGTCTGAAGGGACCGCCTTGTCTATTATTTGTGCTCTGCCTATTCTGAACTCCTGATCTATTGGAAACAGCTGGTCTATTACTTGTGCTCTGCCTATTCTGAACTCCTGATCTATTGGAAACAGCTGGTCTATTATGGATGCCAGTTTTATTCTCAAAAGCTTGTGTATTGGGTGGGGATTGTCTGGTATTAGAATTTTGTCTCTTTGCATTAATTTTAGTATCTTCCCTTCTAATCGGGGCACCCACAAGTTCAGGTGCATTTTTAATACTAGGATTATTTAAATTCGTTTTTGATAGATTTTTATCAAATCTATTTAATGATTGTGGTGTTTGTTTTGAAGAGTTGTTCTTTATATTAGCGTTTATATCTTTATTTGAATTTGTTAAATTTTTAGGCTTTTCTATTAGTTGAATAGGAGGTCTTAATGGACTAATTGTTTTTGGTGCTGAAATATTATTCAAAGGCTTTTTGTCTTGGACAACCTTTGGATCTTTTAGATTTTTTGTTTTAAGTGAATTATTAGTTTTGTTCTGAGTATTTGAAAGTGCTTGAGATTGGAGGTTAGAAACAATTGAGCGAGGATTTGAATATTCAAGTTTATTTGTATTTTTTTTATTTGAGTTTATTAGTAAATTTCCAGGCTTATTTATTGGCTTAATCAGGATGGGTTTTTTATTTAATATTTCTTTTGAGGACTTATCTTGATGTGAGTTATTGGCAAATGACTTTTTATCTTTATTTTTATTTTCAATGCTTTTTTGTTGTTCAATGGTTGCTTGGATTGAAGGTTTACTTACAGAGAGTATTTTTTTATCCGAATTTTTGTTATTGATAAGATTTTTAATTTTTTTTGCATCCTCTAAAGATATTGAACTGCTATGACTTTTAACTGATATTGAAAGTTTTTGAGCAGCATCCAATATATCTTTGTTTTCCAGTTTTAGATCTCTGGAAAGTTCATAAACTCTGATTTTATCGCTGATAGTCATTTAGTCTAAATGTTACTCCTTTTTGAAGTTTGTAGAGAACATAGTATTAATTATATTCTCTTTTGGGATAGTTAATTATAGTTTGCAATTTCCCTCTTAAAAATATCAAAAAAATCAGGATTTAAAATGCTTTTTAAAGCTTTTTGAAGCTTTTTTTGAAGTTTAGAATCTGTACAACATTTTTTGGATTTACAAATGTAAGCAGAACGACCCGTGCCTTGGTTTAGCATTATCCCTAACTTATGATCGTTGGTAATCTTAAAAAGATTATTTCTATCAAAAGTTGTCCTACAGGAAATACATCTACGCATAACAGGAGTTTTTGGGATCACTGCTTTTTCTCCTCTGAAGAAATGACTTCAGTTGAATTCAGATCTCCTATTTGAATGTTTTCGGATAGATTATCTTCTTCGTATGATACATCCCCATATTCCTCATCATCTTCAGGTAGAGGATAAAGTTCTCTCAATCTTGCATCTTCCGCGGCTCTTTCTGCTTGCTCTGCCTCTAATCTCAGTTCAGCTTCTCTTTGAAGATTCTCTTCTTCTTCTCTTTGAACAATTAATTCTGCTACAGCAGTATCCTCTGCTTCTTGATCATATTCATGGGAGTTTTTGACGTCTATTTTCCATCCAGTTAATCTTGCGGCAAGGCGTACATTTTGACCCTCTCTGCCTATAGCAAGACTCAATTGATCTGGAGGAACTAAAACATGAGCATGTTGTCCTTCTGGATCAACGAGCCTGACAAGGTCGACTTTAGCTGGGCTCAAAGAATTTAATATGTATTGAGTAGGATCAGACGACCATTTAACAACATCAATTTTTTCACCTCTTAATTCATTAACAACTTGTTGAATTCTTGCTCCTCTAGCTCCAATGCAGGCACCTACGGGATCAACTTCTCTTTCAATACTATCGACTGCAACTTTAGTCCTTGGACCGACCGCTCTTGAGGGAGGGTTCGCTTCTCTTGAAACAGCAACAATTTTTACCGTACCTTCCTGAATTTCTGGAACTTCATTTTCAAATAAATAAACAACTAAACCAGCATTAGCTCTACTTACAAAAAGTTGAGGCCCTTTTCTCGCTATTTCACTTACTTCTTTAAGAAAAACTTTGAATGTTGCATTAGCTCTATAATTATCATTCGGCAATTGATCCCTTCTAGGAAGCTCTGCCTCCACTTCGGGCCTGCCAATACCTGAGCTAACCCCCATAATTACTGATTGTCTTTCAAATCTTATAACTCTTGCTGTTAAAACTGGATCTTCCAAATCTGCGAATTCTTCTTGAATCATTTTTCTTTGTTGGTCTCTCAACTTTTGAGCCAATACTTGCTTCGTGGTTGAAGCAGCCATTCTTCCAAAATCCTCTTTCTCTGGAGTTACATCTAAAACGACGGTATCACCAATTTGAGCATCGTCAGCAACTTGTTTTACTTCAAGAAGAGATATTTGATGATCTTCGCTTTCAACTTCTTCAACAATTATTTTGCTTGATAAAATTCGATATCCTTCTTCATCAAGATCAAATCCTACATCAAAGTTACTAAAGTACTCTTCATCAAAAGGATCTTCTCTTACTCCTATGTAGAAAGTTCTTCTGTATTTTTCGTAACCTTTAAGTAAGGCTTCACGTAAAGCTGATTCGACAACTTGAGGAGGTAATTTTTTTTCCTCACTAATGTCTTCAATAAGATTGTTTAAACCTGGGAGAATTACTAATGCCATCTATGATGGGTAGAATGAATAATGGTTGAGAGATTTATTAGTCTTTTAGAGTGCAAAGACTAATCTTTAATACTTCATCAAAGGGGATTTTTTTTATCTTACCTTTTATGTTAATGGCTAAATAATCTTTAGTCTTTTCATAAAGTAAACCACTCAAAAATTTTATTTGTGAATTTTTTTGGTTTAACTCAACATTAACTGGAAAACCTTTAAAAGTTTTGAAGTCTCTTTCTGAGGTTAATTCATCACTGACCCCTTGACTACTAATTTCTAAAACATATGCACAATTTAAAAGATTTGAATTTTCAATAACAGTAGATACAGGGTTATTGAATTTTGAACAATCATCTAATGTAACGTCTTCTCCGTCATTTTTTTTAATAATAATTTTTATAGTTATTGGATTTTGATTTGTTAGAAAATTAAGACTACAAATTTCTAAATCATATTCTTTAGCAACTTCCTTAAGGAGAATTTCTAAATTGTGTTTAAATTTTTTATCCAAATTTGTTTAGATATAAATTTATTGACTATTTATTATTCTCGCACAAATATCTTTTTCTAAAAAATATTTTTGTGTATTTTATTGATCTAAACAAAAAAACAACACTAGGAAACTTATTCAATTAGATTTCGTAGTATTAACAAGATTTAACATAAAATGAGATTTCTAAAAAATAAGTTCATTAATTTATTCAAAATAGGCATTATAATTTTTGCTTTCACGCTTAATCTCCATCCTTTTTCTGAAGTTTTAGCTCTAGATTCTTTTAATGGACATAATTTTGTATCTGATGCAGTTAAAAATGTAGGTCCTGCAGTAGTTAGAATTGATACTGAAAGATTAGTAGAGAGGCAACAGTTTGATCCAACATTACTTGATCCATTATTAAGAGATTTACTTGGCGAACCTGGAATGGCTCCTGACAGAGAAAGAGGGCAAGGCTCAGGTGTGATTATTGATGAAAATGGTTTAGTTTTAACAAATGCTCATGTTGTGGAGAGAGTTGATAATGTCTCAGTCACTTTGGCAGATGGGACTAATTGTGATGGTCAAGTTTTGGGTAGAGATTCAATTACTGATTTGGCTCTAGTTCAAATTGAAGATCATATTGATTCTAATTATGCACCTCTTGGAGATTCAGAAGAACTGGAAGTTGGGGATTGGGCAATAGCCCTTGGTACTCCTTATGGCCTAGAGAAAACAGTAACTCTTGGAATAGTAAGTAGTCTTCATAGAGATATTAATACTTTAGGATTTTCTGATAAAAGACTTGATCTTATACAAACAGATGCTGCTATTAATCCAGGAAATTCTGGCGGTCCACTTATAAACTCTAACGGTCAGGTAATTGGAATAAATACTTTGGTTAGAAGTGGACCTGGAGCAGGACTTGGTTTCGCAATACCTATTAATCTGGCTAAAACAGTCTCTGACCAGTTATTAGAGAATGGAGAAGTTATCCATCCTTACTTAGGCGTACAATTGGTTTCCTTGAATCCTAAGATAGCGAAACAATACAATGAAGATCCTAATGCAATTGTTCAATTACCAGAGAGGTCTGGAGCTTTAATTCAATCTGTAATACCAAATAGTCCTGCAGAAAAAGCTGGTTTGAGAAAAGGTGATTTAGTAATTGCAGCCGAAAATATTTCAATAGAAGAGCCTAAGACTCTTTTAGATCAAGTAGAGAAAGCTCAAATTGGAAAAATATTTCTTTTAAATGTTTTAAGGAATAATAAAGAAATTAAAGTTAATATTAAACCTGAGGCCCTCCCAGGTTTGACATAAATCATTTGTTGAAATTTAATATTCTATAAAACTTTAGGTTTAAAACATTTTGGATTTACAGACTCAGATGAAACAGATAGTTGCCGAAGCAGCTGTTCAAGAAGTTGAAGATGGGATGATTGTAGGTTTAGGATCTGGTTCAACTGCAGCACTTATGATAAAAAGTCTTGCCGGACAAATTAGATCTGGAAAACTTAAAAATATTAGAGGGGTGCCTACCTCCTTTCAATCTGAGGTTCTTGCTCTAGAACTAGGGATACCTTTGATTGATTTAGCTTCAGTAAGTCAAATTGATTTGGCTATAGATGGGGCTGATGAAGTAGATCCGGACTTTCAACTTATCAAAGGTGGAGGAGCTTGTCATGTCCGGGAAAAATTGGTTGCATCTAAAGCAAATAAATTATTAATTGTTGTTGATGAAACAAAGCTAGTGCAAAATTTAAACTTAGTTTTTCCTTTACCCGTGGAGGTCCTGCCTTCTGCTTGGAAGCAGGTGAAGGATATTATTACAGAAATGAGTGGGGTTTCAAATTTAAGGATGGCAACAAAAAAAGCAGGACCAATTGTTACGGACCAAGGTAACTTGATTTTGGATGTATTATTCAATGATGGTATAAAAGATCCAAAAGATTTAGAAATTAATATCAATAATATTCCTGGAGTCTTGGAAAATGGATTGTTTGTTGATTTAACAGATAAGGTATTGGTTGGAAAAATCGAGAATAATATACCAATATTATTTTCGCCTTCAAAGGGGAGTTAATCCTCAAATCTAATTTGAACTGAATTTGCATGACTATGCAAACCTTCACTTTTTGCCAAATTAATAATGTCCAAACTATTAATTTTGAGACTTTCTTCATTAAATTCAATTATTGATGAATTCTTCATGAAAGTTTCAACACCTAAAGAACCACTAAACCTCGCATTACCGCATGTAGGCAAAGTGTGATTTGGTCCTGCTAAGTAATCACCTACAGCCTCAGGTGTCCATTTTCCTAAAAATATCGCCCCTGCATTTTCAATATTTTCAAGAGTTTTTTTTGGATCTATAGTAATTATTTCAAGATGTTCCGGCGCAAACTCATTGCTTAATTCAACACATGAGTCTAGACTATCGCAAATAGCAATTAATCCCCAATTCTTGATTGATTGATTACAAATTTCTTTTCTGGGGTGATCAGCTATTTTGTTGAAGACTTCATCAAAGACTTCTTTAGCTTGACGATTTGAAGTAGTTAAAAGTATTGAAGAAGCTAATGGGTCATGCTCAGCCTGCGCTAATAAATCTGATGCTATTTGTGAACTATTAGCTGTTCTATCCGCAATGATTAATATTTCACTTGGACCTGCTAACGAATCAATTCCAGTAAATCCATAAATTAACTTTTTAGCAGAGGTGACATAGATATTTCCAGGACCTGATATTACATCAACTTTATTTATTTGATTTGTGCCATATGCTAAAGCTCCAATTGCTTGTGCCCCTCCAATTCTAAAAACTTTATCAATGCCGGATAAGTAAGCAGCAGCTAAAACAGTTTTATTTATTATCCCGTTTGCATCACCTGGAGATACCATTGAAATTTCTTTTACTCCAGCAACCTTCGCAGGTATTGCATTCATTAAAACTGTACTTGGATATGCTGCTCTACCTCCAGGAATATATAATCCAGCACTTTTTACAGGCATCCATCTCCTTTGGACTGATTCACCATGTTCGCCTTTTAAGGTAAATGATTCGGGTATTTCTTTTTGATGAAACTTTTTGATTCTTTGATAAGCATTTTCTAACGATCTTTTTAAATTATTATCTGTCTCATCCCATGCATTCTTTAAATCTTTAGAGCTTACTTGCATTGGTTTAGGAAGAAACCCATCAAATTTTTGCGTATATGCTTCTACCGCATTATCTCCATGAGTTTTAACCTCTTGAAGAATTTCTTCAACAATTGAATCTATTTTTTTATTATCGCCAGAGATAGTTCTTTGAGAAATTCTTTTCAACTCTTGGATAGCCTTTTGTTTATTATTTATAATTTTCATATTCTTTATGCCTATTAAAAATTCAACTGATAAATACTTAATTAACTTACCAAGATTATATATTATTGATTAGTAGACTATTTCTTTGGTAAAATAAAAATCATAATATATTTTTAATTTCTGTGGCTAACAATAAATCAGCAAAAAAAAGAATTCTAGTTGCTGAAAGAAACCGTTTAGTTAATAAATCTTACAAATCTACAGTGAGAACACTAACAAAAAAAACATTAGCTAACTGTGAGAAATATAAGCAAGAACCTAATTCAGATAACAAAGAACTAGTTCAGGTAAGTGTCAATGAGGCTTTCAGTCTTATAGATAAGGCGGTCAAGAAAAATATTTTACATAAGAATAATGGTGCTAATAAAAAATCAAGAATTAATAAACTAGTTAAAAATTTTCTTATCAATAAATAATTAAGCAAATTATGAGTGATATTGAACTCATAGATTCTCATTGTCATTTAATATTCGAAAATTTTGAGAAAGATCTTGAAGAGGTTGTTTCAAGATGGCGTTCAAAAGGAGTTAAAAAATTGCTCCATGCTTGTTGCGAATTATCAGAAATTCCTAAACTTCAAGGAATATCGCGAAAATTTGATGAATTGTATTATTCAGTTGGTTTACATCCTCTCGAAGCTAGTAAATGGCAATATAGTTCAATAAATAAATTAAAAAATGCAGCTCAAAAAGATAAAAAAGTTGTCGCTATCGGCGAATTAGGTTTAGATTTTTTTAAAAATGATAATACAAAAAAACAGATAGATGCCCTTGTTCCACAAATGCATCTAGCATTTGAGCTTGATTTACCTGTAATTATTCATTGTAGAGAAGCTGCTAATGACATGATAAAAATATGTAATGAATTATCTAAACAAGGTAAATGTCCCAAGGGTGTTCTGCATTGTTGGACTGGAACTCCAAATGAAATGAAGCAATTTTTGGATCTTGGTTTTTATATAAGTTTCAGCGGGATAGTTACTTTTCCAAAAGCATATGAAATTCATGAGTGTGCAAAAATTGTCCCTAGCGATAGGTACTTAATAGAGACAGATGCACCGTTTTTAGCTCCTGTTCCTCACAGAGGTAAGAGAAATGAACCGGCTTTTGTAGAAAATGTAGCTAAGTTTTTGGCTAATTTAAGATCTACCGATTTGAATAAAATTGCTACAGAGTCATCCAGGAATGCTGAAGATTTGTTTAAGTTTAGCTTGATAAAATGACACCAAAGCTGTTAGAATTATGAATTACTGGAAATTTTTCTTAATTCCTAGCATAAAGCTAATTAAAGAGAGGTCTGAGTACCATAATCTTTAAACTAATAGCTGCTTTTTAATTAAGGTATTTGTTGAATTCAAGACTAAAATCTTAAATTCAATTCAAAAATTTTATTAAGAGCATCTAAAGATTAAGATAAATTTTATAGTAAATTAGTAAATTTATAGAATAGCAGGTTTTCTTGGATGAGCAGTAGCGCTTTACAGGTAGCAAAAACAGAAACTTATCTACCAGATTTAGTTGAAGTTCAAAGGGCAAGCTTTAAATGGTTTCTAGAAAAAGGCTTAATTGAAGAACTTAAAAGCTTTTCTCCAATTACTGATTACACTGGCAAACTGGAGTTACATTTTATTGGTGAAGAATATAGGTTAAAGAGACCAAGGCATGATGTTGAAGAAGCTAAAAGAAGAGATGCGACTTTTGCTTCTCAAATGTACGTGACTTGTAGATTAATAAACAAAGAAACAGGAGAAATTAAAGAACAGGAAGTATTTATTGGTGAACTTCCTTTAATGACAGAAAGGGGAACATTCATTATTAATGGAGCTGAAAGAGTAATAGTTAATCAAATAGTACGAAGTCCTGGGGTCTACTTTAAAGACGAACAGGATAAAAATGGTAGAAGAACTTATAACGCTAGCGTTATACCCAATAGAGGTGCTTGGCTAAAATTTGAAACAGATAAAAATAATTTGCTTTATGTAAGAGTTGACAAAACACGAAAAAATTAATGCACACGTACTTATGAGAGCTATGGGGCTTTCAGATAATGATGTGATTGATAAATTAAGACATCCCGAGTTTTATAAACAATCAATAGATGCAGCCAATGATGAGGGCATTAATTCAGAGGACCAAGCATTATTAGAACTCTATAAGAAATTACGCCCGGGAGAGCCGCCATCTGTTTCAGGTGGACAACAACTTTTATATAGTAGATTTTTCGATCCTAAAAGATACGATTTGGGAAGAGTTGGTAGATATAAAATCAATAAGAAGTTGAGATTAACTGTTCCCGATAATATTAGAACCCTTACACATGAGGATGTTCTTTCCTCAATAGATTATCTTATAAATTTAGAACTTGATATTGGTGGAGCAAGCTTAGACGATATTGATCACTTAGGTAATAGAAGAGTTAGATCTGTTGGAGAACTTTTACAAAACCAAGTAAGAGTGGGCCTGAATCGACTAGAGAGAATAATTAAAGAAAGAATGACGGTTGGCGAGACAGATTCCCTTACTCCTGCTCAATTAGTGAATCCCAAACCTTTGGTAGCGGCTATTAAAGAGTTTTTTGGATCCAGTCAATTAAGTCAATTTATGGATCAAACAAATCCATTAGCAGAATTGACACACAAAAGAAGAATTTCCGCATTAGGACCTGGAGGCTTAACTCGAGAAAGAGCTGGTTTTGCAGTTAGAGATATTCATCCCTCACATTATGGAAGATTATGTCCTATCGAAACTCCTGAAGGCCCAAATGCAGGACTTATAAATTCTCTAGCAACACATGCAAGAGTAAATGAATATGGATTTATTGAGACTCCTTTTTGGGAGGTAGAAAAAGGAAGGGTTATCAAAGAAGGAAATCCTGTTTATTTATCTGCTGACTTGGAGGACGAGTGCAGAGTTGCTCCAGGAGATGTTGCTACTGATAAAAGTGGTAATATCTTGGCAAATTTAATCCCAGTTAGATACAGACAAGATTTTGAGAAAGTACCGCCTCTTCAAGTTGATTATGTACAACTTTCTCCTGTTCAAGTTATTTCAGTCGCGACTTCCCTTATTCCCTTCTTGGAACATGATGATGCAAATAGGGCTTTGATGGGTTCTAATATGCAGCGTCAAGCAGTACCACTATTAAGGCCTGAGCGACCTCTGGTTGGGACCGGGTTAGAATCCCAAGTCGCTAGAGACTCTGGCATGGTCCCCATTACAAAAGTAAATGGAATCGTTTCTTATGTTGATGCGAATGAAATTGTAGTAAAAGATGCAGATGGTAATGAACATGTTCATTATCTCCAAAAATATCAGAGATCTAACCAAGATACTTGTCTAAACCAAAGACCAATAGTAAAAAATGGAGACCAAGTTATATCTGGTCAAGTACTTGCTGATGGATCAGCTTGTGAAGGTGGAGAAATAGCTTTAGGACAGAATGTCCTAATCGCTTACATGCCTTGGGAAGGTTATAACTATGAAGACGCGATACTAGTTAGTGAAAGGATGGTCACTGATGATCTTTATACTTCAGTACATATAGAAAAATATGAGATTGAGGCTAGACAAACTAAATTAGGACCTGAAGAAATTACTAGAGAAATTCCTAATATCTCAGAGGAAAGTTTAAATAATCTTGATGAAATGGGGATTATCAGAATAGGAGCCTTTGTAGAGAGTGGCGATATTTTAGTAGGTAAAGTTACTCCTAAGGGAGAATCAGATCAACCACCTGAAGAAAAACTTTTAAGAGCTATCTTTGGTGAAAAAGCAAGAGATGTAAGAGATAATTCACTTAGAGTCCCTAAAACAGAAAAAGGAAGAGTTTTAGATGTACGTATTTATACTAGGGAGCAGGGAGATGAGCTACCTCCAGGTGCAAATATGGTTGTAAGAGTCTATGTTGCTCAAAGGAGGAAAATTCAGGTAGGGGACAAGATGGCTGGGAGGCACGGAAATAAAGGAATAATAAGTAGAATATTACCCAGGGAGGACATGCCTTATCTACCAGATGGTACTCCTGTTGATATAGTTTTAAATCCTCTTGGAGTTCCAAGTAGAATGAATGTTGGTCAAGTTTTTGAATTGTTAATGGGATGGGCAGCATCAAATTTAAATTGCAGGGTTAAAGTTGTGCCTTTTGATGAGATGTATGGTCCTGAAAAATCACATCTAACTGTTCAAGCATTTTTAAAAGAAGCTGCAAAGCAAGATGGAAAGGATTGGGTTTATAATCCAAAAGATCCTGGAAAGCTTTTACTCAAAGACGGTAGAACAGGCGAACCTTTTGATCAGCCTGTTGCCGTTGGATATTCTCATTTCCTCAAGCTTGTTCACTTAGTTGATGATAAGATCCATGCTAGATCAACAGGTCCATACTCTTTAGTTACTCAACAGCCCCTAGGTGGTAAAGCTCAACAAGGTGGTCAAAGACTTGGAGAGATGGAAGTTTGGGCTTTAGAGGCTTACGGTGCAGCTTATACTTTACAAGAATTATTAACTGTTAAATCAGATGATATGCAAGGTAGAAATGAAGCCTTGAATGCAATTGTTAAAGGAAAACCTATTCCAAGGCCAGGAACTCCGGAATCATTTAAGGTCCTCATGAGAGAATTGCAATCATTAGGCTTAGATATTGGTGTATACACTGATGAAGGAAGGGAGGTTGATTTAATGCAAGATGTCAACCCGAAAAGGAATACGCCTTCGAGACCTACCTATGAGTCTCTGGGGAACTCTGAATATGCAGAAGATTAAATCCTTAATAAAAACCCTCTAATTTAAATATTGTAAAAATGACTAACAGCAACCTAAGAACAGAAAACCACTTCGATTATGTAAAGATTTCTATTGCTTCACCTCAGAGAATAATGGATTGGGGGCAAAGGACACTACCTAATGGACAAGTAGTTGGAGAGGTTACTAAACCAGAAACAATTAACTATAGAACTCTTAAGCCAGAAATGGATGGTCTTTTTTGTGAAAAAATATTTGGACCATCCAAAGACTGGGAATGTCACTGCGGGAAATACAAAAGGGTAAGACATCGTGGAATTGTATGCGAAAGATGTGGTGTAGAAGTAACTGAAAGTAGAGTAAGAAGACATAGAATGGGTTATATAAAATTGGCGGCTCCAGTTTCCCATGTTTGGTATTTAAAAGGTATACCGAGTTATGTAGCAATTCTCTTAGATATTCCACTTAGAGATGTAGAACAGATAGTCTATTTTAATTGTTATGTTGTCTTGGATGTTGGGGATCATAAAGACCTCAAATATAAGCAACTTCTTACTGAAGATGAATGGTTAGAAATTGAAGATGAAATTTATGCCGAAGAATCTACTATTGAAAACGAACCAGTAGTAGGTATAGGTGCAGAAGCTCTGAAGCAATTACTCGAAGATCTTGATTTGAATCAAATTGCTGAAGAACTTAGAGAAGAAATTACTAACAGTAAAGGTCAAAAAAGAGCAAAACTTATTAAAAGAATAAGAGTTATTGATAATTTCCTTGCAACGAATGCAAAGCCTGAATGGATGGTATTAGACGCGATTCCTGTGATTCCACCAGATCTCAGACCAATGGTTCAACTTGATGGAGGTAGGTTTGCGACATCTGACTTAAACGATCTTTATAGAAGAGTTATAAATAGGAATAATAGATTAGCTAGGCTGCAGGAAATTTTAGCTCCTGAAATCATTATTAGAAATGAAAAAAGAATGTTACAAGAGGCTGTTGATGCTCTCATTGATAATGGAAGAAGAGGAAGAACCGTTGTTGGTGCAAATAATAGAGCCTTAAAATCTCTTAGCGATATCATAGAAGGTAAACAAGGGAGATTTAGGCAAAATCTACTTGGCAAACGTGTTGATTATTCTGGAAGATCCGTCATAGTTGTTGGTCCAAAATTAAAGATGCATCAATGTGGACTCCCTAAAGAAATGGCTATTGAGCTTTTTCAGCCATTTGTGATTCATAGATTAATACGTCAAAATATTGTTAATAATATTAAGGCAGCTAAGAAATTAATTCAAAAAGCAGATGATGAAGTAATGCAAGTACTCCAAGAGGTCATTGAAGGTCATCCAATACTCCTAAATAGGGCTCCTACTCTCCACAGGTTAGGTATTCAAGCTTTTGAACCTAAATTAGTAGGTGGTAGAGCTATTCAGCTACATCCACTTGTATGTCCTGCATTTAATGCTGACTTTGATGGAGATCAAATGGCTGTTCATGTACCTCTGGCATTAGAAGCGCAAACTGAGGCACGTATGCTTATGCTAGCCAGCAATAATATTCTTTCACCAGCAACTGGGGAACCGATTGTAACTCCATCACAAGATATGGTTTTGGGTTCTTATTATTTAACTGCACTGCAACCAAATTTTAAAAAACCAGCATTTGGCGATAATCAAAAAACTTACGCTTCTCTGGAAGATGTAATTTTTGCCTTTGAAGATAAAAGAGTTGCTTTACATGAATGGGTCTGGTTAAGATTTAATGGCGAAGTTGAAGATGAAGATGAAGCGAATGAACCTATAGAATCTAAAGAATTAGAAGATGGTTCAAGGTTAGAAATTTGGAACTTTAGAAGAGATAGGTTTGATTCACAAAATAGTCTCATAAGCAGATTTATTTTAACAACTGTTGGGAGGGTTGTTATGAATCATACGATCATCGATTCTGTCTCCAAAACATAACACTTTAAAAAAAACTAATTCTTTATCAATAAAAACATGACATCATCTAAACCCAAAAAAAATTCAAGAGTGCGTAAAACTACAAAGAATTCAAAAAAAGATAGTATTTTAACAATGCCCGCTTTAACAAAGACCCCACCATCATTTAAAAATAAAGTTGTAGATAAAAAAGCTTTGAAAAATTTAGTCTCATGGGCTTATAAAACTCATGGCACTGCTGTAACTTCCGCAATGGCAGATAACTTAAAAGATTTGGGATTTAAATATGCTACCCAAGCCGCTGTTTCTATTTCAGTAGAAGATTTGAAAGTTCCTGAGGCTAAGCAAGATTTAATTGGACAGGCTGAAGCTCAAATTACTGCTACTGAGGAATGTTATAGACTTGGAGAAATTACAGAAGTTGAGAGACATACTAAGGTTATTGATACCTGGACCGAAACTAATGAAAGATTAGTAGATGCAGTTAAGAATAATTTTAATCAAAATGATCCACTTAACTCAGTCTGGATGATGGCTAACTCTGGCGCTAGAGGGAACATGTCTCAGGTAAGACAACTGGTAGGTATGAGGGGGTTGATGGCTAATCCTCAAGGGGAGATCATTGATTTACCTATTAGAACAAACTTTAGGGAAGGTCTTACCGTAACTGAATATGTGATTTCTTCATATGGTGCTAGGAAGGGTTTAGTTGATACAGCATTAAGAACAGCTGATTCAGGTTATTTGACAAGAAGATTGGTAGACGTAGCACAAGATGTAATTGTAAGAGAAGAGGATTGCGGGACCGAACGTTCAATAGTTATAGACTCAGAAGATGGCCAATTTGGTTCAAGGCTTGTTGGAAGACTTTGTGCAGAGGATATCTTGGATTCTGAAGGAAGCTTAATTATTCCAAAGAACACTGCAATAGACCCTTCCATAACTAAAGTTATAGAGAAAAATTTAATTTCAAAGGTAAAAATAAGATCTCCTTTAACTTGTGAGGCTAATCGTTCAGTTTGTAGAAAATGTTATGGATGGGCTATGGCTCATAATCATTTGGTTGATTTAGGAGAAGCTGTAGGAATTATTGCTGCTCAATCAATTGGAGAGCCTGGAACACAATTGACTATGAGAACTTTTCATACTGGAGGAGTTTCTACAGCAGAAAGTGGAGTTGTTAGATCTAAAATTCAAGGTAAAGTTGAATTTAGTTCAAAAGCAAAGGTCAGAGGATATAGAACACCACATGGTTTAGAAGCTAAACAAGCTGAAGTTGATTTTTTATTAAAAATTATTCCTATTGGAGGCAACTCTAACAAAACTCAGAAAATTGAAGTATCCAGTGGATCTCTTCTGTTTGTTGATAATGGGCAAGAAATTGATTCTGACATAACAGTCGCTCAAATTACTTCAGGTGCTGTTAAGAAAAGTGTTGAAAAAGCTACTAAAGATGTAATTTGTGATTTAGCTGGGCAAGTAAGGTATGACAAAGTTATTCAACCAAAAGAAGTAACTGATAGACAAGGAAATATTACCTTGAAAGCACAAAGATTAGGAAGATTATGGGTTCTGGCTGGAGATGTTTATAATTTGCCTCCAAATGCAAGACCTGTTGTTTCATCAGCAAAAAGTGTAGAAAAAGGAACTGTTTTAGCAGAGGCTAGTCAATCGAGTGAGTATGGTGGCGAGGTACGTTTGAGGGAGTCAATAGGAGATTCTAGAGAGGTTCAGATAGTAACAACTTCAATGCTTTTGAATAATTTTAAATTAATTGAACAGTCTACTCATTCAGGTGAAATATTTCATTTAGAATCCGATGATGGAATTGTTTATAGATTGAATACTTCACCTGGTAGTAAAATTAGTAGTGGTGAGGTTATTGCTGATTTAGCAGATGAAAGGTTTAAAACAAAAACTGGAGGATTAGTAAAATATGCCCCAGGTTTAAGCGTTAAAAAAGCAAGATCATCCAAAAATGGCTTTGAAGTTAGCCAAGGAGGAACTTTGCTTTGGATTCCGCAAGAGACGCATGAAATAAATAAAGATATATCTTTGCTTATGACAGAAGACATGGAATGGATTGAAGCAGGTACAGAAGTTGTCAAAGATATATTTAGCCAAACATCAGGAATTGTCACTGTGACTCAAAAAAATGATATTTTGCGTGAAATTACTGTTAGAAATGGTTCTTTCCATGAATGTGAAGATGAAGAGGTTTTAAGTCAATTTACCGAAGAAGGAAGATTAGTTAATCCAGGCGAAAAAATAATAGATGGGGTAGATAATAATGAAATTCTCTTTGTTCAAAGATTAGAAACATCAAAAAGCAAAGGGTTATTACTAAGAACTGTAGAGGAATTTACTATTCCTGATGAGGCTGAGTTGCCCGAATTATCTCATGTTAAACAAGAAAAAGGACCATCTTTGGGTTTAAAAGCTGTTCAAAGGCTTACTTATAAAGATGGCGAACTAATAAAATCTGTTGAGGGTGTAGAGCTCTTAAGAACTCATTTGAGTTTAGAAAGTTTTGATGCCACTCCTCAGATGACAATCGATGTTGAGCTAATTCAAGACATAAATGATAAATCAATTAATAGATTAAATTTAGTTATTTTGGAATCAATCTTAGTAAGGAGAGATACTATTTCTGATTCAAGTCACGGTTCAACGCATACTGAATTACAAATAAAGAATAATCAGATTGTTAAAGCTGGAGATGTAATCGCTAATACTCAAATTCTTTGTAAAGAGAAAGGGATAGTATATTTACCAGATGTAGTTGAGGGAGAACCAATTAGAAGACTAATAGTGGAACGAGAACAAGATAAAATCAAAATTAATATTAAAGATAAAGCACTTGTTAAGGTTGGTGATCGCGTTGTCGATGGAGATTCAATTAGCAAAGTCGAAAAATCTACTTCATGCGGAGAAATAGAAGAAGTTTCTAGTGACTTTGTAACCTTAAGACTTGGAAGGCCATATATGGTTTCTCCTGATTCTGTTTTACATGTAAAAGATGGAGATTTAGTTCTTAGAGGAGATGGATTGGCCCTACTAGTTTTTGAGAGGCAGAAAACAGGAGATATTGTTCAAGGCTTACCTCGAATTGAAGAATTATTAGAAGCAAGAAGACCAAGAGATTCATCAATTTTATGTAAAAAATCTGGAGTTGTGCAAATTAAACAAGGTAATGATGAAGAATCAGTTTCTTTATCTGTAATTGAGAGAGATGATTCTATTAATGAGTATCCACTTTTATTAGGGCAAAATATTATGGTAAGTGATGGACAGCAAGTTACCGGAGGAGAACTCTTGACTGATGGTCCAATTAATCCTCATGAATTACTAGATTGTTTATTTACAGATTTAAAAGATCAAAAACCTCTAATGGAAGCGGCGCAAGAATCTATATCAAAATTACAAAGAAAGATGGTAAGCGAGGTTCAGAATGTTTATAAGTCCCAAGGCGTGGCTATTAGTGATAAACATATTGAAGTTATAGTTAGACAAATGACGAGTAAAGTTCGTATTGAAGATGCAGGAGATACCACCCTTCTTCCTGGTGAATTAATAGAGTTAAGACAGGTAGAAGACACTAATCAAGCGATGTCTATCACTGGGGGAGCACCTGCTGAATTCACTCCTGTTTTGTTAGGGATAACTAAAGCTTCTCTTAATACAGATAGCTTTATTTCAGCAGCCTCTTTTCAGGAAACCACTCGAGTTCTTACCGAGGCGGCAATCGAAGGTAAATCTGATTGGCTTAGAGGTTTAAAAGAGAATGTCATCATTGGAAGACTAATACCTGCTGGGACAGGTTTTAGTGGTTTTGTTGAAGAATTAGCTTCAGAAGCTGGTCCGCATCCTGATATTCTCGCAGAAGAATCTGGTGGGTATAGAAGATCACAGAATTTAAGGCCAGACTATACAGTTGATATGCCGCAAGCATCTGCTGTAAGTTCTAGTGCTATTCTTGATGACCCAAGTGATGAAGATTTAGAGACTACTAGAAATAGGCATGGAATTGATCCTTCCTCAAGTAATTTTGCTGCTTTTGCAAGGCCTAATGCAGAAAATCAATTTTCTGAAGATCAATTACCTGATCCTGCCGCTTTAGAAGGATTACAAGAAGAAGGTCTACTTTCCGATGAATAAAAGCTATTCTGATTTTCAATTACTGGAAAATTTTTTTAATTTTAATTTATGATTAAGCCTGATATTATTCCTAAAAGAAAACTGCCTCGTTACGGTTTTCATTTTTATAATGAAAAACTAAATGGCAGGATTGCTATGATTGGCTTTGTAGCCCTTATCTTAACTGAGTTTTTTTTAAAACATGGATTATTATTGTGGTGATCATTCTAAACAAATAGGATTTTTAATAATTTGAAGAATCTTATTGGATGCAGTGTTAAAGATTTGGAAAATTTAGCATTGAATCATGGACAAGCTGCTTTTAGAGGACGTCAGATTTATAGTTGGATATATAATTACAGGAATAGGTCTAAAAATATTGATCAAATTAATGTTTTACCGTTAAATTTTAGAAATCAATTAAAGAAAGACGGGTTTATTTTTGGTGAATTAACCCTAAGAGAAAAAAGTTTGGCTAACGATGGAACTTTAAAATTGTTACTAAATACTAGAGACAATGAAAGTATAGAGTGTGTTGGGATACCAACTGAGAAAAGATTAACTGCCTGTCTTTCAAGTCAAGTTGGTTGTCCCATGGATTGCAGATTCTGTGCGACTGGTAAAGAAGGATTAAAGAGATCTTTAACATCAAGTGAAATACTTGACCAAATTTTATTTATTGAAAATGAAATGAATAAGAAAGTATCTAATATTGTTTTTATGGGGATGGGTGAACCATTGTTAAATATTGATGAATTACTTTTTTCTATTAGATCAATCAACGAGGATTTCGAAATAAGTCAGAGAAAAGTTACAGTAAGCACTGTTGCTATTCCAAAAATGATAAGAAAATTATCAGAAAAGTCTTTTCAAGTATTGGGCAAATGCCAGTTTACGCTCGCAATAAGTTTGCATGCTTCAAATCAAAAAATAAGAGAAGCAATAATACCAAGTGCGAAAAATTATCATATTAAAAATATTATTGACGACTGTAGGGAATTTGTGAGAAAGACAGGCAGAAGAGTCAGTTTTGAATACTTAATGCTAAATGGAGTTAATGATAAATTAGAACAGGCTGATGAATTAACTGATTTAATAAAAGGTTTCCAATGCCATGTAAATTTAATTCAATACAATCAGATTGAGGAAGTTGAATTTAAGCAAACCACTTCAAAGAATGCTCAACTATTTCAAACCAGACTTTCTAATAATGGGATTAATGTTAGTTTTCGAAAAAGTAGAGGTTTAGACAGAAATGCAGCATGTGGTCAGTTAAGACAAAATGCCAATATAAAATAATCATATTTAGAAACTTTTAATAAAATTCAACTTAAAGACGTTATTATTTATTTATTCGACTTCAGATTATTGGGTTTTATCAAAACAAAGCTCTTACCTTTTGCAATTGTCAGTCTTTTTGGGGTGGCTTTTTTTGCTGTAAGTGCAAGGATCTGGTTGCCAGGAGATATGATGTCACCTGCGCCAATTAATTAATATAATTTTAAAATGACTAAAAGAAAGAAAATTCAGAATGAAAGTTTAGCAGAAATCATAATTGACCCTGATGTTTTAGCTAAAGAATTATCTGTAGAACTTGAAATTGATCCTCTAGAACAGATTGATAAAGATAGTTTTTCAAAAGGAACTTTAAATAA
Organism: Prochlorococcus sp. AG-347-J22; assembly: GCA_003279005.1. Lineage (GTDB taxonomy): Bacteria > Cyanobacteriota > Cyanobacteriia > PCC-6307 > Cyanobiaceae > Prochlorococcus_A. Next base: position 14,650 of record QCBY01000001.1, on the reverse strand, counting down.
AAATTTTGAATGCGATGAAGCTTTAAAATTGCTTAAGGGTGATAAAGAGCAGAGGATACAGGGTTTAAAAATATTTTGTGAATATAGAGATAAAAGATCTCTCCCTCTTTTATTACCTTTATTAGACCAACCTTGTCCAGTAGAGAGGATGAGTGCAGTTTATGCATTGGGTCGTAATCCATTCCCCTCCGCTGTAAAAAAATTAGTAAGTTTATTAGAAACAGATGATAATGCTTACGTAAGAAGAGCTACTGCTTGGAGTTTAGCTAATTATGATAATCAAATTGTTTTGAAGCCATTAATAAATTCATTAAAGAATGATGTAGCTGCAGTAAGATTATGGTCCTCTAGTTCTCTATCAGAAATTGGCAGTATCTCATCCTCTAACGCCCGCTTAGCGGCTGAACAACTTTTAGTAAGCTTAAAAATAGATAATGAAGCAGTCGTAAGAAGTAATTGTATATGGTCTTTATGTAGATTATTTGAAAAGTTAGATAATATATATCAGGAAAGATTTGTTGATGAATGTACAAAAATTGCTCTTTTTGATAAAGAACCATCAGTTATGGAAGAAGCAAAAACTGCCTTGGATTCAATGGGAATGAAAGGGTTTTATAAATAAATTTTATTATTTATTAATTAATCAATATAAAAAATAAATTTTAATGAACTTGTACCAACTGAAACATTTATTTTTCGTTATTCTATATAGAGTGTAATTACTTAGTAATTGAATTTAATGCCACAAAGAACATTAAGATTCAAAATTTATCAAGACGGAAGAGTTGAGGAAACCGTTAAAGGATTCAATAACAACTCATGTGAAAATGCTACAAAAAAAATTGAAGATGCTCTTGGTGAAGTAAAAGTCAAGAACAAAACTACAGAGGCATTTATCTCTAACCAAAGCGAAAATTTAAAACATTTTAACCACGAATCTAATGTCACATTTTAGTACTATAAAAACACAGCTTAGAGAAGCAAAACCCTTAATTAAGGCATTAAATCAGCTTGGTTATTCAGTTAATCATGAAAAAAAGTTTGTTAAAGGCTATAGAGGACAATACACAGCTGTTGACTTAAGTATTGATTTACCTAGTGATACAAAAGTAGGATTTAAATGGGATAATAACTCCAATTCATATGAATTGGTAACCGATCTCGACCTTTGGAAATTTAACCTGCCCGTTGAAAGATTCCTATCAAAAATTACACAAATGTACGCTTATAATACAATTATTTCTAAAACAGAAGAAGATGGATATCAAGTAGTTGAGCAAAAAAATCAAAATGATGGATCAATTGAATTAATCCTTACAAAGTGGGAAAGTTAGTCCTTGGATCTTAATTCCATTGGTGAGGCTTATTTTGATGATGAAACTCAAGAAATAACAGGATACGAACCTGTCCTGGGTGGACAATTAACTGAAAAGGCAGTTTGGGTTGATGAAAGTAGATGTATAGGATGTAGATATTGTGTACATGTTGCTACCAACACTTTTATAGTTGATGAACAATATGGAAGGAGTAGAGCAATAAGACAAGATGGCGATAATTTAGAAACGTTGCAAGAAGCTATTGATACATGTCCAGTTGACTGTATTCATTGGGTTAATTTTAACAATTTGGAAGATCTAGAAAATAGTCTTGAAAGGGATATGTTTCAATCTTTAGGAAAACTTCCAAGAATGAATAAGCACTAATTGCTTATGGATTTACCTTATCGCAGATTTGGCAGAACAAATATAAAAATGCCTGTTTTGTCATTAGGAGGTATGAGATTTCAAAAAAGTTGGGAAGAACTAAAATTCTCTGAAATCTCAGAAAAAGAACAGAATAAAGTTGAAAATATCTTAAATCTTGCAAATCAATTTGGTTTTAAACACATAGAGACAGCTAAATATTATGGGACTTCTGAAATTCAGTTAGGTATGGCTTTTAGAAGTACTAATAAAACACCAAAAATCATTCAAACGAAAATCCCTCCTAATAGTGATCCAAAATTATTTGAAAGTGAACTTTTGAATAGCTTTGAAAAATTGCAAGTAAAAAAAATTGATTTATTAGCAATTCATGGTATCAATTTGCCTGAACATCTTCATCAAGCTGTAAAAGATGGAGGGTGCATTGACATTTTAAGAAAATTCCAAAAAGAAAATTTGATTGGACATATAGGTTTTTCGACCCATGGAGAATCATCACTTATAGAAAAAGCAATATCAACAAATTTCTTTGATTATGTTAATTTGCACTGGTATTTCATTAATCAAACAAATTCAAAGGTAATTGATCTAGCTCATAAATATGATCTTGGGGTTTTTATAATAAGTCCTACAGATAAAGGAGGACATCTTCATACTCCATCTGAAAAAATGTTGGAACTTTGTAGTCCTCTACACCCAATAGTTTTTAATGATCTTTTTTGTTTGAGGAATAATAATGTTCATACAATAAGCGTAGGAATATCAAAAGAGAAAGACTTTGATTTACATTTAAAAGCATTGTCTTTATTATCGGAGTCTGATCAATATATTCCTAAAATATTAAATAATCTAAATGAAGCATCACTAAATTCCTTGGGTCTAGAATGGTACGAGAATTGGGATAAAAATTTACCAAATTGGCAAAATACACCAGGAGGTATAAATATTCCTGTACTTCTCTGGCTGTCAAATTTAATAGATTCGTTTGATTTGGAGGGATTTGCAAGATCTAGATACCAATTACTTGGTAGTGGAAGTCATTGGTTTCCAGGTAATAATGCAAATTTATTAGATGCCGGTGTATCAGAAAGTCAATTATTTAGAGTATTAGAAAAGCATTTAAATCCCAAAAAGGTTATTAAAAAATTGAGAGTCCTTAAAGAAAAGTTTGGGAAAGGAACGTTATCAAGACTATCAAAGAATTAACCTTGAAGTGGGTATTTTTTAGCTTTACCAATGCTTCTTGGATAAATTTCAGGACAAGAAGCTTTTGGCTCAATAAAAATTACATTACGGATACCTTTTTTTCTAGGTAAAAAATTACTTTTGATTTCTACTATTTTTCCTTCTAAGACTTTTAAAGTTTTTTCTAAATTTTTATTTTCTTCATAGCCCCACTTACCGCAATATAAGATACCTAATCCATGATCTTTTAACATAGGCAATATGTATTCTGAAACTGTCAAAGGATTACTTACTGCTCGAGCTGTAGCAATATTAAAACCATTTCTAAATAAAGATTGGCGGGCGAGATTTTCAATACGATCATTTATTACAAATATATTATTTTTAAAATTAATTTTTTTGATAATTTCTTTTAATGAATCTGATTTCTTCTTTGATGAATCTACTAAATATATTTCTGCATTTGGATGTGTTATGGCAAATGCTAATCCTGGGAAACCACACCCTGATCCAATATCAATAAATTTTCTTTTATCAAAATTAATATTTGAGTTTTCTTTAAATGGCCAAATACTGTCATAAACTTGGGAAATCCAGTAATCATCGCCTTCAATTAATCTTGTTAAATTGGTTTTATGATTTAATTCTTGAATTCTTATTTGTAATTCTTTAAAAATGATTAATTCTTCTTCAGTTATTAATTTGAGAAGTTCGTTAGGGATACTTTCTTTTATCATTGGGATTAAAATAGTTCTTTTATTACTTTTATAAATACATTCATTTTGATCAAAATTGATTAGAATAATGATAATGATAATTAATTTTTTTTGAAAGGCGAGATAACTTATTATAAAATTTTAGGCGTTAATGAAAATGCATCAAATAACGAATTAAGAAAAGCTTTCTGTAAACTCTCAATCGAACTTCATCCTGATACAACTTCGTTGGAATTAGAAGAGGCAAAAAATAAATTTCAAAAAGTACTTGAAGCCTATGAAAATTTAAATAATTCTAATTTGAGGAAAATCTATGATGAGAAATTAAGATTAAACTCTAAGAACCTAATTAAAGATCATAGAAATGTTCCAAATACTCTTGTTATGGATTCTCATAATCAAAAGGTAATAGGTAATAGAAGACCATTTTCAAACGGTGAAATGTTCTCATTATTTTTGTTAATCATTATAATTTTTATTAGTTTGCTTTTTGCTATATTAATTGCTTTTTTTACTGGTAAAGAAATAGAGTCAATCCCAACATGGCTTTTGAGATAATTGCAAAAGGAGACCTGTGATTCCACCTGATACACCGATCAACCAACATTCACTCCAATCATTAGAATTATGGTTAAAAGGTCTTGGAGCAACAAAAGATATAGATAATCCTTCTAAATGGTATTTATTACTTTCTAATTGGAAAGCAACTATTATTTTTGAGCAAGAAGATTTGAGTGTTGTTTGGGAGAGTAGAGGAGAATTAACTAAAAGATTATTCTCATATTGTATTAATAGGGAGGATATAGAAAATGCTATATTGCAGGGACCTTAGAGTTATTTTTTATAGTTCGTTTAAAATATCAAAAATAATGTTGTAACTTTTTTCTAATTGTTTGTCCGTAATACAAAGGGGTGGCAAAAGATAGATTACATTACCAAGAGGTCTAATAAATAAACCTTTTTTAATCGATAAAGTTTTTATTCTTTTGCCAATACTATTTAAATAACCGAAATTATTGTCAATCGCAATATCAAATGCTGCTATTGTACCTGTAACTCTTATATTTTTGACGAAGGGTAACTTCTTAATTTTTTCTAGATGGGCAAAATGTTTTTTCTCTAAAGAAAGGTATTTAATTGGATCATTTTCTAATAAGTCAAGGCTCGCATTAGCTGCCGCACAACCCAAAGGGTTTGCAGTGAAGCTATGGCCATGCCAAAAAGTTTTTTTGGGTGAATCACTAATAAAAGATTGGAAAATCTTCTCTTTTGCTAACGTAATTCCCATAGGTAAGAATCCTCCCGTTAAACCCTTCGAAATAGAAATTAAATCAGGAATTATTTTTGCCTTTTGATATGCGAAGAGACTTCCACATCTTCCAAATCCAGTTAATACTTCATCAGCTATTAATAAAGAATTATTATTATTTACTACTTCTGAAACTTTTTTAATAAATATAGGTCTAACCATATTCATTCCCCCAGCGCCCTGAACTAATGGTTCTAGGATGACAGCTACAGTGGGCTTTTTAAGAAGGTTAGTTAATATTTTTATTGCTTTATTCTCTTTTATTTCAACCTCTTCATCATTTATCCAAGTTGAGGGCCATGGGACTCTTTTGACTGGGAACATTAGATTATCAAAATTTTCATTAAAAATATTTCGTTCCCCTAAAGCCATCGCCCCGAATGTATCGCCATGATAAGCACCATCAAAAGCAATGATTTGGTTTCTTGTCTCACCTTGATTTTTCCAAGATTGATAGGCAATTTTTAAAGCTACTTCTACTGCTGTAGATCCATTATCAGAAAAAAATAATCGTTCTAATTTTGTTAGAGTACTTAGTCTTTCTGATAAAATTTGCGCCTGTGGATGTAAAAAGTCGGCGAATATAACTTGTTCGAGGGTTTTGGCTTGATGAAAAATTGCATTTGCAATGTAATCGTTACTATGTCCATGCAGAGTAACCCACCAACTACTGATTCCATCAATGAGTTCTTTTTTGGGATATTTTGTATAAATTAAAGCATCTTTCCCATGAGTAACTTCTATTTGAGGATTGCTATTAGTAATCTGAGTAAAAGGAGGCCATATATTAGGATGCCAATCTTGATTAGTATTGTTCAAAATCTGAGATTTCATGTATCTTTTTTTGAATTTAATAAAGTTATCAATTTATTTTTAATGTTTAGACTTTTCCATAGTATATCTAAATTTTTGGAATCAATTTTCTGCATAAATGGAAATTCAGCAATAATAGGAAGATTACTAAATTCAGTTAATGTTTTTGGATTATCCAAATGTTTCTCTCCGTTAACAACTAAGCCTAGTATTTTAATGTTTCTTTTTTTTAATGCCTCAATACTTAGAAGTGTATGATTAAGAGTTCCAAGTCCACTCCTGCAAACAAGTATTACGGGGATATCCCATTTCTTGATTTGGTCAATTTGCAAAAAATTTCTTGTAATTGGGACCATTAATCCCCCTGCTGTTTCTACAATTAAAGACCCATCAACAATTGGTAAATTCAGTAGTTGAAAGTTTATAACTTTTTGATCTATTTCCGCCGCCCAATGAGGAGAAACAGGTTCTTTAAAGATATATGCTTCATTTATTATCTTTCCTTTGTTCATTCTTGCAAGTCGTGCAACAGCTTGACTATCAGTCTCTGAACCAATTCCACTCTGAATAGGTTTCCAGTAAAAAGAATTTAATCCTCTTACGAAAAAAGAACTAATTAATGTCTTTCCTATATCAGTATCTGTACCACACATAACAAATTGGTATTGATTATTTCTTGTGCTCATGATTTTTTTAATATTTGAATATTAATTTCCCATGTAAGGTTAACCAAATTAGTTTCTTTCTTAGGCCAAAACTTTTGCATTTCTTTTAATTCATATACTTTTTTACGTCTACACTTGCTTGATTGAGCTCCAACATTCACTATGCTTCTGAAAAGTTTATAAACATCTGGAAAGTTTTCTTCATAAAAGTATTTATTAGAGAGGAATATTTCATCAGAGTTGAAACTTTTGATAATATTTTTTGAGATAGGAAAAGTTAAGCCACTATATTCAATATTAGTTTCTTTGCAAGTTTGCTTCCATTCTGGAAAGGAATTTATTGTGGGATATGAAATAATTAAATAACCACCAGATCTTAATTTACTAAACCAATCTCGTATTATTTTTTCAGGATTGTCTAACCAGTGAATACAAAAGTTTGAAGTCATTAAAGGACAATTGTTTATTGATGGAGGTAAACCATCATTTAAATTCCATAAAATCTTTTTACTAGATTCTTTATTCATGAGAAGCATTTTTTTTGCTGAAATCAATTCGGGTAATTTTTTTTTTAGGAAATTCTTTTTCAATTTCATCTGCTAATAGGCCAGTCCCTGTACCAAGATCTACCGATTCCCCTTTTTGAATATTTAGTCCTTTTAGAAAGGAAACAATCTTTTCAGCAAAATGTCTTTGAATATTTGAATAACCCAGATAATGGTCTGCAGCATTATTAAAGTTATTTTTAACTGTTTCATTCCAAATCTTAGTTTCCATATTTCTTATCAAGATTTCTTTTGATGATTTGATAAAAGTTTAAATTAGTTAAACAATGCCCTTGATTAGATAATTCAATTACAGTGGGTTTTTTATTTAATTTTTTATATAGTAATTCAATAAAGTTTTTAGTTGAATCTTGGTCAAGAATTAAATCGTTTTTAGAAATTATAACGATTACATTGCAATTTTTCTGGAAAGACTTTAGAGAATTTTTATCGTTATAAAGTTTTTGTAGGTCTTTTAATAGAAGATTATTATTTACACTCTTTAAATTTTTATAAAATATACGTTGGAAATTGATATTTATATCATTTGGAGAAAAAGATCGATGTATAAATTCTTTTAACATATCCTCTGCTTCAAATGATATTATTTTTTTCTCCATTCTCTTTAGAGATCTATAAATTAAATTTCTTTTTTTGTTTGAAGGAAGAAAATTATTAAATGAATTTATCAAGATAACGTGGGATGCTTCATCTAAAAGATTTCCCTGAATTAAATGGAAACCTAAAGAGTGACATAAAACCATCTTGAGCCCATTATTCAAATCGTTCTTTATCCATTTTGATTGATTAACATTTTTTGAAAAATAACCTCTTTCATTATCTTGCCAATACCATTGTTGTTTGGGGAATCCAATTTTATAACTATCCCAGAAACTCTCATCTAACCCCCATCCATGCTGAGTAATGACTTGGTTCATTTGAAAGATTTTAAAACAGAAGTAAAATTTTTGAGTATACCAGGGTTCAAACCTCTTCTAATTGTTAGCCTTATTCTTGATTCGTTAATAGGAACAGTTGGTGGTCTAATGGCAATGGCTAAAAATCCATTTTTTTCAAGATGTTTTTGTAGAAGTATTGTCTTTTCTTCTTGACCAACAATTATGGATAAGATTTGAGAATCTCCCTTAACCGGGAAATTAATATGATCAAGAATTTCTTTTTTCCACTTTTTAGATTCGCTCAATAAATTAATACCCCATTCTTTATTGCTTTTGATTTTTTGAAGAGATTTAAGTGCGCCTGCAGCTAAGGCTGGGGAAAGAGCAGTTGTGTACCTAAATGCACCACTTGTTTGGATGAGGTATTCACCAATCTTTGAGTTGCAAGCTATGAATGCACCACCACTTCCAAGAGATTTGCCAAATGTTGCAGTTATCATAGTTATGTCATCAGTTAAATCATAACTTAGACCTTTACCTTCTGGTCCTAAAATTCCAAGAGCATGAGCCTCGTCGACTAATAATTTAACATTATATTTTTTACAAATTCCAGCAATTTCTTTGAGAGGTGCAATTGAACCCTCCATGCTGTAGAGCGATTCAACAATAATGAGGATGGACTTTTGCGTTGAATGAAATTTAAGAATTTTATTTTCTAAGTCTTCTAAATTGTTATGTACGAATCTTACTAATTTTGATCCAGAAGCTTTTACTCCAACTAATAAAGAATTATGAATAAATTTATCTGCTATTACAACGCTATTTCTGTTTGCTAAAGCCTGTACGGCAGCAATATTTGCTTGGAACCCACTTGGAAATAAAAGAACTTTTTCCTTATTCAGCCAATTCGCAAGTTCAGTTTCTAATAATTTATGTATTGGTCTTGAACCAGTTATAAATCTTGAACTACCTGAACCAAGCCCTTCAGATAAGCTTATTTCATAAGAGGCTTTTATTACATCATTATCTCTACTTAATCCAAAATAATCATTACTGCAAAGATCAATGAGATTATTTTTAATTTTGCCTCGATTTAAGTTTTGAAGTTCATATGGTTTTCTACCTAAACTATATGTTTTTAATCGACGTAGTCTATTCTTTGGGATTTTTATCTTATTCATTTTTTTAAAATTTCAACTAATTTATTTTTATTAAATGATATAGATTTACTATTAAAGTGTGCAATGCTTTTATTGTTCATTAATATCTAAATAGATCATATCTTAAGAAGTCAACTCCTCATCCCTTCATTCACAATTATTGCTTAATTTAAAGGAATATTTTTCGTTTCCGCTAGATCCTTTTCAAATAGAAGCAATAAAAGCTATTAATAGTGGAAATTCTGTTGTTTTAACTGCTCCAACTGGCTCAGGTAAAACATTAATTGGTGAATTTGCTATTTATAGAGGTTTATCTCATGAAAGTAGAGTATTTTATACAACGCCTTTAAAAGCTTTATCAAATCAGAAGTTTAGGGATTTTGTTAATCAGTTTGGAGAGAAGAAAGTAGGTCTATTAACAGGCGATCTTAGTATTAATAGAGAGGCTCCAGTCTTAGTTATGACTACTGAGATTTTTAGGAATATGCTATATGGTGAATTTGAGGAATTTGATGACCCATTGGTAAATTTAGAATCTGTAATTCTTGATGAATGTCATTATATGAATGATCCTCAAAGGGGAACTGTTTGGGAAGAAACAATAATTCATTGTCCCAGCAGAACTCAGATAATTGCTTTATCAGCGACGATCTCTAATGCAGATCAACTTCAAAATTGGATAGAAAAAGTTCATGGTCCTACAGTACTTGTAAATAGTGCATATAGACCAGTCCCCTTAGATTTTATTTTTTGTAGCGCAAAGGGACTTCATCCACTTTTAAATAATAAAGGTAGTGGAATTCATCCAAACTGTAAGATTTGGAGAGCACCAAAGGGCCAAAAAAAGAAAGGGAAAGTAGGCAGAATAATACAACCAAAGTCTCCTCCGATTGGCTTTGTCATCTCTAAACTCGCTGAGAGAAATATGTTGCCAGCTATTTATTTTATTTTTAGTAGAAGAGGTTGTGATAAGGCCGTTGAAAATATAAAAGATTTATCTTTAGTAAGTTATTCGGAAGCAAATTTGATATCTCAAAGATTAAATATATATCTAAAAAATAATGCCGATGGGATAAAAGATAAATTTCATTGTGAAGCTCTTAAAAGAGGTATAGCATCACATCATGCGGGTTTGCTACCAGCATGGAAAGAGTTAGTAGAGGAACTCTTTCAGCAAGGATTGATCAAAGTTGTATTTGCAACTGAAACTTTATCGGCGGGGATCAATATGCCAGCGAGAACTACAGTGATCTCGACATTATCAAAAAGAACTGAAGAAGGACATAGATTATTATTTAGTAGTGAATTTTTACAAATGTCAGGAAGAGCTGGAAGAAGAGGGAAGGATTCGCAGGGATATGTTGTAACATTACAAACTAGATTCGAGGGAGCAAAAGAAGCAAGTATTTTGGCTACTAGTCAACCAAATCCGCTCGTTAGTCAGTTCACACCAAGTTATGGAATGGTTCTTAACCTTTTGCAAAATTATAATCTAGATAAATCTCGTGAATTAGTCAAAAGAAGCTTTGGTAGTTTTTTATATTCAGAAGAATCTTCAGAAGAAAAGATTATTCTTGATAATTTAGATAAAGATTTGATAGAACTGAAAAAAATAACTGAAAATATTTCATGGAAAGATTTTGATGCATATGAAAAATTGAAGAGTCGTTTAAAAGAAGAAAGAAGATTATTAAGAATATTAGAAAAACAAGCAGCTGAAAAATTATCAGAAGAAATCACTAATGCACTTAACTTTATTAAAGATGGAAGTTTAATTTCTATAAAAGCACCTCAACTTAATAGGAAAGTTGTTCCATCATTAATTTGTAAAAAAATATATGAATCAAAAAAGATTAAAAGTTTGCTTTGTTTGACAATTGATAATTTATTTATCCTCATAAAGCCTTCTTGTGTGGTAAATATTTTTCCGGATTTAGATGATATTGACATTTTGAAACTTGAGGAACCCAAAATGAATTTTTCTGGAGAAGTGGTAAGAGGAGATAATGAATCAAAACCTTTTGCAAATAAAATTTCTGAAATTTCTGAAAAATATGATTTAAGAACTCCTCAATATGATTTAACAAAAGAAGTTTTGGCACAACAGCAACTAATTACAAATTTGGATGAAACAATAGCTGAGCAGCCTGTGCATAGATTTGGTGACTCTAAAAAATTAAAAAAATATAGAAAAAGGATTATTGATATTGAACAAGAAATAATTATGAGAAATAGTCTTCTTGAAGATAAAGAAAATCACAACTGGAGAAAATTTACTGATTTAATAAAAATCTTGAATCATTTTGGATGTTTAAATGATTTAGAACTAACAGAAGTAGGACAATCAGTTGGGGCAATACGAAGTGAAAATGAGTTATGGGTCGGACTTGTTTTACTTAGTGGCTATTTGGATGATTTAGATCCACCTGATCTGGCAGCAATTATTCAAGCAATTTGTGTTGATGTAAGAAGACCAAATATTTGGTGTAATTTTAAGCCCTCTTTAAAAGTTATAGAAGTTTTTAATGAGTTAGAAGGCCTAAGAAAATTAGTAGCTTCAAAACAAAATAAGTTTTATATTGACACCCCAATTTTTTTAGAAACAGAGTTAACTGGAATAATTTCAGAATGGGCAAGGGGTAGAAAATGGAAAGAACTTATTTTTAATACTTCGTTAGATGAGGGAGATGTTGTAAGGATTTTAAGAAGATCTATAGATGTTTTAAACCAAATTCAATACTGCATAGGAGTTAGTAATAGATTAAAGAATAAAGCAAAGTTAGCGTTAAAGTCTATAAATAGATTTCCTGTATCCGAATCGAATGATTTGTTAAAAGTGGCTGATAATATAAATCCCGCAACAAAAAGAATTGATAATAATTCTTTATAATTTCTTGATTAGATCATTTCATTAATATTAATAGCATCATCAAAATCAATAGCACTTAGGTAACCTAATTTCATAGTTGCTTCTTTTAAGTTAATTGATTCATTAAAGGCAAGATTTGCAATTTCAGCCGCTTTTTCGTAGCCTATTTTTGGTACTAATGCTGTTACAAGCATTAATGATTTTTCAATATTTATTTTTATAGCCTTTGGGTTGGGCTGCATTCCTTCAATTAACTTTACCCTAAAATTAATTATTGCACTGTTTAGTAATCTTATACTGGTTAATATATTAAATGCAATTAGTGGTTTATATTCATTCATTTGTAAAGTGCCGCTCGCATTTGCTATTGACACCGCATATTCAAACCCCATTACTTGAGTACATACCATTGACAATGCTTCACATTGAGTGGGATTTACTTTGCCTGGCATAATAGAACTCCCGGGTTCATTCTGGGGAATTATTAATTCATAAATACCTGATCTAGGACCAGAGGATAATATTTTAATATCATTAGAAATCTTAAATAATGCTCCTGCTAATATTTTTATTTGACTCATTACGTGTGCTAATCGATCATGTGATGCCATTAAAGAGAAATGATTCTTTGATTTATAAAAAAGTAAATTATTATCCTGTGAAATTGATTTAATAGATTCTTCAGGAAAGCCTTCTGGGCAGTTAATACCTGTACCAACTGCGGTACCACCTAGTGGTAAAAAACATAATTCATCAATACTCATTAGGAGAGCATCTTCTGCGTCTTTGAGTTGTTTTGACCAAGCATTAACTTCCTGCCCAAGGGTTATTGGGACTGCATCTTGAAAATGAGTTCTACCTATTTTTATAAGGTCTTTCCATTCATTACTCTTTTTATCAAGAACCATAGTAAGTTCCTTTATTGACGGAATTAATTTTTTAATTATTGAACTAACAACAGATATTTGAATAGCTGCTGGAAAAGTATCATTTGTAGACTGAGATTTGTTGACATCGTCGTTTGGATGAATAGGATGATGACTCCCAAGTTCTACATTTGATTTCAATGCAGCAATATTGGATATGACTTCATTTACATTCATATTTGTTTGGGTACCACTACCTGTTTGCCATATTTTTAATGGAAACTGAGAATCATGTTTTCCATCGAGTATTTCTTGGCAGGCTTCAATAATGAGATCTTTTTTAACTTTATCTATTAAACCCAATTTGAAATTAGCAATCGCAGCAGCCTTTTTTATAACCGTAATTGAATAAATTAATTCAATTGGTATTGATTCCTCACCAATAGGAAAATTTATGATTGAACGCTGCGTTTGAGCCCCCCACAAAGCTTCTTCCGGAACTTCAATATTTCCCATACTATCTTTTTCAAATCTAAATTTTCTAGTCATTAATTATTTTGAAAAACTGCAGTTAAGCTTCAAATAACATATAAGAGACTTAAATACCTAACCTTTCCCATATTACATTTAAATTGTTGAGGTGAATCGAGGGGTCAAAGCATTCTTCTAAATCTCTCTCAGTAATTAATTCCATCATCTCTTCATCTTCTTTAATATTTTGCTTGAAATTCCCATTCTTATTATTCCATGCTCGATGGGCATTTTTCTGCACTAAATTATAAGCTTTTTCTCTAGATAAACCATTTTTTACGAGTAAAAGTAAAACTTTTTGACTAAAGATTACACCCCCATATATATTTAAATTTTTGAGCATATTTTCTGGATAAACTTTTAAATTACTTATTATTTCTTTCATTTCTGTAAGCATAAAATGTAGGCATATAGAAACATCTGGTAACATTATTCTCTCATTAGAACTATGACTTATGTCTCTTTCATGCCAGAGTGGGACATTTTCAAGAGCTGTTACAACATAACTCCTCAAAATTCTAGATAAACCACTTACCCTTTCACTACGAATAGGGTTTCTTTTGTGTGGCATAGCTGAGCTCCCTTTTTGACCTTTTGTAAATCCTTCTTCAACCTCTAAAACATCAGTTCTCTGAAGGTTCCTAATTTCGGTAGCAAATCTATCAAGTGAAGCCCCAACTAGTGCAACTGTTTGAACATATTCTGCATGTCTATCTCTTGATATTACTTGTGTACTTGCTGTATCTGGCTTCAAACCTAGTAAATCGCAAGTTATTTTTTCTATCTCAGGGTTTGTATTAGCGTAAGTTCCCATAGCACCACTTATTTGTCCTATAGAAACCGATTCTTTAAGGTTTAATAATCTTTTTTTATCTCTTATTATTTCGGCTAACCATCCTGCCAATTTAAATCCAAACGAAATAGGTTCTCCGTGAATTGCATGAGATCTTCCAATCATCAATGTCTTCTTATGCTGTCTTGCTAATAATCTGACTTCATTTTCTAGGTTTTGAATTTCTTTTAATAACAATTCGCAGGAATCTTTTAGTTGCAATGATAGGCCAGTATCTAGCACATCACTACTTGTCATCCCAACATGAATATACCTACCAGAGTCACCAACATATTCGTTGATATTTGTAAGAAATGCTATTACATCATGTTTTACCTCTTTCTCAATATCTTTTATTCTTGATTCTTCAAATTTTGCATTTAAACGAATCTCTTTCAAGGCTGCTTCAGGTATTTTCCCGAGCGAACAATTTGCCTCACATGCTGCAATTTCAACTTTGAGCCAACTCTGGAATTTTGCATTTTCTGTCCAGATTTTTCCCATTTCGGGCAATGTGTAGCGTTCAATCACAATTTTTAAACATCTTCAATTTAAAC